>SVDN01000006.1:735-139982 GCA_015057825.1 Lachnospiraceae bacterium
AAATCAATATGTCCATTGATACCAGGGAAGCTGATCAGTCTCTTGAAGCAGCAGAGAAGCAGCTGAGGCAGGCAATCGGAGTGAAGGACAAAATGATCGCTCAGCTTGACAATCTTGATATCACTGACAGGGCATACGACCGTAAGTATAATGATCTGCAGGAACGTCTCGAAAATGCCTACGTCAAGATCACTGAACTTGAAGATGTGGTCGCTCAGTATCAGGAAGAAATCGAGAGTATCAGGAGAGAAAAGATCAGCGCAGATAATGTCTACAACTACCTGATTCTGTTCCACGATGCCTATGATCAGCTGTCGGATATCTGGAAGAAAAAATTCTTCCAGAGCTTCATTCAAGAGATCCAGCTATACCCGGAACAGCAGGAAAATGGGCAGGTTTTGAAGTCTATGAAGTTTAAGTTCCCGGTCTTCTATAACGGTCAGACGATAGAGGAAATCCGTTGGGACAAAGAAAATACAGTCGAAACTGTGGCATTGACATCAAAAAAGAAGGATTAGGCCTTAATCGAAATTAAGGAGTATAAACAGCAAATGAAAAATATGATACTGAGCCTTGTTGCATTAGCTATATGCATAGTAGTCAGCATAATAGCTACAAGGTTTCTTTTTAGAAAGAAAAAAGTTAAGATTCGATACCGAATAATTATAGCAATTCTTTATTCTTTGGTGCTGTTTATGGCTACATCCATAATCTATTTTATGGTGTATTATCATGCGGATGAGAGCGTTAAAGGATATTTGCAAAACAGCGAGAGCGTGAAGGTTTCCGAAAACGATACGGCTTGGTTCTTTGACGGAGAAGGCAGTGACAAAGCCTTGATTTTTTATTCCGGCGGTAAAGTCGAAGAAAGCGCCTATGCCCCTATTTTACATAAACTGGCAGAAAAGGGCGTGGATTGCTTCTTGGTTAAAATGCCTTTTAGAATGGCAATATTCGGAGTAAAAAAAGCGGATGATATAATAACTGCTTATGATTATGATGAGTTTTATATCGGCGGACATTCCTTGGGAGGAACCATGGCGGCAAGTTACGCAGCCGGTCATTCTCATGACTTAAGGGGAGTAATCATGTTTGCCGCTTATTCGACGGATGAGCTTGATGACAACTTGAAATACCTCTCAATATACGGAAGCTGTGATGAGGTAATGGCAAGGAATTCATACGAAAAATATAAGTCAAATTGGCCGGGGGATGCTGTGGAAGTTGTTATTGACGGTGGCAATCATTCGCAGTTTGGTAATTACGGTTTCCAAAAGGGAGACGGTGAAGCAGCAATAAGCAGAGAAGAACAAGAAGATAGAACAGTAGAGGCAATTTTGGATTTCATTTTGCAATAGAGAAATATAAAAAACAAAATAATCCAATGGAATGATATAAAATATCATATGTGTTAATACTAATTTTTAAGAGGAATTAAAATGTTAAATCAATTTTCCAGAACCGAGCTTTTGCTTGGTGCTGATGTTATGGAATCTTTACATAAAAAGAAAGTTGCCGTCTTTGGCATCGGCGGCGTGGGCGGATATGTCTGCGAAGCACTGGTCAGAAGCGGAATCGGGGCCTTCGACCTTATTGATGATGATAAGGTTTGTTTAACCAACTTAAACAGACAAATAATCGCCACAAGAAAAACTGTTGGGCAGTATAAGGTTGATGTTATGAAGGAAAGAATGTTGGACATTAATCCGGATGTTAAGGTGAATGTCCACAAATGTTTCTTCCTACCTGAAAATGCGGATGATTTTCCTTTCGGCGAATACGATTACGTGGTGGATGCGGTGGATACCGTAACCGCCAAGATTGAGTTAATCATGAGAGCCAATAAGGAAAACGTGCCGATTATCAGCGCTATGGGCGCAGGAAACAAGCTTGACGCATCGGCTTTTAAAGTGGCGGATATTTACAAGACGAAGATGTGTCCTTTAGCAAAGGTGATGCGACATGAGCTTAAAAAACGAGGCGTTAAAAAGCTTAAGGTGGTTTATTCTGAAGAAGCGCCCATTACACCAAAGGAAGATATGGCTATAAGTTGTAAGACGGGTTGTATTTGTCCGCCCGGTGCCGAAAGAAAATGTACCGAGCGCAGAGCTATTCCCGGAAGTACGGCTTTTGTACCTGCTACGGCAGGCCTTATAATGGCAGGGGAAATTATTAAAGATTTTAGCTTGGAAGTTCAAAAACAGAAATATTGATTTATGGATTTTATAATGATAAAATGAATCTACAAAGTTAGGAAACAAAGGCGTTTCATCCTAAGGGATGGAGCGCCTTTTATGTATTTGACTGCCTTTCGGAGCTTCAAACAGCCTGGGCCACAGATCTTATGATGGGAAACTTTTTCAGAGTAACTTGCCCCTTCCTTTTTATATTGGATACGGTTGCGTTCTTCCCGATAATAAGGGGAAAACATTCCATGCAGGCAATTAATAAGATTCTTGATACCACACAGCTTTTCTTTGATGTTTATTCGGATAATAAAAACATCTATGTCCGTCCGGGAAAGGTTTGGAACAGAAATTCCGAAACCATGTTTTTACCTCACATATATAATCCCGAGAACGGTGAATTTCGTCCGATTTTGGACGGGGTAAAAGCCAGCAGGTTCTACCAAACCCTAGGCCATGCGCAGCGTTCTGCAGAGGACCAATATATGGATTCCTGGGACAGGTTCTTTAATCGTGTTAAAATACTAAAAGACAGCGGCGTTGACATATCCGACGACTGCACCACCATATGCAAAATCATGATGACCCGTGATGAAAAGATGCGAAAGATGGTTATGGAGCATTTTAGTCCGGACGACTATTTTGATGTAAGAGACCATATGGTGGGAACCGGGATGATAGGCGGAAAAGCTTGCGGAATGCTGCTTGCCAGAAAAATCATCAAAAATAAAGAGCCGGATATAGACGAGGTTTTGGAACCCCATGATTCTTTCTATGTAGGTTCGGACTTGTATTATACCTACATTGTGGATAACAACCTCTGGGACACAAGAATAAAGCAAAGAACCGAGGCGGGATACTTTGACCTGGCAAAAGATTTTGCGGATAAAATCATGGGCGGAACTTTCAGCGAAGCCATGAGAGAGCAGTTTGTACGGAAGGTTCATATCCGAGGATTGTAAACCTGGATATGGCGGAGCATGCACTAAAAAGGCTTCCGCTGGAGGAAATACAGGCGGATATACCTAAGTACTTGGATAAGATTCTTTTGGAGCATGACTTCGATACGGAAAGAGCTTTGCGTGAAACGGGAAGAAACCGCGAAGTGAAGTTTATTTCATGTAAAGGCCTTGTGGCCAACAAAACCCTTATGGAGCAGATGCAAAGAATGCTTCGTTGCATTCAGGATGAATATGATTACCCTGTGGACACGGAATTTACCATAAATATGTCGGAAAGCGGGGAATATTCCATCGACCTATTGCAATGCAGGCCGCTTCAGGTGCAAAAGGGAAAGAGTAGCGTGGCGGTTCCGAAAGGAATCCCTAAGGAAAAAATACTCCTTGAAAGCAAGGGGGCATCAATGGGAATATCAAAGGCATCAAGCCTAGATTACATCGTCTTCGTTGATCCCGTTAAATATTACAATATGCCTTATAATGACAAGATGCTTGTGGCACGCCTTATCGGTAAAATCAATTGGCATTTTGCGCCTGAAAAACTAACAAGCGTCAATGATATAGTTATGGACTTTACCGCAGAAACTGCCCTTAAAGACATTGTTCATGTCTATGATTTAAAGGGTGTAAAATCCGAAGTATTCAATGACGTGGCAAATGAACACTTGATGATAACATGCGAGTTATAAGAATTTTGAATAAAGACATTATGCGTTAAGACGTGTATAATATAGTTTATCGGAAGATAATCAAGCATGAACGATTTAAGGAGGTTTATTATGAACAAAATTAATACAAATAATGCACCGGCAGCGGTGGGACCATATTCACAGGCAATCGAAGTGAACGGAATGCTTTACACATCGGGCCAGATAGCTCTTAATCCGGCAACGGGAGAATTGGCCGGAAATACAATAGAAGAACAGGCTGAGCAGGTTATGAAAAACCTTATGGCGGTTTTAGAGGCAGCAGGCACAAAGGCTGAAAACGTAGTAAAAACCATGTGCTTCCTTACAAATATTGCTGATTTTGCCAAGTTTAACGAAATATATGCAAAATACTTCACCGAAAAACCCGCAAGATCTTGCGTTGAAGTAAGCGCACTTCCAAAAGGCGCGCTCTGCGAAGTGGAAGTAATTGCGGTGCTTTAATAGGTGGAGGATTTTAGCATCTAAAGTCACAATTTGTGACTTTAAAGAATCTGAGGATTTGATTGATAAGCTGCTTGTGGGTGCAAATGAGATTAAAGCCGGCAAAGCGGAAGGCAAAGAAGAGAATACCTAAGGAATTAAAAAGACTAACTAAAATATTATTTAAGCAAATATACACACAAAATTAAGACGAGTGTATGTTTGCTTAATTTTTTTTCTTGACTTATTTCTTGACTACATTATAATTAAAGTAATTGTACACACAAAATTAAGACGAGTGTGTGTTTGTAAAAGAGAGGTGAGAATATGCTTTATAATTATCGGGATTGCATTGAAAAATTTGGCAGTGACTATATGATGAAAAAGGAAATTGCGGCAGGAACCCTTTATGTACAAGAAAAAGGGGTTTATTCAACGTCCAAAAGTGCATCGGAGTTGTCCGTTATTATGCTTAAACATCCAAATGCGGTATGCACAGGCAAAAGTGCCTATTATTATCATTCGCTTACAGACGTGATTCCGGATCATTATTATCTTGCAACAAAAAGAACAGATACCAGAATAAAGGATTCTCGTGTTATACAATCATATATAAAAAATGATGTGTTTGAGCAGGGTATTATTGATATTGAATATAAGGACACATCATTAAGAATATATAATTTGGAACGAATGCTTATAGAATTAATAAGGTTTCGCTCTAAAATGCCATTTGATTTGTATAAGGAAATAATAAGAAATTACCGGGAAAAAGTATATGAAATGGATTTTTATCTTGTTGAAGAATATGCCGATTTGTTTAAAAACGGAGATAGAATAATGGACACAATACAATTGGAGGTTCTTTGATGAACTTAAGAAAAGAGATTGATAAAACTATAGCCTTAGGATATAACGAGGCAAATGCCGAATCAAAGCTTTGCCAAGATATAGTTTTAAAAGCTATTGCGGACAGTAATATGGTAAAGAATGCTACGGTAAAAGGTGGCGTTGTTATGAGGAGCATCTCCGGAAACGCAAGGCGAGCAACACAGGATTTTGATCTTGATTTTATTCGTTACTCCATATCAGATGAATCAATAAGAATATTTGTTGAAAAACTTAATTGCGTTGATGGGCTGAATATTTATATTAAAGGAGACATACAAGAATTAAAGCACCAGGATTATAAAGGCAAGCGTATAACTCTTTATATATCCGATGATGAAACAACACTTTCACTTAAAATGGATATCGGTGTACATAATGATTTATCAATAAACCAGGAAGAATATGGATTTGACATTGGCTTTCAAGACGATGTTGTAAGTTTACTTGTAAATTCGAGAGCGCAAATGATAGCGGAAAAATTAAAATCTTTGGTTCGTTTCGGCACACAATCTACCAGATACAAGGATATTTTTGATATATATTATTTAAGCTTGAATGTTGATGAAGAGCAACTGAAACGTTGCATTCAAAAATATATCTTTGATGATAGTACACTGCAAAATGTATCTTCCATGGAAGATATCACTTCTCGAGTTGAAAGAGTGTTTAAAAACCGAAGTTTTTTGAAATTAGTAAATAAGTCCGAGAAAAACTGGTTGGATATTCCGATTGAGGAAGTATTTGAAAAAAATATAGAGTTTTTGAAAAGAATAAAATTGAGATAATATACTAGTTTTTCATTTTTCTTTTAGACCACATTCATTTCACGTTCATATTACTGTCACATTCCGGCTTTATACTTTCCTCATAGACAAAGAAAATGTCTTAAAACACGGGGAAATAAGCAGAATGCTTAGGCAGTAATAGGAGGAAAACAATATGAAAGCGAAGACAAAATTACTTACAGCGCTTCTTACGGGTTCGCTTCTTCTGGCAGTGGTATTTAGCGGTTGCGGTCAGTCAAACAGCACGGAAGACAGCACAAAAAGCACAAGCTCAACTACAGAATCTACGGGAAGCTACCTTTCAAGATCTGATATAACAACAAACGAAACCATTACAAATTCAGCAGATGGCGAACATGCCATAGAAGCAGACGGCACAAGCGTATCCTACAGCAATGTGGAAGTCATTAAAACCGGCGATTCCGACCAAGGTGACGAAGCTGATTTTTACGGAGATAACGCAGCGGTATTTGCCACAAACGGCGCAACATTGGATTTATCGGAAATGATTATTGATACTGACGGAACACATGCCAATGCGGTATTTAGCTACGGCGAGGGAACAACCGTCAACATCTCCGATTCATATATAGAAACAAGCGGCAATTGTTCCGGCGGTCTCATGACGACAGGTGGTGGCACAATGAATGCCACGAACTTAACGGTTATGACAAGCGGAAATTCATCTGCGGCAATCCGTTCCGACAGAGGCGGCGGTACGGTAAATGTAGACGGCGGATATTACTCCACATCGGGAACGGGATCACCCGTTATCTACTCAACAGCTGACATTACGGTTTCAAATGCTTTGCTTGAATCATCAGCATCTCAGGGTGTTGTTGTAGAAGGAAACAACTCGGTAACACTTAACAATGTTACATTAAATGCTGATAACAATACGAAAAACAGTGATAATTCATCTTACTACCAGGCGGTAATGATTTATCAATCAATGTCGGGTGATGCATCGGAAGGCCTTTCAAGCTTTACAATGAACGGCGGAAGCCTTACAAACGAAAACGGTGAGATATTCTTCGTAACAAACACAGCTACGGACATCAGCCTTGACAGCGTGGATATTACAAATAACGGTGACAATGTGTTCTTAAGAGCTTGCGCGGCAGGCTGGGGAAGTGAAGGCTCAAACGGTGGTCAGGTTAACTTATTTGCATATAACCAGAAAATTGAAGGTGATATGATTGTTGATGATGATTCGGCCCTTAACCTTTATCTTGCTGATAGTTCATCCTATGAAGGTGCGATTAATTCGGACAAATCAAGCGGAGATATTTACGTTGAAATAGAAAGCGGTTCAACATGGACACTTACAGGCGATTCATATATTACATCACTTACATGTGATGCAGATGCAATCGACTTAAACGGTTATACACTCTATGTTAACGGAGTGGCCTACACAAGCGGAACTGCATCTCAGGGTACAGCTGTAGAGGTGGCAATTCAGTCAAGCGGAAACGGCGGCGGACAGGGAATGCCTGACGGTGAAGCTCCAAGTGGCGGAAAACCGGGAGATGGCGGCACACCACCTGAAAAGAAATAATTAACCAATCAAGATTAAATAAATCAAAGGCTCATACTTATGAAAGTATGAGCCTTTATCTTATGGTTAATTGAAACTTACAAGGACCAGAAATCCTGTAATCGGTTTTTGATTATTTCGCGTTCCGTTCTGGAATCCAAGTCTTTTCTGACTTTTTGGGAAAGCTCAACCTCGTCCGTGGTAATATAGTCTACATCCGAGTCCATGAATAAGCGTAAAGAGTCTTCGCTGTTAGGCGTCCAAACATCCACTTTCTTACCGTTGGCATGTGCATTGAAATAAATAAGCGGAGATGACATTCCTTCTTCGACTCCCAAAACATCACAAGGAAGGTTTTCAAAGTTTCCCATACCCGCAAAGAATACGGAAGCTACTTGGCATTCCGGATACTTCTCCTTTAGGTAGTTCATTACATTTTCCTTCAAGGATATATAAATTACCAAGTCTTCAACATCGTATTCCTTAACCATGGCAACAACATCATCTGCCATTTGCTCATCTGCGGTTTCACCCTTTAACTCGAGTAGTAAAATGGCGTTAAGCTTCTTGGCTTCTACAAGGAATTCTTCCAATTTTGGAACTTTCCGGATTTTACCGTTGTTATCCGTAAGCTCAAGTTCTTCGATTTCTGCAAGAGTCATTTCGGAAGGCTTTTTGGCAACATTGAATAATCTGGCGAAATCGTTATCGTGGTTAATAATGTAATAACCGTCTTTGGTTCTTTGAATATCTATTTCACCGCCTATACATCCGTGCTCCAAAGCAAGGGAAAGCCCCTCAACAGAGTTTTCAAAGCCAAGGGTTCCGCAGGAACGGTGGGCAATAATAGCCGGTTCCTTCTTTCGCAATGTATAGGAATCCGCCCGGGTGGCAAGAATAAATGATACGATTCCGACAGCAACTATAAGTCCAAACATTGCAATTACTTTTGCCACATAGGCACCGCCCTTTGGTCGGGATACCCAGGTAGGAGCTTTTTCACCCCGTTCGGCCGAATCAAATTCAATATAAAGCTTGGTGAAATAAAGCATTATAATTGCTGAGCAAAGCATAGCTATAAATAAGTCGATATATCCCCATTCAAGTACCGAAAAAGTACATTCGACTCTATAACTCATAATCTGTTTGTCTTCATCCGAAAGAGAAAGCCAAGCGTTTGGATCCGAGTAGTCTCTTTCGGTGTAATTATCCGGTAATGTGGCTTCTATGGCGTTCAGCCTGCTTTCGGATATAGAATTTACAACCAAGTTGATGCCGACGCGAACCAAAAGCGTAACCGCCAGGACTATAACCATAGTAAGAACAAACTTTTTCCAGTTTTTCTTAACGAGTTTTACGGAGTATTTTTTTGCTTCTTTGGGAGTCAAGCCCGAAAGCAAAACACCGTGCAAAGAAAACAGGTAGAAGAAACCCACAACCAAAAGTACAATAATCGCAACTACCATGATAATCTTAAAAAATGTGCTTTTAAGCAAAACATCCATAATGAAATTCGGAATAGCAAAATTGCTGGTAAGTCCTACGCCAAATCCCAAACCTACCAAAGGCACCGCAAACAAAATATATATGATAATGGAAATACCGCTTGGGTTTATAAAACGCTTGATGCTTGCCAAGGATTTTTTAATATTTGAAAAAATCCCCGCTTTTTCCCCTTTAAGTATTCCACCTGTTACATAAACACGGAGAAACAAATCCAAGGCTGCGTAAACAAGTACAAAAACAATACCGATTATAATAAGTACCGGACCTTGCCAGCTTAAGAATATTTCCTTCATGTTAGCGGTGGTAAGCGCCGCTACCTTGGTTCCGATAATAAGACCGCAGATTTGCGAAAAAGCAAAAGCAAGTGCCACAAGTATAATGGCGGTTACAAATCGTACCATCCAGATTTCCGGTAATGCTTGTATGGCTAATGTGCTGAATTTAACCTGCTTTTGCGGTTTTGTTTCCTTTTTACTTCCCATATTAAAACCCCCAAATTATGATAATTATGTCTTATATATTTATTTTACTATTGTTATATGTTCTTTTCAATAACTACGTACAGTTGTGCAAGACAAGCTTGATACGATTGTTTTGCCCTTTTTTTTGTGGTACTATTTATTTAGTAAAAAACCGAGGACAAAAAGAATTTTTTACAAGCTATAAATCAACCATCGGAGGGGAATACCGTTTTATGGAAACCAAGGAGAAATATTTGCCTGCGTCTCTGGACAGTGTGGCAGAGGCAATGGATTTTATCAGTGATAATCTTAAAAAAATCCACGTAAAATCAAAAGATCAGACGAGAGCACTTTTGTTGGCGGAAGAGTTTTTTGCTCAGATTGTGACATCAAAATCAGAGGGAGACAGCGATGATATAAGAGTTGCTGTCTTTAATAAGCGCAGCAAAAAACAGGTTATTATATCCTATAAGGGCAAACAAATCGAAGAAATAAACAATGCCGGCTTGGGTGTTGATTTATCGGATTCCGACATGTCACCCGAAACGGAAGCCACCATCAGAAAAATGATTATTGCCGGCAATGCGGAATCTTACACGATAGGGTATAAAAACGGTATAAACAAAGTTAGCATAGCCGTAGGCGATGATAGCAAAAAAGGTCTTAAATATACATTGTATGCACTGATTTTGTCAATTGCCGTCGGTATAGTTTTGCGTCTGTTGTTACCTGAAAATGCAACGACGTTTTTAAATGACAATATATTAACAACCGTTAAAACACTTTTTTTAAATGCATTAAAGATGATAACCGGTCCGGTTATATTCTTTTCCATAGCCGCCAGCATAAGTACTTTTTCCGATATGAAAGAACTGGGAAAGATAGCGGTAAAAATAATCGTCTTTTATTTATTTACCACCTTTTTGGCAATTGGTCTGGCATTGTGTTTTTCGGTTATATTCGATCCGGGAACCTTCGGTCAGCTTAAAAGCACGGCTACGCAGGTAACAACCGGTGGCGGGCTTGATATTAAAAGCACCATAATAGGCATAATACCTGATAATTTCTTCAAGGCATTTGTGGAAATGAACACATTACAGATAATTGTAATAGCGGTTTTGATAGGATTGGGAGCGGGAAAACTCGGAGAAAAAACCGACAAAGTTTCAAGCTTCTTAAACAACGCAAACGAGCTCTTTTTGAAGGTGACGGGACTCATAACCAAGTTTATTCCGATTATGGTTTTTGTATCGATATCATCTTTGATTATTTCAATAGAGCCGGACGGCTTGAAAGCTATTATCGGATTTTTGTTTGTTATTATTTTGGCAATGCTAGCAATGTTTGTGATTTACAATCTTATAGTTATGATCTCTGCCAAAACATCGCCGATAAAGTACACAAAATCGGCAATTTCCGCCTGGTTTAACGCTTTTGCCCTCATATCCAGCAATGCGGCGATTTCGCATACCATGGAAGTATGCCATAAAAAATTGAAAATTTCACCAAAAATATATTCATTTTCGATACCTCTCGGGGCAACTCTAAACATGGACGGAACAAGCATAGGATTCATATTATATGTATTGTTTTTTGCAAAGGTATTTGGAATTACGTTAGATCCGGGACAAATAGCAATGCTTATTTTTATGGTTATAATCATGTCAATGGGAACGCCGGGAGTGCCGGGGTCGGCAGTAATAGGTATGTCAACCTTATTTGCCCAGTTTGGAATACCGATAGAAGCTTTGGCGATTTATATCGGCCTTAATGCCATAATAGAACCTATAGCCACGGCAAACAATGTATATGGTGATATAACCGGAACTTATGTCATTGCAAAAAGAAATAATTTGATTGAAAGTGGGAAAATATCCCTATAAAACCGTATTTATGGCAGAAAGCTAGGTAAATCAAAGCTTCTTGATAAAGCTTCTTCTTCGCTTATAAGGCTTGCTTGGGATAATATTCATTAAAGACAAAACATTATCGTTGTTTTCAAGCATTGGACAAATTCGGCAGACTTTGGCTCCTACGGTTTGAAAGCCTTCTATCAGACCATCCAGCAAAACACAAATAACGCCTTTGGCCTGATAGTCAGGGCGCACACCTACCAACAAGGCTATATATTCATCGGATGATTTTACGGCTTTTAAAATCCTTGCCCAGCCAAAGGGGAATAGTTTTCCATTACTTTTTTTCAAGGCTTTGGATATATCTGCGATTGCGGCAATAAAACCTACCAATTCGTCGGACTCGTTATATACCCAAATGCTTGTTTTTGGGTTAAGCACAGGTTTGAAATTTTTAAATAAATCCGCCCCTTGTTCGTTGCTAAGTTCGCTGGTGGAATACAAATTATCGTAAGAAAGATTTAATAGCTTGGTAAAATCCGGTACAGCGCTTACGAAATCCTGCCCGAACTTATACTCTACTGTATGAAGCTTATATACACGTTTGGAAAATTCAGCCATGCGTGAAAGAGTATAGAGTTCCTCTTTGTTTTTTGGAATCTCCATTTTGTATTCAACCCAGTCGACATCTTTTTCAAATCCCAAGTTTTTCAAGTGTTCAATATAATATGGATGGTTGTAATAGGTGCAAAATACACCGATTTCATCAAAACCGTCCACTAACATGCCTTCAAGATCCAAATCCGTAAAGCCCAAAGGACCGACTATTTCGTCACAAGCTTTTTGCTTTGCCCACTCTTCAACCTCATCAAACAAGGCTTTGGACACTTCTATATCATCGATAAAATCCACATTCCAAAAGCGAAGCTGGTTTTTATGCCATTTTTCATTGGCCTTGTGATTGATAATGGCAGCTATGCGACCGACGATTTTTTTGTCGCGCTTGGCAAGCCAAAACTTAGCTTCACAAAAATTAAAAGCGTAGTTTTTGCGCGGGTTGGCTGTGTTTATGGAATCACTAAAAACGGAAGGAAGATATTGCGGGACGTTTGCATATAATTTGTTGGGATAATCGACAAATTGTTTCATTTGTCTGCGTGTTTTTACCTGTTCTACAGTAATCATTTTGACTTTACCTTCTCAAACTCTCATTGTATAATATAAATGTATCATAAATGCTGATAATCTTCAAATGAAAGGTTTACATAATATTATGATATTTGGGTGCGGTTAATTTGCATAATGTTGAAATCAAGGGGTAGTAAAACATATGAAAAACACGGATAATTATTTTGACGGAATGATTTCTAAAGAAGAGGGGGATAGACTTCCTTATTTGGAAACGATTCCAAAATTGTTGGAAAAATGCTCGAATGACTACAAAGACAAACCGGCATTATCAGATGACAATCTGTCTTTAACATATCTTGAACTTTTGGAGAACATCAAAAAAAGAATCAACTTACTTAACAGTAAAAATATAGGTCAGGGTGCACATGTGGCGGTAATGTGTCGTAACAACACAGATGCCATGTGTTGGCTGCTTGCAATACCGGCATCGGGACGTGTTGTAATGATGCTTCCGTGCACTTTTACAGCCGAAATGCTTGAAAAAACCGTGGAAAATTATGATATAGAGGCGGTTGTTGCCGAAAAATGTTTTATTTCTTTAACGGACAAATTGACGATTCCCGTAATGGATGCGGCTGATTGCGGCGAGGCCCTTTCCGACTTCGGTGATGTAAAAAAAGACACAACCGCTGCAATATTTTTAACCGGCGGAACCACAGGCCGGGCAAAAGGTGTGGTATTGAGCCATGGTGCACTTATGCGAGGGGCAAAAAACGGAACTTATAAGCCTAGCGGAGAAGTATTTGACAACATAACTGTTGTAATGCTGCCGCTTTCACACATATTCGGCACGGTCACAGCCTTTTTGTCCTGCCTTTATACAGGAAGCGAGATACATGGATGCAACGATGTAAAAAGCGGGGTTACAATGATTCCGAGGATAAAACCAACACTGCTTGTGCTTGTTCCCGGGATTGTTGAGATTATATTAAATCTGGCAAAACTAAAAGGAGCGGAATTTTTGGGAGACTTAAGGACCATTCAATGCGGAGGAGCTCCCGTTCCCAAAAGGCTTATAAAAGAGGCAAGGAAATATAATATAAATTTGTATCCGGGATACGGCATGACGGAGGGGGCAAACCTAACAAGCGCAAATGTAGACCTGGAAACAAAGCCCCATTCCATGGGAAAAATTTATCCTTTGCAGGAAGCAAAAATCGTGGAAGGAGAATTGTGGATAAGAGGGGACAATCTTATGAAAGGCTATTACAAGGACCCGGAAGCCACAAAAAAAGCCTTGACAGGAGACGGTTGGTTTAAAACCGGCGATCTTGCTTCTTTTGATGAAGAGGGCTTTATCACCATCATCGGACGAAAAGATAACCTGATTGTTCTTCCGAGCGGAGAAAACATAAGCCCTGAAGAGCTGGAGGATATCTTTAACCGGAGCGATTTGATACAGGATTGTTTGGTTAAAGAAAGCCTTGTAAACAATCAAAGTGTGCTATCAATCGAGATTCTACCTCTTATGCAGGCTTTTGAACAAAAATCATGGGATGAAGTTGTAGACTTGGTTATGGATGAAGTTAAGAAAATAAACGAAACTCTTCCTGCTTTCAAACAAATAAACAATGTTGTTGTCCGCAAAGAAGATTTTAAGCGTACGCCGGCTTTAAAGATAGACCGTTTGAAAGAAAAATAAGATTGGAGCACAAAGATGGAAGAAATACTGAAAGAGCTTATAGAACTGATAAATCGGGTCATGCCTGAAACAGACACATCAAATGTAACGATGAAAAGCAATTTGAGAACGGATCTTTCCATAACATCTTTTAACTTTATATTGCTTTCCATTACTATCGAAGATAAGTTTAAAATACAAATAGAAGAGGACTTCGAGCCTAAAACCGTTGAAGATGTATGTGCTTACATTATGAAAAAAGTTTAGGAGGTATATATTTATGGGGAATAGTACTTTGTTGGAGGATGAGACCAAACGATGCAACAAATTTGTTGTGATTTGTCATTTGATTGAATGCGTAATTATTTCTTTGGCGTACGCATTGGAATATTTTAAAGGCGCACGCAGCTTGGGCTACATTCTGATTACCATTGTGCTGGCGCTGGCATTTCCGATTATTGAACTTGTAATAATAAAATTCAAGCCATCGGCAAAATATATTCGTTATATTGTGGCGCTTGGGTTTTCGGCACTGTATGTGTTTATTATACTCACAACAGTGTCGCCCCTTGCATTTGTATATGTAATACCGATGTTTATAGTGGTATTGGCTTACAATGACTACAAATATATAGCTATTTTTGCCTTTGGAATATGGGTATGCAATATCTTGCAGGTTGTATATTTTTTGGTAAGCGGTATTTACACATGGGGAGAGGACAGTGCAAATATCGAAATACAGATATTGTTGATGTTACTTATTTCTTTCTACATGTGGAAGAGCGGCCAATTGCTTGTTAAAAACAGCAATATCCGAATCAAGATGATAGAAGAGGAATCACAAAAAACCGAAGCTAACATGAAACTTACTCTTGAAGTTTCCAACAAGATGGCCGGAAACATAGAAGTTGTTAACAAAAAGATGGGAGAATTAAGCTCTGCCACAATCAGCACAAAAGATGCAATGGGCGGCGTAAATTCCGGTGCTAACGATACAAGTGATGCGGTTCAAAAGCAGATTCTTTTGACAAACAATATTCAAGATCAGGTTGAAGATGTTAAAACAGGTGCAAGAGAGATTCATAAAAGCGTTAGGGATACCAATGCGGCTGTTGAAGAAGGCTCAAAGAATATCGCAATGCTTGTGGAACAGGTTAGAAATTCCGTATCTTCCGGAAAAAATGTTACCGGCAAGCTTGAAGAATTAAAAGAAAACATGGAGCAGATTTATTCTGTTGTCAGCATGATAGACAGCATAAGCGAGCAGACCACACTGCTGTCCTTAAATGCGTCCATAGAGGCCGCAAGAGCGGGAGAGAGCGGTCGAGGCTTTGCGGTTGTTGCAAGTGAGATTTCGAAAATGGCGGAAGAAACAGGTGTGGCAACAAAACAGATTGCCGAAATGTTAGACGAGTTTAAAGGCATTATCGGAAGCGTGGTAAGTGTTACAACAGACATGATTGAACAAATCGACGGTCAGAACGAAACCACCGATAACGCAGCCAAGAGCTTTGAAGAAATTGCAAAGAGCACCAGAATTATCGGTGAAAAATCAACCGATTTGCAAGAAGACGTTGAAAGTCTTGAAAGTGCAAACAAAGAGATTATCGACAGTATATCGGTTATTTCGTCGATTTCCGAGGAGGTTGCGGCACATGCCAATACAACTTACGATATAAGTGAAACAAATACAAAAACGGTAGAGGAAATATCCGAACTTATTGAGGATTTGAGCAGCCTTGCGGAACAGTTGAAATAATAGGCTTTTTATTAAGAAACATTATATATTTTATATGCTTATTGGGCGGCACTTTGGTGTCGCCTTTTTTAATACACAAAGACAAAATGAGAGCTGAAATGTCTATTAATATCAAGGCATTACAAGATAGATATGTATATGCTTTGATTGACATAAATAAATAACCTAAAAAAACTATGTTAAAAAAAAGACAATTATTGAAAGAATAGTGCTACTTATTGTAAAATGTAAATTGAGTTTATTTTTGAATCGGAGATTAAAGTAGCATATGAAACACGATAACACAAATGGATACTTGCTTTGCTTTGAGACGGATGTGGGTAATATCAAAGAGGTTAATGAAGACAGTGTAATTATTAAACATGCTTTGTTGGACGGAAAAGAAATAATAATGGCTATAGTTTGTGACGGCATGGGAGGCCTTACAAAAGGAGAATTAGCCAGTGCAACAGTAGTTAAAGAATTCGGCAAATGGTTTGAAAATGAAATGCCAACTGATATGGAAAATATAAAAAACAGCGATATTGCAGAAAAATGGGTTGGCATGCTTAAAGCTTTAAATGAAAAAATCTTACTTTATGGTCAGCAACATGGTTATAAGTTGGGAACTACGTTTACGGGTATGTTTATTGTAGAACGAGAAGGATTCATAGTGCATATAGGAGATTCCAGAGCATATTACATTGGAAAAAAAGCAGTTCAGTTAACAAAAGATCATACATTTATTGCAAGAGAAATAGAGAAGGGAACAATATCAAGCGAACAAGCAAAAACGGATAAAAGAAGAAATCTTTTGTTGCAGTGTGTAGGTGCTTCGATAAGTATAGTGCCGGACGTAATATATGTCACAGTCGAAAAGGGAGTGTATCTTTTATGTACTGATGGTTTTAGACATGAAATAAGTGAAAAAGAAATATTTGACGGTCTCAGAATAGAAAAGAATAAAACCAGGGAAGAAATGAGTAAGAATTTAAAAAAATTAATCAACACAGTAAAAGAAAGGGATGAAAGAGATAACATATCTGCGATTATTATAAGTAACAAGTAGTAAGGTGTTTGCAGTAAAATAGCAAACAATGTCGGTGTTGCGGCAGGCACGACACCAACATGCACAATGCCTGCAATTAGTGGTTATGACAGTAATTGGAACAGTAATAGAAGGGAAATATGAAATCCTCAGAGAAATTGGAAGAGGCGGAATGAGCGTTGTGTATCTTGCGATGGACACGCATTTAAATAAGCAGTGGGCTGTAAAAGAAATCAGAAAAAGAGGAAACGGAAGAAATGACGAGGTTATAATAAACAGTTTGCTGGTTGAAGCAAACATGATGAAAAGATTAGATCATCCTGCATTGCCCAGGATAGTAGATATTATCGAAAATGGCGAAACAATCTATGTAATCATGGATTATATAGAAGGAGAGTCTTTAGATAGGATTCTAAAAGAATACGGAAAACAACCTGAAGAAAAGGTCATTAGCTGGTCTAAGCAGTTATGTGACGTATTATCCTATCTTCATTCACAAAAACCCCCAATCATATATAGAGATATGAAACCGGCAAACATCATGCTTAAGCCGGAAGGCAACGTAAAAATAATAGATTTTGGGATTGCAAGGGAATATAAAGAACAAAATCTCACGGACACGACTGTGCTTGGAACAAAGGGTTATGCTCCACCGGAGCAATATAGCGGTCAAACTGATGCAAGGTCGGATATTTTTGCGTTGGGAATGACCATGCATCATTTGCTTACCGGAGTGGACCCGAGAGGCGGAACCCCTTATGAACCGGTAAGAAATTTAAATCCGGATATATCTGAAGGGCTGGAAGTAATAATTGACAAATGTGTTCAACCGGCAAGTGAAAACAGATACCAAAACTGTGCAGAACTTCTTTATGATTTTGAACATCCTGATTTGATTACAAAAGGGTACAAGAAAAATCAAAAAAGAAAGTTGACGTCTTTTATAGCTATGCTAGTGTTGACAATTGGACTCATAACAACGGGAGTTTTATGCAAATATGTGTCAACAAGTATGAATAATAGTACATATGAGGCTTTAGTTTCGGTCATGGATTCCACAAGCCTTGAAGAAAAAATTGAAAGCTATAAAGATGCAATAAAGATATATCCGGCAGATACGACAGCCTACATGAAAATGGTGGAGGCTTACGAAAATGAAGGTAATTTTTCAAAGAATGAAAATGATGAGTTGCTGGCAGTTTATAATGCAAACAAATCACAATTTGACAGCAGCGGAGAGGACTTATTTATACTCAATTATAAAATTGGTATGATGTATTTCAATTATTACACCTCCGATGATGGAAGCGAAAATTTTGCTGTAAGGGTACAAAAGGCATTTCCGTTTTTTGAGTCAAATCATTTGAATTCTGATTTGAGTGAAGAGTTTGAGAACGCGGAATTATCTGAATGCTATTATCAAATATGCTTGTTTTATAAAGAATATATTTTTAACTCAACAAATGTAGAAGAGGCATCTAAAAGTGATTATGACGCTGTGCTTGAAGTGCTAAATGCTGAAGTTGAAAAGCTTAATGAAGAGGGAGCATACGATCAATTAACTCTTTACAACAGCATATTTATGTTGATGTATGATCAGAGATTAAATATGGTTTCGGTAAATGTTGATAAAGGAAAAATCTTGGATATTCTTGATGAGGTTTATGAAAAAACGGCTAATCTTAATGTACAAAAAGAACAATCTAAAAAGCTTAAAAAAGAGATAATTGATAATTACGAAGTGTATAGACAGGCAGTAGAAAGAGCCTACGAGAATGAGGAAATGAGGAAATAGTATGGCGCAGACAATAAGTACAATATCAGATATAGCATTTGTTGCGGCAATTATTACGGCAATAATTGCAATTGTGTTATTTTTCAGATTTAAAATACCAAGGGTTATCAGCGAATTGTCCGGCAGAACTTCAAAAAGATCAATTGAAGAAATCAGAAAAAGTAATGAAGATAAGCATAAGGCTTTACAGAATTCGAAAGTTGATTTAGATGTTCAGCATGTTAAAAAACAAGCAGATAGTGTTGTACAGCAGCAAGAAGAAACAAGCTTGCTTGAAGAAACAGACATTCTTGGTGAAACTGATATAACAGCAGGTACGACTTTGCTTGAAGAAACAGAAATTTTGGAAGAAACAACCATAATTTCCGAAGACGATGGAACAACATTACTATCTGAATTATCAGATGACGAACCTTTTAATGATGAGACGGACATTTTGGATTCGTTGCAAGATAATAGTTCGCTTAATAAGAAAAAAATAGAGATTATTGAAGATATAACAATAACAAATACAGAAGAAACAATATGATAAAAAAGTCAAGGAAGGATATAAGGATGAAAAGATTAAAAATATTGAACAAGGTTTTGGCGGTTGTGTTAATAGCAGTAGTTGTGATGCTATTACTTCCGATAAATGGTTTAGCGGTGCTTGCAGAAACCGCTAGAAATCAAAATGTATTTACCTTTGTTGTTAAGGATGAGGATAACTATCCTTTAGCTAATGCTGTGATTAGGATAGAAAATGAGACACATAATATAAACATAGAAACTATAACAGACAGTTTTGGAGAAGCTGCGGTTAGTGAATTTACAGAACTTTCCGGCGACGATGATATAGATAGTATAACCTGTGATTATACTATTGAAAAAGACGGGTACAAAAAGAAAACAGGAACGATTAGCGCAAGTGATGATGAGTCGGATTCATGGAAAGGAAATGAGGAGATAGTTTTAGATGAAAAGGAAGCGCAAAATAGCTTAACTTTCAATGTAACCAACCCTGATGAAATTGTATTCTCGAACGTTACGGCAGAAAATGTCTACACAAATGTTGCAACGGGTGGTTCGGGAGAAGGCAATATAGTTTACAGAGTTAATAACACAAATCTAGCAACTGTAGATAGTGAAGGAAAGGTGACTATAAAACATGCGGGAACTATTATAGTTACAGCTCAAAAAGAGGGCGATGGAAATTATAAGGCGTCAGAGCCTGTTCAGTATACTTTAAATGTAACAAAAGGGACACAAAAGACATTGGAGTTTAATCAGGAATCACCGGAAGCAATCGTTTATGGAGAAAGTTTTACCAATACAGTAAAAGGAGGCTCCGGAACCGGCACTGTGACATATAGTATAAAAAGTGGTAATGCAAATGTAAATTCCGGTGGAACGGTTACTCCGTTAGGAGCAGGAACAATTGTAGTTGAAGCAAAGAAAGCAGCAGATTCAGATTACAATGAATCAAATACCGCAGAATATACTTTGGTTGTTAATAGGGCAAATCAACTTCAGCTGTTTTTTGAAAAAATCAGCAATTTGTTACTGAAATATCCTTTTAGATTTTTGAATGCTGCCTTGGGTGGTTCGGGAACCGGTAATGTAACATATGAAGTTTTGTCGGGAAACGCATCGGTAGATGATAACGGAACAATTACACCATCAGGTGCCGGTGAAGTTGTTGTTCAAGCTGTAAAAGAAGGGGATGCAAATTATAATGAGTCATCACCTATAACATATACATTGGTTGTTGAAAAAGGAAATCAGCCGGATTTAACATTTAGCAAAAACAGATATGATGTTTATTACGGTGTAACGAGTGTGGATATTGATGCTGAGGGAGGCTCAAACGAGACACCGAGTATTGAATACAGTATTGTAAGCGGTTTTGATATAGGAACGATAGACTCTCGTAGCGGAGAAATAAGGCTCAATTCAGGAAAAACCGGGACAATCGTTGTTAAGGCAACAAAACCGGGGAATGATAACTGGAATGCGGTATCAAATACAGTGAATGTGGTTGTAAGCACGGATAAGACGATAGAAGGAAAATATTCACTAATCGGAGATAAACTATTTCCTGACTCGCAATGGTATACATCCAATGTCGTAATCACACCTGAGAGCGGATTTTGGATTAATACGAATAACAGTTTTGGAGGTTGGACCACTGATTTAAGTAAATACACGATTAGTGTAGAAAGCGATTCAAACAATTTTGGCAATATTTACTTAAGAAGGATGTCTGATGGAGCAATAAGCGAAGCTTCTACGATTCCATTGGTGAAAATTGATAAGACAGCACCGGTAATTGACATTAGTTATATAAATACAAATATTGTAGCTTCTGATGTTGGAGGCATGGATTTTTATGATGCTTCACAAACTGCTGTAATTACGGTTACGGAAAAGAACTTCAATGCAAGCGAAACAAATGTAAATATAACTGCGACAGATGCAATGGGAAACAATTTGCCACAAGGGGCATATATAATGTCAACATGGTCAAAAGATCAAGGTACAGATCAATATGTTATGACGGTTGATTTCGCAATGGATGGAAATTATTCACTATCCGTAGCAACAACTGACATGGCAGGTCACACTTCAAACACACCGGTAAAAAGTTTTGTAATTGATACCGCAATACAGGCACCGACTATTATGGTTAACGGCAAAGAAGGTAATGGCATGGCCTTCAAAGATGATGTTTCATTCTCTGTGAGCTTTACAGATGAAAATATAGATAATTATAATGTTAGTCTTGTTAAAAATGGTTTTGAAAATAGGGGAGTAGATGTGACAGGTCAATACCTGCAGGGAATTGCAGTTGAAGGAACAACGGCAGTAGCTAGTTCGAATCTAATTGAAAAGCTCCCTGAAAACGATGGTATTTATACATTAAGTGTATCATTTACCGATAAAGCAGGACATAGTGCGCAGAGCGAAACAACCTTTACGGTTAACAGATATGGTTCTGTCTATGAATATAGCGACTATCTTTGGAGATTGATAGATGATGGTGGGGCTTATATCAAAAATGTGGATGATGATTTGTTAATAACGGAATATAATCCGTCACAGCTTGTAGAATCGTCGTTAAATATTGAGATAACAAAAGATGGAAAACCAATTGAAAATCCAAACATAAGTGTATCGCCGGAAGTTAACGGATTTGCACCCGTCGGAGCAAGCGGTTGGTATCAATATGAATATAAAATTGATAAAGATAACTTTATGACGGACGGAGTATATAAAATTGTTATATCTTCCGAAGATAGCACAGGAAATAGACCGGAAAATACCAACTATAAGGGAATGTCAATACTTTTTAGAGTGGATAGAACAAAACCGGAAATAACAAGTATTACGGGCTTGGAAGAAGATGTGATTAACGAAGATGTTAAAGAGGTTGCTTATATAGCATTTGATGCAATAGGACTTAAGTCAATAAAAGTATTTGTGGATGATGCTCAGGTGCAGGAAATAACCGATTTTTCTGCGGATATTAATAATTATGAGGGAAAATTTGAAATTGCCGAAAAAACCAAACGTCAGTCGGTAAAACTTGTGGTAACTGATTTGGCGGGAAATGTATTGGATACAAGCGATCCGACATTTAACAGTGCTTACAATTTTAACAGTGAGGTTTTGGTAACAACCAGTTCGTTTGCAAGATTTGTTCAAAATAAACTTGCTGTAGCGCTAACTATTGCAGGTACAGGAGCAGCTGTAGCAGTCGGAACGGGTTTGGCAATAAAACTAAAAAAAGCTAAGAAGTTAAATAAGTGATGTTAGCTGAATATTCAGTTTGCATATAAACAATAAAAATGGAGGTGAAACAATGGCAGGACAAATCAGAATCACACCTGATCAAATGAGAGACAGAGCCAATCAATATCGCGTCGAGGCTGATAATGTAAATGCAGTAATAGCGAAAATGGATTCTCTGCTTGAACAGCTACAGAGTGAGTGGGAAGGTTCTGCAAGTGAATCTTATGCAGTTCGCTATGGTGAATTAAAGCCGGGATTCATGAAAGCAGAAGAATTGATTAGAGAAATTGCCGCAGCACTTGATTCGACAGCGCAGATTGTTGAAGAAACAGATGCAAGTATTGCAGGACAGTTTAGAGGCTAATCTGAATATGTGCCGAACTCCCGTTGAAATAATTGAGAGTGCGGGAGTTCGGTATATTAACAAAAGTAAAAAGGGAATAATCTATGGAAAACTATAAAATAAAATATACGTCCATGTATGATTTTTACGGAAAAGCAATGAGTAAAACCGCACAGTGGTTGAATAGTTTAGAACAAATTGGGGCATCAATAAATCAGTTTACAGGTATGGACAGCTTTAAAGGTCAGGCTGCAGACAGTATGAAACAGTACTTTAGCGAAGTACACGGAACAATACTGACAAGCCTGGAATATTTGATAAATGAATACAGAAGCCGCTTGGCGATGTATGTCAACGGCTACAGAAATATAGATTCAGATATATACAGCGTATTGCCAAGGCAGTCACTTAAACAAGTAAAGAAAAGTATGCAATGGCTATATAGTTATGTTGAAGAAAAGAAAAATGAAGCAGAGAAAATCCTTGACGAGGTAAGGGATATAGTTGACATACCGGGAGTTTCAACATATCAGCTTGAAGTAGAGATCGAGTCGGTATCAAATCGTATAACGGCATTGGACAAGGCTATAATAGATTACGAAAGCCAAGCAATGACATCAGTAAACAAGTTAGAAGAAATAATAGAATCTGCATTAAATATGTTGTCAAAAATGCAACAATCAGGGAGGGATATATCGGGGTATCAAAGCGGAGACATATTAAAAAATGAGGAAATGCTTAGCCTAATAGCCAGAGTGCAGGAGAGTTTTTCATTTCTAAAGATAAATAGTGAAGTTGTAAAAGAAGCACAGGAAAATATAGAAAAAGTATTTGAAAAATATCACGAAGACTACTTGGCTGCATTGGATGCAAAAGAAAAAGAGGCAGTAAGCGAGATATGCGCAGCAATAGCTTCGATAGTGATAGGAACAATGGCAGTGATATTTACAGCGGGAGCGGCAACGCCGTTGGTCATACCGGCAGTAGTAGCAGGGACTTCAAGTATAGCTTATGGAATAAGCAATATAACGGAAGGAGCTCAGGATTTATACTATGCAAATATAGGAGATTTGAAAACAGAAGCGTTTAATCCTATAAGGGACACCCTGTTTGGAGGAAATGAGAAACTATATAACATGTGGGGAAGCCTAAGTCAGACAACAGCAGCAGTAGTGGTTCCCGTGGGACAATTAAACAAAGCGATAAGCGGAGCAAGCAACCTAAGCACAGGAGATATTATATCTTTGGCTGGGAAAGAGATGTTAAGAGATGTCGGACTTGATACCGCTACAGGAATGATTACTGAAAATATAGGTCAAAAACTTAACCTCGATGGTCCCGAAATGCTGACATTTGGTCTGCTTGGAGATGTTATTATAAATGCCGGTGTGGGAAGCGTAGCAAAAGGTATATATAATGCATCAGAGCATGTCAATGATCATGTTATAAAATCAGCAGCCATATATGTAGATCAAATGTTTATTGATAATAATATATCAAGAAGTAGTTTAGAAGAACTGACATCGCCGGTTATAAGAGATGTAATAGACAAACATGGGATAAGTTTGGAACACTTTTCAAGCCTTATGAATCCGAATAAAGAACTCAGTGTATCGGAAAAAGCTTTAGTAAGTGAGGTAAGACAAGAAATTGGTTTGCCGCAGGAAGGGACAATGATAACGAAGATAATACCTGAAGATGAGATAAATAATTATTTATATTTGCCTTATGATTACAATGAGGTAAGAGGTTATATTACGTCTGATGAGCATTCCATGTACTTAATAGGCTTTGATAAGGTTTATGAAGGAAATAGGCTGGATTATGATGGAACAAAATTTAAAATTGATAAAGGGATTGACGGAATAGCGGAATCAATTGGAAGCAGGGATAAAGTTTATGGAAAAATCAATTTTGTTCTACAGAAGGAAGATGTTGTGACATGGACAGTAACACAAGACCCGAATCCGAACGATCCGTATACAGCAAGAGGATTTACAGGAAGCAATAATACAGTGTTGCCTGAGCAACTAATACCTAAAGAAACCCCACATATGTTAATGAATGGTGATGTATTAACAATCCATGATGCTGATAGTGGAGTGATATTGAAAAGATTCATTTATGATATAGATGATGGTTGGATAATGGTTTACGGAGGTAATAAGTAGCATGATATGTAAGTATAAAGGAACTAGATATAAAGCAACAATTAGAGATGAAGAGGTTTTAATAATAAGCAAAGAAGAGAGAGAAGGCTTTGTAAATTATATAAATGTTGTTGGAAGGAAAAGTAAAACTTCGTTTATGAAAGTGTTAGATAAATCGGAAATAGAATCGCTATATCATGAAAGGATTTATTTTCAATATAAAGGAATGGTTCTTACGGCCGGAGGAATAAATAAAAGAGGCATAGATGAAAATAGTTTTTTAGTTTTTGGGGCCACGGAAAAACAAGCACGAGAATATGGTTTTAAAGGAAATTTCCGTGATGGATATGAAAGATTTATTAAGCTGGAAGAAATAGAAAGAATAATAGTAAAGAAGACGCCGGTAAAAGGTTTTGAGGAGTTCTTTAACGTAGAAGAAACCGAAGTGGTGGAAAAAGAAAACGTGAAAGAGTGGATAAAACTTGCAGCAAGCTTGCAAAAGGATCCAAGAGACCGAGAATGGCCTTGATTACGAAAGCCAAGCAATGACATCAATAAACAAGCCGGAAGAAATAATAGATTAAAAATCCATGATGCTGATAGCGGAAGCATATTGGATATGAAGAAGGGTGACTATAATTATGAATTATAAAGCAATTGATTATTTACCTTTGGGCAGTGTGGTATTGCTAAAGGGCAGTGAACAAAAAGTAATTATTATTGGAAGAGGACTTTTGACAACATCAGTAAACAGTCAGATGTTCAAGGATTACGGAGGGGTGTTGTACCCATATGGAATTATAGGAGAAAACATCATGTTTTTTAACCATAATGATATAGAAAAAGTTGTATTCAAAGGATATAAAGATGAAGTGGACAGCAGTTTTGTGGGAAAAATAAATGATACTGCTTCTAAAATTGAATTATAAACCATGCATTAAAAGAAGAAGGTGAAGTTCGTATGGCAAACGAGTTGAAAATTAACAAGGTGGGATATGCGTATGTATACAATAATATGGTAAATGCGAGTACAGGTTTAAATGTAAACAGAGAACTTTGGTATAGCCAAGGAGAAAGAAGCGAAGCTTTTACAGGTTTTACAGCAAAAAAATTCAAAATGGAAACGTTAATGAGCGAGTATCGTGAATTGTTGTTTGAGGATGTAAAAGGGGTAGGAAAAACGGCAGAAGAGTTGACAAAGACAGATGAAATGTTATCCGAAAGCCTTAAGTAAGCCATGAAAAAGTAGGATTTGGAGGATGCAAATATGGAAAAGACCGGCAGCAATGGGGCTGTATCTAACATGAATGCTTCAATAAATTATTATAGAAATCAGGTAGGTGCTTATCAAAGTCAAAATGAGATGATAATTGAGAAAAAATCAAGAATTTCTGCTGCAAAGGAACGAGTAAAAAACTTAATTGCTGATTGTGAATCTGTGAAAGAAACAATACAAAGTAAAACGTCTTCAGGAGAATTATACGGAGAATGGAATGGAAGAACTTTGGAGGGCTTTGATAATGCAATTAATTACGGGGTTACCGAGGAATACTCGAGCTTTATAAAACAATTGGAAGAGATTTTAAACATGTTGTGTGATGAGGAAACTAGGCTGGAAAACATATATATGGAAAATTATGGAGTCATTGGGAAAATGCTTGGAATAATTAACAATCTAAAAAATGAAGTAGAGAAGTCAATCAATTAAAAATTATGTAGGTGGGATGTTATGGAAATAAAGCAAAAAAACGGTTTTAGCTATATTGAAGATGAAAAATCTTTTAACTCGGCTGATTATATGGCATTAAAGGGCCAAGAAGATACAATGTTTGTGAAATGCATGAAAATGAAGCTAAACGGTAAAACAGAAGTCCTGTATTTTACGGATGGCTTATATTCACTGGATGAGTATTCTCAGAGAGTAAATAATGATGAGATTTGTTCGATTATTAAAAGTATTATTGTCAGCTTTTTGAAAGTTAAAGAAAATGGCTTTTTGAAATGTGAACATATTGATGTTTCTTCCGAAAGAATCTTTGTTGATAGTGGAAATCTGAAAGTGAGATTAACATATAAACCGTTTGATATACATGAATCATCAGAAAGCGAAGACATCGAGAAACGCTTAAAAGGCGAACTTTTAGGTGTTATAGACAGAAGACGAGAGCTGTTGGAAGGAGACCTTTCTTTTATATACGATTCGCTTAAAGAAGAAAAAGCCGATTTGGACAGTATATGCAAAAACGTGGGAATGACAGATGGTATTGTAAAAAAATCTTTTATTCTAAGAACAGAAGACTTGAGTCTTGTTTCGTTAAATACTGCAAAGCCTATGGAATATAAACTTAATAAAGAATTTATGGTTTTAGGAAAAAAATCGGAATTTTGCGATATTGTTTTGGACTTTAACAATGCAATAAGCAGAAAACATTGCAGTATCAGAAAGGTAAATAACGAATACATGATTAAGGATGAAAATAGCGCAAACGGAACATTTGTAAACGGCGAGAGACTTGCCGAGGGAGAAATCAGAGTGATTCAAAAGGGCGACATTATAAAGCTGGCTAATAGTGATTTTAAGGTGGTTTAAGATATGACAAAAATAATACTGGCAGATTCTAATGAAGAATATATAAATACTTTAAAGATTAGGTTTGCAACCGAATTTTTTGAAAAAATAGAGATAGAAACAATTACAGAAAAATCATATTTTGAAGAAGCTTTTTCAATGCCTGTTCAGGCAAATGTACTCATTATCTCGAATGAATGGTTTGACGAAAGAATAAAAAGACATCCGATAGAGAATATTTTTGTTTTAAACGATAATAAGCTATCGGAATCAACAAGCTTTTTGGGCGTCAGCTCCGTTTATAAATATCTGGATATATTTGACATATTTAGTGAGATAGTAGGAAAATGCAAGGAATGTTTTAACTTTGCCGAAGAACAAAAGGAAACGAAAGTAATAGTTGTGACATCCGCTGTGGGAGCTGTGGGAAAAACGGCAATTGCGATGGGATTATGTGCTGCCTTTGAAAAGAGTAACAGAAAAGCTTTATATATAGATGCCGAGGAATTGCAAACATTTCATTATTTGTTGAACTATAAGGAATGCATAATGCGAAATGATGTGTATTCGGGATTATTACATAAAGATGATGGGGTATATGAGGAATTGAAAAAAGAAATAAGAAAGGAACTGTTTTATTATATTCCACCATTTAAAGCATCTTTGCTTTCACTGGGGATTGAAAAAGAAGTATTTCTAAATCTTGTTGAAAGAATAATAAACGAGAAGGATTACGATTATATTGTTGTGGATACAGATTCATCATTTGACTTGGAAAAGATGAAGTTTATAGATGTGGCGGATAGAGTTGTTGTTGTCGTAACCAACGAAGAAAAGGCTTGTTTTGCAACTAATATAATGCTGGATAATATTGCAAATGTCGGAACGGAAAAGTTTGTAATAGTAAGCAACGAGATAGCATCGTTAGAGAGTAATTATTTGACCGGCGTTAAGTTGCCTGTAAAAGAAACAATTGAAAGAATAGAGGATTCTGCAAAAATACAACCAAATGAGTTTTGCAGTAACAAAGGAATACAAAGACTGTTAGTACAAGTATTATAACGGAGGCGTAACGAATGGCGGAAAGAGTAATTGTAAACTTTAAAAATGTTGACGAAAATAAAACGGTAGAAATAGAAATTCCCTTGGATATAACGGCTAATGATTTGGTATATGCATTGAATAAAACATTTAATCTTGGAATGAATACAGATGATATATTTGAGAGCTTTTTGGTATCGGAAAAGCCAATTGCATTTCTGAGAGGGAACAAAATGCTTGAGGAATTTGGTTTAAGAAATGGCACGGACATCATATATAGAAGGAGATAAAAGTGGAATATCAATATAAGTTAATCGTAAAAAATCAGAGAATATACAAGGAATTTGAAATTACACAGGAGACTGAGCAAATAAAAATCGGAACAACATTACAGTGTGATTATAAGTTGGATAAATCAGCATTTTTCAGTGATATAGAATTAAGTTTGTCAAAAAGGGAGAAAACTTGGGAACTTGCATGCAATGACGGCGTATATCTGAATAAAGGTGACATGCTTAAGCAAGTAATAACAGAGATAAAGCATGGAGATATATTTAAATTAAAATATTCCGATACGGACAGCGATGTATTTGAAATAAGATTTATTATCGATTTTGAAGCGGTTATACCTAAGTATAATTGGTTTGTGGATTTATCGGAGAAAAACAGTATTTTAATAGGAGATACTCTTGATTGCGATATTAGGCTGCAAAGTAGTTTTAGCAAAAACAGTAAGATTAGAATTACTTATCAAAACAATAGAACAGATCTTGAAGAAATAAGCAATCAATATGGAGTATTTTTGAACGGTAAACAAATTGAAGGTCAGACGCAGATTTGCGATTATGATTTTTTTGCTATGGCAGACTATAGTTTTTATTACAAAGAGGGAAAGATATATTTTGACGCAAAAGAGCTTTCTTCGGGAACGATAAGAATAAAACAGTTGTACGAAAGCAGCATATTTGATTATCCGAAGTTTGTAAGAAATACTCGTCTTAAGTTGAAGAATGAAGAAGAACCCATAAATATTTTGGATCCGGAAAAGCTGCCAACAAAACCGGAAACCAATATCATAGTTTCATTGTTGCCTGCAATAGCAATGTTTGCGCTTGTAGTAATACTTAGAGGGGTTATGAATTCAACAGGTGGAGGATTTGTAATTTTTAGTATTTGCTCAATGGGACTTGGCGTTTTCACTTCTGTTATGAGTATTATTACGCAAAGACGAAAGTATAAAAAAACGTGTAAAGAAAGAGTAAATAAATATGAAAAATATATTGATGACAAAAAAGAAGAAATAAAAGAGGCACATGAAAAAGAATTAAAATGCTTAGAATCGGAATTTTACAGCATAGAGGAAGATGTTGAACATATTAAAAGATTTGATTATATGTTATTCGACCGAGTGCCGGAAGACGAAGATTTTATGGAAATATATCTTGGAGTCGGAAAAAAAGAAGCTTTAAGAAAAATAGATTATAAGCTTCAAGAAACACTTGAAAGTGGGGATAATCTTGCTCAGCTTCCAACACAGCTAAGCAACGAGTTGAAGTATATAGAAAATGCGCCGATTACAGTAGCGCTAAAAGAAGCAAATGCGGTTGGTGTTGTAGGAACAAAGGAAAACCGATATGCCATGTTTAAAAATTTTATTATAGATATTATTTCCAGACAATACTTTGGAGAAGTAGGCTTGTATGTTTTTCTTGATGATAAAGAGGAAAAATTTGAATGGTTAAGGACAATACCGCATCTTCAAAACGGCGAAGGATTTAGAAATATTGTTTGCGATGATGAAAGCAAAAACAATATATTTGAGTATTTATATAAAGAGTTATCGTTTAGAAGCGCATCAAAAACAAAAAACAAGTTTAATATTGTAATGGTTTTGGATGAATTCGGGATAAAAAGTCATCCGGTTTCTAAATTTGTGGAAAACGCGTCGGAAATTGATACAGTATTTGTATTTTTTGAAAAGAGCGAAGAGTTTTTGCCGCTACATTGCTCAACAATTATCAGACTTGATGATGAATGTCATGGAGTAGTGTTCGAGAGTGGGGATGCTTCAAAGGAGCAACTATTTGAATATAAGACGGTTTCGGATGAAGAAATGTTTGAGATATCTGATGTATTGTCACCTGTATATTGTGAGGAAATAAGTCTGGAAAGCTCTTTGAGAAAAAATGTATCATTGTATGATATACTTGGGATTTATTCTGCGGAAGATATGAATTTAGGTAAAAGATGGGCAAGTTCAAAAATTGATGAAAGTATTGCAGTACCAATAGGTGTAAACGCAAAGGGAGAAATCGTATACTTGGATATCCATGAGAAATATCACGGACCGCATGGACTTGTTGCCGGAACTACAGGCTCGGGAAAGAGCGAGTTGTTGCAGTCATATATTATTGCAGCGGCATCTTTGTACCATCCGCACGAGATTGGCTTTATGATTATTGACTTTAAAGGTGGTGGAATGGTTAACCAGTTTAAAAAATTGCCGCATCTTATCGGTTCGATTACCAATATAGACGGAAACGAAATCGATAGGTCATTAAAGTCGATAAAGGCAGAACTTATAAAAAGACAAACATTGTTTGCGAAAGCAGATGTTAATCATATTGATAAGTATATAAAATTATATAAAGAGGGAAAGGTTAAGGAAGCGTTGCCACATCTTGTTATTGTTGTGGATGAGTTTGCAGAATTGAAGGCCGAACAACCTGAGTTTATGAAAGAACTGATAAGTGCGGCTCGTATAGGAAGGAGCTTAGGCGTACATCTTATTTTGGCAACTCAAAAACCGGCAGGACAGGTAAATGAGCAAATTTGGAGTAACTCAAGATTTAAATTATGTCTTAAAGTTCAAACACAAGAAGACAGTAATGAAGTGCTTAAATCTCCTTTGGCAGCTGAAATTAGAGAACCGGGACGAGCATATATTCAGGTTGGAAATGATGAGATATTTGAGTTGTTCCAGTCCGGTTATTCGGGAAAACCCGAAAGCCAGGAATATAGCAGGAATAAAGCATATCATATAAGTGAAGTTGACTTTAAAGGTATAAGAAAAACTATTTTCAACCAGATTCCGGACAAAAACGCCCATTCTGTAACTCAGTTGGAGGCGACGGTTGAGTACATTGAAAAGTATTGTGAAGAAAACAATATAAGTAAGCTTAATGACATTTGTATGGAGCCACTACCGGAAATTGTAGATTTTCCTAAGTCTATCAGAGATAATGTTTCGAATGGCAAGATTATTGCCAACATAGGTATTTGCGATGATCCCGATAATCAGACTCAGACTGAATATAGCGTGGATCTTACTAATGAAAATGTATTGATTATCGGTTCGGCACGAACGGGAAAAACTAACTTGTTACAAAGCGTGATAAGAAATACAGCAAGTAAATACTCACCGAAAGAAGTAACAATATATGTAATGGATTTTGCCTCAATGATTTTGAAAAAATTTGAAAAATTAAAGCATGTTGGAGGTGTTGTAACATTAAGTGAGGATGAAAAACTAAAGAATCTGTTAAAACTTCTTGAAAGCGAAAAAGAAAACAGAAAGAAGATATTTGCAGATATGGGGGTAAGTTCTTATACGGCATATAAAGAAGCAGGAAAATGCGAACTCCCGCAGATAGTGCTTATTGTGGATAATCTTATGGCATTTAGAGAGATTTATACTGATGAGGAGGCTGCTTTTCTAAATATCTGTCGTGAAGGATTAAGCGTAGGAATCAGTATTGTGGTTTCGAATGCGCAAACTGCCGGAATAGGATATAAGTATCTTTCAAACTTTTCAACAAGAATCGCAATGTATTGCAATGATTCCGATGAGTATAATCAGATATTGGACCATTGCAGACTCAGAATAGAAGATATAAAAGGAAGATGCATTATAGAAAAAGATTCCAGACAGCTGGAATGTCAGTCTTACCTTGCTTTTGAGGGAGAAAAAGAAATAGAAAGAGCTGCGGACATTGTTGCTTTTGTCGAAAAGACAAATGAAAACTATATACAATTTGAGACTCAAAAAATACCGGTGATACCTGATGTTTTAAGCAAGCAACACATTATTGAAGAAAGCAAGGAAGTACTAAGAAAAGGTTATGAGATACCATTTGGGCTTGATTATGACACTGTTAAGCCGTTTGTGATGGATATTGCATCTTTGGGATCAATTGCTACAACGGGAAAAACGCATGATGAAAGTAATGACTTTATCATCTATATTGTTGAAATGTTAAATGAATTGTATAGAGGAAAAACAGAAGTAAGAATAATAGACGGCGTTGAAAAGAAACTAAACATATTGCAAGAATCGGAGAATGTTATCAGTTATGATACAATTGCGGAAAATTCAGCAGGTTATATTTCGTGGCTTGACTCTAAACTTTCGGAAAGATATGATGCGATGATATCGGGCGAAACAAAAGAACCGTACGATGAAAAACTGGAAGTTCTGGTTATAAACAATTTTGAAGCTATAAAGCTAATTTCGGAAGATGCCAAGATGTTGGGATTATATAAAAATATAATAGGTAAATATAAGGGCATGAAAGGATGCGTTATTGTAGGCGGCTTTGATAATACAGCTCTTCCATATGGCTCACCTGAGATACTGCGAATATTTAAGGATACAAAGCATGTAATGTTCTTTGAAAATATACCGCAGATTAAAATGTTTGAGATTGATATGGCAACAAGAAAACATTTTACAAAACCTTTGAAATCGAAGGAAGGCTATTATATTGAAGATAGCAAAACTACAAAGATTAAGACAATTACCCTATAGTAAATACGGAGGATGGAAGTTGGAACAAAAAGAGATAACAAAAAAGGATTATAAGAAATTTTTTGAAATGATGGATGAGCTTAAAAGCTTCCAAAATCTAGGTAAAGCAAAAATAGAAGGATTGCTTGATGAAAAAATAGAATACGAAGATGTAAAAGGCTTGCTTATTGACGCTTTGGACGAAAGCGATGAGTGTATTAAAAGTGTTAAAGATGTAGCCGAGGAAGAGGAAGAAAACTACAAAAGGGAGATTAAGAAAGATGGGAACGACGGTAAATAGCAATATTACACAAGCGTATGATTCGAAAAATCAGATAAAAAATGCGGTTTCAAATGTTGGGGATTCAATAATTGAGTATGATGCATATTCAAATGTTGCGGTAAGAGATCGTAGTATAGAAGTAACACAGCTAGCTTTTGGAAATATGCAAAGTTTGAAGGAGTGTTTGCAAACACAGGCAGACAATATAGCTAAAATCGGAGCGGAATTTGCAGCTGCAGATGCAAGAATTTCAAACATGTTAAGTATATTATAGAGGCAGGTGAGATTATGGGACGAGTATTATATGTAGGAGAGATGGAAAGACAGGCAAGGCAGGCCATAGCGGCTTTTGATGCGGAAAATGCGAAATTAAAAGAAGTTCTTTTGCCACTCGATTCGTTTTTGGGAAACAAAAGCTTAGTAGCGAAAGCTTACGAGTCGGAAAAATTGTTATTGCAGGATATCCAATACTTGGTAAGAGGTCAGTTATCTTTAAATGCAAGACTTGCCTATGAATATTGGGAACTTTTTATGGCACTGCCGGGAGAAGATATAGATGAAGCTAAGATAATAAGCCAAATAGAACAGTTGGATGAAATATTATTAAATAACAGAAGCATAATCTACATACTTAACACGTTTGGAAAGCTATCCTTCGCGGGCATAATGTTAAATAAATACAGAAGAATGATAGATAATCTTGAGCAAGCAAAAGCGCTTTTGATAGAAAGGCTGGAATCATTGTATAGTTTTGAACAGGCAACGCTAGGCTTGTTTAGGGGTGTGTCGAGCATACAGTCAGCTCTTACAAAAGGCTACAGCACAGTTAACGGTGCTTGGTCAAATGGCACATATAGTCCGTCGGGAGATACTACATGGAGGGTTGTATTAAGCGATGCATGGAAAAAATATGAGGAAACTTATGCTAATAAGGCAATAGAAGCGGCACTGGCTACACAGGATTGGAGCGAGTGCAGTGTTGACCCGGTAAATCTTGCCACCGGAAACTTTACATATGAAAAGACAGACTTTTTTATGCCGGGCAAACCGGCCTTTGATATGACCAGATACTTTAACGGATTGTCAAAAAACAGCGGTGCGTTTGGAAAAGGATGGTCTTGTATGGCAGATTGCAAGCTATATCAGCAAGATGCGGATATAATTAACGAAAAAGGTCCTATAAGCTTGTATCTTAATGACGGCTCCATGGACGAATTTATACCGGAAGGGGAAGGAAGATATAAATCTTTATATAGACACGAGGGAATCTTAAAGAAAAGAAATGATAACGATTCGGCTTTTGAATATATAACGAACGATGGCAAAAGCTATCTTTTTGATGTGTATGGAATCCTTATAGCTTTAAAGGATGGATGGGGAAATAAGATAAAGCTTGTTTCGTGGAATAAGCGCATACACCGGATAATGGTAGGAAAAAACAGCCTAGAGATCAATTATAGCGAAGAAGGCAATATAAGCACTGTCTCGGATTCAATGGGTAGAAGCGTAAGCTATGAGTATGAAAAAGTAAATTTCAACGGAAAAGACGAAAGCAGGCTTGTAAAAGTATACGGATGTGACGGAAACGAAACAGAGTATATATATGATAAAGAGGGAAATCTTGCAAAAGTCATAAATGGCGGAAAAGTTAGCCTGATTAATAAGTATGATGACAAGAAACGAACAGTATACCAGGAGTTTCCCGACAAAACCTTTATGAAATATAGGTATGAGGATGGAAAGACAATTCTTACGGAAAGAAACGGCGCTGAAATAGTCTATAGCCATAATAAGGATAATGTCACAAAGTCTATACAGACAGGGGATGCCATAGAGGTATTTGAAAGGGATGATAAGAAAAGACTTGTTTCTTATGTTGATGCAAATGGAAACGAAACAAAGACAGAGTACGACAAAAAGGGAATGACAAAGACTGTCATAGAAGCATCGAATGATAAGTCTCAAATCGAGCTATTTGCAGATGGCAAGGTGAAGAAGTATACAAAAAACGGCAAGCTAATCTTTGAAAACTTTAAAGAAGATGAAAATGCACCGGAAAATATAACAAAAACAATAGATTGCTATGGAAACATAACACAGGCAGGCTATAACAAAAGAAAACTGATGGAATGGAGGAAAAATCCGGACGGAGGCGAGCTTTGCTTTGAGTACGACAGAAGAAAAAACTTAATAAAGCAGACAGACGGACTTTTGGCAACTTCGCACTTTGAGTATGACGAATACAACAGACTTGTAAAGGAAATCGCGCCAAACGGGGCTGTAAGCCTTTATGAGTACGATTCTGCCAACAATCTTACAAAAATAACAGACCCGTTGGGAAATACAAGGGAGTATGACTTTGGAAGTTTGGGATATGTGCAGAGAATAAAAGACTGTAATGGTGAAACGGTTGATATAGAGTATAACGAAGTGGAACGCCCTTGTTGCATACATCTAAAGGATGGAACAAAAGTAATATATGAATACGATTCCATGTGGAATGTGTCGGGCGTAAGGCTTGAGGGAGAAGATGGATTTAAGTATATTTATAACGAAAGAAACCTGCTTCATAAAGTGATAAATCCTGAGGGAGGAGAGACGGTCTTTGCCTATGACAAAGTCGGAAATATAATAAGTGAAACAAATCCTTTGGGCCATAGCGCAAGCTTTGAATACGATAAATTAAACAGAAGAATAAAGCAAACGGATTATATGGGAAAAACAACATACTTTTCTTATGGAGAACATGATGAACCGGAATCTGTAAGCCTAGGGGACAAAAGCTTAAGATATGAGTATGATGCATTTGGCAGACCTATAAAAAAGATAGATGCTTGCGGAAACGAAAAAAGTATTTCCTATACATTTAGGGGAAAAGTAAGTGAAATAAAAGACGCTGAAGGGAAAAAGACATCTTATGAATACGATAAGGCCGGAAATCTTGTTAGAATAACGTATCCTTATGGAATAACAAAAAGCTTTGAAAGAGATATAAACGGAAATGTCATAAGATATGAGAAAAGTGGAGAAGAAGCAACACTGATAAGCTATGACTGCTTAAACCGCCCGGTTGCAATAGAAGACGAAAAAGGCAATAAAAGCAGTTTAGAATATGACAGTATGGGCCGTGTTACAGGCTTTGTGGGAAAGGACAAAGAAAAAAGAAGCTTTGAATATGATAAGACCGGAAACATAATTAGAGCAAGAAAAGAAGGCAGTTGCATTGTTAACTGCGATTACGATAAACACGGCCGTCTGACTGTAATGAATAAGGGAAACGACATAGCATTATCTATGGAATATAATAAGCTTGGAAAAGTATCCAAAATGAGGGACGGACTTGGTAATGAAACCGTGTATGACTATGATGTGGTCGGACATTTGTTGGAAAAAAGAGATGCTTGCGGCAATAAAAAAACATTCGAATATGATGCTATGGGAAGAATGATAAAAACTGATAGCAAAGATGAAAGTACAAGCTATCGCTACGATGAATGCGGAGTGCTTACAAAGGCATCAAATGGTAACGGCAGCATAAGCGTAAGTACCGATAAAAACCTGAATGTAACGCAGATATTAAACGAAAACGGTGAAAAACTAAGCTTTGTTTATGATAAGTACGGTCGTGAAACAAAAGTAATGTATCCGGATGGAAGTGTGCTAAACAAAGCCTATGGAGATAACGGAAAAGTATCGGAACTAAGGCTTTTAAATGAAAAGTCGGAAGCTGTACTCAGTATAGCGTATGAATACAACAAAGCCGGTAAGCTTTTAAGCAAAACACAAAACGGTATAAAAACATCATATGACTATGATTATTGTGGAAATACAATCTTAATCAACTGTGAAAGAGGTGGAGAAACGCTTTTAAGATATGAATATACATATGATGTTAACCATGCCGTAACAAGACTTTGTAAATCGGGAAAGATGCTTGAAAAGGAAGAAAATTACAAATACGAGTACGACACCGTTGGTAGGCTTACAAAAGTCTACATTAATGATAATCTTTTAAGAGAATACGATTATGATGAAAACGGAAACAGAACAAGAATGGCGGATTTATCTTGCGGAAAAACCGTTACTTACCGCTATAACAAGGCTGACATGCTTATAGAAAAGATCGAAAAAACAGCGGAAGGTCCAAAATGCTTTACGTACACATATGATTCAAACGGCAACCTTTTAAAAGAAAGGTCGGAAAATGAGTGTATCCGGTCGTTTGAATACAACGCTGATAACCGTATGATTAAAGCAACGGACAGGTTTGGAAATGTATGCGAATACAAATATAATGCTCTTGGCTACAGGACATTAAAAACCTTTAAAGGCGTGGACGGAACAGTTGAAGAAGAAAGATATATTCTTGATGTAAGGAAAGACTGTGCAAACATAGTAGGTAAAGTAAAAGACGGTAAAACAACCTACTTCGTATGGGGAGAAACAGTGCTTGCGACCTTTGGAGAGAAGTCGGAAAACTTTATAAGCGATGTAATGGGAAGTATCACTCTGAAATTTAGCGGAGATAATACAAATCCTGAATTTATCGACTATGATGAGTTTGGAAACTCCCCTAACTTAAAAGGCTTGGATTTTTCTTATACAGGACTTGAATATGACCGGATTTCAGACACCTACCATGCAGGGATGAGACAATATTCCCCAAAAACAGGGCGATTTCTTTCAAGAGATATAATTATGGGACACATAATGCTTCCTGAAACTTTGAACAGATATGTTTATTGTATGTCATCACCATTAAAGTATGTGGATAGAAACGGTAAAATGCCGGAATACATAGGAGATAAGCTAAACAGCAGCGTATCCGGAATAATAAACGGCGGAGCAGAATGGTGGGATGGCTTGGATCCGGAAAGCCGGGATTCGTTGAATAATATTGGAAAAGGAATCTTAGGCGGAGCAAGAATGATGATGGAAAAAGACTATCCACTGCTTGAAATAGATCCAAGTGATGTAGCAGCGTGGTTTGCAAAGACAGACTTGGGTGAGGCCTTCTTAAGCGCAACACTTGGAATGGAAAGAGATGAGTTTGGCGTATATCATGCAAGGAAGGATTGTTCACAACAACACTTTGGCTATGCAAATCTATACGATTATGTATTTAAATGCTTTACATCTGCAGGGGCGAATCCCTTGCCTGAATTTAGCGCTAATGGAGAGACATATACTCTTTGGATGTGGAAAGGCGACTACTTTAACCTGGGAGCCGGAGGCGAAACCGGCATATACTACGGTGAAGGAGCATACAAAACAGCATATACGGACAGCAAACTTATGATGGATATAACCGTAACAAACACCATGGGAAGAAAGATAATGGAATATAATCCAAAAGAAACCCAGTGGTGGATAACGGGCTTTAATCCACAGTTTCAGGACATGAAGCAGGAAGATTTGCTTGCAATAGGTCTTGTAGACTTTAAAGATGAGCCGGAACTGTGGGAAGGGTTTTTGGCTGAGTTCTTTAAAGACGGAAAAATAAAAGATGAGTATAAAGATATGTTATGTGCAGATGTAGATAGCAAGAAAATATTCTATAAGTGGTAATTGAGAGGTTGACAAATGAGAAAGAGAATAAATATTTTAACTATAATTTTTGCAATGCTTATATTAGTGAATTTAACAGGTTGCTTTAGAGGACGTTATGAAGTGATGGAAGATATGACAGGTGAATCCGCTGAACTTATTGAAAATGCTAGAGATAAGATAATTGATGGGATAAATAAAAATGATATTGACGCTATTAAAAGTTTATTTGCAGATATTGTGTTTGAGGAAACTGATGATGTAGATGAAAAACTATCAGGAATTATTGAATTATTTGCAGGACGAAAAATTATAAGCACAACAGACAAAAAACCTGGATTTCAAAAAGATACAGAAGGTAAGTTGTGGACAATATATAATGCATATGATCTAACGTTGGAAGACGGCTCTGTATTTATAATGAATTTGAGTTTGGATAAGTTGAATGAAGAAGATCCGTCAAGTATTGGAGTTAATTCTTTAGCATTTTGCAATTGTATTATGGATGCAACTCCTGATGAGTTCGACTGGGAGGGAGAAGGATTAATTAGATATTTCGGTTTTTATGATAAACCTTATGAAGAGGCTATGAAAACAATAATTAATGCCATAAACAATACTGATGCAGAAGCTATAAAGGCTTTGTTATCGGAAAATGCAAAAGAATATATTTTTGACGTTGATACTGATATACAATGGTTATTTGATGCCTTTTATGGAAAGAAGATAGTAGGATCAGAGTGTATAAGAAAAATATATGAAAACACCTATTCAAGTCGGCATGACGTACAAGTCAGCAACCGTTGGTCCCGAATCTACGTTTTAACCTTAGAAGACGGAACAGAGTATGAGATGAAGATATCAATGTACTCAATGGATAAAGAAGACCCGGGGAATGTTGGGTTGAATGTGCTCAAGGTATTAACAACTACGCAAGAACAAAGACCAGATGCCTCAGATGTTCATTGGGATTCATGGGTTGGCGACCCTGCAATAGAATCAATTACAATTTAACATGCCAATAAAGAAAAAGGCCAAAAATGCTTTACATACATATATGATGCTAATGGAAACCTTTTAAAAGAAATGTCGGAAAACGAGTGTATTCGTTCATTTGAATATAACACTGATAATCGTATGATTAAAGCGACAGACAGGCCTGGACTTTTCTTATACAGGCCTAGAATATGACCAGATTTCAGACACCTACCATGCAGGGAGGAGACAATATTCACCAAAAACAGGTTGATTCCTATCAAAGGATATAATCGTGGGACACATAATGTTACCTGAAACGTTGAACAGATATGTTTACTGCATGTCCTTACCACTAAAATATGTGGACATAACCGTAACAAACACCATGGGAAGAAAGATAATGGAATATAATCCAAAAGAAACTCAGTGGTGGATAACGGGCTTTAATCCGCAGTTTCAGGATATGAAGCAGGAAGATTTGCTTGCAATAGGTCTTGTAGACTTTAAAGATGAGCCGGAACTGTGGGAAGGGTTTAGGGCAAAATACCTAGATAATGAAAAATACAGGGAAATGACAAAAGAAATGCTGTGCTTTGACAAGGACAATATGAAAGTATTTTATAGATGGTAGAAAATATGAAGAGAATATTTATAACGATTTTAGCTATTTTATTAATGATTTCATTAACAGGTTGCTTAAAAATGAGTAGTAGAGAAATGCTTCTTAATAAAACGGAATCCGAAAATGAAAAAGTGACAAAGGATGTTGAAGAAAAGATAGTAGAAGCAATAAATAATGCAGATGAAGATATGCTGTTTGGTATTTTTTCCGAGGAAACAAAAGAAAAAAATGCGGATATTAGGAATCAAATACATGATTTAATTGCTTTATTTGATGGAAAGAAAATAGTTAGTGAAGATACGCATCCACAACATTCACAAGGGGGAGCAAATTATGATGAATGGATTGTAACGAGGAGTGGATGTATTACCCTTGAAACAGGTGAACAGTATGATGTTATGTTCAGTATGGTCGCAAAACAAGAAACAAACCCGATAGAGGAAGGAGTGTATAATCTGTGTGTTTTTGAGGGGGATAAAGATGATTCACCGGATGAATTCACTTGGGGAGGAGATTATGGGATTGAATTATATGTTTTCGATGAATCAGTAGTAACAAACATGGTACAGTCAATAGTGGATGCCATAAACAATACTGATGCAGAAGCTATAAAGGCTCTATTATCGGAAAATGCAAAAGAATATATATTTGACGTTGATACTGACATACAATGGCTATTTGATGCTTTTTATGGAAAGAAGATAGTAGATTTTACTGAACTGAAATTGGTTTTAGATTCAACATATACACACAGACATGATGCGGAAGTTTCCAACCGCTGGTCCCGAATCTACGTTTTAACCTTAGAAGACGGAACAGAGTATGAGATGAAGATATCAATGTACTCAATGGATAAAGAAGACCCGGGGAATGTTGGGTTGAATATTGTTAGCGTAATAAAGTGCCGTATGGAAACACTGGAAAAAGAAGATCGTTTAATGTGGGAAAGTTACTTAAGCGATCCTAAAATTAATGTGTATAGGTACTAGATAGCTTTAGTAAAAGAAAGATATATCCTTGACATTAGGAAAGACTGTGCAAACATAGTAGGTAAAGTAAAAGACGGTAAAACAACCTACTTCGTATGGGGAGAAACAGTGCTTGCGACCTTTGGAGAAAAGTCGGAAAACTTTATAAGCGATGTAATGGGAAGTCTCATTTTAAAACTTGATGAAGATAAGTTAAAGCCTGAATATATCGACTATGATGAGTTTGGAAACTCACCTGACTTAAAAGGCTTGGATTATTCTTATACAGGCCTTGAATATGACCAAATTTCAGACACCTACCATGCAGGGATGAGACAATATTCACCAAAAACAGGCCGATTCATATCAAAGGATATAATCATGGGACACATAATGTTGCCTGAAACTTTGAACAGATATGTATATTGTATGTCATCACCATTAAAGTATGTGGACAGAAACGGAAAAATGCCGGAATATGTAGGAGATATAATAAACAGCAGCGTATCCGGATTAATAAACGGCAGAGCAGAATGGTGGGATGGCTTGGATCCGGAAAGTCAAGATTCGTTGGATAATTTCGGAAAAGGAATCTTAGGCGGAGCAAGACTGATGACAGAAATAGACCATCCACTGTTTGGAATAGATGCAAGTGATGTAGCGGCATGGTTTGCAAAGACGGACATGGGTGAGGCCTTCTTAAGCGCAACACTTGGAATGGAAAGAGATGAGTTTGGTGTATATCATGCAAGAAAGGACTGTACACAGCAGTACTTTGGCTATGCTGATTTGTATGACTATGTTTTTAAATGCTTCACATCTGCAGAGAGAAACAAAATAGAGTTTACAGCTTCTGATGGTGAGAGTTTTACTCTTTGGATGTGGAAAGGCGACTATTTCAACCTAGGAGCCGGAGGCGAAACCGGCATATACTACGGTGAAGGCGCATACAAGACAACATATACGGACAGCAAACTTATGATGGATATAACCGTAACAAACACCATGGGAAGAAAGGTAATGGAATATAATCCAAAAGAAACCCAGTGGTGGATAACGGGCTTTAACCCACAGTTTCAGGATATGAAGCAGGAAGATTTGCTTGCAATAGGTCTTGTAGACTTTAAAGATGAGCCGGAACTGTGGGAAGGGTTTATAAAAGAATGCTTTAAAGACGGGAAATTAAAAGACGAATATAAAAACTTCCTATGCTTGGATATAGAGAATAAAAAATTGTATTATAGGTGGTAAATGTTAAATGAAAAGAATAATAGTACTAATAGTAACAATAATAATGGTTTTCACACTTGGAGGTTGTTTAAAACTTCCTAGTTCTGTAAGATATGATTCGGATGATAAAAGTGAAGATTTGGCATTAAGAGAAACGCTTGAAAAAGTTGTTGAGGCAATAAATAATAAAGATGAATCAGCGATAAAAGCGCTTATATCAAAAGCATCTATTGATTTTGAGTTGGAACAAGGAGCTGATATTGATCAAGAGATAAAATCGCTAATAGAAATATTTGGTGGACAAACAATTATATTTGATAGCATTGATCTTAATACAACGAAGCAGGCGGATCAGGAATATGATGGAGGGTTAAAGAGAGCGTGGGTACAATCAAAATATATGATAACAACGGAAGATAACAGTGAATATCAACTAATTTTGGGTGTGTGTTATGAGGATGTAGAAAATAAGGATGAAATAGGAATTTTTGCTCTTTCTGTTATTAAAGGAAATATTGAAGATACACCGGATGAATTCACTTGGGGCGGAAATACGGTTGAAGCATTTAGTTTTGATGAAGCTGTAGTGACGAATATGGCACAGTCAATAGTGGATGCCATAAACAATACTGATGCAGAAGCTATAAAGGCTCTATTATCGGAAAATGCAAAAGAATATATATTTGACGTTGATACTGACATACAATGGCTATTTGATGCTTTTTATGGAAAGAAGATAGTAGATTTTACTGAACTGAAATTGGTTTTAGATTCAACATATACACACAGACATGATGCGGAAGTTTCCAACCGCTGGTCCCGAATCTACGTTTTAACCTTAGAAGACGGAACAGAGTATGAGATGAAGATATCAATGTACTCAATGGATAAAGAAGACCCGGGGAATGTTGGGTTGAATATTATTAGCGTTATAAAATGTCGAATGGATACGTTAGAAAGCGAAGATAGAATGATGTGGGAAAGTTATTTAAGCAATCCAAAAATAAATGTATATAAATACTAAATAGCTTGGGCAAAAGAAACATTATATCTATGTTTAAGAAACAAAGGTAATATTTCGTGAAAGAATTGGTCTAAACAAAGATTAGAACAAGAATGGCAGATTTATCTTGCGGAAAACCCGTTATTTACCGCTATAACAAGGCTGACATGCTTATAGAAAAGACCGAAAAAACAGCGGAAGGCCAAAGATGCTTTACATATATATATGATGCTAATGGAAACCTTTTAAAAGAAATGTCGGAAAATGAGTGTATTCGTTCATTTGAATATAACACTGATAATCGTATGATTAAAGCGACAGACAGGCCTAGACTTTTCTTATACAGGCCTTGAATATGACCAAATTTCAGACACCTACCATGCAGGGATGATACAGTATTCACCAAAACAGGTCGATTCCTATCAAAGGATATAATCATGGGACACATAATGTTGCCTGAAACTTTGAACAGATATGTATATTGTATGTCATCACCATTAAAGTATGTGGACATAACCGTAACAAACACCATGGGAAGAAAGATAATGGAATATAATCCAAAAGAAACTCAGTGGTGGATAACGGGATTTAATCCACAGTTTCAGGATATGAAGCAGGAAGATTTGCTTGCAATAGGTCTTGTAGACTTTAAAGATGAGCCGGAACTATGGGAAGGGTTTTAGCGGGTTAGAGCCCCGCAAACCCCTTTTTCTTCTTTTAAAGAATCATCTTCTTAGATTATTCTGGCGAGAAGATCCATTAGTTATTCTGTTACTCTATCCCGGGCAAGATGTAAAACTACCCATACCTCCCTTTTTGAGCGACTCAAAGTCGCTCCTATGGAAGCCTAGCTCAATGGTAGAGCAATCGGCTGTTAACCGATAGACCACGGACGGATTACGGACGAAAGCTTACCTAAACCTAAATAAAATTAAAGGAGAAAATAATATGTTTCACATTATGTTAATTCTTTTAGCACCCATAATGGTAGTAGGTGGAATTGTAACCTACATAGGACAATACTTATTCAGCTAAACCTAATATCTCGGTGGCGGAATATGTAGACGCTTTTGACAGAAGATATGATACAAGTCTTTGTGGTGAAGAAACTGTTGTTTTCGAGGGAAATCATATTATGTAAGGTGCAAATCCTTACCCGAGATATTTATTAAAAAGCGGTGTAACACTTGCACGAAACGACTTAATATGTACATAAAAAACGATGCGAGGCAAAGCAAGCGATACCGCCGCTTAACATGGATGGGTACAAAAGGCTATAAGTACAAAGAGACTAACCTCATTTGGATTAGTCTCAATGTTAGATTACTACACCAAAAGGTGTGTTACTTGTTAAGTTGATTGAACCGCCGTGTACCGAACGGTACGCACGGTGGTGTGAGAGGTCGGAATTTCTCACTTATAAGAAATTCCTCCTACTCGATTGCTTGGATTCTTAAAATGCCAAATCTTTGCAAGCTTTTACAAGCATTTTTACATTTTCCAAAGGAGTGTCCGCAGTCATATCGCATCCTGTTGCAAGAATATGACCGCGACCGTTTGCTGTCTTTATTCTTTCACATGCTTCTTTGTATATTTCATCGGCACTGCCTGTAAGTAATACACCGGCAGGGTTTATATTTCCCATTATAACAAGCTTGTTGTCGGCATCGGTAAGTGCATTGTCCAGATCTACCAGGTAGTCTCCGGAAAAAGCATTGATTCCTACATCGCGCAGAGGTTTTACGCGGGCAAGAGAAGCGCCGCAAACATGAGTAAAGAAGTATTTGTATTCAGGAAGAGAATCTTTTAATTTTTTAAGGGACGGTACAGCCCATTCTTCAAACATTTCCCCACTTATCATACTTCCGCTGGCTACAGGTTCAGCCGGAAGGGCAATGTCGCAACCGTTTTCGTGGAGTAGTTTAAACATTTGAGAGCTTACTTCGGTTGTAAAATCAAGCAGTTGTTCCACAAGCTCAGGTTCGTCCATAATTAACATGATAAAGTCTTGAACACCCACCATAACAGCCGCCATAGTAAAAGGTCCGGCAATATCGCCGAGCAAATATTTACGGTCGCCAACAAGTTTTTTGACATTTCTTGACTGCTTTAACATGTTTTGAACAAATTCGTTGGCTTCCAGTTTTTGTCTGATTGTGGATTTATCAAGAAGAGGAATTTCTTCTTCGGGATCTTTAAAGGCAACGCCCGTATCTACCGGATTTCCGATGTTGTCAAGATTAATGGAACAGCCAAATGCATTTAAGCACGCGGTAAATACGCCGGAAACAGCACTTACAATATCTGTTTCAAATTCGTCCGTCCATTTAACGATAAGACTTGCGCCGCCATCTTCCATACCATACATGTTTCGATATGAAATGTTTTCGGTTTTTGCAATCCATGCACCACCGTCTACAAGACAAAAAGGCGTGCGATCCGGATTACCATGTGTTAATACAGCGTCTACTCTTTCTTTTGAATTCATAACAATTAACCTCCTCAATATACGCAATCACCGTAATATTCAAATAATGATATAATTCGAATATTACGGGATTCATATAAAATTATTCTTTACTAAAGTATAGTAGGTTAGTAGGTAAGTGTCCATCAACTTTTTATGAGCTTATTATAAGCCACTTGTTTAAAATGTTGCACAAACTTGAATAATGTGTATTTATGCATTATAATGTTTAAATGCATTTGCAATTATTAACATGTTGCAAACGCGGTAGTTTAATATGGTAAAATTTGAGGTGAAGCATGGGACTTAGAATCATAGGAGAAGCAGACAGATGTCTGCAATGTAAAAAACCGATGTGTATGCAGGGCTGTCCTGTAAACACACCTATTCCGGAAATTATAAAGGATTTTAAAGAAAATAAATTGATGGAAGCAGGGAAGAAACTGTTCATGAATAATCCAATGTCTGTAATATGCGCAGTTGTTTGCGACCATATGGCTCAGTGTGCCGGACATTGTGTACTTGGAAAAAAAGGTAGCCCTATAGCTTTTTACGAGATTGAAAAGTTTATATCGGATGCATATCTTGATAGGATGAAAATAGAAAAGCCTGAAAACAAGGGTATAAAGGCTGCCGTTGTGGGCGGTGGTCCTGCCGGAATGACAGTTGCCATTATCCTGGCGCAAAACGGATATGAAGTAACCATTTTTGACGATAATGACCATATAGGAGGAATGCTGAGATTCGGAATCCCGGAGTTTCGTCTGCCAAAAACGATTATTGAACGTTACCAAAAGAAGATGCAAAAAATGGGCATAAAAATCCGGCCGAATACTGCCCTCGGTGAAGCACTTACGGTAGATAATCTGTTTAGAGACGGGTATAAGTCTGTATTTATCGGTACAGGTCTTTGGCGCCCGAAAAATCTTGGAATTGAGGGCGAAAGCTTTGCAAATGTACATTTTGGTATATCATATCTTGCCAACCCTTCAGCCTACGATTTGGGCGAAGAAGTTGCCATAGTAGGTATGGGTAATGTAGCAATGGATGTGGCAAGAACCGCACTCAGAAACGGCGCCGCAAAAGTTACATTATACGCAAGAAGCAAGCGTATTGCAGCCAGTGAACACGAGATGGCGTATGCAAAACTTGACGGAGCGGAATTTGTGTTTGGACATGCAATTAAAAAAATAACAAAAGACGGTCCGGTATTCGATATTGCAATATTTGATGAAAATGATAAGGTGGTCGCATTTGAGGATGAACCGGTACAGATAAAGGCCGATTCAACCATTTTGGCTGTCAGTCAGGCACCTAAAAATAAGATTTTACTGACAACCAAGGATTTTGAATGTAACGAAAGAGGCTTGGTTATCGTTGATGAAAACTGTGCAACCACACGCTTGGGGGTATTCGCCGCCGGAGATGTGGTACATGGATCCAGCACCGTGGTTGCTGCCGTTAGCGAAGCTAAAAAGGCGGCAAAGGCTATGATGGACTATATGGAAAAATAACAAAAAGGCATTATTCTGCCCTTTTGTATTTTAAAGAATGACGTTAAGCTTGCTTCGGCAGCTCTTGCATGTGAATATGCTTAAAAAGAATTAATAAATAAAGTAATGATAATAAATGAAAAGCTGAATATCTAAAGCAAAAATATTTGAAATAATTATTGACACGGAAAAAATAGTATGGTAACATTCTATAAAATTTAATAATTTAAACCGATGAAGCGGAGATAACGGCAATGATGCCTTTACAGAGAGTTCGGGTGGCTGAGAACCGAATGAGAAACAAGTTGTCAAATGGACCGCCGAGGGTGCAGTCAAATGTATTATTTACAGAGTATTCTGCAACGTAAGACTCGCGTCAGAAGTCATGGATATGATGGTATCCAATAAGCGCATAGTTACTATGAATTCAAGGTGGCACCGCGGATAAAGATAATATTCGTCCTTGACAGAAGTAAAATTCTGTCAAGGACTTTTTTGTTTTAGCAATGAGAAACAAAGTACAATACATGCATTTAGAAAAGGAGAGCAGGTATGAAGATAGTTCCATCAATCGAAGAAATCAAAAAAACAGCATCATTGGGCGAATATAAAGTCGTTCCCGTAAGTACGGAAATTTTATCGGATTTTATTACCCCTATCGAGCTTATGAGAAAGCTTAAAAATGTTTCAAGCCACTGCTATATGCTTGAATCGGCCGTGGCGGATGACAAATGGGGACGTTATACATTCATGGGCTTTGATCCCAAGATGGAAATTACCTGCATAGACGGGGAAATGAAAGCCGGCAATGTGAAGCTTAAAACAGACAATCCATCGGAAGTTTTAAGAGGAATATTAGCTGATTACAAAAGCCCCAAAATAAAAGGTCTTCCTTCTTTTACCGGCGGCTTGGTGGGTTACTTCTCCTACGACTATTTGGGCTACTCCGAAGCCAGACTAAGATGCAAAGTAGAAGATACTGAAAAGTTTAAAGATGTGGATTTGATGCTTTTTGATAAGGTTATTGCCTTTGATAACTTAAAGCAAAAGATAGTTTTAATCGTAAATATGAGTCTTGAAGATATAGAGGTTAATTACAACAATGCAAAATTCGAGCTTGAAAAGCTTGTGGATTTAATAAAAAACGGCGAAAAGCTTGAAGAAAAGCCGGGTAAACTTCTTGAAGAACCAAAGCCTTTGTTTGATAAGGCTCGCTATTGCGATATGGTTAACAAGGCTAAGAATTATATCAAAGAGGGAGATATCTTCCAGATAGTTTTATCAAACCGCTTAAGTGCAAACTTTGAAGGAAGCTTACTTGATACTTACAGAGCACTTCGCGCCACAAACCCTTCTCCTTACATGTTTTATTTTGCGGGAACGGATGTGGAAGTGGCAGGAGCATCACCGGAAACACTTGTTAAGCTTGAAAACGGTGAACTTCACACATTTCCTCTTGCAGGCACAAGACCGAGAGGCAAGACGGAAGAAGAGGATAAGCAATTGGAGGCAGAACTTCTTGCGGATGAAAAAGAACTGGCCGAGCATAATATGTTGGTGGATCTCGGACGAAACGATCTTGGAAAAATCAGCAAATTCGGAAGTGTGGAAGTGGAAAAACTTCATTCTATCGAGCACTTTTCACATGTAATGCATATAGGTTCCACGGTAAGGGGCGAGATTGATGAAAGATACGATGCCTTAGATGCCATTGAGGCGGTACTTCCTGCGGGAACCTTGTCGGGAGCTCCGAAAATCAGAGCTTGCGAGCTTATAGGAGAATTGGAAAACAACAAAAGAGGAATCTACGGCGGCGCCATTGGTTATGTTGATTTTACGGGAAATATGGACACCTGCATAGCTATAAGAATCGCTTACAAGAAAAACGGCAAAGTCTTTGTAAGAAGCGGTGCGGGGATTGTTGCGGATTCTGTGCCGGAAAAAGAATACGAAGAGTGCATAAACAAGGCAAAGGCCGTTGTTAACGCCCTTCAGGCAAAGGAGGATTAAATATGCTTTTACTTATAGATAATTACGACAGCTTTTCATACAACCTCTATCAATATATTGGGGAAATAACGCCGGATATTAAGGTTATAAGAAACGATGAAATGACGGTTGATGAAATTGAAGCATTAAATCCCGAAAGAATAATTATATCTCCCGGACCCGGACGCCCGGAAAATGCGGGGATTATCATAGAACTTGTTAAAAAGCTGGCCGGCAAGATACCGATTCTTGGTGTATGCCTTGGGCATCAGGCGATATGTGCGGCTTACGGCGCAAAGATAACATATGCAAAAGAACTTATGCACGGCAAACAATCGGAAGTTGAATTTGCGCCGGATTGCAAGCTGTTTAAGGATTGTCCTAAGGCTGCAAAAGTAGCCAGATACCATTCTCTTGCGGCGGATGCAGGCACGATGCCTGCAGAACTTGAAGTTGTGGCCACTACAAGAGACGGCGAAATTATGGCGGTTAAGCATAAAGATTATGAGGTTTACGGAGTGCAGTTTCATCCGGAATCCATAATGACGGCGGACGGCAAGCAGATGCTTAAGAATTTTATCTTGTAATTTATCCAAAACAAACAAAAACTTTTCAATTATTTTACGGCTGTAACATGCGGGGAAGAGCAGCTTGCGGCGGAAAGGAAAAGTCAGGTAATTAAAATGATTAAAGAAGCAATTGAAAAAATAGTCAGAAAAGAAGATTTAACTTACGACGAAGCTTACGCCGTTATGAACGAGATAATGAGCGGTGAAACTTCCGCTACACAAAATGCGGCATTTCTTGCGGCGCTTTCAACCAAAAGCGCAAAAGCGGAAACAACGGACGAAATAACAGGCTGTGCCGCAGCTATGCGAGATCACTCAACAAAAGTGGATACGAGTCTTGAGGTTACGGAAATAGTGGGAACAGGCGGAGATAATGCCAACAGCTTTAATATTTCCACAACGGCGGCAATTGTGTGTGCGGCAGCAGGTCTAAAGATTGCAAAACACGGAAACCGCGCCGCATCCTCAAAATGCGGAACCGCCGACTGCTTGGAGGCCTTGGGTGTGAATATCGATCAAAGCCCGGAAAAATGCATAGAGCTTTTGGAAAAGGTGGGCATCTGCTTCTTCTTTGCTCAAAAATACCATACATCCATGAAATACGTGGGCCCTATCAGAAAAGAGCTGGGATTCAGAACGGTTTTTAATATTCTCGGACCTCTTACCAATCCCGCAAGTCCGACTTATCAGCTCCTTGGGGTTTACGATGAATACTTGGTCGAACCTCTTGCTCAGGTACTTATGAATCTTGGAGTTAAGCGCGGAATGGTAGTTTACGGACAGGAAAAGCTTGATGAGATTTCCATGAGTGCGCCGACCAAGGTATGCGAATTTAAAGACGGTTGGTATAAAACTTACATTATCAAGCCGGAGGATTTCGGCTTTGAGCGTTGCGGCAAGGAAGATTTAAAGGGCGGTAGTCCCACAGAAAATGCCGAGATTACAAGAAAAATATTAAAAGGCGAAAAAGGCCACAAGATGAACGCGGTGCTTTTAAATGCGGGAGCTGCCATTTATATAAACGAAAAGGCCGATAGCCTTAAAGCCGGAGTAGAGCTTGCAAAAAAAGTGATTGAAAGCGGAAAAGCCTACGAGACATTGGAAAAACTGATTGAAGTAAGTAACAATTAAGAGGGAAACAATAATGACAATATTGGACGAACTTGCGGGATACGCAAAACTAAGATGCGAAGAATATAAAAGAAAAATAAGCTTAGCGGATATGAAAGCTCGAGCTTTGGATAGCGAAAAGGGAGACTTTGCCTTTGAAAAAGCTTTGGCAAAAAATGGCACATCCTTTATATGCGAATGTAAAAAAGCTTCTCCTTCAAAGGGACTTATTGAGCCAAACTTCAAATACCTTGAAATTGCAAAAGCTTACGAGGCGGCAGGAGCGGATTGCATATCGGTCCTTACGGAACCGAAATGGTTTTTGGGAAGCGATGATTATTTAAAAGAAATAGCGGCTGAGGTTAAGACGCCTTGCATCAGAAAAGACTTTACGGTAGATGAATATATGATTTATCAGGCAAAACTTCTTGGGGCAAAGGCAGTGCTTCTTATATGCGCTATCCTTTCAAAAGGACAAATTGAAGACTACTTGGGCATTTGCGAAGAACTTGGCCTTTCAGCCCTTGTGGAAGCTCACGATGAGTCTGAAGTGGAAATGGCTTTGGAGGCAGGTGCAAGAATAATCGGTGTAAACAATCGTAATTTAAAAGACTTTACGGTGGATACATCCAACAGCGCAAGTCTTCGAGGGATGATTCCAAAGGATAAAATATTCGTATCCGAAAGCGGAGTTAAGAACCGCGAGGATGTGAAAAAACTTGAAGAAATCGGAGTGGATGCTGTGCTTGTGGGGGAGAGCCTTATGAGAGCCGAAGATAAGAAACGGATGCTTAAAACTTTGCGAGGCATTTAGATTTAAAGTTGCTAATTTAAACTTTTGTTACAGAAATTATTGAAATTAGAAACAATCAAGGAAAAGATAATGATTAAAATCAAATTTTGCGGTCTTAAAAGAATAGATGATATAGAAGCGGCAAATGAAATAAAGCCGGATTATATAGGCTTTGTTTTTGCAAAAAAAAGCAAAAGATACGTTGATTTTGAGACTGCGGCTAAACTAAAAGAGGCCTTGAATCCAAACATTAAGGCGGTGGGAGTTTTTGTGGACGAGGAGCCAAAAACCGTTGCAAAGCTCTACACAGAAGGCATTATCCGGATAGCACAACTTCACGGAAGTGAAGACGAAGCTTATATAAAGAAGCTTAGATCTTTGGCGGATTTAAAACTAATAAAAGCCTTTGGGGTATCTGCAAAAGAAGATATTTTAAGGGCAGAAGAGTCAAGTGCAGATTTAATATTGCTTGACGGGAAAAGCCCGGGCTCCGGAAAGAGCTTTGATTGGGGTCTTTTGGAAGATGTGAAAAGACCTTACATTTTGGCAGGAGGCTTAAACAGAAAAACTGTGGAAGAGGCTCTTGAAAAACTAAATCCTTACGGCGTGGATGTAAGCAGCGGAATTGAGACGGAAGGCTTTAAAGATGCAATTAAGATGAAAGAATTTGCCGATTATATTCGGGGAGTCAAACATTAATAAAAAAGAAATAAAGACAGAAATAGTCAACATAATGCAGGCAAGCAATAAAGAAAAGAGGAAAGAAAATGGCAGAGAAAAAAGGACGTTTTGGAGTCCATGGCGGACAATACATACCGGAAACACTTATGAATGCGGTTATAGAGCTGGAAGAAGCCTATAATCACTACAAGGACGATCCGGATTTTAACAAAGAACTTAAGGAACTTTTGGATGAATATGCAGGCAGACCTTCAAGGCTTTATTATGCGGAAAAAATGACAAAGGATCTGGGTGGAGCCAAAATATATCTTAAGAGAGAGGATTTAAACCATACCGGATCTCATAAAATAAACAATGTGTTGGGACAGGCTTTGCTTGCTAAAAAGATGGGCAAAACAAGATTGATAGCCGAAACCGGAGCGGGCCAGCACGGTGTGGCAACCGCAACTGCAGCAGCTTTAATGGGCATGGAATGCGTTGTGTTTATGGGAGAAGAAGACACAAAACGTCAGGCGCTTAATGTATACAGAATGAGACTTCTCGGCGCAGAGGTTATTCCGGTAAAAAGCGGTACGGCAACGCTTAAAGATGCGGTTTCCGAAGCAATGAGGGAGTGGACCTCAAGGATAAGCGATACTCATTATTGCTTGGGCTCGGTTATGGGACCTCATCCTTTCCCGACAATCGTGCGCGATTTCCAGGCGGTTATATCAAAAGAAATCAAAGAACAGATGCTTGAAAAAGAAGGCAGACTTCCCGATGCGGTTATAGCCTGCGTAGGTGGCGGTTCAAATGCCATCGGAACATTTTATAATTTCATAGAAGATACAAGCGTTGAACTTATCGGCTGCGAGGCAGCGGGAAGAGGTATCGATACTTTTGAAACCGCGGCAACCATCAATACAGGCCGCCTTGGTATATTCCATGGTATGAAATCATATTTCTGCCAGGATAAATACGGCCAGATTGCCCCGGTTTACTCAATTTCCGCGGGACTTGATTATCCGGGTATCGGACCGGAACATGCAAATCTTCACGACAGCGGTCGTGCAAAATATGTGCCTGTAACGGATGATGAGGCGGTTGAAGCCTTTGAATATCTTTCAAAAACAGAAGGCATCATTCCTGCCATCGAATCGGCACATGCCGTGGCCTATGCAAGAAAAATAGCGCCGCAAATGGATAAAGACAAAATAATAGTTATAACCATTTCAGGAAGAGGCGATAAAGACTGTGCGGCAATTGCCAGATACAGAGGGGAGGATATTTATGAATAAGATACATGAAGCATTTGAAGGCGGAAAGGCTTTTATTCCTTTCTTTACCTGCGGCGATCCGAATCTTGAAACAACCAAAGCCGCCGTAAAGGAGGCAGTGGCAGCAGGTGCGGATTTGATTGAACTTGGTATTCCTTTTTCCGATCCGACGGCAGAAGGTCCGGTCATACAAAGTGCCAACATAAGAGCCCTAAACGGAGGCGTAACCACGGATAAAGTATTTGATATGGTAAGGGATTTAAGAAAAGAGATAAGCACCCCTTTTGTTTTTATGACATATGCAAATGTGGTTTATTCATACGGCGCGCAAAAGTTTATTTCAACCTGCGGCGAAATAGGTGTAGACGGGATAATACTGCCGGATTTACCCTTTGAAGAAAAGGATGAATTTTCACCTATATGCGAGGAATACGGCGTGGATTTGATTTCCATGATTGCACCGACATCGGATAACAGAATCGCGATGATTGCAAGGCAGGCAAAAGGATTTATATATCTGGTATCAAGCCTTGGGGTTACGGGAGTAAGAAACGAGATAAAAACCGATCTGGAATCCATAGTAGCTGTTATAAGGCAAAATACATCCGTTCCCTGCGCTATAGGATTTGGTATATCCAAGCCCGAACAGGCAAAAAAAATGTCGGATATTTCCGATGGCGCCATAGTGGGCTCGGCTATTATAAAGATAATAGAAGAATACAAAGAAAATGCGCCAAAAATAGTTGGGGAATATGTAAGAACCATGAAGAATGCTATGAGGTAAAATGTAAAATTTAAGTAATTTTTTAAGCGATGTTGTTTTAATTTCAAACCTGCTGATGTATAATGACAAAATCATAGAGCGAAGAAAAGAGGGTTAAAATGCACGTTTTTTTGCAGATTGTCTTATTAATAGTTGGGTTTGCCATGCTTGTTAAAGGCGCGGATTGGTTTGTGGAAGGCGCTTCGGAAGCAGCCTCAAAATTAGGTATTCCACAGCTTGTTATCGGATTGACGATTGTTGCCATGGGAACAAGCGCACCGGAAGCAGCAATAAGCATATCGGCAGCAGTTAAACATAGTGCGGATATAGCCGTGGGTAATGTCGTTGGAAGCAACATACTCAATATTTTATTGATTTTGGGCATTACAGCTGTTATAACACCTCTGGCCGTAAAACATTCCACTGTAAAATATGAAATACCTTTTGTGATAGCCATTTCGATTTTGCTTCCTATTATAGGCTTGTTCGATGGCAGTGTGGGAAGGATAGACGGTATTATACTTTGGGCATGCTTTATACTCTACATGATATATTTACTTAAAATGGCAAAAGCCGAGCCTGAAGCGGTGCGTGAAAAAAAGGAAATGGAGACTGAATTGCCAAGGGCACGTTTCAGTAACCTGAAAATAGTTGTACTTATAGCGATTGGACTTGTACTTATTATCTTAGGCAGTAATTTTACCGTGGATGCCGCAACGGAGCTTGCCAGAATAATGGGAGTAAATGAAAGAATAATCGGTCTTACGATAGTTGCATTCGGAACATCCCTGCCGGAACTTGTAACATGTATAGTTGCGGGTCTTAAGAAAAAAGCGGATATTGCCATAGGAAATATTGTGGGAAGCAACATTTTCAACATACTGTTTGTGCTTGGCACATCGGCACTTATTACAAATATTCCTTATCAAAGAGGATTTTTGGTGGACAGTATAGTGGCAGTTGCATCAGCGCTTCTTTTGTGGGTTCTGGTTCTGAAGAAAGGGGTGCTTGGGCGTATCGGCGGCGTGATTATGTTGATTGGATATGCAGCATTCTTTGTATATCTTGTAATGTCATAATATGATAAAGTAAGAGAAATTCGCAGGGCTTTGCGGGTAAGAAAAAATTCTTGCCTGCAAAGCTTTTTTTTAGTAGTATATTATTTGTGGTTTTGCAACCAAATGATTTAAGTTTTGTTAAAAAGTATAAGAATAGGATGAAATGTGTTATGGAATTATTTACTTCTGTGATGGAGAAGATCGATGATGCACTTTGGGGTGTGCCTCTTTGCGTACTTATTCTTGCAATAGGTATCTTTCTTACAATCAGACTTAGGGGTCTGCAAATCAAACATCTTGGTAAGGCATTAAAATTTATGGTTAAAAACGAAGAAGGCGGCGAAGGGGAAATATCAAGCTTCAGTGCTCTTTGTGTTGCGCTTTCGGCAACAATAGGAACAGGAAACATTGTCGGCGTGGCAACTGCTATCGGTATTTTGAGCGGTGGTCCGGGTGCGCTTTTCTGGATGTGGGTTGCGGCATTTTTCGGAATGGCAACAAAATATGCCGAAGGCTTTTTGGCTATAAAATACAGAAAACTGGATAAAGACGGAAGAGCTCTGGGAGGACCTTTTTATTACATACAAAACGGAATGGGTGAAAAATGGAAATGGCTTGCAAAATTGTTTGCATTCTTCGGGCTTTGTGCCGGACTCCTCGGCATCGGAACCATTACCCAGGTAAACGGTATAGCGACCGCCGTTACGGGATTCTTTCAAGGCGGTCCAGTTATTGCGATTTTTGGAAATGAATATCCGATTTCGTTGGTTTTAACATCCGTTGTGGTTGCGGTATGTGCCGGACTGGTAATAATCGGCGGCGTTAAGAGAATCGGTAAAGTATCGGAAATAATAGTTCCTTTTATGGCTATATTATATGTGGCCGTTGTTTTGGTAATTATTGTGGTTAACATAAAACTTCTGCCGGGAGCGTTTGTGGAGATTATTACTGATGCGTTTGGTGCCAGAGCAGCAACCGGAGGTATATTTGCGGCAATTATGATTGCAGTGCAAAAAGGTGTTGCCAGAGGTATTTTTTCAAATGAAGCAGGTCTTGGCTCAGCTCCTATTGCAGCGGCAGCAGCACAGACAAAAGAACCGGTACGTCAGGGGCTTGTATCCATGACGGGAACATTTATTGATACTATTGTGATTTGTACAATGACAGGTCTTGCCATAGTAATGACGGGAGCGTGGGCAAATCCGGGACTCCAGGGGGTTGCGGTAACAACAGAAGCATTTCAGCAGGGATTGTTTTTCTTACCAAATCAGGTATCATCCTTTATACTTATGGTTTGTTTGATATTCTTTGCCTTTACAACGATTCTTGGTTGGGATTATTACGGAGAAAAATGTCTCGAATATTTCTCAAACGGAAAGAAAAAGGTTGTTAAAGTATACAGATGGTTATATATCTTTGCTGTATTTGTAGGACCTTATCTTACGGTGTCGGTAGTATGGACAATCGCCGACGTATTTAATGCACTTATGGCTATACCGAACGTAATAGCTTTGTTTGCTTTAAGCGGAGTTATTGTTAAAGATACGAGAGAATTCCTAAAACGACATAAAGAGTTGTAATACGGAATTTTGGGTATAAATAAACTAACAAGGAGATTTTAATATGTTAAATTTATTTGAAGCTTTAATGATTATTGCATTTGCGATTTCATGGCCTGTATCGATTTACAAGTCATATACGTCGCGTACAGCCAAAGGAAAAAGCCTTTTTTTTGAGGTCTTTATATGGTTTGGATATGTATTTGGCATAATAAGAAAAATCCTTCAAATCATATATGAAAATGAGTTTGGAGGATTATTCTGGCTGGCATTTGTTGTCTATATCATTACGATTACATTAGTAACGACAGATATTTTGCTTTATTTCAGAAACACCAAGCTTGATAAGCTTGCCGAAAGAGAATCGGTACAATAAGCCGGAAGTAACGGTGCCTTTTGCTATTTGTCGGACGAGTGTTTTGAAATGATGTATGTTTTTACAACATTTCCAAAAACATTGTTGCCGGAGGCAAAAGGATCCAGTATTGCATTAATGCTGATAAAAATTGCCAGGGCTTCCATAGGTATTCCGAACTGACTTAAAAGGAAGGTGAAACTTATGGTTCCGCCCGATGGCATGCCCGGTGTGCTTATGGCTAAAAGTACAATCATAAATACAAGCACGACGTAGTCCGTTGGCTTTAATCCGACTCCAAACAATTTGGCAAAAGACAAAACACTTATACTGAAAACTACCGTAAGATCGTCCATGTTGAGTGAAGCTGACAAAGGTATCGAAAACGAGTATATTTTCGGAGATATCTTTAAATTTTTTTTACAGGTATCCATTGTGAATGAAATGGCCGCATTGCTTGAATGCAATGAAAAAGCATTTACCCATACGGGATAGGCTTTTTTAAAAAACTTAAACGGTGATGTTTTTGTGGTTATTAAAAGCAGTATGTTGTAAAACAAAAATGTTAGGGCAAAGCCAAGGATAATACACAAAAGCAGCTTAAGTACGGAGCCGGTTGCTTCATGCTTGATAGTAACCACCAGGGCTGTTATCGATGCAAAAATCATTATATGCAAAAATTTTGTCAGAAATTCCGTGATTTTAAAGAAAAGATTGCTTGCATTTGACAAAAATTCGCTGACTTTGTTTGATTTTTCGCCGAGTTTTCCGGCAGCGATTCCTATTAAAAGAGCAATTATAATTATATGAAAAGTATTAAGCTCCAAGAATGGAGTGATTATATTGGATGGTATAAGGCCTGTAATAACTTCCGTAAAGTTAATATCCTCGGCTTTTTCAACCTGAGTGCTTGCCATTGATGCCAGTTCTCCCGTATCACCCGGCGAAATAGCCGCAGAAATACCGAAACCTATAATCATGGTGGCAGCAGCCGTAATAATAATTAAGACTATAAGCCTTGATGCGGTTTTTCCCAGCTCTTTTAAGTTGGAATAAGAACTTACGGATGCGGCAACAGAGAAAAATACTACCGGACCGGTAATTAATTTAAAAGCATTTAAAAAGATGTCTTCAATTGTGTGCAAAATGTTGTGGCTGATAAAATGGCCGACATTTTCGGGCAAAATAAAACGAATGATAAGACCGGCAACAAAAGCCAAAAGGAAAGTCAAAAAAACTTCCTTAAGACCTAAAGTTACAGGTTCTTGAACGGCAATGGATATTTTGTTTATTCCGTTTTTATAACCGCAGGTGAAACTATCGTTATTTGAAGATAATATTTTTTTTCGAATAAAAGCTTCGGTATCGGCCGACATATCCGAAAAAGACAAATCCTTTTCCAAACCGATATTTTCTATATTTTTGATTTGTTTGCCTTTATAGGAAACAATAACGGATTTATGAGCCCCTTTTTTGCTTACCGCAACACGTATTTTATCGCTGTCTTCTTCTGTCTTGTTATTAATCGTGTGTGCAAGAAATTCTTCGGCCAAAAGCTCTGCCTTAATACGTTCTTTTCTTTTGACTTTTATTTTTTCAAGATTTTCATCTATAAAATTTATGGCTTCCTCAATGCATTCAAGCCCGGCATCCAAATATTTTTCCTGTGTTTTCATATTTCCCTCATAAATTGATATTGTAAATTGTAAACAACAATTATATATTTAATTGTATATGATAGAAGCTATTAAAACAAATGTTTTGTTGCTTTTGTGATTGAAAATTTTAAAAAGCGTTGCAATCTGTCTAAATTGCATTTAGCTCAAATCAGCCTGTATTGGCACAGCGATGAACGGAGGATTTATGAAATCAAATGAAAAAACAAATGTAATGCGTGTTCTCGATAGCAAAAAAATAGCATATATCAGCCATAATTATGAGCAGGATCCGGGGATGAGGGGAGAAGAAATAGCGGCTGTTTTAGGCGAGGATGCCGACAGGGTTTTTAAAACTCTTGTAACATGCAGCAAAACAAATGAGCACTATGTATTTGTTGTTCCCGTAAAAGAAGAATTGGATCTTAAAAAGGCAGCCAAGGCAGCAGGCGAAAAATCAATAGCCATGATAAAACAAAAGGAACTCCTACCTTTGACAGGCTATATACACGGCGGTTGCTCGCCTATAGGTATGAAAAAGAAATTTAAAACATTTATTCATAATACAGCCGAATCTTTCGATACAATATTTGTAAGCGCAGGAAAATTGGGGGCTCAAATAGAGATAGCGCCCGCCGACCTTATAAATGTGGCGGAAATAACGCTATCCGATCTGGTTTGAGAGAGTAGCGAAAAGGCGACCCTTTTCGAGTCGCCTTATCTTATGGATTTTACATTTATTAAAGCAATTTGCTTTTAGTAAGCATAATCAAAACCATCCCATACAGGAACGCCTGTGTACTCTTTAAGTTCTTCTTCGCCCTTGAGAGCACGGATAGCGCCGTTTGCAAGAGCTTCCATTTCGAAATCGCCGCCGTAAACTTTGATCGGAGCAATCCAACCGCAGCGTTTTTCAATCTGGTTGGTAAAGTATTTATCGTTACTTACGCCGCCTGTAAGGACGATTCCATCAACTTTTCCTTCAAGAACAACTGCATAAGAACCGATGAACTTGCAAAGCTGGTAAGCCATTGCATCGTAGATAAGCTTAGCGTATTTATCGCCGGCCTTAATCTTTTCGCCGATTTCAAGAGCTGAGTCGGTACCCAGATGTCCAAGTAAACCGCCTGTTTTACTAACCTTTGCAATCATTTCTTTTTCTGTGTACTCGCCGGAGAAACACATTTTGATGATTGGAACCGCAGGCATAGAACCCGAACGGTTAGGAGCCATAGGACCGTCACCGTTAAGTACGTCGTTACCGTCAACGATAAGTCCGTGCTTTTGAGCTGTAACGGAAAGACCGCCGCCAACGTGAGCTACAACAAAGTTGCAGTCTTCGTACTTTTTACCGAGTTCTTTTGCAAAACGCATAGCAACTTCTTTCTGGTTGAGTACGTGAACACGACTTTCTCTGTAAATGCCTTTCATACCTGTAACTCTTGCCAAATCCTCAAACTCGTCAACATCAGGTGGGTTAACAAGGTAAGCAGGTGCTCCGCCGAATTCTTCCGAGAATGCGTGAATAAGCTGTGAGCCTAAGATGGCAGGGTGCTTAACTGTTTTGCCTTCTCTTGAATCTTTAAGGATAGCTTCGTTAACAGGATAGATGCCGCCAAGAAGTGGTACAAGACCACCTGAGTAAGCTGCGTAAGCATCCATATCCTTTAAAGAAATGCCTGCTTTGTCCAATTCTGAAAGAATTGTTTCTTTTCTGTATGGAAGCTGATCGCTGATTTCAGCGAAGCTTTTTAGTTTTTCCGGATCATGAGCAACATTTGCCTTGAAAACCATTTTGTCGTCTTCGAAAACGGCAAGTTTTGTTGAAGTCGATCCCGGACTTAATGTAAAAATTTTATATGACATATTATTTCCTCTCTATTTTTGAATGATAATACGGATTGCTTTATCATTCGCTAACGAAGTCTCCCGGACGATACTTAGGTCCGATGTAAGGTACCTGAAGGTATGATTCGTACTGTCCGCCTGTGTGGATGATATGTGTACCGTGGTTATCCGTATCCCATGAAAGTGGCTCGAACCATCCTTCTCTTATGTAACGGCCCGAAACCTGAACTCTGATTTTTTCGCCCTTGTGCCAAATACGTGATGATGGAACGATAGCGATATCAACAGGAACGATTTCGCCCGGTTTAAGTTTCTGTACGTTTCTGAACTTCTGTACAGGGTTGAATGATGTTGAAAGTTTCTCATCAAGTTCACGAGCTGAAACTCTCATCTTGCCCCATGCACCCGGATGCGGCTCGTTAAGTGTCAACCATGGAATCCAGTTGCCGTCTTTGTCGGCTTTCTGAATATTGATGAACATATCCATATCATCATAACCGTCGCATTCAACATAAAGACGAAGTTTCATGTAACCGATAAGGATTGTTTCTTCATCAAATGCCATATCAAATTCAACTTTACCTGTCTCAGGATCGTAAGCAACCTTAGATTCGTTTGCTACAGGTTCAGCCTGCATTGAAGTATCTGCAGCGTTTAAGTAGTATTTTCTGTATTCTGTACGAGCGATAGGGAATCTGTCCTCTGCATGTTTAAGTTCGTAATCTTCATCATAAGCATCCATGATATCGATACGTACCTTAGGAGTCATTTCCCAGCCGTTGTGAATATCTTTTAAGTATCTGTCATAGAATCTCTTAAGATCTTCAAGGTTCTGAGGATCGTATGTATCAGGCCATTCGAAATCTCTGTGAGCTCTTAACCATTTTCTAGGTGATTTACATTTTCTGAAGGCTCTCATTGAACCAGGTAAGTGGAAGTGTGAGAAACCTGCTGTCTGATATACAGGGATTTTAACTTTTGAGAAATCAGCAACTTTGTCTTCCCAATATCCGTTGTATAATGGGTATTTTCTTGCCATAGCAACCTGATCGTCAACGCCGCCCATACCTGTAACCTGAGCTGCGATAAATTCGTTAAATGAAAGAGCAGGGATACCACCTTCGAAAAGTGAATCTCTGTAAAGGTCAGTTGTGCATTCCCAAGGAGCGATGCAAGCAAGGTGTGGTGGCTGTTCTGCAGCGATACCCCACTGATGCATAGCAACACCTGAGTTACCCGACATACCGATTTTTCCGTTACACCATTCCTGTGTAGCAAGCCATTCTACGAAATCATATCCGTCTTCTCTATCCTGATGGGTAAACATATGAACATCGCCTTCCGAATGACCTGCACCACGAACGTCTACGTTAGCAACAGCGTAGCCCTGATAGCACCAGTAAAGCGGGTCAGGTGATTCGAATTTTGCGAGATTTGATACTGTGTGAGGTGGAACACCCATGATCTGCCATTCGCTCATACCTTCGCCCGGTCTTTTACCGAACCAGCTCCATGAAACGATAGCAGGAATTTTTTCTTTGCAATCCTTTGGACGGAAGATATCTGTGTAGATTTTGCAACCGTCTCTCATAACAACTTCAACGTCCTGTTCGCAGATAACGCCCGGAGCGCATTCGTATGTTCTCTGATTGAATTCAGCGCAGAAACCCTGTCCCATTCTTGCCATTGGGTCGTCTGACTGTGAAAGGTCAACGCCTTCAGGGTTTGATACAGGCTTTCTTGCTACACGGTAGATAGCTTCGATTTCTTCGCCTTTAAATACTTCTTTCTTTGTGAAAAATTCGCCTTTGATTCCTTCGGCCATGTTTAAAAATCCTCCTTTAGATATAATGATTTATAGTTGTCTGCTTGTCGACAACTTTTAGAGTCTGACCTTATTTTATCTAGTTTAAAAATCCTTTTCTATGTGTCACAAACAAAACAAGTCCCAAAAGAATAAAAATAATTTGTGTTATAACTCAAAGACAATATTGCCATTATCTGTTCATTAAGATATAATCAATAGTGAAAACGCTGATTAATAGGGACAAAACGAAATATTAGGCAAACTTGATTTGTTGTGCAATCACACAAGATAATTTGAAGCAAAACTCCCTGTTATGCATAAAAACGAGACATTTAACTAAGAAAAGGAATCGCAAATGAAGATAGAAAAAATTTGGAGCAAATTAAACGAAGGAATCGTCAGTTGGGTTAACAAGGTTAATTTGGAAGAAGAAATCCACGAATGCAAGCTATTGAAAAAATCCGAAAGCCCAAAAGAACACGTACTTTATATTTGCAACAAGTCAAGTCTTCCGAAAAAATCAAAGAATATTACGGTGAATATTTTGTGTATCGGAGACTTGGCAATTGATGAGGACACCTATAAAAATTGCAATTTTATTAATTGCAAAACGGACAAAAAATTATCCGAAATCGAAAATATTGTAAATGGCATGATAAAAGAAAGTGTTGTGCTTGCAAACAATATGTTTGTTTTGTTAAATATTGCCACATCTTTTGCAAGCCTTGAAAGAATCACCGAGGAAGCTGCAAGAGTGCTGGGGAACCCAATACTTTTGGTGGATTCAAACTATAAGATATTATCGAGCAAAATAGACAATGTATCTAAAAGTTCAAAACTTAACGAACAAAAGAATCTTGATTACGTGCTGGATGAGCATATAGCTTTTATAAGGAAAAGTCGCTTTTTCGATAAGGCCAGAGAGAGCAAGTATCCTTATTATACAAAGGGAAGCAGTGACAAAGAAGGATGGATAACTTCCCTTGTCTTCGTGCATGGTATCGAAGTTGCCCACGTGGTTGTTATCGAAAGTAACAGAACATTAAATGACAACGATATGGAATATGTAAATTTTTTATGCAGGATTTATTCCATGGAATTGCAAAAGAACAGCCGTTTCGGCGAAGATGAATCGCAAAAACACAGCTATTTTTTAAGTGATCTTCTGGACGGTCATCTTAAAGATGTATCCGTAATCAAGCAAAGAGTTAAAAATTTGAATTGGAAAACCACACCCAATATGTTTGTTATGACGGTTTCAGGCGTTAATGCGGAAATATTCGATAAAAAAGCTCAGCTTATTTCCAAACAAATCAACAATTTCTTTCCTTACAGCCGTTGGATTATTCACGAGGGAAGAATAGTTTTCCTTTTGTTTTTGGCCGGGCCGACTCCGGAAGAAATCACGGGGAGAGATGAGGTGGAGGAGTATTTGAGAATCAATAATCTCAATGCAAGCGTCAGTCGTTGTTTTCACTCTTTTTTGGAGGTAAGAAAGCATTTCGACGAGACTCTTATTGCCACGGAGTTCGGAACGAAATTTAAGCCAAAGAGCCATGTGCATTTTTATCAGGATTATGTTTGCCAACATATAGGAAGAATTGTGGCGGAACACTATAATTTAAAAGATTTCTATCATCCTGCCGTTGTGGAAATCAATGAATATGACAAAAAACATAAAACAAACCTTTTGGAAACCTTAAAGGAATACATAGATCATCCGGACAATCCAACCATTGTATCGGAGCATCTTTTTGTGCACAAAAATACCTTGTTTTACAGGATGAATAAAATGAAGGAAATTTTCGGTATCAATCTTTCAGATGGCGAAGAAAGACTGAAAATTCACATAACCCTTAAGTTTATGGATTTGGACAGCGATTTGTAAGCCTTTTGCTTGCAATATGGGTTAAAGTATTGTATCATCATAAATACGGTTTAACACTGCAAAGTGTAAAAATGTTTAATAACAACAAAAAACTTTTCAAAAAAGGGAGAATTTAATAATGCCTAGAGCACGTCTTGGAAGTCGATTGGGCTTCATTCTTTTGAGTGCCGGTTGTGCGATCGGTATCGGTAATGTATGGAGATTTCCATATATGGCCGGTCAGAACGGCGGCGCCATATTTGTGGTAATATATCTGATTTGCTTAGCGGCCCTTGGAATTCCTGCCATGACAATGGAATTCGCCATGGGAAGAGCCGCACAAAAAAGCATCGTCAAACTTTACGATGAAATCGAACCGAAAAAATCAAAATGGCATATTCACGGCAAAGTCTGCTTTGCGGGAAATGTTATCCTTATGATGTTTTATACAACGGTTGCGGGATGGATGCTTTATTATTTCGTGAAAATGATAAAGGGCGATTTCGTGGCAGCCTCAAGCGAAGCTGTTGGTGAGCAATTCGGAAATATGCTTTCCAATCCGGGTCCTATGATTTTGTTTGTGGGAATAGTTGTGGCGATGGGATTTTTCGTCTGCGCCGGAGGCGTTGCGGAACGTCTTGAAGTGGTAACCAAGTGGATGATGATTGCTCTTATGGCAATTATGGTAATCTTGGTTATAAACAGCTTCAGAATGGACGGAGCCGCCGAAGGACTTAAGTTTTTTCTTGTTCCCAGCGTTGAAAAAGTAAAAGAAGCGGGACTTGCAAAAGTTGTGCTGGGGGCCCTTAATCAATCCTTCTTTACTTTAAGTATAGGTATGGGATCCATGGCTATTTTCGGAAGCTATATCGGTAAACAAAGAAGCCTTCTTGGTGAATCCGTAAATGTAGCCGTACTTGATACGATTATTGCCATTGCATCCGGACTTATCATTTTTCCGACATGCTTTTCTTACGGAGTTGAAGTAAGTTCCGGTCCGAGCCTTATATTTGTTACATTGCCGAATATTTTTGCAAATATGCCGGGCGGCCGGATTTGGGGAGCCATGTTCTTCCTCTTTATGTCATTTGCGGCACTTTCCACGGTATTTGCCGTATTTGAAAATATTATTTCATGCACTCTTGATATTACAAAACTTTCGAGAAAGAAAGCCTGCATTATAGACGGTATATTAATGTTTTTACTCAGCCTTCCTTGTGTATTGGGCTTTAATGTATGGTCAAAGTTCGAGCCTTTTGCCGAAGGTTCGGGCATAATGGATCTTGAGGATTTTATTGTTTCAAACCTTATACTTCCTATCGGATGTATAATATTTATAATATTCTGCACAAGTAAGTACGGTTGGGGCTGGAAAAAGTTTTTGGAGGAGGCGAATGAAGGTCGAGGCTTAAAAATTGCCAAGTGGCTGCGCCCTTACATGGCCTATGTTATGCCTGTAATCATTGCTATAGTGCTTATTGTGGGACTTATTAATTTTGATTTCGGTTGAAAATAAATTACTAAAAAAATTTAGACAACAAATCGGGGTATTTGTTGTCTATTCTTTTTATATCCCTTGATAATAAAGTATTTCTATGTTAGTATAAAGAATGGATTTTTGAATACTAATGACAATATGGGAGTCAAAATGTTAAACGAAGATAAGATAAAATTAATGACTAAAATGGCTATGTATGCTGATAGTCCCGAAGGAAAAGAGGCTATCGAAGCTTCAAAATTTTTCAAACATGATTATCTTGCCAGAAAAATCATTTGGACGGAAATCTGTGTAACACTTGCATATATATTCATGATTTTCATTTTCGCAATTTTAAAAATGGAAACAATGGTAACGGACATTGCAGATATGAATTTCACATCAATCGCTGTTATTCTTGTGGTTGTTTATATTGCGCTTTTGTTTGTGTTCTTTATGTTTTCTTATACTTTCTACGGAAAAAAATATATAAAATGCAGACAGTCATCTGCGGAATACAGCGCAAACCTTAAAAAATTAAACAATTACTACAAATCCGAATCCGAAATAGAGGATGACGATGTTTTTACAGTTTGATAAACTCTGGGAGGAATCTTAAACATGGATAAAATATTGGAGATTAAAGGGAATATTCTCCGCCTTTTCGAAACAAACGAAAAGGTAATGAAACCCCTTATAAAATTTGTATTATGTTTTGTGGGCGTTCTTATTATGGGAATAAGCATGGGCAACAACCACATACTCGCAAATCCTATAGTTATGGTTGTTATCGGAGCCGTTTGTGCATTCTTGCCAAAGAATATAGATGTGCTTGTACTCATTGTTGTTTTGCTTGGCCATTTGTATTCATTTTCGGCCGAAGTCGCACTTGTAGCATTGGCGCTTCTTTTGGTAATGTATTTCATTTACTTCAGATTTGCACCTAAATATGCATTTGTGGTTATTCTTTTGCCGATTTTATTCTTTATAAAAATTCCTTTTGTGGTACCGCTTGTTTTGGGCGTTGTGGCAACACCTATCACAATTTTACCGACAATATTCGGTGTTGCGATTTACTACATTATTCATTTGACGGCGGCAGCTTCCGGCGGAGGTTCGGATTCGGCAAGCCTTGCCGTTAAATCTGTGTTTGCCAACAAAGAAAGCTTGTTGGTTATGGTAGTATTCGCTGCGGTAATCATAATCGAGTACTATATAAGAAGATCCACAAGCAAAAATGCACCATCAAAGGCTGTATTGGTGGGTGCGGCAATCAATGTAGTTGCCCTTCTTGTCGGATTTATCGCAATAGGAAATGCAAACCTTATATCAATAGTATTTATGATAGCCGGTTCCATTATTTCCTTGCTTTTGGCTTATATTATTCAAATGGCTGTATTGCCGCTTGATTACAGCAAAACCATCAATACTCAATTTGAGGATGATGATTATTATTACTACGTAAAGGCGGTTCCTAAGCATTCTATCGCAAAGGAAAAAGTCAGCGTAAAAAAAATCAACAGAAAAAGCAGTAAATAATTTTAAATAACAATCTTTATGGGAAGGAGGCGTAAGAATGACTATTGTAGATTCAATCGGAACATTTTTCAGTGAGTATGTTCAATATTTGCGCGTAGGTGTTTCCGATGTAATCGAAATCATTATTATCGCTTTTCTTCTTTACGAGATTATTATTTGGTTCAAAAAAACCCGTGCATGGGTTCTCTTTAAAGGCATTGCGGTTATCTTAATTTTTATCCTTATTGCAATGCTTTTCAATCTCAATACCATTGTCTGGATTGCAAGTAAAGCCTTAAGCGTCGGCGTTATAGCCTTGTTTATCGTCTTTCAGCCTGAGCTTAGAAGAGCTCTTGAACAGCTTGGAAGAAGAAATTTCTTTGCATCGCTTTTTACGACCCAAGACAGCAGCCAGGGAATCGGTAATTTCACGGATAAAACTTTAAATGATATTGTTAAAGCCTGTAACGAAATGTCAAGGTTTAAAACCGGTGCACTCATTGTAATAGAGCAGAAAAACGATCTTGACGAATATATTCGAACGGGAATCACCATGGATGCTGTGGTCAGCAGCCAACTTCTTATTAACACATTCGAGAAAAACACGCCGCTTCATGACGGTGCTGTTATTATACGCGGAGACAGAATTATTTCCGCAACATGCTATCTTCCGCTTTCGGATAATATGGAACTCAGTAAAGAATTGGGAACAAGGCACAGAGCTGCGGTGGGACTTTCCGAAGCCTCCGATGCCTTCATAATAATCGTATCCGAAGAAACCGGCGCCATAAGCGTTGCGGTGGGAGGAGCAATCTTCAGAAATCTGGATTCCGAAGGACTCAGAAATAAGCTGACATACATTCAGAAAAAAGGAATCGATGTAAAGAAGTTCAAGTTCTGGAAGGGAAAAAAGAAAAATGAAAAAGATACTGCTAAATAATCTTAAATTTAAGATAATTGCCGTAGTACTCGCTTTCATTATTTGGGCTGTAGTTGTTAACATCACGGATCCTACCGTTACAAAGACGGTTGACGGCATTCCGATAACTATAACTAATGAAGAGGCAGTGCTTGACGGCACACAAGTTTATACAATCGTATCGGGCTCCACGGCCAGTGTTACCATAACCGGCTCTCGTTCTACGGTATATAGGGTGATGAAACCATCAGCCTTTGTTGCTACTGCGGATTTTTCGGCTGTTTCCGTAACGGGTACGGTTGATGTTTCCGTGGAACTTTCCGATGAATATTCGGAATATAAGAGCCTTGTGGATTTGGAAACAAAATCACAGGTGACGATAGCTTTGGATTCAATTGAAAGCAGAGTATTCACACCTGTTCCGGAATTTGTGGGAACACCTGCTGAAGGCTTTGAAACCAGCTCCATAATTTTCGATCCGGAAAAAATAACGGTTTATGCTCCATCGGAAATACTTAAGAGCATTCACGGCGTGGTTTTGAAAATAGATGTAGCGGATGCTTCGGCTGATTTAAATACGGTTGTTGAACCGATAATTATTGATTACAGCGGTAATGTTGTGGAAAAATCAAGTTCGGTTTATACCGATGTGGATACGGTAAATGTTTCCGCGGGATTGGTACAAAGTAAGGATGTTAAATTGGTTGCCACCGCCACGGGAACGGTAGCTGATTCATATTCCTTCGGCGGAATTACTTTATCTCAGGAAACAATCAAGATTAAGGGCGCGCCGGATGATATAGCGGGAATAAGCCAAATCGATCTTGGAGCGATTAATATTGACGGTGCCACGGAAAATGTCGTAACGGCCATAAATGTTGCCGAACTTTTGCCGAATGGTGTTTCTCTTTATGATGAAAGTCAATCGGTGGTAACGGTTACGGCAACCATAGATAAATCGACTACAAAGAAGGTTATGCTTGATTCCACAAGTATAGCGATACAAAACCTTCCATCGGGTTACTATGCCACGGTTAAGGGGGATGTAACCATTGAGATAAGCGGTGCTTTATCGGTAATCGAAAAGCTTACGGCATCATCTCTTGAAGCCTATGTTGATCTTTCCAAGGCAACCATAGGAACAAGCGAATATACCATTTACATGAAGCTTCCGACGGGAGTTACGGCTTCCGAAAATACGGCAACGGTTGTTGTTTCCAACGATGCCGATTCGGGAGATAAAGAGTAGTTAGGAGATAATAATGAAAATATTGGTTACTGGTGGCTCGGGTTATATCGGAAGCCATACATGCGTTGAACTTTTAAATAACGGATACGAAGTTGTTGTAATGGACAATCTTTGTAATTCCAGCGAAGAATCATTAAACAGAGTTAAACAAATAACAGGAAAAGATCTTACATTTTATAAAGCGGATATTACCGACAGAGATGCATTTAAAAAGATTTTTTCGGAACATAAAATAGATGCGGTTATTCATTTTGCGGGCCTTAAGGCTGTGGGCGAATCTTGCGAAAAACCCATCGAATACTATTTCAACAATGTTGCGGGCACGGTTATTATGTGTGACGAAATGAGAAAAGCAGGGGTTAAAAACATTGTATTTTCTTCTTCCGCAACAGTTTACGGAAAGCCGAAAACAGTCCCTATAAAAGAGGACTTTCCTCTTTCCACAACAAACCCTTACGGGGCAACAAAGCTAATGATAGAAAACATTCTTACGGATATTCACACTGCTGATAATGAATGGAATGTTATTCTTCTTAGATATTTCAATCCGATAGGAGCCCATGAAAGCGGACTTATCGGTGAAGATCCCAATGGTATCCCTAACAATCTTTTACCTTATGTTTCAAAAGTTGCAATCGGTCAGCTTCCATTCGTAAATGTTTGGGGTAATGACTATGAGACAAAAGACGGAACGGGAGTAAGAGATTACATCCATGTTGTTGACTTGGCTGTCGGACATATAAGAGCTGTTGAAAAGCTTAAAGAAAATCCGGGACGCAAAGTCTACAATCTCGGAACGGGTAATGGCTATAGTGTTTTGGAAATAATTGAAAACTTTTCAAAGGCATGCGGTAAAGACGTGCCTTACAAAATCGCCCCGAGAAGACCGGGCGATATCGATGTTTGCTACGCAGATGCGTCATTGGCAAAGAAAGAACTTGGATGGGAAGCCAAGTTTGGCATTGACAAAATGTGCGAAGACCTATGGAGATGGCAAAGCAAGAATCCTAACGGTTACAAGTAGACATCATAATCGACAACATTATACAACTAAGGAGGAAATAAGATGTTAAATTACAAGAGATATCGTAGATTTAATACGATTACTCTGCCTAATAGGACATGGCCCAACAAAGTAATCGAAAAAGCCCCTATTTGGTGTAGCGTAGATCTACGTGACGGAAATCAGGCACTTATTGAACCAATGGTTGTCGAAGAGAAAATAGAGTTTTTCAATTACCTTGTAAAACTTGGATTCAAAGAAATAGAAATAGGTTTCCCTTCGGCATCACAAATCGAGTATGATTTCCTAAGGGAATTGGTTGACAGAGATTTGATTCCCGATGATGTTACGGTTCAGGTGCTTGTGCAGTGCAGAGAGCATTTGATTAAACGTACATTTGAGGCTATTGAGGGTATCAAAAATGTTATTGTGCACATATACAACTCAACCTCGGTTCTTCAAAGAGATGTTGTTTTTAACGCATCAAAAGAAGAAATTATAGCAATTGCCGTTGAGGGTACGGAACTTGTAAAGAAATACGCAAAAGATTTTCCGGGAAGAATTCAATTGGAATATTCTCCGGAAAGTTTTACGGGTACCGAAATGGAATTTGCTCTTGAGATATGCACGGCTGTTCAGGACCATTGGCCTGCAACGGTTGAAAATCCTATTATTTTCAACCTTCCGGCAACAGTGGAAATGGATACACCGAATGTATATGCTGACCAAATAGAATGGATGCATACTCATTTTAAAGACAGAGATAAAGTTGTAATAAGCGTTCATCCGCACAATGACCGCGGAACGGGCGTTGCCGCTACGGAACTTGCCTTAATGGCAGGAGCCGACAGAGTTGAAGGAACGCTTTTCGGAAACGGCGAAAGAACAGGTAATGTTGATATTTTAAATGTTGCCTACAATATGTTTACACACGGAGTTAATCCGGGACTTAATCTTGAAAATATTAATGAATCAATTGATATATACGAAAGATGTTGCAAAATGCAAGTAGGTCTCAGACATCCATATGCCGGAAAACTTGTATTTACAGCATTCTCAGGTTCTCATCAAGATGCTATCAACAAGGGCACAAAAGCTATGAAAGACCGCGGCGGGCAGTATTGGGAAGTTCCTTATCTTCCAATCGATCCTGCAGATGTGGGACGCGAATACGAGCCTATCGTTCGTATTAACAGTCAGTCGGGAAAAGGCGGTGTTGCCTTTGTTATGGAAGAATACTACGGTTACAAGCTTCCTAAGGCAATGCACAAAGAATTTGCCGATGTTATCCAGAAAATTGCCGAAAAACAAGGCGAGGTATCACCTGAAACCATCATGGAGAAGTTCAAGACAGAGTACTTGACTGCCAAGACAGATCGCGAATATCCATACGAATTTACAAAGCTTCAGGTTACTGATATGGATAATGATGAGACAAAAGCAGTACTTACTTTCAAATACAGAGGCGAAGCTACGGTGGCCGAAGGAATCGGTAACGGTCCTATCGACGCTGTCAGAACTTGTCTTAAACAAAAACTCGGTCTTGATGTAATCGTGCTTGATTATTCCGAGCATGCTTTAAGCGAAGGTGCTCACGCACGTGCAGCAGCTTATGTCCATGTAATGGATGTAAAGAGCGGACGTTCAACATTCGGCGTCGGCACAAGCTCAAACATCACACGAGCATCAATCAGAGCATTATTCAGCGGCCTTAACAGATTAGCCAAGTAGTTTAAACGACCGGCGAATTTTGTAAAAGTCCACACGCAAGCGGCAACCACTCCGTTAATCTAACTGTGGTTTCGACTAATAAAAAAGATGTCTTTAGGGGCGAGCCCCAAAGTCATCTTTTTTTAGTCTTTGAATGCTATTCCGCACCGTCGCGGTGTAGCACCGCTCCGATTGTTTTGAATATTATTTTGATATCAAGTCCGAGAGTGTAATTGTTTATGTACCAAACATCAAGTTTTACAACATCTTCGAAGTCTGTGATGCGGCTTCGTCCGCTTACTTGCCACATACCGGTAAGGCCCGGCTTTGCGGATAAGCGCATTTTGTGGTGACTTTCGTAGTGTTCGTATTCGTCTACCGTCGGTGGCCTTGTTCCCACAAGACTCATATCGCCTTTAAGAACATTAAAGAATTGAGGGAACTCATCCAAACTTGTTTTTCTTAAGAATTTACCGATCTTTGTTATTCTCGGATCGTTTTCCATTTTAAACATAAAACCTTGCATGTCGTTTTTTTCCATAAGCTCGGCTTTTCTTGCCTCCGCATCCGGATACATGGAACGGAATTTATATATGTTAAAGAAACGCCCGTTTCTGCCTACTCTTTGTTGCTTAAAGAAAATCGGACCCGGCGATTCGATAAAAATCAAAGGACCGAAAATCACCGTTAAAACCAGAGCAATGGCAGAGCCTACAAGGCCGCCCACTATATCCAAAAGACGCTTGGCAAAACGTTGCCTGAAAGTCATAAAATTGTTGGCAAATGTTACGGCAAATACGTTACCGATGGAAGTTATGGTTTTTTGAGCTGCCAAATCATTCTCAAACAAGTCTACGTTTACGTGGATGGTAATACCCATGGAAACAATTTGATTGATGCTGTTGTTAATCTCACCCAATTGATAGTCGGGAACCTTTATAAATACTTCGTCCACAACCTGGGAAATACAATACGGAATAAGTTCCGTCTGAGCATCTATAATCGGTATACCGTCAACTTTTTTTACATCCAGATAATTGTCTCTGTCCAAAAGAGCAATGGCACAGACTTTGTATTCCAGCTGTTCTTCGGAAAAAGCTTCGTAAATGAGATAATCGACTTTTTCCATATTGGTGATCAAAACCAGCTGGCGTCTGTTGTAGCCTTTGGTTGCGGAGGCTTTCAAAGAATTGTAATAAAGTCTGTGCAAAGCAAAGGTTATGAGACAGTTTATAATCAAGAAAATAACAAAGATACCACGGGAGAAATCAAGTCTTATAACACGCAATATATACATAAGGAATGTTGCCAAGACAGCGAGGAAAATGTTTATTTTAACCGCTACAAGAAATTCTTTTAAAATCCCGTTGTTTCTGAAATTTAAGTTTAGGTTGAAAATAACCACCTGAAGAAAATAAGAAAAACCAAAAATAAGCAACAATCCGTAGATGTCACTGTAATGCATACTTGCATAATAATAGTCGGTACTGTTTATTTTATATCTGATAAAAACAGAAATGTTGAGACTGATAAAAATGGATATACAGTCCAGCAAAAGCAAAACAACATTCTGCTTTGTTATAGATTTTCTACTATACATAAAGCTTCCCCACAATGATATAAATCATGCTATAAGTGTACTTTTTTTGGGGGTGTTTGTCAATTGAACATTAAATGTCAATATGGTATAATTTATGGCGAATATTGTGAAAAAAAGAGGAAAAAATGAAAGTTAAAATACTGATTGCGGCGCACAAAAAATATGATGTGCCTAAAGAAGACTGTTATCTTCCCCTTCATGTGGGATGCGAAGGAAAAAATCCCATCGGATTTGAAGGAGATAACACGGGAGATAATATATCAAATAAGAATCCTCAATTTTGCGAATTGACCGGTATTTACTGGGCATGGAAAAACTTGGATTGCGATTATTTGGGTTTGGTGCATTACAGAAGATATTTTAAGGGAACAAGCAGATTTGACTACACGGATTCAAAGGGCAAGAAAAAATCTGCCATGATATTGGGAGAAGATGATATTGCATCGCTTTTGAAAGACAGTGATATTATTGTTCCCAAGGCACGAAATTACATGATTGAGACGATTTATTCTCATTATGCCAATACCTTAAACGCAAAGGACTTGGACCTTACAAGAGAAATTATTCTTGAAAAATATCCTGTGGACGTACTTAGCTTTGACAATGTGGTTAAAGCAAAAAAAGCGCATATGTTCAACATGTTTATTATGAAAAAGGAAATGTCGGACGAATATTGCAAATGGTTGTTTGATATTCTTTACGAGTTGGAAAGACGTATAGATATTTCGGATTATACGGATTTTCAAAAACGCCTTTTCGGACGTGTCAGCGAGATTCTTCTTAATGTTTGGATAGAGAAGAATGATTATAAATGCAAAGAAGTCAAGGTTGTTAATCTCGAAGGTGAAAAAATAATAAAAAAAGCCTTTGCTTTTCTGGGGGCAAAGCTTTTCAAGAAAAAATACAAAAAGAGTTTTTAAGAGGGAAAAATGTACGATTATCTTATAGTTGGAGCCGGTCTTTACGGGGCGGTTTTTGCGCATGAAGCAACAAAACGCGGGAAAAAATGCCTTGTCATCGAAAAAAGAAATCACATAGGCGGAAATGTTTATACAAAGGAAATATGCGGCATAAACGTTCATGAATACGGCGCGCATATTTTTCATACTTCCGATAAGGAAATATGGGAATATATCAATAAATTTGCGGAATTTAATAATTATGTAAACTCACCCGTGGCCCGTTTCGTTGATGAACTTTACAATTTACCTTTCAATATGAATACTTTCAACAAGCTTTGGGGAGTTATTACGCCAAAGCAGGCAAAGGAAAAAATAGCAAAACAGGTTAAAGAGGCGGGAATCAAAGAGCCTAAAAACCTGGAAGAACAGGCTATTTCTTTGGTGGGAAAAGATATTTACGAAAAGCTTGTGGAAGGTTATACAAGAAAACAATGGGGCAGACCTTGCAACGAGCTTCCGAGCTTTATTATCAAAAGGTTGCCTGTTCGTTTTACATACGATAACAATTATTTTAACGACAGATATCAGGGCATTCCTATGGGAGGCTATACAAAAATTATCGAAAAAATGCTTGAAAAGGCCGAAGTTAGGCTTGAAACGGATTTCTTTGAAAACAAAGAAGAATTCCTTAATATGGCGGATAAAGTCATATTTACCGGCATGATTGATGAATATTTCGACTACAAATTCGGCGAATTGGAATACAGAAGTTTAAGATTTGAGACGGAAATCTTGGATGAAGACAACTATCAAGGAAATGCGGTGGTTAACTATACCGACTTTGAGACGCCTTTTACCAGAATAATCGAGCATAAGCATTTTGAATTTGGAACAGGGGACAAAACCGTCATAACAAGAGAGTATCCCGTGGCTTGGAAAAAAGGCATGGAGGGATATTATCCCATTAATAATTCAAAAAACGAAGAGATTTACAATAAATACAAAGAACTTGCGGACTCCGATAACAAGGTGATTTTTGGCGGAAGGCTGGGTCTGTACAAATATCTTGATATGCACGTTGTTATAAAACAGGCATTGGAACTTGCAAATAAGGAGCTTGATTAAGATGAGATTCAGTATTGTAATTCCCGTATATAATGCAGGAAAGCTTGCTCTTAACATGATTGACAAGGTGCTTGACCAAGGCTTTGAAGATTTTGAAATAATTGCGGTAGACGACAAATCCACGGATGATACGGCCGCTTTGCTTAAATCTTACGAAGGAAAAGACAAAAGGCTAACAATTGTATTTAAGGATGAGAATTCCGGTCCCGCCCTTACAAGAAACGAAGGCTTAAAGCATGTAAAGGGCGAATATGTGTTATTTTTTGACTGCGATGATGATATTGAAAAGGATTTGCTTTTAAGGCTTAATGAAGCTATTGAAAAAAACGGGGCGGACTTGATTATATACGGACACAGCGAAAGATATTATAAAGGCGACAAGCTTATAAATTGCGTGGATATTTCAATGGATCCGTGTTTTGTGCCGGATAGGGAAAAGATAAGAAAAATGCTTCTTCCTTTGGAGAGAAAAACAATGCTTGGCTATCCTTGGAACAAGGCCTACAAAAGAAGCATAATAAGCGAAGCAAATTTAAGCTTTGAAAATGTAAATATGATAGAAGATTTCTTGTTTAATGTGGATTTTTACAAGAAAATATCTTCTTTGGAGATAATCGAGGGCTACCCTTATAAATACAATATCAGAAATACTAACAGCGTTACGGCCCTTTTCAGAAAAGATTATTTCATACTTCACGAAAGAAGAGTTAAAGTTCTTCTTGAAAGTTTGAAAGAGTTGGATGTAAACGATGAGAAGTCGGTAAACGACATAAGTTTGATTTATGCAAGATATCTGCTTTCCGCAATCTCAAGAAATTGCGATAAAAGAAGCGGTATGGACGCTTCGGGGCAAAGAAAATGGCTGGAGAATGTTTTTGAATCTCCTCTTTTTTGCAAATTGTCAAACTATATGAACAGCGACAATCCAAAGCTTGAAAAAATAGTGAGCGCATTTAAAAACAAGGATATTTCAAAATCTTTGAGATATGGCAAGATGGCTTATTTTGTCAAAACAAAATGTTCAAAAATTTTCAGTAAATTAAAGCAGAATCGTTAAAGTGGCTAAAACAGGGCTTTTTTTAGCTATTGTAAGATTTACTTGAAATGTGGTAAAATAATAAATCGGCATTCGTTTTTATGCTGTATTAAATTATGTCAATTTATATAGAAGCATGAAAGCGAAATATAGAGTATTAGGTATATTTGGAGTGGATTGGCATTTGCCTTATCCAAGGAGAGACATATGAAAGTTGTTAATAAATACTGGCTTGCCTTTGATAAGAATATCACAGCGGCAACGGACAAGGTATTAAGGGCATTTCATGTAGAACTAACAGCACCGACGCTTGCCAAGGTTGTGCAATTTTTCAAGTTTGGCATGGCGGGTTTGTTTAATACAATAGCATATTACGTGGTTTACGCATTGTGTTTGTTAATCGGTGGTCGCGATCATTACATTTTGGCAAACGCTCTTGGCTTTATTGCTAACGTTTTAAGTGCGTTTTTCTGGAATTACAGATATGTATTCGAACCGGAAGAAGGGGAAAAAAGAAACAAATGGAGAGTTTTGCTCAGAACATTTGTTACTTACGGCCTTTCGGGCCTCATTATAAACAACGTAATGTTATATGTGTGGATTGACGTTATTCACGTATCGAGTTATGTGGGTCCTATAATTAACTTGTTTATAACGGTTCCTTTCAACTTTATCGTAAATAAATTTTGGGCATGCAGAGGAGTTAAAAACTGATGAAAATATTGGTTACCGGATGTAACGGTCAGCTTGGCCGTGCTATTAACGAAGTCTACAAAGGCGAAAATGTAAGCCTTATAAATACGGATTTCGGCACAGAACTTTCATTGGACATTACAGATGCCGAAGCTGTTGATAAAATGTTTTCGGAGCAGAAACCGGATGCGGTTATAAATTGTGCGGCATATACGGCTGTTGACAATTGCGAATCGGAGGAAGACAAGGCTTATACAATAAATGCCTTGGGACCAAAAAATCTCGCTGTTGCAGCAAAAAAATACAACGCAAAACTTGTTCATATTTCAACGGATTACGTTTTCAAAGGCGATGCGACAAAGCCTTATGTTGAAAGCGACAAACCGGATCCAATAAGCGCATACGGAAGAACAAAGCTTGCGGGAGAAAACTTTGTTAAAGAAAATTGTGATAAATATTTTATTATAAGAACCGCTTGGTTGTACGGCGATGGTAAAAACTTTGTAAAGACAATGATGCGTTTGTCCGAAGATCATGCGGAAGTAAATGTGGTAAGCGATCAGCTCGGATCACCTACAAGTGCAATGGAGCTTGCAAGAGCAATCAAATATATTGTAAATACGGAAAAATACGGCATTTACCATGGTACATGCGAAGGAGTATGCAGTTGGGCAGACTTTACAAGCGAGATTTTCCGACTTGCAAACAAAAGCACAAAAGTTAATTACATTTTGACAAAAGATTATCCTACGGCGGCTGCAAGACCGGCGTATTCCGTTCTCGAAAACGAGAACTTCAATAAAAATACAGATTTCAGATTTGCCGATTGGAAAGACGCAATTGCTGAATATATGAAAGGATTTAAGGCATGAAAGGTATTATTTTAGCAGGTGGTTCGGGTACAAGATTATACCCACTTACAAAGGCAATCTCAAAGCAGATTATGCCTGTATATGACAAACCGATGATTTACTATCCTCTTTCAACACTTATGCTTGCAAACATAAGAGAGGTACTTATTATATCAACACCGAGAGATTTACCCGTGTTTAAAGAACTTTTCGGTTCGGGTGAACAGCTGGGTATGAGATTTGAATATGCAATTCAGGAAAGTCCGAGAGGTCTTGCGGATGCATTTATAGTAGGCGAAAAATTTATCGGAAACGATAATGTGGCACTTGTTTTGGGAGACAATATTTTCTACGGCCAAAGCTTTTCGCAAGTTTTGCTCAGAGCTGCCGAAAGAGAAAAAGGAGCCACAATTTTCGGATATTATGTTAAAGATCCGCGCGAATACGGCGTAGTTGAGTTTGATGAAAAGGGAAAAGCCTTGTCTATCGAGGAAAAACCGGCTAATCCAAAATCAAACTATGCGGTTCCGGGACTTTATTTTTATGACAATGATGTTGTTGAGATTGCAAAAAACGTTAAACCTTCCGCAAGGGGCGAAATCGAAATAACATCCGTTAACAACGAATATTTAAAACGCGGAGATTTGATGGTTGAAACATTGGGCCGTGGCTTTGCTTGGCTTGATACGGGAAACCATGACATGTTAATAGATGCGGCGAACTTTGTTGCAACATTCCAGAAAAGACAGGGACTTTACATCTCCTGTATTGAAGAAATAGCTTATAAGAGAGGCTTTATCGATAAGGATCAGCTTCTTAAGCTTGCCCAGCCGCTTATGAAGACCGCATACGGTCATTATCTTGTAGATGTAGCTGAAGGACTATAAGTTCAAAGGGGATACTAAATTGAGAAGAGATAAAGATGATAAGTTGAAATTTGACGATTTTGATGAATTTGATGATTCAAAATTCGATGATGATTTTGACGATGATTTCGATGACGACTTTGACGACGAAAAGAAGGCTTTTTGGGAAAGAGAAGATTCCAAAGATAACTTCTTTGTAAGACTTTGGAGAAAAAAAGTCACAAAGATTGTTTTGCTTGCCGTTGAAATATTTGCAATTCTTTGCCTTATATTGGGTATTTGGCTTGTATATGGCGAAAACTCCAAAATGAAATTTATCAAGACCATGTCGGGATGTGCTTTCGGACAAAGCTTGGCTGCTTGTATTTTGGGCGACGATTACGATAAGTATCTTTTGGACAAGGATTTCAACGAAGACGATATAAATGTAAATGTTGAGCTTGAAGGCGACTTTACAAACATTGCTCTTTTTGGTGTGGATTCCAGAAACGGTGATGACGCATCGCGCAACAATAACAGTGATACAATCATGATTCTCAGTATCAACAATGAAACAAAAGAAGTTAAGATTGCATCGATTTATCGTGATACAATGGTTGAGTTTGATACCGAGGGCGGCGGAACATCATTTGCAAAAGCTACGGATGTTTATGCTTACGGCGGTCCTACGGCTGCAATCAATATGTTGAACAAAAACTTTGATTTGAATATCAAAGATTATATAACAATCAACTGGTCGGGTCTTGTAAATGTTATTGATGCATTCGGTGGTGTTGATGTAACTCTTACCGATGAAGAAGTTTATTGGTTAAATGACTATTTGCTTGACTTGAACGATTGGACGGGTGCGAGTGTTCAGATGGTTTCCGGCGCAGGCCCAACACATTTGAACGGTGCTCAGGCGGTTTCATATTGCCGAATAAGATATGTAATGTTCTACGGTGAAGACGGAACACAGGTTAACAACGACTTCGGACGTACAGCGCGTCAAAGACTTGTTATCAGCAAGCTTATTGAAAAAGCAAAAGGCATGGGCGTTTCGGATCTTATTTCCACAATGAAGGATTTGATAAAACAGAACACCGAAGAAAATACATTTATGAAATCAAGTCTTACACTTAAAGAGATGATAAATCTTGTTCCGCTTATGATGGAAGTTCAATTTGACGGTGGTCAAGGCTTCCCTGCAGAGTATATTTCATATACCCTTCCAAACGGCGGTGCATCTCTTGCATGTAATACCCTTCTTTCCACAGCGAAAGAATTGCATGCTTATCTCTTTACGGAATATAAATATACGCCGTCTACGGTGCTTAAGGATTTGAGTGCGAAGATGGAAAGTTATACTGCCTCAAGTCATTATGAAGGCGAAGGAGAGACGGAAGCTCCGATAGAAACCACGACTACGCAAGAGACGACCACGACCGAGAATGTGACGGAGGAGTCGACGGATAAAGCGGAAGAAACAACGTCGAAGGAGGAAACCACGACGGCTGAAGAAACCACTTCGTCCGAAGAAACAACTACGGTGGATGGCAACACAACACCGTAAATTATATGAGTATGTATGAACAATAAAAAACTGTCTGCATTTTAGCAGGTGCAGATCGGAGTGTTTTTATGTCGAAAGATAGGTTTGAATTAACAGAAGAGGAAATGGAGCTTATTAAGCTTCGTAGAATCAGAGCTCAGGAAGCTAAGAAAAAAGCTTCCGGGGGCGGACAAAAAAAGAAGCGCGAATTGTCTGAAGAAGAAATAAGAGCCAGAAAACGCGCCGAAAAGAAAAGACGTTTGGAAGAAGAACGTCGTGCCAGAGAAGAAGAAGAATTAAGAGCACGAAAGAAAGCTGCGAAAAAGAAAAGACTTGAAGAAGAGGAACGTCTTGCTGCTCAAGAAGAAGAGCTTAGAGCAATCAGACGCGCCGAAAAGAAAAAACGTCTTGAAGCAGAACGTAAGGCAGCACGTGAAAAAGAACGTGAAGATGATTACTACGAAAGCAGCAAATCCGATGACTGGGATGATATCAATGCCGAAGAAGAAAGAAGACAAAGAAAATCTCAGGCAAGAAGGAACGCCAAACGTGAAGCATTAAAAAGAAAACGTAAGAAAAAGAGAAAAATAGTCCTTGGAATAATAATTTCCATTGTTGCGGCAGTTGCCGTATTTGCAATGATTGTTATGTTTGTTCCCGGAATGAAAACAAAATTTGCCAAAGCGGTAGCCGGAACGAGTCTCGGCAAGTCCTTTATTAAAAGCCAGATTCAGGATTTGTACGAAGCAAATGTCTGGGACAGAGACTTTGATAGCGATGCTGTGGAAATAAACGATGGCTTGAATATTTCTTCGGATTATACCAACATTGCGCTTTTCGGTGTCGATTCAAGGGATTCGCAAACTCTCGGGAAGGCAACTCATTCGGATACCATTATGATAATGAGTATCAACAATAAAACAGGCGAAACAAAGATGGCATCGGTATTCAGAGATACATATCTTAAAATGGTATGTGATACCGGCGAAGTCTTTTATGATAAGGCCAACTCCGCGTATTTCAGAGGCGGTCCGTTATTGGCCGTTAATATGTTAAATACCAACTGGGATTTGAATATTACAGACTATGTAACCGTTAACTTCGGCGGAATAGAAAAAATCGTTGATGCAGCAGGCGGATTGGTTCTTACGGTAGATGATGACGAAATCGATCAGATTAATTTTTACTTAAGAGAAATCAGGGACTTAAAAGGCCTGGATGAAAATGACACACAGGGCGATATTCCGGATATGTCATATGCTCCTGACGGTTCGGGTGTTCAAACGGTAAATATGTCAGGTGTTTATGTAACCGCTTATTGCAGAAATCGTTATTCCACATTTGTTGATAAAGTAACCGGTGAAGAGTTTAACTATGACTACGGAAGAACAGCTCGTCAAAGGTATGTTTTGCAGACTTTGATGTCTACCGTTAAGTCGGGCGGAGTGTCGGGAATTACCGGTGTTGCCCAGGCAGTAATGGAACAGAATACCGATTCGGATAAGTTTATTGTATCGTCAATGACAACTGATGAAGCGGTAGATGTATTGGCAATGGCTCTCGATATAAGCTTTGGAGAAACGATGGGCTTTCCGGTTGAAAAGGACAACAATGTTGTGCCAAAAGACCTTGAATACAATGCAGAGCTTATGCATCAGTATTTGTTCGGACTTGAAACATATCAGTGTACTCAGGCTCTTCAAAGAATCAGTGAGGAAATATCTGCGGACTCGGGAGTATACAGATAAAAAACTTTGTTTAATAATAATCATCCTCCGACCGTAAAGGGTCGGAGGATTTTATGCATTTATTTTTAAAGAATTAAAGTTTGGGAGGCAGTAAATGTCTGCATTAGGTGAAGAAACGGAAGAAGTGAAAGAAGAGACGGTAAAACCAAAGAAAAAAAAGAAAGAAAAAAAAGCACCGAACAGGTTTTGGCTGGGGGTAAAACCGGCCGGCTTTTTGTTGATTGGTCTTTTGCTTTTTACAAGTTGTAAGTGGAGTGTGGAAAGTTTTGGACATGTGTCTTTTACTACCATGTTTTATCAAATGACACTTCCTATCGGCGGCTCAAATCCGGAGTTTTCAAACGACTTTATGTTTCACGCTTTTTGGCCACCGGTTATTGTTGTTATAGCAGTATATTTGTTTATAACGATTTGGGGCAGAAAGTTTTTAAAATACAAACACTATATGATTATTTATATAGGCGAGATTGCACTTATATTTGCGGGAATATTATATGCCAATGCAAAACTTGATGTTTTTAAATCCATTGGTGAAGCATTAACACCGAGGACAATATATCAAGATAATTACGTGGATCCGGAAGAGGTTAACATAACATTTCCGAAAGAGGGAGAAAAGAAAAATCTTATTCTCATTTATTTGGAATCCATGGAGACTTCTTTGGCAGATGAAGAAAACGGCGGAAAAAGCAAAGATAACTTGATTCCGAACTTAACGGACTACGCGGGAGAAAATATAAGCTTTTCCGACAAGGCTGAGGGTCTTGGAGGATTTTATTCCATTCCGGGCACGGCTTTTACCTACGGAGCCATGATGTCTTCATCAACGGGAATTCCTTACGGTATGCCAAACTGGCATGATATTGTTATGACCAAAGACAGCAAAACCATGGAAAGAGTTACCGCAATCGGTGATATACTTGCCGATGAAGGTTATAACCAGATGTTTATGTGCGGCTCTCAGGCAAAATTTTCCGGTCGAGATGCTTTTTACAAAACTCACGGCAACTATGAAATCTGCGATTACAATCAGGCAAAAGTCGATGGACTTATTCCTGAGGATTATATGGTTTTCTGGGGTTTTGAGGATGAATATCTTTTTAAATACGCAAAGGATAAAATCACAGAGCTTTCAAAAGAAGATAAACCTTTTAACTTTACAATGTTAACCGTGGATACACACAATCCGGAAGGATATGTTTGTGACAAATGCGAAAATGAGTATGATGAGCAGTATTCCAATGTTATAAAATGCTCGGATAAACAAGTTAAGGAATTCGTAGAGTGGATTAAGGCGCAGGATTTCTATAAGGATACGGTTGTTGTGCTGGTGGGTGACCACATCAGTATGGCGGGTAAATACTACGACACCGTGGGCATCGAATATGAAGACAGAAGAGTATATAACTGCTTTATTAATTGCGAAGATGCTTTGAAGGATGCGGATGCATTGCAAAACAGAACATTTACCACAATCGACCTTTATCCGACGATTCTTGCATCCCTTGGTGCGGATATAGAAGGAGACAGGCTGGGACTGGGAACCAATCTGTTTTCGGGCAAGGAAACTTTGCCTGAAAAAATGGGCCTTAAAGAGTTTGAAAAACAGCTTAATGCATGGTCTTTCCACTACTTCAATTCGTTTGTAAAAAGCAAATAAATATGATAAAATAAAAGGTGCGTGGTAACATGCACCTTTATATTTTTGCATATAATCACGAAAGGCCTAAGCGGCGCATTTTCGATGATTTTATTAGATTAAAAAAGGAGAATGGGAAGATGGGAGAATTATACTTAGAAAAATACAAGCAGTGGTGTGAAAATTCTTTCTTTGACGAAGCAACAAGAAACGAGCTTAAAGCTCTTACGGATGATAAAGAAATAAAAGAAAGATTCTACAAAGATCTTGAGTTTGGTACCGGCGGACTTCGCGGACAGCTGGGGGCAGGTACAAACCGTCTTAATATCTATACGGTCAGAAAAGCAAGCCAAGGACTTGCCAATTACATTAACAAACAAGGAAAAAAGGATGCAAAAGTGGTAATAGCATACGATTCAAGACGTATGTCTCCCGAGTTTGCTCTTGAGACAGCTCTTACTTTTGCGGCAAATAACATTAAGGCTTATGTATTTACCAGCCTTCGTCCGACACCGGAGCTTTCATTTGCCGTAAGAAAGCTTGGATGTATCGCCGGCGTTGTAATTACAGCAAGTCATAACCCACCGGAATACAACGGCTATAAGGCTTATTGGGAAGACGGCGCACAGGTATCCTTCCCGAGAGACAAAGAAGTAATTGATGAAGTTAATGCGGTTGGCGACTATTCCAATGCAAAGACTATGGATGAAGCCGAAGCAAAGAATAAAGGGCTTCTTGAATATATTGATAAAGAAATCGACGATGCATATATAGAAACCGTAAAAGCCGCAAGCTTAAACGCAAAAGAGCTTAAAGACGAGTGCAAGAATCTTAAAATCGTTTATACACCTCTTCACGGCACGGGACTTATGCCGGTTAAGAGGATTTTGTCGGAACTTGGTTTTGAAAATGTAAATGTTGTGGAAGAACAGGCAACGCCGGACGGCAACTTCCCGACAGTAGGTTATCCTAACCCTGAAGATCCAAAGGCCTTCGAGCTTGCTCTTAAAAAGGCAAAAGAAATAGATGCGGATGTAGTTCTTGCAACAGACCCGGATGCGGATCGTTTGGGTGTTTACGCAAAAGATACGAAAACAGGCGAATATGTTAGCTTTACGGGCAATATGTCGGGTATGATAATTGCCGAATACATTTTGAGCCAAAGAAAAGCAAAAGGAACTCTTCCAAAAAACGGAGCTTTGGTTAAAACAATCGTAACCACAAATTTGGCCGATGCCATCGCAAAAGAGTATGGTGTTGAACTCGTTGAAGTTCTTACGGGCTTTAAATACATAGGCGAGAGAATTCTTCATTTTGAAAAAACGGGTTGCAATGAGTACGTATTCGGTCTTGAAGAAAGCTATGGCTGCCTAATCGGTACATATGCAAGAGACAAAGATGCGGTTGCGGCTGTAATGATGCTTTGCGAGGCGGCTGCATTCTACAAAAAGCAAGGTCTCACACTTTGGGATCAGATGCTTAAATTATACGAGAAATACGGCTGCTACAGAGAAGCATTGGAATCCGTAACAATTAAGGGAATGGACGGTATCGAAAAGATCAAGTCCATGATGAAAGCTTTGAGAGCTAGCAAACCATCAAAATTGGGTGACTTTGATGTATTGGCGATTCGTGATTACAATTCAAGCGAAAGGCTTGATTTGAAAAGCGGAGAAATTTCAAAAATCGACCTTGTTAAATCGGATGTTTTGTATTACGAACTTTCGGATAATGCTTGGTGTTGCGTGCGCCCTTCGGGTACAGAACCAAAGATTAAATTCTATATTGGTGCAACGGGCAACACTATTGACGAAACAGATGCAAAAACAGCTAAAGTTTTGAAAGACCTGCGTGAAATAGCAGGTTAGGAGGCAGGTATGAAAAGCGCATTGGTTGGATACACGGGATTTGTGGGCTCAAATCTCATGGCTTCAAGAAAATTCGACGCGGTATATAACTCTAAGAATATAAAATCAGCTTACGGCACAAGACCCGATATATTGTTTTTTGCGGGCCTTAGGGCGGAGAAATTCATAGCAAACGTTTTTCCGGAAAAGGATTATTTTGATATATTCACGGCCATGAATAACATAAAGCAAATTAATCCCAAAAGGCTGGTTCTTATTTCCACAATCGATGTTTACAGATCATCGGTTAATGTTGATGAAAATACTCAAATGAGTAAAAGAGGTCTTCTTCCTTACGGAGAAAACAGACTTGAATTTGAAGAATGGGTTGAGGAAGAATTTAATAACCATTTAATAGTGAGACTTCCGGCACTTTACGGAATTAATCTTAAAAAGAACTTTATCTATGATATGGTTAATTACATACCGGAAGTGTTAAATTCAAAAAAATACAGAGAATTGCTGGCTAAGGATGCAAAGCTCAGCGAGTATTATACTCAAAGCGAAGCGGGATTTTTAAAGTGTCGCAAGCTTACAAAAGAGGAGCGAAGCGAACTGAAAAACATCTTTAAAGAAGTCGGCTTCAGTGCGCTGAATTTTACCGACAGCAGAGGCTTGTACCAATTCTTTAATCTGTCTCATTTATGGGAGCATATACAGCTGGCATTGAAGCAAAATATAAACAAAATCAATATGGCCGTTGAACCTGTAAGGATTGACGAGCTCTACAGGTACGTATTTAACAAAGATTTTGTAAATGAGGTCCTTGAAATACCGCCCGTTCAAAACTTCAAAACCATATACTCGGACAGACTGGGTGGCAAAGATGGCTACATTGTTGATAAACAGATAGTGCTGGACGAAATCAAACAATTCGTCCACGGTGCAATTTCCGAGAGATATTAAATAATAAAAGATGTCAACCGCAAAGCATTTTCTTTGCTGCTGACATCTTTATTTTATTGTGGGAATTTGTTATTTGCTGATTTGTTTACTGCCAACCATTTTGATGGATATTATCAGTGCCGCAACGTACATTATTAGGGTTGCAATTAATATGTAATCGTATGTTCTGCCGGTGTTTGAAAGGATGATTTCCGACATATTGTTGCCGGTGATGCCCGCAACAGCCCAAGCAGATAAGGCAAGTCCGTGAATTTTACTTATGCTTTCCATTCCGAAGCGCGACGAAAGCAATGCCGGAAGTGTGGAAAAACCGCCACCGTAGCCCGCGTTAACAATTATCAACAGAGCGATTACGATTCCGCCAAAAGCCGCAACCTTTACACCGTTGGAAATGGAGAAAGTAAATAATGCAATAGCTGTTATTATAATTGAGCTTGCAAAGATTATTTTATAGACCGTATTTCGGTCCTTCATTTTATCCGAAATTGTTGAAAAACCGATTCTGCCGCCCGCATTGAAAGCAGCGGTTATACTCGGTACCACGGATATTACGGTGGTAAGAGCTATGCTTGTTGCAAAAGCGGTTCCCAAAATTTGCTTTTCGTATGTAATAAGAGCAAGGCCGCAATGAATGTTAATGAAGAACATAAGCCAAATGCCTACAAATGTCTTGTTTCTGAACATATTCTTTGTTTTGAATTTCAAATTGCTTTCAACAGGTTCAACCCAATCATCCGGTTTCTTAAGAAGAAAGTGACCAAGCATCATTGCCGCAAAGTAAACAATTCCAAGAATAAAGAACATTTCCGCTATGCCAAAGCTTGCCTGCAATTTTTCCATAATCGGTGTGGCAATGGCTTTTGCAAGTCCGAATCCCATGATGGAAATGCCCGTTGCAAGGCCTTTTTGCTTGTGAAACCAAAGCATCAATGTCTTGACGGGTGTAAGGTAGCCTATTCCAAGACCGATACCCATGATACAGCCGTAACATATAAAGATACCGATTAAAGCAAGAGGACCGGTGGTGAATTTAATAAATACGCCGGTTCCGATCATTCCGGCTGTAAAACATAAGCAGGAAATCAATGAAGAAGCGTGAATATTACGTTCAACAAGGCGTCCGGCAAAAGCAGCGGACATGCCCAAAAAGAAAATTGCCAAAGAAAAAGCCCATCCCACAGCAAATGTGCTCATACCTATTTGTTCGGCGATCGCCTCTTTAAAGGTTGACCAACAATATACCGTACCGATGGAACAGTGAATCAAAAGTGCAGGTACTGCTGCACGCATCCATTTGTTGTTTAACATATGCATCCTCCTTTACTTAAGCCCAGACGGTCGGCTAAACTGGGGGATGATATACCCGCAGCGACTTACCGCACTGTGTATACTCACATAATCCGTCAGCGATAAGTCTAACATTATTTATCTAAATAAAAGTATAAGGGCAGAAAAATGAAAAGTCAAATTAGTTTATTTTTTAACAAACTTGGATTACATAAAATAATACTTGGTCAATTTTAACAAAATGAGAGCTTATTTAAATATGGAATTAAAAACGGGTAAGTTGCGTAAAAATGCGCACAAATAAGGGGAAATCTTAATTTGAAAAACACGATTAATAAGATTTTCTTATGACACCTAAAGTAATTTTAATCTTTACTTTACTGTGCAAGATTGCTAAAATATAGGTGTGGGTAATTTTAAAGTATAGCTAATGTGTATATTATTTTTATAAGGGAGGTCTTATAGTCATGGAAACAGGCAAAAAAAGTATTGGCTTCGGTACTCGTGGCTGGCTGCTTATTGTATACCAGTTTGTAGCATTCGTAGCTTATACAATCTTCACTAACTATCCACTTAACATTTTATCAGATCAGTACAATCCTATGGTTGACACAGCAACTTCAAATCAGCAGGTTGCTATGCTTTACACAGGCGGTGCTATCGTAGGTATCATCGTACAGCTTATTGTTTCTTCATTCGTAGGTAAAATGAAGAGCATTAAGAATTTCGGTATCATTCTTGGTTTAATTTCAATTATTTTGGGATTCTGTATTTCACTTATTCCTATGAATATCAACGGAAATCCAAATACACTTTGGGCAGTATGCTACTTCTTAGTTAACGTTATCGTTACAATGTGGGCTACATTTGCTATCGGTATCTTAGTAGGACAGTGGTTCCCAACAAGAAAAGGTACTGTAATGGGTATTGCAACAATTTCATTCCCTGTTGCAAACGCAGTTATCGGTTTATTTGCAGCCAAAGTATTCTCAACAGCAGGTGCTGCTTTGGGAATGGGCGCTATGACAGATCCTGAAGGAACATTCAACATCATGGCTCCGGGCGCTATGGCATTTAAATTAACAGACCAGGTTACAGGCGAAGCTACACTTTTCGCAAGTGATATGATGCCTGTATTTATGGGATTCCTTCCATTCCTCATCATTATCATCATCGCATGGTTAATCGGTTTAATCTTCATTAAAGATTATCCTGAACAGTGTGGTGCATTCAGAGATAACGATAAAGGTTTATCACCTGAAATCGCTCAGAAGATGATGCTTGAAGAAATCGAAAACAAGAAAACATCATGCTGGAAACTCGGTCACACACTTGCTTGCCGTGACTTCTGGTTCATTACAATTCCTATGGGCGCATTGCTTATGTTCTCAGTAGGTATGATGACACAGACAAGTAACATCCTTTCAGTTTACGGATGGGGCTCGGCTGACGGTGACGGATCTATGTATCAGATCGTAATGCTTGTAATTGCTATTTGCGGTGCTGTAGGTAGTTTCATCCTTGGCCTTATCGATACAAAACTCGGTACAAAGAAAGCTATTGTTATTTCACTCGTAATCATGCTTCTTGCAGGTGTACTCGGTATCATCCCATCAGGTGGATCACTTATCGTTTCACTTATCTGCTTAGGCGTATTCATGGGTGCTTCATCAAACTTCACAGTTTCTGCTGCAGCTCAGTACTGGAGACGTGAAGACTTCGGTTCTGTATTCGCTACAGTTAACCCAATCGCAAACGTTCTTGCTCAGTTAGGACCGGTTGTTATCGCAATCCTTTGGGGCATGGGCATGGGCGCATGGGCCAACGGAGCATCATTCGGTGGAAACCAGTACGTATTCACCGTTGCTGTTATCGTAGCAGGTATATCTATCATCCTTACATGCTTATTCAGTGCTAAACATGTTAAAGAAGTTGATGATAAATACAGAACTAAAGCCGGCAAACCATTGGATGACGCTTTAGTAGGACGTAAATAGTTTTTTTAAGTACTTACCCACGCAAGATAAAGTGGTGTTACCGAAAGGTAATTGTGTGTTAATTAAATAAAAATTGAATATAGTCAAAATAAAGGAACCGGTTTTATAACCGGTTCCTTTTACGTTTTATTTATTGTTCCAACTTCATAAGTTTGATTGTCAGCAAAAGCTTAAGCCTTTCTTCACCCGTGGACAAATCAAGTCCGAATTGGTCTTTAAGCTTGTTTATTCTGTAAAGAACTGTGTTTTTGTGTATATAAAGCTTTTTGGCAATTGCCTCCGTCTTATCCACATATTCCAGATAGAGCTCCAAAGTCTCCAAAAAATTGCTGCCATGTTTTTTGTCATATTCTCTTACGGCCACAACCCCCGGATGATAGAAATCTTCCAAGTTGTTTGTGCGGGAAATGATATCACCCATGTGGTAGATAACAAAATCTCCGTAATTGTATATATATTTGCCTTTGCTAACTTTGATACCGATTTCAAAGGCTTTTTTTGCCTGCAGATAATACTTTTGGATATCCATAATATCGGTAAAGCTTGCGCTTAGCGAGGCGACCAGATTGTTTTTTTCAAGATATTCCACAAGACGCTGATTGCTGCTAAGAGCCGGATGCTCCTTAAAACTCATTAAGAATATAATTCGTCCGTCGAAAATAACCCAACGGCTGGTTGCCAAAATATCATGGAGCTGTTTGCTGATTATTTGAGCTTTTCCCTCGAAAATATCTCTGTTAAAATCAGAAACGATCATGATAATAAGATTCTTGTGAAGATTCCATCCCAAGTTTTGCATACGGGCATCGGCAACTTCTCTTGATTTAATTTGACCTTTTAAAAGATCCGATAGGAGATAGCTGTGCATAAGGCCCGGATTTGAGGAGTAAAACTCATCTTTTTGAAGCTCCAAAGAAATGATTTTACAAAGAAAATCAATTGTCTCGATATCGACATCATCTATTTGATGCCTGGTTCCGATAACGGAAACCTCGGCAATTTCAATGCCATGAATGTAAACCAAGGAAGTAACTCGACCAAAATCATCGCTTTCGTCATCGTTACTGAAATAGGGATATCTGCTTTCACGGATTTTTTCATGAATTCTTTCTCTTTTGTTTATAGCTGTTTCGCTTTCAATCAGATAACCGTAGTTTTGAGTGGATTTGATATCCGGATTTTGCTCTTTGCTGCTATCAACGTCAATATTAAGAGCTGCTTCACCTTTATAGCCGTCATCTTTGCACATGGCAAGAATTTTGTAGCCGATATCCGATACAATTACCGGATTTTGAAGAAGGCTGAAAGCTTCATTTACAATATATTGAAGGCCTTTTCCCGAATGTAGGGCGTTAATCAGACGATTGCGGGCACTGTTTACCCTGGAATCGTTACTGAATATTCTTGATAAAATTCCTATGGCATCGTAGGCATTGATTACCCTGTCTATGGTAACGAGATTAAGCTCGTTTTCGGGATTTAGATATTCTTTTGGAACATCAATATCTTTAATACACAAAAAACTGAGGCCATGCTCCAAAGGAAGACGTGGCAACTCGGAAACATTACAAATATAGAGAGCGTTTTGCTCGAATGATTTTTCTTTTTCACTTAATTGAAAGAAAAAAATGTCTACATTGGAATCAAAGCTTGCCAGCTGTTTTGGGTGATATTTTCCGAGCTTTGATGTTATTTTTGATAGTTCCATTAAAGTGTATCCTTATTTTCAATATTGTTTTGCTGTTCTTTTAAATTATCCAAGTATTTTTTGGACATAAATGCATTAATAATATTTGTCAATCTGTTTTTAACGATTGGCAAGTTAAAAGGTCTGTATATAAAATCGGTTGTACCGATTTCAATTGCGCGTTTTTCCAAAAAGTCATCTTCACCGCGAAGTATCAACACAAGCGGTGGTATAGGATCCGCCAATTTTTCCATTTCCTTGAGAGCATCTTCGTACTCCCTGCTTAGAATCGTAATTATATCGCCGATAACCAAAACCAGATTATTGGGATTTATTACCAATGATTTCATTTCCTCTACGGATGCGGCCTCAAGGATGTTAAAATTCTTACTGAGCAGTTTTTTTAAAGTTGAGCGAACGCTTTTTAAAGGATCCAATATAAAAACGGTTGGTCGTTCGTTTGTGATTCCCGAAAGAGGACTAACGGACAAATCATCCGTTGTTTTACTTTGGAATCTGTGCAACTGCTTCATGGAATACATTTCGGCATCGGCAAGGCGTATGCAGTCGGTGATTGTTGCATCTTGCTCCGGAATGTCGAAGAAAGCGCCGTAGCTTGCGGAGATTCTGTAAGGATGAATGCTTGTCTGCGCAAGGCGTGACAGTTTTTCACGGAATTTTAATATAAATTTTTCCGGTTCAATAGAGCCTACAGGAAATTGATTTATAACCAAGAACTCGTCGCCGCCGTATCTTATGCATATGCTTCCCTTAGGCATGGAGTCTTTTAAAAGTTTGGCAACGGATTTAATGGCAAAATCACCTGCATCATGTCCGAAATTATCGTTAATATATTTAAGATTATCAAGGTCAGCCAATAAAATGTAAAAACATTCTTTTTCGCGCTTGGCTGTTTCCAAAATAAGAGATGCATAGCGGCTTAAAGCCTTACGATTGTAGACAGCCGTAAGCTCATCAAAAAGCTCTCTTTTTGAAAGAGATTGATTTTTGTGCTGGAGTTCGGCAATAAGAAGATTACGCTCGATTTCGGAACGCTCTTGAATAAGCTTCTTTTCGTGAATGTCCCTGACCAAGCAAATATATGCCAAGCTGGCTTGACTTGCGTCTTCTAATTTGACGAATTCGTATTCAATCCATATATAGTTATTGTCCTTTTTCTTCCATCTGAGTTCCAAGGAAATGGAATCGCGATTCTTAAGCCTTTCGTCCAATGTGTTGGCATCGGCAAATTCAAGAAATTTGACTTTGTCATCGGGATGAACGTAATATTCGCATGATGAATGAATAGAACTGCTGTAGGTTCTGTTGTTTACGGGATAATCTTTTTGTCTGTAAGACCTGAACAATTCGGTAATTGTATTGGCAGTCGGATTGATGGCATAGATTGTCAAAAAGATTTTCTTTAGGGCAACCTGCTGTGCGGCAAGAGTAAATTCGTCAACCGGAATATAAGAAGAACCTATAACACCCACAACCTCGTCTCCGTCTTTTATAGGCAAAAGGTTACCTTCAATATCAAAATTGTGTTTGGATTTATTTAGGTGGTTGAAGCAAGGTTTACCCGTGCGCAAAACTTCGTCCAATGCGCCCGTTGGGTCGTTGTATAATTGACCGATTTGAATTGACGGATCGTCTGTATCCGGATACCTGTAATAAACACGTCCATCTTTGTCGAAGACACAGAAAAACATGTCCAAATTAATCAGACGTCTGGCTGTTTCGCAAATATTAACCGCTTCATCAAGTTTAGTATTATTCATTTAATTCCCTACTATTATTATTGCCCCTACTATACTTACTTCTTTATTATAATATATGCTAAATAGAAATGCACTATTTTACTTGAAATTTTTATCGGTAAAATATACTATTAAAGAGTATTTAAAATATTTTAAGGACGAGAACGAATTTATGTCAAAAGCAAAAGAAAGAATCAAGAAACTTAGAAAACTAATGAAGGAAAAGAATATAGATGTTTGCTATATTCCGACATCTGATTATCATGATTCGGAATATATAAGCGATTATTTTAAATGCAGAGAATATGTAAGCGGTTTTACCGGATCTGCGGGCACTTTGATTGTGGGACTTAAAGAAAGCGGACTTTTTACCGACGGCCGTTATTATATTCAGGCGGAAAAGGAGCTTGAAGGCTCCGGAATAAAGCTTTTTAAGGCGGGTGAGCCGGACTGCATAAGTGAATTTGATTATATGGAATTGTTAACTCCGGATAATGGTTGCATAGCCTTTGACGGAAGACTGGTAAATGCGGAGTTTGTAAGAGAACTTATAGAAGAGCTGGGAATAAAGAATCTTAAAATTAAATACAACACAGACCTTGTGGGGAAAATATGGAAAGACAGACCCAAACAAGTCTTTAATGAGATTTTCTATCTTGAAGAAAAATATTCGGGAGAATCCGTAAACAGCAAACTAAAAAGGCTTAGAAAAGCAATTGCATATGAAGGGGCTCAGGCCCATATTCTTTCGTCTCTTGATGATATTGCATGGCTTTTTAATATCAGATCTTCGGATATTGAATCCAATCCCGTGGCGCAGGCATTTGCGGTTATTTTTTCGGGATCGGCTTATCTTTTTATCGGTACGGATAAAATTTCAAAAAGAGCAAAGGATGAACTTAAAAAAGCCGGTGTTGAAATCCGCAAGTACGATGAAATATACAGCTTTGTGCGAAACGAGATAGAAAAAGATGAAATAGTTTATCTTGATGCTTCAAGGGTTAACTATAGGTTGCTTAGAAGCTTGAGAAGCAAGGAATTTGTGGATGCACCCAATCCAACATCTCTTTTTAAGGCCATTAAAAACGAGACGGAAATCAAAAACCTTAAAAAAGCCCATATTAAAGACGGTGTGGCTGTCACAAAATTTATGTATTGGCTTAAGAATGAGGCAAAGCTTGGAAAAATAAGGGAAGCCGATGCAGCCGCCTATATTGATGATTTAAGATCGAAGCTTGACAATTATTACGGACCGAGCTTTGAGACCATAAGCGCTTACAAAGAAAATGCAGCAATGATGCATTACAACGCCGAAAGAGGAAATAATGCCGTTCTTAAAAAAGAAGGAATGTTGCTTGTGGATTCCGGCGGCCAATATCTGGAAGGCACAACGGATATTACAAGAACCTTTGCCCTGGGCAAGGTAAACGCCAAAATGAAGAAGCATTATACTCTTGTTTTGAAAGGCATGTTAGCCCTTGCAAATGCAAAATTTCTTTACGGATGCAGCGGGCTTAATCTGGATATTTTGGCAAGGGGACCTTTGTGGGAAATCGGCGAGGATTATAAATGCGGAACAGGCCACGGTGTAGGCTATTTCTTATCTGTTCATGAAGGACCGAACAATTTCAGATATAAAAACCTTAAGGGAAAAGATGCGACTGTTTTGGAAGAAGGAATGGTTACAACCGACGAACCGGGTTCTTATATTGAAGGAGAATTCGGCATCAGAATAGAAAACGAGCTTTTATGCATGGAGGACAGGATTAAGGGTTCGGACCGCTTTATGAAGTTTGAAGTCTTAACCATGGCGCCTATTGACTTGGACCTTGTTGATGAAAAGTATCTTGACGAAAGGTCTAAATTAGAGTTAAATAAGTATAATGCTTTGGTTTATAAAAACATTTCACCATATTTGGATGAAAAGGAGAAAAAATGGCTTAAAAGTGCAACTAAAGCCATTTAAAATGAGAGGTAAGTTGTGGAAAAAGAGGAAAAAAGTCTGCTTTTTGTGTTTAATCCCTATGCCGGAAAAGGCGAGATTAAATACCATTTGTTGGATATAGTAAATACTTTTGCAAAACACGATTATAAAGTAACCATTCATCCGACTCAAGGTCAGAAGGATGCTTTTAATTATATTGCAAAAAACGGAAATGAATACGATATGATTGCCTGTAGCGGCGGCGACGGTACTTTAAACGAGGTTATTTCCGGAGTTATGAAGCTGGAGCACAGGCCGGTTGTGGGATATATACCATCGGGTACCACAAACGATTTTGCCAAAGGGCTTAAGCTTCCGTCAAAAATGACCCGTGCGGCAAAGATTCTTATGAAGGGTGAGCCACAGCGCATCGATATAGGCGCATTCAACGAAAAGAGCTTTGTATATGTGGCGGCATTCGGCGCATTTACGGAGGTTTCTTATGCAACACCTCAGGATATGAAAAACACATTAGGGCATGCGGCATATTTAATAGAAGGTCTTAAGAGCCTGCCTACAATTAAATCCGTACACGTTAGTATTAAAGCGGATAATTTTGAGGCGGAAAACGAAGATTTCTTATTTGGCAGCATAACCAATGCGGTTTCCGTTGGCGGATTTAACGGAATAACCGGAAAAGACGTGGATTTAACCGACGGAAAATTCGAAGTTATTTTGGTAAAAAGAGCGAGAAATCCAATAGAGCTTCAAAACATTATCAATATATTTATGGGAATTGACATTAAAGGAACAAATGTTATTAAATTCCAAACATCTAAACTTTTGTTTAAAACCGAAGAAGAAGTTCCTTGGGTTCTTGACGGTGAATACGGCGGATCGCCTAAAAAAGTTACGATTCAGAATATGCATAAGGCAATTACCGTTATGTCAAACACCGGAAAAATAGTTTTATAAATAAGAGGCGGCTGCTTTTTGTAATCATGTTAAAAAGCAGCTGCCTTTTTTGTACATTTTATCGGCAAAATGACAAAAATTGTTTTTCTTAAAAAACGGTGTTTACTTTCAATTTGAAAGTGTGTATAATGAGCACTTGTAGGTTTATGTGTAAAATTAGATTAAGAGATTTTTTTAGTATGCGAGGCAGATTGAATGGAAGAATTAATCGAGAGCTTGGAAAAATTAGTTAAAGTTGCAAATAAGAAAAAAGGCATCTTGGAAATTGAAGAAATAAAGGATTTTTCGAAGAAAAACGATATTAAAGACGAGCAAATCGAAGCGGTTTGCAATTATCTTGAAAATAAAGGTATAGAGATTACTTATGAAAACGAGGGGATGGAAGAAGAGGAAATCGACCTCGAATCAGCCCTTAACATAGATACTGAAACAATAGACAGAAAAATCGACGAGGACGATGTAAGCGACGACTTGGTAGAAGTTCCCGTTGATATTTTTGAAGAACCTTCCAATGCGGAACTTGATGAAGAGGAAGAAGACGAAGAAGAGGAAATGTCTGCAATCGAGCTTTTGGACGGTGTAGGCACGGAAGACCCTGTAAGACTTTACTTAAAAGAAATCGGTACAGTACCCCTTTTATCTGCGGAAGAAGAACACGAGCTTGCAAAAAGAAAAGCGGAAGGCGATGAAGAAGCAAAGAAAAAACTTATCGAAGCAAACCTTCGTCTTGTTGTAAGTATCGCAAAAAGATATACGGGACGTGGAATGAGCTTTTTGGACCTTGTTCAGGAAGGAAACTTAGGACTGATTAAAGGTGTTGAAAAGTTCAACTACGAACGTGGATATAAATTAAGTACATATGCAACATGGTGGATAAGACAGTCTGTAACCCGCGCTCTTGCGGATCAGGCAAGAACAATCCGTATCCCTGTTCATATGGTTGAGACAATTAACAGACTCTCAAAAACACAAAGAAACTTAACACTTAAACTCGGCTATGAGCCATCACCAAAGGAACTTGCCGAAGCAATGGGAATGACAGAAGAAAAAGTTTTGGAAATTATGCAGATTGCAAGAGAACCGGCTTCTTTGGAAACACCTATCGGTGAAGAGGATGATACAAATCTCGGCGATTTCGTTGCGGATACAACAACTCTTACGCCTGAGCAGAGTGTTGAAAATACAATGCTTAGAGAACATATAGATGTTCTTTTGCAGGATCTTAAAGAAAGAGAACGCCAGGTTATCGTCCTCAGATTCGGTCTTGAAGACGGACACCCAAGAACCCTTGAAGAAGTGGGAAGAGAGTTCAATGTTACACGTGAGCGTATCAGACAGATTGAAGCAAAGGCTTTAAGAAAACTCAGAAATCCTGTAAGAAGCAAAAAAATCAAAGGTTTCTTATCATAATGATTATTAAAACATGTTCGAAACTAACTAAAGACGAATATAAAGAAATTCTCGCATTGTCTTCCAAATGCGAGAATTTTGACAATATAGCCCCTATCATGTTTACGGAAGACGAGCTTAATTATGATAGTAGTTTTGAATGCTATTATATGGCTTTGAATGAGGGCAATATCATTTCTTTTGTCTCGGTATTTGTTCCCGGAGATGGGACCGGGGAAATTTATGCCATAACGGATCCGGCTTTCAGAAACAAAGGCTTGTTTAAAAAGCTTGTAAAAATTGCGGGCGAGAAGCTTGAAAGCATGGGAATATCCGAAATATATCTGCTTTGCACACCATCGTGCTCTGTATCCAAAAAAATTGTTTACGCAAAAAAAATGAAAATAGAATACAGCGAGTATCTTTTGGAACTTACAAAAGGGTACAAAGAAGAAGCGGATTCCGAACTTAAACTTTGCGTTAGGGAAAACGCCGATAAAAGCTTATATTTTGAAAGCAAACTTTATGATAAACATATTGGCGAGTGCATGGTTGAATTAAACGGTGAAACGGCTTGTATCTATGATTTTAACCTTGATCCGTCCTGCAGGGGAAGAGGTTTGGGATCAAAAACCCTTATATCTATAGTTAATTATTTAATCGATAATATAACAGATGAAGTGCTTTTGCAGGTTCACGGAGACAACAAGGTCGCCGTGAATATGTATTTACACCACGGGTTTACGATTAAATCACAGTTGGATTATGTAAGGCTTTACTTGTAATGGCAAGAAGAATTGTGTTATACTTGTAATTGCGTAAGAATATTTAACCAAAACAACGAGGATTTCAATGGGAGATGTAAATAATAATGATTTGGATTTCGTGGAAATTCTTGATGACGAAGACGTCAGCGAGGATGAATCAAAGGAAGACCAATCAGTAAATAAAAGCAATAATAAAGAAAAAGATAATAATAAAAAAGAGAATTTAAGCGAAGAAGAAAAAAAGAAAGTCGTAAAAAGAGAAGTATTCAGTTGGATTCGCTTGTTGGCAATAGCGGTTGCGGTTGCATTGTGCATAAATTATTTGATTTTATTTAACGGATATGTTCCTTCGGGTTCCATGTATCCCACAATCGAAGCCGATGGTAGCCAGGGAGCAAGGATTATAGCTTTTAGACTTTCCTATCTTTTCGAAGAGCCTAAACGCGGAGATATAATAATTTTCAAATATCCTGATGATCCGAGAGAGAACTATGTTAAGCGAGTTATAGGCCTTCCGGGTGAAACCGTTGAGATAATCGAAGGAAAAGTTTATATCTCAAAAGACGGTGAAAAACTTGAGGATCCGCTCTATGAGCCGTATTTGTACGAGATTCCTCTTGGAAGTTACGGGCCTTACACTGTTCCGGAAGACAGCTATTTTGTTATGGGAGATAACAGGAACAATTCCTGGGATTCCAGAAAATGGGTGAATACTTTCGTTCCGGAAGAAAATTTAATAGGAAAAGCATTATTCCAGTACTATCCGTCAATACATAATTTGTTGAAAAAGAACAATGAATAATAAATAAAAAGAGCATATCTTTCGATATGCTCTTTTTACGTAAAGCCTTTCCGAATATGAAAGCGAGGGATGGCTTTTACAGATTAAATTTGTTAATAATATCTTCGATACCGTCAGAGTTAATTTTTCCTTCTTCCGAAAGTCTGTTGATATCTTCCGACAATGCATTTGTATTTTCAATCTTCTCAACGATTTCATTGATACCGTCGGCGTTTTGTTTAGCTGCCATAGATACGTTTTCAATACCTACGGAAATCTCTTTAACCGATTCGTAAAGAGCATTTACAGCTTCGCCGATTTCATCAACAGCTGCCTGGATTTCTTTTACGTCGCTGCCATATGCAGCCGACTGATCCGCAAAGTTCTTATAATCTGCACCAACATCGTTATTAACGTGATCCATAAGCTTATCAACGTTAGCCTTAACGTTTTCAACGGATGCGTTGCTTCCCGCAACGATTGTCTGGATGTTTGATGCTGTTTTTTGCGACTCTTCAGCCAGATTTCCGATTTCGCTTGCAACAACGGCAAATCCGCGTCCTGCCTCACCTGCTCTGGCAGCCTCAATCGAAGCATTAAGTGAAAGAAGGTTTGTCTGTGATGTAATGTCCATGATAGCATCTGCAAGGTCGTTGATTTTTTCTACGGCTGTAAGACTTTCCAGAGCTTCTTCCATTTCCTTCATAACATTTTCGGTACGGGTATGTCCGTTTTCCAAAGCTTCCATAATGGATTCATGAGATTCTTCGGTCTTTCTGATAAGCTCGTCGGATGTTTTCTTACCGTCGTTAACTTTATTCTTAATTTCGTCAACCAATGAAACTATACGGTTGATCTCGTTATTTACATCGGCAATGGAAGAGTTTGTCTGATCGATACTTGCCGACAATTCTTCGGTTGTAGCCGAGTTATCCATGGTGTACTGAGAAAGCTTGGTTGAATTCGAGTTAAGTGAATCCGAACTGTTAACAAGGCTTACACTGCTTTCTTTAAGAACACCGATTGTTTCTTTAAGTGTTTGGATGATGCTTAAGGTTGAAAGAGCAATTCTTCCGACTTCATCATTTCTTCTCGAATACTTATTAAGTTCTCCGCCGGTTGAAAGATCAAGCTGTCCAACCTTTGTAAGTGAACCTTCAACGTCCGTAAGAGCTCTTGTCATAAGGTAGATTACAACGCCAAGTACCACTACCAATACAACGATTGCGATGATTGCGGTAATAAGTGACTGCATCATAGCCGAGTTTGTATTTGCTGCAAGTTCAGCGCTGTCCGCACCTACAAAGAATAACCACTGATATTGTGGAATATATGTATAAACACCTTCCATGGCTTTACCGGTATCCGGATCCGTATAGTTGATAAATCCGTTGGTTATTTCTTCACCTGCCGCTATTCTTTCAGACAGCTCCACTACCGGTGCAAGTTCGCATGTTGTAGCGATATTTTCCGTGTTGTTATCATACAAGGTTGATAAGTCAGAACCCGAAACAAGAAGTACTTCCTGATCCTGTGTAATGTTAATCTTGCCTAATATTTCAGACATCTCGCTTGCACCTACTGCAGCGAGTGCATATCCTGAAGGAGCACCTGTAGCTGTGTAACCCGAAATTGTAAAGCAAAGAGCCACTTCGCTTGTTGTAGGTGAAATTGTTGCAATACCGCCTACTACAGGTTCTTTAGCGTCGTTGAAGTAAAGATTTTGAATTAACTCAATGGTTTCCGGAGGGTTGGTATAGCCAATCATTGCCGGATCGGAGTGGGCAAGACATGTACCGTCATAGTTTGTAAACAAAATACTGTCAAAGTCCTTGATGAACGAACCGTATCCCGCTGTGAATGCCTGCGCATTGGCAATAGCAGTTGCATCGGACGGATTAGCCATCAATGCAGAAATCTGCGGTGAGTTAACGTAGCTTTCTACGTAAGCAATTTCCTTGTTCAGATAAAGATTCAATTCGTCCGAATAGTTGGAAATTGTGTTTTGTAAAATTGTTTCATTGTTCTGTGTCAGAACATTTTTGATACTCATTCTCGTGATAACCAATTGAGCAGCCATAACAACAACCGCAACGATTGCCACCACGACAATAAGCTTAAGACTGAGTTTTCCTTTTCCTCGCATTATTCAGTTCCTCCTCGCAATATAGTTTGTTGAGTATAACCCATAAAAGCATTATAGCAATAAAAAAATATATAAATATAACAATCTGTTAACAAAGGGTAAAATTAGTATGAATAAACTGTTAACAAAGAAATTACAGAAATATTGAATTTTAGAGGAAAAGAGGATATAATTGTCAATGATTGTAACAAAAACTTTTTAAATAAATTTTTTGAAGGTGAGTTAATTGGAAAACTTGATTTTTAGCTTGAATGCCACCATTCCGCTTTTTTTGGTTATGGTTGTGGGATGGTTCTTAAGAAAAATCGGCATTCTTAACGAAGCTTTCTGCAAGGCTGCAAATAAATTCAATTTTACCGTAACTTTGCCGGTTCTTTTGTTTAAGGATTTGTTTGAGTCCAATGTAAAAGAAAGTTTCGACATTAAATATGTGCTTTTTTGCGCCATTGTTACCAGTATTGCATTTTGGGGCTTATGGGGCATTTCAAAAATTATATGGAAGGGTAAAAACTTTATAGGTGAGTTTGTACAAGCTTGCTATAGAAGTTCGGCAGCGGTTCTCGGAATTGCGCTCATTACCAATATTTACGGCAGCGCGGGCATGGTTCCCATGATGATTATAGGCGCGGTGCCGCTCTTTAACATATATGCGGTATTGGTACTTACTTTTGAATCGCCGGGAAATAAAAACAAAACGGTAAAAGATGCTGTCTTGGGAATATGCAAAAATCCGATTATCATAGCAATTATAATCGGTGTTATATGCAGTATGATTGATTTTGAGATGCCGACAATGCTTGAATCCACCATATCAAACATCGCAAGAATGGCATCGCCTTTGGCACTTGTTGTAATAGGTGCAAGTTTTGAAGGTAAAAAAGCCATTGCACTACTTAAACCTTCAATTACGGCGGCAATTATCAAACTTGTTGTGCTTCCCGCAATATTTTTACCTATAGCAATAAAAATGGGATATGTGGGAGGACATTTGGTTGCCATACTTATTATGCTTGGCTCGCCGTCTACACCAAGCAGCTATGTTATGGCAAAAAGTATGGGAAGCGAAGGCACATTGACCGCATCTGCGGTGGTGCTTACCACCTTGGGGTCGGCCTTTTCGCTAACGGTTATACTGTTTATCCTAAGGTCCATTGGAGTTGTTTAACTTATATGTGACAGATAATTGTTTTGACATATATAAAAGATATGTATAAAAGCGGGCGAAAAAGCTTTCGCGGAAAGAGGAGAAAATGAGAATTACAAAAGAAAATGCAATTGTATTGGTGGTTGATATTCAGGAAAGACTTCTTCCGGCCATGGCACATAAGGAAGATGTACTTAAAAACAGCGTGATTTTACTTAAAGGTGCGGTAGCACACGGCGTGCCTGTTATTGCTACGGAGCAGTATCCGAAGGGCCTTGGTTCAACGCTGGCTGAAGTTAAGGAAGCGGCGCCTGATATGTGGATACACGCAAAAGGCCAATTTTCATGCCTTGAGCCTGAAGTGAATGCCAAGTTGGATGAACTTATTGCATCAGGCAGAGACACGGTTGTAATAATCGGAATGGAAGCACACGTATGCGTACTCCTTACAATCAGAGACTTGATTGAAAAAGGTTTTAAGGTTGTTATGGCAGCGGACTGCGTTGCATCAAGAAAAGATTTTGATAAGGAAATGGCATTTGAAAGAGCCAAGTTTGAAGGCGCGGTGCTCAGTACATACGAAGCAATTCTTTTTGAAATGACGGAAACATCAAAAGATGCTAACTTTAAAACAATATCCAATCTGGTAAAGTAAAAGCAGCATCTAATGAATTAAGCTTATAAGGCTTGTCCCAATATTTGTGGACGAGCCTTAAATTAATAATACGGAAAGGAAAGAGATATGGAAGAATTAAAAACACGAGATCAGATAGATAAGAAGTATAAATGGGCCATCGAGGATCTATATAAGACAGATGAAGACTGGGAAAAAGAGTATAAGGAGCTTGAAGGCAAGATAGAAGAATTGGCCGGTTTTGCGGGAACATTAGGCGAATCGGCAAAAAGGCTTGAAGAATATTTAAAAGTTAATATAGAAGCATCCAAACTTATGGAGCGCGTATATGTTTATGCCGGTCAGAAATCTCATGAAGATTTGGGAAATTCCAAATATCAGGCCATGAACGGTCGCGCCGGCAGTCTTATGGTTAAGTTTGGGGGAGCAAATTCGTTTTTTGAGCCTGAAATACTTGCTATGGATGAGAAAAAACTTTTGGGTTTTATCGAAGAAAGCGAAATTTTGGGAAGAGCCAAAAAGGTCTTTACGGATTTGCTTGATAAAAAGCCTCACGTTTTAACTAAGGATATGGAAGAACTGCTTGCAAACGTAGGGGAAATAGCAAACGGCCCCGGCGATATATTCGGCATATTTAATAATGCGGATCTTAAGTTCGGCGAAATTATAGATGAAGAAGGAAATAAAGTCGAGCTTACACACGGACGCTACAACAAGTTTATAAAAAGTGCGGACAGACGTGTGCGAAAAGAAGCATTTGAAGCTATGTACAAAGCATTTGGCGATTATATCAATACTTTGTCGGCCATTTACGGAACAAGCGTGAAAAAGGATGCTTTTTATGCAAAGGCAAGACATTACAATTCGTCTTTGGAAAAGGCTTTAAGTTCAAACCATATTCCGGTGGAAGTCTACGATAATCTTCTCAAGACGGTAGATGCAAACCTTGATGCTCTTCATGAGTATGTGGCTGTTAAGAAAAAAGCTTTAAGGCTTGATGAAGTGCATATGTATGACCTTTATACACCGATGGTTGCTGATGTAGATTATAAAATTGATTTTGAAGAAGCAAAGAAGATGGTAAAAGAAGCTCTTGCACCTATGGGAAAGGCTTATACGGATATTTTGGAAGAAGGCTATAATAACGGCTGGATAGATGTATATGAAAATAAGGGTAAAAGAAGCGGTGCATATTCGTGGGGTGCCTACGGAACTCATCCATTCGTGCTCTTAAATCAGCAGGATACCTTAAACAGTGTCTTTACTTTGGCACACGAAATGGGACATGCAATTCATTCCTACCATTCCGACAAGACTCAGGACTATATTTTTGCCGGATATAAAATATTTGTTGCAGAAGTTGCTTCTACCTGCAACGAATCTTTGCTAATTCATCATTTACTAAAACAGAATGAATCGGAGAAAAACACAGCCGGCGGGAAGGCAAAAAGAGCATATCTTTTAAATTATTTCTTGGAGCAGTTCAGAACAACACTCTTTAGACAGACTATGTTTGCGGAGTTTGAAAAGATTGCTCACGAAATGGTGGAAAGCGGTGAAACACTTACGGCTGAGAACCTTAATGATGTTTATTACAAATTAAATGAAAAATATTTTGGCAAGGGTGCTTACATAGACAAAGAAATCGCTCTTGAATGGTCAAGAATACCGCATTTCTATACAGCATTTTACGTATATCAATATGCTACGGGGTTTTCCGCTGCCATTGCTCTTTCCAAGAAGATACTGGAAGACTACGAGGCAGCAGGGGAGAAATTTACCGGTGAAGAAACAGAGGCCGTTAAGAATTACAAGAAATTCCTTTGCGGCGGAAGCTCAAAAGATCCTATCGATTTGCTTAAGATGGCAGGGGTTGATATGTCATCGAAAGAGCCGATTGAAGATGCCATGAAAATGTTCAGAGAACTCTTGGATGAGCTGAAGGAGCTTTTGTAAGATGGATAGTAATGAAAGGGACTTTACAAAAGAGCCGTCATTTAAAGATCGTTTTTTGGCAAAAGTTAAAAAAGAAATAGTTCTTGTAATCTCGATTCTTGCAGCATTGGTGGCATTGCTTATAGCAAGGCCGGAAGAAAGCATAGGTCGCTTTATCGACTGGAGAACCTTAGCTATTCTCTTTTGCCTTATGTTGGTGGTAGGAGCCCTAAGAAATATGGGGGTACTGGAAAGCCTGGCAAAGGCTTTGATAAACAGGACCAAAACCTTAAGAGGCTTGATTTTGGTGCTTCTTATTGTTACATTCCTACTCAGTATGTTTATAACCAATGATGTGGCCCTTATAACTTTTGTGCCTTTTTCTATAGCGGTGCTTACAATAGTGGGAAAAGGCGAACTTATGATATTGCTTGTTGTTTTGCAGACCATTGCCGCAAATCTTGGCAGTATGTTAACGCCCATCGGAAATCCTCAGAATCTGTTTTTGTACGGTCTTGCGGGAATGAAAGCGGGAGAATTTGTGCTTCTTATGCTGCCATACACACTTGTTTCCTTGGGGATTATTATTGCCTGCGTTATGGGAGTAAAAAATTCCAGAACCGCAAGTATGGTAAGCATAAATACCGCAACGGAAGATGGCATTAAAGACGAAGAAAGAGCATCAAGCAAGTGGTTTTTGAGAAAGCCTAAGTTTTATGTATTGGTCATTTTGTTTTTGATGGCAGTACTTACCGTAGCACATCTCATTCCTTTATGGATAACGTTTGTTGTAATATGCCTGTGCGTTTTAATCATGGATTTTAAGGCCTTCAAAAAAGTGGATTACTCCTTGCTTGCTACATTTATTTTTCTCTTTATATTTGTTGGTTGTATGAAAGAAATAGATGCGTTTGCGGGTTTCCTGGGGAATCTTGTTGAAGGAAATGAAATGCTGACAGGACTTGCCTCAAGCCAGATTATAAGCAATGTGCCGGCTGCGATTTTGCTTTCCGGATTTACAACTGCCTACAAACCGCTTATTGTGGGAGTGAACATAGGAGGCCTGGGGACTTTGATTGCATCAATGGCAAGCCTTATATCCTTTAAATATTATGCCAAAGTAAAGGGAGCAAAAATCGGTAAGTATTTGGGGATTTTCAGCCTTTTTAATTTGCTGTTTTTAATAGTGCTTTGGTGCTTGTATATGTTGATAAATTCCTAATAAGGGATTTAAATTTTGATATGGACAAAAGGGGCCGGTATGCCCCTTTTGCTGCAGTATTAAAAAATTAAGAAAAAAATGAAGATTTTTAAAGATTTTTTCTTGACAAACAAAAGTCTGTATAGTATAGTATCTAAGTGCCTTGCAGAAAGGCAATTAAGCGCGAGTGGCTCAGTTGGTGGAGCACGACCTTGCCAAGGTCGGGGTCGCGGGTTCGAGTCCCGTCTCGCGCTCTTTTAATACAGAAAAGGGTATCCATTCGGATACCCTTTTTTGTATTAAAGAGGCACTACGTGCCTCGAACGTTCGAGGTCTCGGGGCGTGAGGGACGCCCCTCGGTCGGTGCTTCTGTCACTTCGTTCCAGAGTCGTCCACCGGACGACCGCACCGTCTCGCGCAAAAAGCAGCCTTAATTGGCTGCTTTTTATATATTTCTACCTTGATATATTATTGTTACAATATAGACTGTTTTGTTTTTTTCGTCTATTTTAAAAATTGCTAAATAATTATCTATGACAAGTTGTTTGTATCCTTTGTTAGCGTAAATGCCAACTGTTCTGTCTTGATGCGATTGCGGAAGTGATTCTAGGCCCAGGATTGCGGCCTTGATCCTATCAGTTTGATTTTTGGCATTTTGAGGAGCCTGCTTATCGTAGCATATATACGAAAATATTTCGTCAAGATCCTTAAATGCTTGTTCGTATAATTTGACTTTGTATTTAGCCAAAGTATTTTTTCTCCAATCTATCAAATGCATCTTTTGCATCTATGGTTTTATGAGTTTTTTCGTATTCTTCTTCGGCATGTGTAATCGCATCATCTGTCTTGTTAATTGCCGCAAAATGCTCAAATAATTCCGCACTCATAACAACAAGGTCACTATAGCCGTTTTTGGTGATGAAAATAGGTTCTTGTTGAGAGTGAGCCAGTTCGGATATTTCGCTTGTATTTTTTAAATCACGTATTGGTCTTATTGTTGGCATAGTAGATACCTCCTTTGAGATAACAATATCGTACCATAATTATACCACGATGTAAAGGGCTGCTATTCTATATACTAAATCCCTTTCGTTTCGCAGCTACATCTATCAATTCTTTAGCCTCTTTAAAGGCGTCCGGCAGCCTTTTATCCATCCATTCTTTGCCTTTTTTCTCTTCTTTCTTGATATCTGCCCAGTTTTTCAATACTTCCCCGGAGTCGCTTACGCTTACATCGCCGAATACATGAGGATGACGGCGAATCATTTTATCAGATACGGTTTTTATTACATCATCCATGGTAAAAAGGCCTTCTTCTTCGGCTATTCTGGCATGCATTACTACCTGCAGAAGTAAATCACCGAGTTCTTCCTTAAGATTGTCAGGATTTCCCGTTTCGTTCAAAATGTTTATGCCACAAACCACTTCCGCTGCTTCCTCGATGCATGCGGGCTTAAGACTTGTGTGGGTTTGTTCTCGGTCCCATGGGCAACCGTCCTCAGCACGAAGTCTTGCGATGATTTCTTCAAATTTTTCAAATTCTGTCATTGTTAATCTCCTTAAAGATAATATGTTCTGTCACAATTATAGTATTTGAAGGCTTACTGTTCAACAATAGTTTTCCACATCGTTTATCAGCTGATAGGACAATGCTTTTTCCTTATTGAAATCACATTTTCATCTATGATAAAATTTATTTAACATTTCAGTCGGGTATTTGTAAGAAGGAGGTTTTTATGGCAGCTGACATTAATATTGAAAAACTCAGAGAAGAAGTTAATCCTGTTTATTCTACGGCCCATTCGTGTTTACAAATTGTAGCCGGTACAGGCGACGAAGAATCGGATAATTTAAGAAAAGTTCTTGGCTTTACAAAGTTCGGAGAAGATGCAAAAGAGCGTGGGGCTGATATTGATCCGGGGTTGAAGCAAGTGCTGCTTAGCTTAATGCCGATTTTTAGCTCACTTGTGGAAACTCGTTTTTTTTCATCAAATAATTTTATCAAAGAATCAGCTGCCAAAACCGTGGTGGATTTGCCATGCGGCTATACCGCACGTGGTGTTAAGCTGACAAAAAGCGGCATTGATTATTACGGCTTTGACTTGCCTGCGGTTATCGATGCAATGAAACCCGCGGTTAATAAGCTTATCGGTGATAATGAGAAAATTAGATATCATGAGGTAGATGCAACAAATTACGCTTCTCTTAAAAAGGGGCTGGGGGATATTAAGGGCGAGCTTCATATTACAACGGAAGGCCTTTTGATGTACCTTACTCAGGCTGAGATTGAAACGGTTTTTGGCAACATAAGAAAGCTGCTCTTGGAATATGGCGGCAAATGGGTTACCGTGGATAACGAATTGGACCTTGCCCAAGATAAGGGCATTATGGCGTTGACAGCATCTTTGCCTAAGGAAATGGCCGGTGCGGTTGCCAATATTGCGGCGGGTTCTGTTGCAAAAACTACCATGGAAAACAATGTTTTCTTTGACAAAGACAGAGAAAAGGCTAAAAAATTTGTGGAGGATATGGGATTTAATCTTAAATTTATTCCTTTCAAAGACTACATGCCGGATACCATCTATTCTCTTGCAGGTCTTCCGGATGAATTGCGAGCTCAGGTTTTAAAAGGTTTGCAGGAAGTCAATATGTGGGTTATGACTCCGAAAGCCGGGATTGTTGAAGACTTCTCCTGCAAAGAAGAAAACTTCAATGCCAATGTAAGACTAAATGATGACAAGCTTTATATTGAGTTGACCGGTCGCCTTGATACTATCACCGCGCCGGAGCTTTTATCGCTTTACAAAGAAGCGGATGCTAAGGCCAAGATATCTCATATAACCATAGATATGAAAAAACTTGATTATGTATCATCCGCAGGTTTAAGGGTTCTTTTGATCATGCGAAAGGCTTTGCCTGATAATGAATGCTTTAATATCATCAACATGAATGAGAATGTAAAAGAAATCATCGAAACTACGGGATTTGATACAATCTTTTGCTAATATTAAAATCCAAACTAAAAGCCCTTTGGTAAGAATTTAGCTTACCGAAGGGCTTAAAATTTAGATTCGATTTATGTGGACAATCTATATTTGATTAGCGTTGGCACTCTTGCATGCCTTTACATAGGACAGTACAATGAGCACCTGAGCCGGTATGTAGAATATCCATACCACAAAGTCTGCCACGTCATGCACCATACCGGAGGTCAGACCTCTGAATAAGATAGCGTAATCACAGCCAAGGAATAGGGTTATTCCGATTTTGAAAAGTAAGGACACTTTAACTTTCTTCGTGGTCCAAGCATTGATAACGTTGAAAAGTATCAAAATCAAATTGAGAATTCCCACGATGGAACCCGCATCAAACATACCCACCTTATAAAGGGCGATGAGGGCCGCTGCAAAAAGGGCAATGCGCAGGATTATGGTAATTTTGCCCGGTTTAAGATAAAGAGCATAGGTAAACTCAACCAGGCAGAAACATGCAATTCCGATAAAATTGCAGACAGAGCCGTTTCCTTGGTCGATAAAGGTTAAAAACAAATCCGCAATCAATGTAAGGAAAAGGCCGTAAGCTATTATGTTGTCATGCTTATTTTCCAAATGCTTTGCGTATTTAACAAAAAATATAATGGTGATAATTGTATTTACGATTATTGCCGTATACATCCAATTGTCGATAATGCGAACGTTATAATCCACAATCTGCAATGCTTTGATAATAACAAGCAATATTGCCTCGACTATAAGATAGCAAATAAGAATAACTTTTTCAGCTTGTGTTTTTACCATACCCCGAACCCCCTAAAAACCATGTAAATATTGAATTCACAAGATGTTTATATTATAATTATATTAGTAAAAAGCGTGTAATTCAATAATGCTTTTTGAGGGGGATAATCTATTGAAAAGGTCGCGTGGTTTCCTAAAGAAAATAATAGTTTTTTTGCTGGTCGTAATGATTATTATGACCGCTTTTCCATGCAGTTTTACGGAAATATTTGCGGCATCGGGTCCAATCGGCAGTGTAAACGGTACATACTACTATAGTTTATCAAGCCTAAACAGAGCTATTTATAATAATGTTAGTCATGATAATATCACTGTTGAAATGTTAATGGACTGGGATGTAAATGAAGATGATGATTTTGACGAACCATTGATAATCGATAGGAACCAAAGCGTAACCTTTAACATGAACGGCCATATTTTTAATCGTGCAAGAACCCGTGATAATGATTGGACAAGTAGCGGTTTATTAATCTATGTTAGGGATGAAGCAACACTTACCATAAACGGTGGAGATACTTCGATTGCTCATGATACATATATTCATTCGTCCACTGATGAGGATGAATATGCGAATACATATTACAAAAGCCATGGTGGTACCCTTACAGGTGGGTCAAGTACTAACTCTGCCGGGGGAATTCATATAAAAAACTATGCTAAAGTAACCCTTAATGATGTTACAATTGCGGGTTGTAGAGCCGAGCAATATTTCGGAAGCGACGGCTATGGTGGTGGTATTTGCCTTGATGGCGCAGGAAGCACATTAAAGTTAAACAATTCTACTATTATCGGATGCTATGCCTATAATTACGGCGGTGGTATTTATCAGTCTGATTACAATCAAGTTGGCATCGAAATGAAAAATTCAAAAATAGATCGTAACTATGCAGGCAGCGGCGGTGCAGGCATTAGTTTTAGCGGCGAAAAATGCTATATAATGGGCGATGATACCAGTACTGTAAATTCAAATGTTGCCGGAAAAATCGGTGGCGGAATCTATATCTGGAATGATGATGTTTCGGTAAGTAAACTTACTGTCAACTATAACAAAGTTGAAAGCAGTTCCGGCGATGGTGGTGGAATATATGTACAAGAGACCGGGGTTAAGCTTTGTAATCTGGCCATTAATTACAATGCAGCAGGAACCGGCGGTAGCGGTGACGGAGTTTACATAAATAACGAAAAGAATACGATATCAAGTTGTTCTATTACAAATAACTACGGCCACGGCGTTTATGTTGTGAAAAATGTGGATGAAGATTTTAAGATAGAGGGTTGTACGGTTATAAAAGATAATACCGGCTATAACCTTTACTTAGCAGATAGTAATGCCAAGGATACACGTATTCTTTTCAACCTTACTAAGGGTTCGGAAGTTCACGTATATTACAGGGATTCAAGCCAACAGGGCGAAGATCAGATATATGTAACACCGGGAGAAACAGGTGACTCGATTAGGAGCTCAGACTGTACTAAATATTTGTACAGTGATAACGATGGCTACTATTTCGGCTTTTTATCGGCTCCTAATGAAAGAAAAATAGTTCGTATAAGGGGTACAAAACCGGAAATACCGGAAGCAACAGCTGTTAGCGCGGATAAGGCGAATGATGCTTCGGGAAAAATTGGAGACTACGAAACAAAAGCAGGCGTGGTAGACACCGTGGGACCGGGTGGTGGAACTGACACAAGCGGAGGAGAATACGATTTGGTTCGTGGCTTCTACACCCATGAGAGCATTGAAGGCGATGGAGACAACAATGTTGTTTTCTATTATTCGGACGGATTTTTTGATGGGGATCCGAAGGATTATAATGAGCATTTGGCAACGCTTTCTCTTAATATGGTATCCGCTGCCATGTATCTTATAAAGGCTGAAGACTCAATTGATGGAAATATCTACTACAACAGACATGCGGGCGGCAGACAGTTCCTTGCGGACATAGGCGTACCGGATCAAAATATATATGTAAATGATAGCAATGTTTCCAAGCCGCAGACGGATTCCATCGGCGTTATTATAGGCAGTAAAGAGCTTGAATACAGCGATGGTACGAAAACCGGTAAGATACTTATTCCTGTAGCGGTTCGTGGCGGTGGCTACGAGCTTGAATGGGCGAGCAATATGACCTTGGGAGACAGCTCTTATAACTTATCCGTTAGGGGTAAAGAGCTGGAACACAAGGGTTTTTCCGGTGCAGCGGACCAGGTTTGCGCGGAGATTGATTATTATATCAGCAAGTATGACTTGCAAGATGAGATAGAAAGCGGAAACGTATGCTTTTGGGTAGTTGGTTTTTCACGTGCGGGTGCAACTGCCAATATAACGGCTAAGCGTTTGGTTGAAAAATATGCTCACGAATATAATGACAAGGTATTTGCATATCCGTGCGAAGCACCTCAAGGCGGTAGCGATGCGGCGCAGCTTTACGATGGAGATGAGTATTACTGCATACACAACCTGATTAACAATGTTGACGTTGTGCCTATGGTAGGACCGACTTTAATGGGTTTTAAGCGTTACGGTGTTGACCATTATCTTCCGGGAACAGACGCGGGCACTGTTACAAAAACAGAAAAATACGTTAGAAGAGGCGACTCATCCGGTAAATTAGTTAAAGTAACAACTTATGCAGATAATACTGCTTTGGCTACAAAACCCGATTGGGAAGGCTTGCCGGATCCGTATGCGGCAAAAAAAAGCACAATGCTGGAACAACTTGCCATGGTTGATTCGGATATAGTGTTTGATGATTATTTTCATCCTATGGCTCTTGATTTTGTACCAAACGTAAAAATGTATGAAAACGGTCAGTATTACGGCAATAAGGCAGAGGATTTCGTTGCTGACTTTGTAAGGTTCCTTCAAGAAGGCACGGAATCGTACATTATCAGTGATCCGTCACAAGCCGTACCCAACAGGGATATGTATGTCAGTGACTTACAGACTGCTTTCAGAGAAATGATTTCTTTGGTATTTACTTTGCCTAATGATGAGATATCTGTCATGATGGGTAGAGCGAGTTTGATTACGGAAAGAATGAGCCTTTGGGAGATGGTCAGCTTTTATGATGATTGTATAGGTGATTGGAGCACACTTGATACATCCAAGAAGCAGTATTACAAGGATTACCTATGGAAGCAGTTGCAGGCAACGGATGCACTGGATGCGCTCAAGCCGGCTGACCAAGAAGTAATAGCAAAGAATTGGGACGTGCTTTGCGAGTTCTTATTCCGCTTAATAGAAGGAGATTATAATTATTATCCGGGCAGTAATACGGAAACCAGCCAATGGGCCAAGGCTATGGATGAAAATATGACGATGCTTGCTACATTTGTCGAGTTTTCATCATATATTTTGTCGTGCCATTATCCTGAGGTGAGTATTGCCTGGGCAAGAAGTTATGACAGTTATTATTGCAATTATGAACATTATGAATATAAAATAACGGCGCCTACAAGCGTAGCGGCACCGGGGGCTTATGTTACAAACGAAGGCACGGAAACGACTTTAAGCACCGCGGCTGTGAATAATTTAAACGGTGACCAAAAGATTATCCTTGAAAACAAGAATATTGTTGGTGAAGCATGTTACTACGATTTATATGACGGCGACACAAAGCTTGCTTCAAATCAGATATATCGCGGTGGCATCGATTTAACCCTTGATGGTGAAAGCGAAAAAACATACACCATAGAGACATATGATATATCTTACAGCACAAAAAGTGCAAAGGCCACATACGTTATCAAACTTACGGATGATAAGCACCAAGTAACGGTTAAAGATTTGAATTCAAGCGGCCAAGAACGAAGCGATGTAAAAATTTATAGTGAAGGTCAAAGAGTTTCGATTTTGGCCGGCAATTGTGCGGCTAAATATTTTAAAAATTGGAAAATCGAGATGTTTGCTCCGGGTGAGACAACGGGAGTAGATGTTACAGACAGTTTGCCTAATGTTACTGATAAAACAATATCGGGTGTTCTCTTTGACTTACCTGAAACTTCAAGCAGCTACCCGGCGGGCTATTCCCTAGTAGCCACAGCGGAGTACGGAGACAGAATAACGGAAATAACAGATGCCGGTGTTTTGGAACAAATACCAACAGGCACACTTCCGTCAACTGCAACCTTTACCTTTGGTAACGGTGAAACTGAATGGTATCCGATTAGTTGGTCATATGTAGGTAGCAGTGATAGCTCGGGGGAAAGAATTGTTCCTACCAACTCCGGCGAAACTGTTTTCAAGGATACTGTATATATTGCGTCTGTGAAGCTTAGTCAAAGCCAGGCGGACAATATAATGTTTGCCGACAAAGTAGCTGTAAACAATCTGATAGACAGCGCTGTAGGACAAATTACAAACTTGACTGATGCAAAACTCATAAGAAACAATACTGATGGTAGCTTGACTATGGTTATCAGGTATGAAAAGACCTCATCAAGCGAGTCCGGAGACCGGCCGGGAACAAATATTACGTTAAAGGTTATTCCGTTTGATTTGAATATCAGAGAACCTATTTGGCCGGAAGAAGACTGGATAGTATATGGTGTTAGTGAAGGTAACACATATACTATTACCGCACCTACTATTGAAGATGAAGTATTTGTAGGTTGGGATATAAGGTCCCCTCTTTTGGTGGATGATGCTACAAAAGAAACAATCCATTTAACTCTGCAAAATGTAGGTTATACGGGCTATACAGTATGGCCGCAGTATATGCCTGTTGTATCGGAAATAAAGGCTGTTGTGGGCAAAAATACGGGAAGTTCCGTTACAGCGCAATCACCGCAAACCGGCAAGATTATGCCGTCAGATGTTGAATTGACGGTAAAAATCACCAATGAATACAAGGTGGATCCTGATTATATTGAACTGACCTGGAGCCCGGATATTCCTGCCGATGGAAAGGCGGAAAGCTTGGTGACATATACTTTAACCATAGGCTTAAAACCTGATTCTTCGGGGAAAATAAGGATTACAAGAGGCAATATAGAATATTTTATAACTCCTCAGTTTGTTTACTCCGATAGCTTAATAGCCAGCGTAAACGGTAATGATGCAATTTGCAACTTAAGTACAAACGATCCGCAACTTACCTTTACATTCCCACAGACAAAATATGTTTTGTCTATGATTAAGGAACCATCCGATATAAGCGACATTGCTAACGGAACGGATCTGACAAGTGTATTGCCTGAGACGGTTAAAGTATTGACGGAAAACGGCATAGAGCTGGATTGTGCTGTTAGCTGGGATACGCCTGAACAGATATCCGGTGAGGGAGATTCCCGAAATGCGGCTGTATATAGGGCAAGCGGAACGGTTGTATTGCCTGATTATGTAGAATTACCTGTGGGCAAATCTCTTGACGTGGAAATGTATATTGAAGTGAATAGCGCGGATACCGCATCCAAGCCGGAGGCATCTTTGGAAACGGGCACCTACTTCTCGGCGCAGACTACCACGCTTTCATCATTGGAAGACGGAAGTATTTACTATACCACCGACGGTTCGGACCCTGCGGATGCGGGCAATACAAGCAGGATGCTCTATGACGGAAATGAAATTAAAGTTTCCGGCAAAGGTAGAAAAGCCGATGAACAAGGCCAAAAATTCTTTACACTTCGTGCTGTTGCGGTTAAAGACGGTATGTGGGACAGTGATGAAGCAGTATATTCATATACCTTGATTACGGGTCCGGATGACGAAGATAGTTACACACTTATATTTGACCTTAACGGTGGTAGTTTGGACGGTAAGACAGGTGTAATTGCTATGAAATACACAGAAGGCACGGTAATTAACTTGCCGGGAGCTCCGACAAAAGAGGGCTATGTGTTTGATTATTGGCAAGGCTCACATTACGAAGCCGGTGCGGAATATACCGTAGAAGGAGACCACACATTTACCGCAATCTACAAAGAGGCGGGTGCCGCAGATGATGATAATCCGTCGGATGAGGGAGATAGAGGCGTGGATACGGGTGACCATTCCCATATTAGAGGCTGGTTGTCGACCTGTGTGATTTCAATCTTTGTCCTTAGCACTTGCATTATCATACGTCGCAGGGATGAAATAAAACTTAACCATGGAGAAAAAGATGATTTTTAAGTTGTTGAAAAAGACTATAATTATAGCTGCTTTGTCGTGCACTTGTTTTACAATGCTTGTGGCTTGCGGTGAGGAGGAAGAAGAAGTCGAAAGCTTTGCTTGGCCCACAACGGGACTGGGTGCGCTGCTTCCGGATCCCATGAATCCAAACTGTCAGCTTATAACAAATAACGAAAGAGAGTTTTATGTTGAAATCGACAAGGTTACAAGAGATGATTTTGATTATTATGCCGATATGTGCAGAAGAAACGGTTTTGACATTGACGTTGAGTCAAAAGAATCAACATATGATGCCTGGAATATGGACAGATATCGATTGAAACTGGAATACGAAAATCGCACCATTACAATCGATTTTAGGGCACCGAATGAAATAGGAGCAATTGTTTGGCCAAAATCGGGCATGGGAGCCATGCTTCCTACGCCGGATTCCAATAAGGGATATGGCATGGAAGAATCGCCGGCCGATTTTAAAGTTTGTGTGGCGGAAATAAAGCCTAAACAATTTGAAGCGTACGTGGCTCAGTGCAGGGAAAAAGGCTTCAATTACAGCTATTACAAAGACGAGAACAAGTACTCGGCAAAGGATTTGGACGGCAATACGGTTATAGTTAAATACAGCTCTTATTTTGGAATTATGGATATTGCCATATATTCAAAGTATGAGACGGATGTTCCGAATATTGCGGAAACGACGATACCGCCTACAGAGACTACAAAAGGGGAAACTCAAACCACAACATCTCTTGCGGATATGAATAAAATAACCCCGGGTATTAGAGATACTCTTCAATACTACGAAAAGACCATGAACGGCTATTGTGATTTTATGGCCATATATACGGGGTCTCCGTTGCAACAAAAAGATTATGATGCTTGGATGGATAAGTTTAACGACGCAACAAGCAAATTCAGCTCGTTGAATGTACCTGAGTTCAATGATAATGAGCTTGTATACTACCGTGAGGTTCAACAAAGGGTAAATGACAGACTTGATAAAATTAAAGACAGATAGAATAACACCGGTTAGTCGAAAGACCAACCGGTGTTTTTATATAGGACGCAAAGAAAGTATATTTTGGCGTCTGGTTGATAAATTTATTGGAGATATGAAACATCCGAGATTGACTCGATTGTAAATTCTCCGTCTGCATAGTGCATAATTGAAACTGCACAGTTTGGCATCGATCCATGGAATTCGCCGCCTAAGAAAGCACCCCAAGCTTCGGTATCATGGAACATTTTGTCAAGGTAAGCGGTAATTGCACCACCGTGTGATGTTACAAGGAATGTACCACCGTTTGGATTTTCTGCAATGATTGACTGAATAGCCTGTTCGAAACGATCTGCTGTCTGAGCCATTGTTTCGCCGCCTTCTTCGGTGTATCCTTTCTGGATACGATCAGGGAACATAGGAACAGGATCTTCAAGACCTTCAAGGCTACCGCAATTTGTTTCTTTTAAGTTTTCATCGATGAAAAGAGGAATATCTCTGTCGCCGATGATGTAGTTGGCTGTGTCATATGCACGTTCTGAAATAGAAGTGTAGCATGCATCAAAATCAACATCAGCCAATCCGCCGTTAAGTTTCTGTGCCATTGAAACACCTTCTTCGGTTAATGGTGAATCACACCAACCTTGGCATACGCCTCTTACGTTAAACATTGTCTGGCCATGTCTTACAAGATAGAATGTGTATTCAGGATTTTCCACTGCTGCCTGATTTCCTCCCTGTGAATCTGCGCCTCCCGCTGCCGGCTGATTGTTTTCACAACCTGTCAAAGCAAATGAGAAAACGAATGTTGCAATGAGTGCTAACACAACAAGTTTCTTTTTCATATTTTTACCTCCTCTTTAATAATTCGGATTGCTTTTATTTAGAACCCGAAGGGATGATTAAAGTTTAACACTTGGGAAAAAATTTTGAATGACATAGGTTTAGATAATTGATTGACCAATTCCGTGAATTGTATACAATGAGCTGTTTTTGTGGGCTCCGGCCCTTGAGAGATGGATAAATTTTAACTATCTGTATTGAGACGGTGTAAGATTAAAGAATTTTTTGAAAGCGCGAATAAAACTTTCCGTGTTTTGATAACCTGCAAAGGCCCCGATTTCGGCAATGGAAAGAGTGGTTGTGCTAAGCATTTTTGCCGCATTGTTAAGACGAATGCTTGTAAGAATCTTGGAAAAATTCATTCCCGATTCTTTTTTTATAAGGACGCTGATGTAGTCCTCGCTGTAACCGAAATGAGCGGATATATCCTTAAGACTTATACCGCTTGAATAGTGAGCTTCTATATATTCTATGATTTTAAGCCCTGCGGAGGATGGTTTGGAATTTGTGGATGGCTTTACAACTTCAGATTCATACTCACGCAAAATATAGCTTATTAAGGCAGAAAAAATTGCATCTTTAAAGCTTTCGTAGTATTTCTTCTTTTCCAGATCTTCTTTGTATATAGACAGCATGCTGTTGCGAACGTAAACATCATCCCCGAGATGAAACAAAAGCCAAGAACCTTCTCCGCCGGAAAACAAACCGCCGGTAAAAAAGTCGGAAATGATATTGTTGCTTCTAAGCAGATTTAAGAAAAAATCATGAAAGGTTCTTTTGCAAATAAGAACCGCGATAATGATGGTATCTTCACTATTATGCTCTATACAATGCATCATATCGGGAGAAAGGATTAAAAAATCTCCCTTGTTTAACTCAAAGGATGTTCCGAGCATCATTTGCTTCGCGCGTCCTTCCAAAACGTAAACAAGTTCGAAGGATTCGTGGGAGTGCATAAGAGGTGGTTGAAAGCGCAGATGAGTGTGGACAAAAAGGTTTTTGTCTGTTTTTTCGGCAAAAAACAAAGCCTCCGGTGTGGAAGGTTTGTATTTATGGAAGGTTTGAGGAAAAGCCATATAATATTTGGCAACCGTTTCGGGATCGAGAGCATTGACCCATGCATCGACTTCTTCTTTGGGCGCAGTTTGGCTAAGCTCGTAATACTCTTTATATATGAGCTCATTTTCTTTCATTTCTTTTAAATAATTAATGATTTTTTCCATAAGCAAACCCGTGCCGAAGCACCGCCTCCCATAATAAAAGTATACATATATACCAAAAGCCAAATCAAATAAAAATTTTGCATGACATGGCAAAATTTGCTTGCAAATTTTGTTTCGAGCGAAGCGAGAAATTTGCGCTAGCAAACCCTAATTGTCCTTTGGCAAAATCACGAAGTGATTTTGTTTCGAGCGAAGCGAGAAATTCGCGCTAGCGAACCCTGATGGCAAAATCACAAAATAATGGTATACTTTATATAGATTATTCTTCGAAAAAGCACTGTAAATACTAAAAAAACCGGACGAATTTGAGTCGAAAACCGGATTTAAATCGGTGGATGAATTATAAAAAAACGGAGAAAACAACATGAATTTTAAACATTATTATATTGAAAAAGGCGAGGGGTTTCCACTGATTTTACTGCATGGAAACAGCGGAAATATGTCCTGCTTTAAGGCACAAATCAAAGAATTTTCCAAGGATTTTCATGTGTATGCTCTTGATACGAGAGGACACGGAAAGAGTAAAAGAGGAGAGGCACCCTTTACAATCAAGCAGTTTGCGGACGATTTGGCAAATTTTATGAATGAGCATGAAATAAAAAAAGCTCACATTTTGGGCTTTTCCGACGGCGGCAACATTGCTTTGGAATTTGTCCTTAAATACCCGGAAAAAGTTGAAAAACTTATCTTAAACGGGGCAAATTTTGTACGACCGGGACTTAAATTTTACTTTAATGCATTTACGATTTTTGTGTATTTTGTAAGCGGAATTTTCAAAAAAATCAGTAAAAAAGCTCTTGCAGTCAACGAAATGTACGGTCTTATGGTTAATGAGCCGAATATAACTTTGGAAGAACTTGCATCAATAAAGGCACAAACCCTTGTAATTGCGGGAACACATGATATTGTAAAAGAAAGTCACACAAGGCTTATGGCGGATACCATTCCCCATGCAAAACTTGTTTTGATTAATGGAAATCATTCCATTTGCTACAAAAAACCACTGGAATACAATGCGGCTGTAGCAGAATTTATAAGAAATTAGATTTCTTTTTAAATACCGGGGGGTTAAGTGAAAGATTATTTTAAGCTTAAAGAAAACAAAGCGACTATTCGCGGGGAGTTCAGCGCGGGACTTGCTGTTTTCTTTTCTATGGTCTATATCTATTTCGTAAATGCAAATATGTTTTCAAATCCTTTCGGCACGGGCGAAAATGTGTTGGGAGTTTCTTTTAATGCGATTTTTATATCTACCGGACTTTGCACCGTTATCGGAACCTTACTTATGGGTTTGCTGGCAAAACTGCCTTTTGCAATTTCCATCAGCATGTGTTCAAATGCCATGTTTGTTTATACAATATGCATCAAATTCGGCATGAGCTACGCAAACGCATCCTTTATGATACTTATTTGCGGTCTTATATATCTGCTTTTTTCCGCTTGCGGTATAAGGAAAAAGCTGTTTAATACGATTCCCCAAGCTGTAAAAACGGCAATTATTCCGGGAATGGGCTTGTTTATAGCTTTGGTAGGTTTAAAAAACGCCGGAATCGTTGTTAACAGCGCAGATTCCGGCTTGACCCTTGCTTCACTTAATCTTTTGGATGGAGGCTTTTTGGGAGCTTTGCCTTTGGTTATAGCCATTGTCGTTTTCTTTATCATAGTAATACTAACTCTAAAGGGAGTAAAAGCAGCTATAATAATAGGAATTCTTATGGGGATGGGCCTGTATTATCTTTTGGGGCTTGCCATTCCGGGATTTTATGAGAATTTAAGCGAAAGCATGCAAATGGTAAGCCCGGCGCAGGCATTTAGCGAGTTCAAAGAAATGTCCCTTGGCGTAGCTTTCACAGAGGGAACAGACTTTAGCGCCTTTATTGAGGCAGAGGGTTTTTCAAAGTTTGTTTTCAGCTTTATTGTTTCTTTGTTATCATTTTTCATGGTAGATACTTTTGGGTCATTAGGGTCATTATACGGTGCTTGCGCAAGGGGAAATATGCTGACTAAGGATGGTGAAATACCGAGAATGACAAGCGCCATGCTTTCGGACTCTATAGGAAGCGTAGCTTCGGGTCTGTTTGGAAATGCATCTCTTACGGCTTATATGGAATCCGCTGCCGGAGTTTTGGCAGGGGGAAAAACAGGCCTTACGGCGGTGTTTGCATCCATGTTTTTTGCAATAACGATGTTTTTGAGCCCTATTGCAAACCTAATGCCTTCATGCGCTACATCAGGTGCCGTGGTTTTTATCGGTGTTACTATGGCATGCTCATTTAAAGATATTGATTTTAAGGATATTACCATAGCCATACCTGCATTTCTTGCTGTTGTTATGACTCCGTTCGCCTATAATGTAGCATACGGAATAGCATTCGGTATGATAGGGTATGTTATTATGCTTGTTTTCACAAAGCAGATTAAAAAGATTAAAGCGGGTGTGTGGATAATAACGGCTTTGTTCGTGCTTTTGCTCATTTTGACAAACTGAAAACAATTAATAATAAAACGATAGGGGTACAATGAGACGCTTTTTGGAAAAAATTTTTAAAATAAAAGAGAATAACACAAGCATAAGGATTGAACTTCTGGCGGGGCTGACAAGCTTTACGTCCATGGTTTATATTTTGATTTTTAATGCAAATCTTTTGTCAAATCCTTATGGCGACGGCTCCAACCCGTTGGGAATATCTTTTGGGGCTGTGTATATATCTACGGCTTTGGCGGCGGTTGTGGGCAATATTTTCATGAGCCTGGTTGCAAATGCACCTTTTGCACAGGCTACGGGTGTGGGCCTAACAAGCTTTTTTGTTTATACCGTTTGCTTAAAATTTGGTTACAGTTATGCAAATGCCTTGCTGTTGGTTCTTATAGGCGGGGTATTGTTTGTTATAATTAGTTCCACAAAATTAAAAAGAATAATTATCAGAGCGATACCTTATTCCGTGAAGGTGGCAATGGCTCCGGGAGTTGGCTTGTTTGTTACTTTTATAGCCTTGCAAAATTCCGGCATTATAGTGGCATCCGAAGAAAACGGAGCTTCGCTTGGATCTTTTAACTTTATAAGCGGAGAATGGAAAAATGTAATGCCGCTTTTGGTTGCCTTTGTGGGATTTTTTGTTATAGGAATTCTATCGAAAAAGAAGGTTAAAAGGGCAATTTTAATCGGAATTTTAGTCAGCATAGCCCTATATTATCTTTTGGGGCTAACAATAGACGGCTTTTATGAAGGCATTGCAAAGAGCATTGAATCATTTTCATTGACACGTGATTTTGAAGCTTTTGGCACGGAGGCTTTTTTGCAAGTCTTCAAAGGTGGCTTTGATTTTGGCCCTGTTATAGCTCAAATGGGATTTGCAAAATTTATTCTTGTCAGCGTTTGTCTTGTTTTAACCTTTCTTTTTACGGATATTTTTGACTCTTTCGGATTTATATACGGAGTTTACGATAGATACAGCCTTTTGGCCGAAGAAAACAGCTTAGATGGTATATATAAAACCTTAAGAGCCGATGCGATGGGAAGCGTCAGCGGTGCCCTTTTGGGAAGCTCCACCGTAACAACATACGTTGAATCCGCAAGCGGAGTGGCAAGCGGTGCAAAGACGGGACTGACGCCGTTATTTGTTGCGGTTTTGTTCTTAATAAGCATGTTTTTTAGCCCATTGGCAGCTTTGATACCAAATGCGGCCACGGCAGGTGCCTTGATTTATGTAGGTGTTATTTTAATAATCTGCGTAAAGAAAATAGACTGGGGAGACCTTTCCATGGCGGTTCCGGCTTTTCTTACCATAGCGCTTATACCGTTTTGCTACAATGTAGCCTACGGACTGGCCTTTGGCATGATTGCCCATATTGTAATTAATATATTCATGGGAAATATAAAGAAAATCAGAATCGGTACATGGATAGTGTCTGCGGTATTTTTGGCCATAATGATGTTTACGAGATAAAATGCTGTTTACACACAAAAAGTCCGGGTTAATACCCGGACTTTTTGCTTAATAAAAATGTAGTTTATATATAGTAAAATGGTAGTTAATGGCGTGGCAAAATTATGAAATAATTTTGTTTCGAGCGAAGCGAGAAATTCGCGTTAGCGAACCCCAATTGTCCTTTTGCAAAATTTGCGATAGCAAACCTATTTCTGTAACTGCTTTGCCCCGATATTGGTTGTAAACTTAATTGACGAATCAATATCGATTGCATCTATATGTGCAAAATATTTTGCTGTTCTTACCATCTGACTTACATATGAGTTTTCGTTATCATACCATGAAACAACCTGTACATGGCTTCTTCCGTGACCGAGCGGTGTAACCATTGTCTGTGTTGAATCAAACAATGAACCGTAAAACATGCCTATAACATCGCTTGAAACAATAGGGTCGTCGTTGTAACCGAATGTTTCGTTAGCCATAGCTTTCATATGGGCATTTACCTGGTCAACGCTTACTTCACCTTCAACTACGGCACAAAGAATTGTTGTTGAACCTGTAGGAGTAGGAACACGCTGTGCCGAACCTATTAATTTTCCGTTAAGGTGAGGAAGTACAAGACCGATTGCTTTTGCTGCACCCGTTGTTGCGGGAACAATGTTTAAAGCACTTGCTCTTGAACGACGAAGATCACCTTTTTTATGTGGATTATCAAGGTTTTGCTGGTCGCTGGTGTAAGCATGTATAGTATTAACAATACCTGACTCAATCGGAGCAAGCTTATCAAGAGCCGCAGCCAAAGGCGCAAGGCAGTTTGTTGTGCAGCTTGCAGTTGAAATGATTTGGTCATCTTTTGTCAAAATATCATGATTTACGTTGTAAACGATAGTCTTAATATCGTTACCGCCCGGTGCGGAAATAATAACTTTTTTGGCACCGGCTTCAATATGAGCCATGGATTTTTCTTTTGAAGTGTAGGCTCCGGTACACTCCATTACCAAGTCGATATCCATTTCTTTCCAAGGAAGTTTTGACGCATCTCTTTCCTTGGTAACCTTGATAACTTTATCTTTTACGATGATAGTGTCGTTATCACGGTTAAATGAAACTTCGTTGGCATATTTGTATCTTCCCTGTGTACTGTCGTATTTGAGAAGATGGGCAAGAAGTTCAACGTCTTTTGAAGCATTAATTGCAACAATCTCCATTCCTTCAGTGTCAAATAATTGTCGGAACGTAAGACGTCCGATACGGCCAAAGCCGTTAATAGCAACTCGTGCTGACATTTTTAAATCCTCCGCTTATGTTTAATCACGATTTATACATTACAACATGGTTAAACAATAATAAGAGATTCGCGAACCCTTTGTTTATTATAAAAACCCGTAGCAAAATTGTTAATCCTAGGAACAATATCTGCTACGGTGTCAATAATAATGCCTATTTGATAATATTTCAAGGGCTTTTTTTGTTAAGTTTTTAACAATGCCTCTGCGTCACAGTATTAGTGGGCAAAAAAGTTTGTCTATTTTTTAACAAAGGGGTTTTGACCGCTTCTGTCGCGCCCGGACAAAACATTTTCGGCAACTTTTCCAAGCTCGTTTAAATATTTGTAATATGTAAGAGCATTGTTTTTCTCTTTCGCAAGTGCGCTTGCTTCCGAGTTGAAAGAGGAGTCTTTTTTGTCCAAATCAAAGTAAACAACGTATCTGGAAGGAGTTTTTATCATTTCCTCGATGGATTTGCCGGATATAATGTCATCCACGATTTCGTTAAATGCATTCAAATTTTCAGGCAACATAACTCGTTTTATTCTGTTTAAGGCATCAAGGCCTCTGGGATTTAAAAACCAGATTTTTGTAAACTCATCATTTACCAAGTCGTTAAAAGTAAGATTAAATTGATCTTTTAACATCTTAACCATAAAAAGGATTTTTTGCTTTGATGCAATCATGGATGCAAGACCTTCCCTTGCCTGTTGATCGTTTTGCCAGCTTTGAACCTGATATCTTCCTTTGGCAAAATTTAAAAGGCTTGTGCCGAGGAGCGCCGCAAGAAAAATCTTTGTGGTTGATTTCTGGGCAATTTCGGGTATTTTAAACTGGGCACGCTCAAGCTTGTAAGTCAATTCTTCGTCGCCCTTCGCGCTTTTGTAAATATCAACAAATTCGCTGATGGGTTCCGTCATGGCTTCGTAAAGCGGGTCCATGGCTTCCAAAATCGTCTCGTATATGTCCAAGGTGTCTTCAGTAACTATTTTCCAAAGAAGACGTTCTTCTTCTATTATTATTTGAGCTTCCACCATATCATCGGTGCGATTTGCAACATCGAAAATCTTTTCGTAAGCCGCCTCGCCGCGCTTTCTGTAGCCTGATTTTTTGACTTCGTTATAGGCTTCGCGGTATTGCTCCAAATATGCGCTTACGGGGATAATATCTTCTTCCCGCGTTGGATTTGCCACATATTCGTTGCCGCCAACGTTATAGCTTGCAGAAGACTGAGCGCTCATGGCTTCCATGGCTGCTTTTCCCACAAGATCCGTATATCTTACCTGGATTTCGCTGCCGATAAAGCCTTGGGAAAATGATGCCAAATCTCTTTGAGATTCGCAAACATTATAAAAATCTTTTTTCCATGCTTCTATTTGCGCGCGAAGCCCATCGCTTATATTGGGGTAGGCATCAAAGGTTTGGATATAAGGATCGTAGAAAGTCATTTTTATCATGTTATCCATATATCATTCCTCCTGTCTGAGTGTGAATTCATATTTGCCTAATTTGTTTTTTGGAGGAATTGCCACACAAGCTCCTTTTTTCAGGGAGTTGCTTTGTCCGCCAGCCGCCATCACTGTAGCTTTGTTGGATGTGATATCCGCCCAAATGCGATTAAATTCGCTTTCAAACTCGTCTTTATAGACACGTTTGTCCGGTGCCGCATTGGCAAAAATCGGGGCTTCGGACTTGAATTTGTTGAAACCGTGATCGTTTGCCGGAATAAGATTTCGATAATGGCTGTTTGCGCATACATCCTCAAATGAAACATTGCAATTATTCAAAGCATTGAAAGCGTATTTCAACCTTTTTTGCTTTTCGTTTATTTCGGCAGGTTCGAAACCGCAACATATAAGTTCGATGTAGGCGGTGTAGATGCTGCAAAATGCGGATATAATGTTGTTTTCTTTTATCCACTCAGCAGCTGCTTTTTGCGTATAGCCCGTTTCGTAAGCTTTTAAATAATCGCCTTCTATTTCTTTATATTTTTCTTCGTAAATCTTTTCCAAAGCAGGCATACCGTTATCTTTTGCGGCAAGGGCGTAACTGTGCATTTTATCAAGCATTAAGGCCTGCGCCTGCATTGTATAGTATTTTGAATTTTTGATTTTTTCCAAAGCCTCGTTAACGGAGCTGCATGTGGAAATGTAATCTCTAACCTCAGCGTAAACTCTTGCCTGATTGGGGGCGAGGGGTGTCCCCGCAAAACGTTTTGCCATTGTGTCGTAAAGATGAACACATCTATTAACGTCAGACATAATAAAAAACCTCCGTATTATCTTAATAAATCTAAAAAGAGTGACATTTGTCGACTCACAAATTACAGTAATTTTATAATATGAAAAGGGATTTGAAACTATCAATTTTAATAGTATGGAAAATTTTTTTTAATTAGCCTTCCCTTGCCCCGTAAACATTGAAATAGCACTTTTCAAACCAATTTCAATATAGTATAATTCTTTAAAAGGCTAACTGTTATTTGAAATATGGCAAATAACTATTTGCTTTCATATATGGTTTATTATTAAGGGAGGGTTTTTAAATGCAAGTTAAACCTGTAAGAAGTGAAATTTTAAATTTGGCAGACGGAAAAAACATTACCGTTTACCACTTTGGAAATGTTGAATCAACGAATGATATTGCAAAAGAAATGGCAAATGAGGTTGAAGGTGAATTCGTTGTTATTGCGGACAGTCAGAGCGGCGGAAAAGGCCAAAAAGGTCGCAGCTTTTATTCACCTGCCGGAAAAGGCCTTTACTTGAGTCTTCTTGTAAGACCGAACAAGCCTCTTGCACAGATGCTTAAAATCACAACAATCGCTGCTTTTGCAACGGCAAAATCCGTTGAAAAAGTTTCGGGACAGCCTACGGAAATCAAGTGGGTTAACGACATTCTTCTTCGCGGAAAGAAGATTGCCGGTATTTTAACCGAAGCAAAGGCAAAGGATGACGGCATTGCAGACTATGTTATTATCGGTATCGGCCTTAACGTTTTGGAACCGGAAGAAGGATATCCGGCGGATATTAAAGACATTGCGGGTGCCGTATATACAAAGAGCCAGATTGAAAACTTAAATGTGGGTGAACAGCAGCTTCAAAACTTTGAAATCGATTTAATCAACAAACTTATGAGCTACTATGCTAATTTCGATAAAGAAAAATATGTAAGTCAATATAAGGCAAAATGCACATTCTTGGGAAAAGACATCGAAGTTACGGATTCAAAGGGAACAAGAAAAGCCAAAGCAGTGGATATTGATGAAAACTACGGCCTTATTGTAGAATATGAGGGCGGAGAAAAAGAAAGTCTTATTTCAGCAGAAATCAAAGTATTATAAAAAGAAGTATATCCAATACCACCTATAAATTAGGTGGTATTGTTTAATGATGATAATATTGCTTTGGCGGGTTTGCCTAAAAGGCTTTGCTAAAGCAAGATTTAACAAAATTAAAGGAAAAGGGAAAAGAGTATGAGTGAAGATAAAATTGTAAGAGTCAGCGCACCGGGCAGAACGGAGATTTGCGGCAATCACACCGACCATCAAAACGGAAAAGTGCTTGCGGCAGCCATAAATCTTGAAATCGAGGCAAACGTGGAAAAACCGGACATAATGTCACAGGACAAAGATATTGTTCGTATGGCATCCGAGGGAATCATGATTCCGGATATTGATGTAACCGATCTTAAAATGAGACAGGATGAGAAGGGAACATCGGCGGGCCTTATAAGAGGTGTGCTTTATTATCTTAAAATGAAAGGGTTTATAATCGGTGGATTCAGCGCTACTACCGTAAGTAAAGTACTCCAAGGATCCGGCCTTTCATCATCGGCGGCTTTTGAAACTCTTATAGGAAGAATAATTTCAAAGCTTTATAACGGAGATGTTATCGACCCTCTTACCATTGCGGAGGCGGGGCATTTTGCGGAAAACGAGTATTTCGGAAAGCCTTGCGGACTTATGGATCAATGCGCCTGCAGCTTTGGCGGGATCGTAAGCATCGATTTTAAGAATACGAAAAAACCCGAAGTTGAGAGAGTTTATACGCCAAGCGAAGGTTCAAAGAGTCCTATCGAAAAAATGGGACTTAAGCTTTGCATAGTGGACACCGGTGGAAATCATGCTGATCTTACGGATGATTATGCAGCAATTCGCGAAGAAATGGTAAGAGTTGCGGGCTTTTTCGGAAAAGAGGTTTTGCGTGAAGTTAACGAAGACGAGTTTTATGCGGCACTTGGCGGTTTAAGCAGTTTCAGCAACACATACGGCGATCAAGTGGCAAGCATTTATGACTATTGTTCCGACAGAGCTCTTCTTAGAGCAATTCATTTCTTTAATGAAGAAAAGCGTGTGGATAGTGCGGTTAAAGCATTAAATGAAGCTGACAAAGAAGAATTTTTAAAGAATATAAAACTGTCCGGCGAATCATCTTTTAAATATTTGCAAAATGTTTATTCACCGGCACATCCGGAAATCCAAAAAGTATCAAAATGCCTTGCACTTTCGGAAATGATTTTGGGAGATAAAGGCGTTGCAAGGGTTCACGGAGGTGGATTTGCGGGCACGGTGCAAGTCTTTGTAAATGAAGATTTTGCGGATAATTACAAGCTTGAAATAGAAAGATATTTCGGCAATGACAGCTGTAAAATATTAAACATTATTTAATTAAAATATTTTAAATAATAGTTACTATTCTCTATTGTGTAACAAGCATTGTATATGTTATCATAATATTGACGAATCTAATCGGTAGTTTAGTGGATTTGTATTATATTTAGGAGGTTATGTATGGATAACAATTTCAATCAAAATGAAAATGCCGGAAATGAAAACAATATGGCAGGTTACAGCACCGAACAGCCAAACAATCAGGGCACATACAACGGTGCTTACAATCAACAGCCTAACGGCAACCAGGCTTACGGCCAGAATGCTTACAACAATCAACAGCAGCAGTACGGTCAGCCAAACTATAATCAGAACATGAACGGTTACAACAATCAGAATATGAATGGTTATAACAATCAATATAACAACGGATACAACAATCAGGCAAACCCTTATAACAATGTTTACGGAAACACATATACAAATGCTTTTGCAATTGTAGGTATGATAGCGGGTATCGCATCAATCTGCATTTGGGGATTCGTTATAGGTGTTTTGGGCCTTATTTTCTCGGTTCTCGGACAGAAAAACGCACTTCGTTATACGGGAAGAAAAAGCGGTATGGCAACAGCGGGCTTTATTTGCTCAATAATCGGTATCGTTATTTGGGGTATCGTGCTTATTGTTTGGATTGCAACATATTCTTATTATGCATCAATGTGGTGGTTATACTAAAAAATACGACAAAGGGCGATGTGAAATCGCCCTTTTCTAGTACTAATTTACTATACCAAAAGGGCGGAAATTTGCATATTTGCCTTGATTTTAGGGCAGTGATAGTTTAAAATTGAAGTGTCATTGTAGTTTGTATATTGTTTAATATTCAGACGAGCATAATTAAGTAACTTTTAAGGAGGGTTATAGTTATGGATAACAATTTTAACAATGGTAACAATATGAATGGTCAGCAGCCAAATTACGGTGGAGGACAGCAGCCACAGCCAACTAACGGTCTTGCAATCGCAGGTCTTGTACTTGGTCTTGTAGGTATTGTTTTCACACTTGTAATCAACGGTATTGTTGGTATCATCTGTGCAATCGTAGGTCTTGTACTTTCAATCATGGCACAGAAAAAATCAGTTGCTGAAACAGGTCAGAAAAACGGTATGGCAACAGCAGGTTTCATTTTATCAATCATCTCACTTGTTGTAGCTGTTATCGGAATTATCGTTGCTATCGCGGCAGTTGCTTGCATTACAACAGCAGTTGGAGTTGGAGCTAATGAGATTAACGACTTAATTAACTCACTTCAGTAATTGACTATTATGATTAAAGGTGCTCCCGTGTTAATCATGGGAGCATTTTTAGTATAGTGCTTTAAAAATTATTAATTGGCAACGAGGAGTATTTATGTGCGTAAATACGGAACTTTTCGGACATACGGTTTCCAGCTATATGCTTATGGTTTTTGTGGGAGCCGTTGCCGCAAATATAGTAGCGGCAATCGTTCTTATAAAAAGAAAAGATCTTGACGTATATGATTTTGTTCTTACGGAATTGTATGCTGTAATAGGCGGACTTTTGGGAGCCAAGCTTTTGTATTTTATAACGGCTTACAAGTATATAGACTGGGGACGCTTTTTTGAAAAAGAATATTTCATATCACTTATGACCGGTGGCTTCGTTATGTACGGAGGCCTGATTGGTGCCATAGCTTTTATGTTTTTGGCGAAAGCTATCCACAAAATAGACATAATAAAATATATAAGAGAGTTTATTTTTGCATTCCCTTTGGCTCACGGCTTTGGAAGAATCGGTTGCTTCCTTGCGGGATGTTGCTACGGTGTGCCTTATCATGGACATTTCAGCGTGGTTTTTCCGGAAGGCTCTTTGGCACCGGCAGGGATAGAACTTTTTCCGGTGCAGATGTTTGAAGCCATATTCTTATTTGTGATTTTTGGAATATTGCTTTTTGCTAAATTAAAGTTTAGCTTTAAATACCCCGTGGAATTGTACTTTCTTTTGTACGGGATATTAAGAATCATAACAGAAAGCCTTAGATTTGACGAAATGAGAGGCAAGCTTTTGGGCATATCCACATCACAATGGATTAGCTTTATTCTTATAGGATATGCTATAATAAGTATTATTGTTAAAAGACGTTTGGCTAAAAGAAAAACAGCCTAATGTTTTTAATGATAATTAGTAGGTTTAATTTAGGAGGGAAATATGGATAATTCTCAAAACAATGGCGGTTATGTACCATACGGTTCAAATAATAACGCCAACAATGTAAACAACAATCAGCAAGGCCAATATAATGAAGGCCAAGCTAACAATGCCGGCCAGGCTGCAAACAGTGGATATGTTCCTTACAACAGCCAGTCTCAGCAGGGCCAATATAATGCTGCACCAAACCAGGGTCAGTACAATGAGGCAAATAATAAGCAGGCAAACTCAGCCGATGCTGCAAATAATGCAGAACAGGCAAACAATCAGTCTCAGCAGGGCCAGTACGGTCAGCAACAGCAGTACGGCCAACAACAGCAGTACGGCCAACAACAGCAGTATGGCCAACAACAGCAGTATGGCCAGCAACAGCAGTATGGCCAGCAGGCAAACTATGGTCAGGCTCAAGGTCAATATAACCAAGGTCAGTACAACGGTGGGCAGCAAAACAATCAGCAAAACAGCCAGTTTACAGATAGCGTAAATGCAGGTGCCAACTACGTAAAATCAGAAGCAAAGGATTTTGCAAATCAGGCAGCAAATGCAGCAAATGTGGTTAAAAACAAAGCTCAGGAAGCTTGGAATAACAAAGAAGGCATTTTTGCAAAAATCAAAAACTGGGTTATGGCTCACTTGAAACTTTGCATCGGTATTGCCGCTGCAATTGTTGCACTTATAGTAGTTTTGGTTGTTTTGGGTGTTGCATCAAGAACGGTTAACCTTGATAAGTTCATAACTTTCGAAGCGTCGGGTTATGACGGATACGGAAGCGTATATGCAGAATTCGATGAAGATGCTTTTTATGAAAAATACGGTAACAAAATAAAAGTTGCAGGCGGTAACAATATCCTTTCAAAACTTGTTGATTCGGGAAGCGCTTATGCACTTGCATCTGCTTTGGAGTACGGCTACACCGTAGACTACGGCGATAACTACAACGGAGAACTTTCAAACGGTGATACAATCACTTTAACATGGGATTTCAGTGCGGACGATTTAAGAACTCTTAAAAAGACATATGGCTTAACATTCAAAGCTAAAGACATGAGCTACCAGGTAAGCGGTCTTGAAGAAGTTACAAAAATAGATGCTTTTGAGGATCTTAAAGTTAACTTCATCGGTACTAACGGAAAAGGTAAAGCCATCCTTACAGGCGGAGATTCAAACTTAATTTATGATATTTCCGGCAATTATAACCTTTCAAAAGGTGATGAAATAACAGTAAATGTTTACACAAATGAATGGAGCTCAAACGTAGAATCATTTATTGAAGAAGTTGGATATGTACCTGAAGAATTGTCAAAAACTTATACTGTTGACGAATTCTGCACATATGTAAACGATATAGCCGATGTACCTAAAGATACATTAGAGGATTTACAAGAGGCAGCTGAAACATATCTTGCCGAAAAGAGCGATAGCTGGGATGATGAGCTTTCACTCAAAGACACAGAATATCAGGGAGCTTACCTCTATGCAAGAAAAGAAGCAAGTGATTACAGCGCACAGAACAAGATTTGTCTTGTATACAAAGTTACAATCACAGCCGATTATTCATCATACAACCATAAAGAAGATTTAACTTCTTACTATATTGTAGAATTTGAAAACGTTGTTAAGAACTCCGACGGAGATGTATTTGCGGATGCATCATCGGCAACACTCGGATACGCTTACTCATCGGTTAAACTTAACCTCGATTCCAAGACAACCAAGACAGTTTACCTTGACGGTTATGAATCAATGGATAAAGTTAAGACTGAGTACGGAACAAATTCTTCATATAACATTACAACAACTGTTAAATAATGGTTTCAAAAACGGAGCGTGTTAATTATGAAATTCAAATTGATTAAAAAATTAACAGCGATAATTTTGATAGTGGCATTTGGTGCATCTCTTACGGGATGCGCCAATCCGCTTTTTCGTATTTTAACCAATCAACTTCAAAAAATCGACGATAATGATTATGATATTGATTATGACGTAGACAGCGATTATAGCGTGGATTTCGACGGCATGAACGAAAACTCCACAGCATCACCTGAGGTTCAGGAGATGGTTGCAACAATCACATCAGGCTATGCCAACAACAATATGAATTCATTCGAAAAAGCGAAAGCAATGCACGATTGGCTTGTTTCAAACGTGGATTATGTCATTACCGATAACTGTCACACAGCTTATGGCGCATTGATTGAAAAACAAGCAGTTTGCGATGGCTATTCATACGCTTACCGCCTGCTTATGTCGGCACTTGGTTTTGATTGTCGTGTGGTTTACGGCTATTCCGAGGGCGAGGCTCATGCATGGAATGTTGTAAATCTTGACGGCGTTTGGTATCAGATGGATGTAACTTGGGATGATCCTTTGATTAACGGAATGGTTGTGAAGGATGGTTCAAACGTAAGTTACGACTATTTCCTTCTTAATGACGAAAAAATGTATGCGGACCATACTGTGGTCTATGATTGGAATCAATATGATATTCCGGAGTGCACATCCACAGCCGGAATGGATTGGATAGCACCGGTTAAGGAACAAATCAACAGTCAGTACAATTACGATTACAACTACGACGATCAATACGGTTATGACCTTGACGGTGATTATGACTTTGATTATGTCGGAAATGACGATTATTCGGGATTTGATGATTATTTGTCACAAAATTCACCTTATTGGTATGCGAATGATGAAGTGGAAGCCTTTGAATTGGCCGTATCCCTTATTGAAAACGGATACAGCACTTTTACGATCGTTCTTCAGCCATATACATACGGTAACGATCCTTTAAACGATCTTGTGAATAACATAATCGAAGGAATATCAAACGGCAATATTGAAACACCGAATGCTAGCTATTCATCGATTTATTACGGCTCTTATTCGGAAAACGGACAGATAGCTTTAACGATTGAATTGTCATAGATACTATATTAAAATATATTTAAATAATCTTTTTGTGTTAAATGTATTTAGGGAAGAAAATTTAGGCCGAAAAGCTTTTATCGGGTTTTGAGGTCGGAAAAGGGGTATAACACATGAAAAAAAGATTATGTGCTATAATTTCCGTTTTGTTAATCTGTTTATTGATTGCGGGATGCACATCCGAGTCGGAGCCGACAAGAAGTGAGGCTAAGGTCAAAAGCCAAGCCGAGCAAAAGGAAAGTATGACAGAAAGCACTACGACTGCCGAAAGCGAGACAACGACCGAGCCTGAAACTCAGGCGCCACAACCCGCAAACGACGAGGAATACATCGAAAACATAATAGATTCCGGTGGGGCAACAAATCAGGCAATATTGCCGGATACAAATTATTCTCAGCCGGTGCATGTTTCCGAAACGGTGTCCGGAGAGATAAGCTACATAATAAGCAATTACACCAACGGAAGCATGTCGGCCTTTGAAAAAGCCAAAGCTGTTCACGACTATTTGGTAACTTATGTGGTATATGACGGAAGCGACCAAACAAGATGCCACACGGCGGACGGTGCTTTGGTTGACCACAGAGCGGTGTGCGATGGATATGCTAAAGCATTTATGCTTGTTATGCAAAACTTAGGTTACCCTTGTCAGCTGGTTTACGGTTGGGCAGGGGAATATCACGCATGGAATGTGGTCTGCCTGGACGGCGCATGGTATCAGATGGATGTGACTTGGGACGACCCATATGTTAATGGCGTCAGCTACGGTTACGGAGACGGATCGAATTTAAGCTATTCATACTTTTTACTTAATGATGGCACAATGTATGCAGATCATTCGGTTATGTGGGAATACAATCCCGACGGTGTGCCGTCTTGTACATCAACAGCGGGAATGGAATGGATTAACGGTATTCTTACCACAAGTTACAGTCCGGGATCAACCGCAACAAGCATTGCCGAGGGTGTAAACAGTGCCGCTTGGTATACTTCCCAAAGATACGGAACATTTTACATATTGCTTGATTTAAACTATGTCGGCGAATACACGGCAGCCTTTGAAAACTTCAAAAACAGCTATTATGAGACTGTTAAAAGCGGATATGGTGTAAGTAATATTAACTTAAATGCATGGACAGAATCGATTTATCTTGTTATAAAACTTGATGTTTCATATTGGTAAAGTAAATTGAGGCAGCGTAAGGGCTGCCTCTTTTTATTGCTTTGAGTCATAAAAATTGCCGACAATAGATGAAGTCTTTTAAATTTTAAGGTGAAAATAATTATTGTTAGCTATACATAACTTGAAAAAGATGATACAATGGCATGGGTAAAAAAATTTAAAAAAAGAGGTTAAAGATATTATGAAAAATAAGATCGCAATGCTCTTCGGAGCTGTGATAGTGGTCTCTGCGTTTGTATTTTTCGGCGCAAGCAAGACAGAGGCAGCAGAGGTTACATACCATACTTCATCGTCGGTAGGAGATATCGGCAACGATCTTCAGGATACAAATGTTTCATCCAAAGTGAAATTAAATACAGGAGACACTGTTACGATAACATCCGATTCGGCGGTTGACTCGGTTTACATAAAATGGGATAAAGATCCGGGCAGTTGGACCCTTTCCATAGGCGGAAAAGACTACGATAAAGGCGGTTACGGTATTCTTCACGAGTTTGTGGAACTTCCCGAAGATGCCACAAGCCTTACGATTACAGTAAAACAAGATGATTGCAGAATGTGCGATCTTTGGGTATTTAAGGGTGATACACCGGATTTTGTTCAAAAGTGGGAGCCGCCATACGAAGAAGCGGATATATTGGCCTTGGTGGCACATGCGGATGACGAGGCGCTTTTCTTCGGTCCGGCCATTGTAAACTACGTGGATAAAGCGGCCGTGCAGGTTGCGATGTTTACGAACTTTCACGATTCGGAGCCTATAAGAAGTCACGAGTTTTACAATTCTTTGTGGGAGATGGGTGTAAGACATGCTCCGATAATAGGTCCTTTTTATGACTATTATTCGGAAAGCTTGGATACTGCAATCGGTCAGTATGGTGAGGATGAGGCCACAGATTATGTAACAAGCCTTATCAGACGTTTTAAACCTCAGGTAGTTACAACCCATGATACAAACGGAGAATACGGTCATGGTTGTCATATGCTTTGCGCAAAGGCATTGATGAATGCCATAGAAGTATCGGGAAATGCAGACTCTTATCCTGAAAGCGCAAAAGACTACGGAACCTGGACACCTCTTAAGACATATATCCATCTTTGGGGCGAAAATCAGATAACTCTTGATACAAGAACGCCTCTTGATTCATTCGGAGGCAGAACGGCCATAGAAGTGGCAAGAGAAGCCTACAAGAAACACGAATCCCAGCAATGGTGCTGGTTCTTTGTAGAGGACGGAATTGACGACCCCACATACCAGTTTTCCTGCGCAAAGTTCGGTTTATATAAAACAAGCGTCGGAACAGACAATAACAATGACTTTTTGGAAAATATAACAACATATGCCGACCAAAAAGCACAGGCCGAGAAAGAAACGGCTGAAAGTGAAAGCGCAAGCTTAGACAATCAAAATGATAATAATAAGTCAGACAAATCAAAATTTGTGGTGCCGATTATAATTGTTGTAATAATCGTGCTTCTCTTAATACTCGTAATGTGTATAAGAGCATATAACAAGAAAAAACGTGCAGCCAGAAGAAGAGCAAGAAGAGCGGCACAAAGAAGAAAAGAATAGGGGAATTAATTATGACATTACTTGCATATCAGGTTTTTAAAACCGTAGTGGAGCAAGGAAGTTTTAACAAGGCGGCGGATTTGCTTAATCTGACGCCTTCGGCCATAAGCCACGGAATAAATGCAATGGAAAAGGAGCTTGGATTTCCGCTTTTTGTCCGTAACAAAAAGGGTATATCCCTTACATCATACGGAGAAAACCTGCTTCCGTTCATTAACGGTGTTCTAAACAGCGAGGAAAGCTTGCAACAGGCAATCGCTCAGGTAAACGGACTTCAGCAAGGTACGGTTAAGCTGGGATGCTTTTCCAGTGTCTGTACGGCTTGGATTCCTAAGCTTGTTGCATCTTTTAAAAAGGATTATCCGAATATTACCATTCAGATTTTTCAGGGAACATATGCCGATGTGGCAGCTTGGATTAAAAACGGAGTAGTGGATTTGGGATTTTTGTCCGATTCGAGTGCAAACGGATTGGAACTTACATCGCTTTATTCGGACCCGCTTCTTTGCATAACTCCAAAGCACTATATAAAAGGAAATCATCCTGATTATATAGAACCCGAAGAACTTGCGGAATTTGATTTTGTTTCTCAGCGTGAAAGTACAGATGCGGACGTTCAGATTTATCTTCAAAAGAATAAGGTAAATATAAAGTCCAGCTGTCATGTGGTTGATGATATTTCTCAGATTGCAATGGTTTCCAGCGGAATGGGTGTATGCCTTATGCCGGAACTTGTAATGCGTGACATGCCTTATGATGTGGATACATACAAGCTTAAGCCGGCAGAAGACCGTGTAATCGGTATTTGCGTTCTTAACGAACAGCTTATGCCGCCGGCAGCGAAGATGCTCCACAGACACATTGTTAAGATGTTTAAAAAGAAATAAAAAAGATTCCGGTTTTTAATGATATGTACCCTCTTTACTGGACAATGTAAAGTTCAGTAAGGAGGGTTATTTTTATGCGTTATAGTTATGAATTCA
>SVDN01000042.1 GCA_015057825.1 Lachnospiraceae bacterium
GACGAGGTGTATCTAAAATGATAATTCGAAAGTATGAGGAAAAAGACCTCCGGCAGATGATAGACATCTGGAATGAGGTTGTTGAAGATGGAATAGCTTTTCCGCAGGAAGACATTCTTGATTCTGCATCAGGGAAAGAGTTCTTTGAGTCACAGAGTTATGTCGGTGTGGCAGAAGATGATGGCCGGATAGTCGGCTTATATATATTGCATCCTAATAATGTTGGCAGATGCGGGCATATTTGCAACGCGAGCTATGCGGTAAAGTCTAAGTGTAGAGGGCAGCATATCGGAGAAAAACTTGTAAGTGATTGTCTGCTTAAAGCGAAAGATATCGGGTTTAGAGTATTACAGTTCAATGCTGTAGTAGAGAGCAACATCCATGCAAGACATTTATATGAGAGACTTGGCTTTGTACAACTTGGAACAATTCCCGGTGGGTTTAGGATGAAGGATGGGCATTACGAAAATATTTGCCCATACTATCGCACACTTTAACTTTCAGAATAACTTATAATCTTAGTTTTCATATACTCAACCCCTTAAACTATATTCTAAGAATAATTATAAACGTATATATGTATGAAATCAATTATAAATCAGAAAGTATGAATTAACAAATAATTTACAATTCGTATTGCAGAAGCGATGGTACGTTAATTAGAGAGTTTACACATTAACAGACAAAGCGATGTCGGCAATACGACATCGCTTTTATTACATTTATTTATCATCAATTATTAATATGCTTGAACATTACATATATCTTCATAAAGCATAAAACAATTATAATCATCAAAACAAAGATCCTCTATATTTTGATCTTTTCCGTGCTTAAAGACATAGTGGCATGAATAATCAAAAGTACAACCTGCTGCTCCGACAACTTCATCCAGCAGTTCATCATCTATTTCCTGCTTTTCGGCGATGCTTCTATCAATTTCCTCAATTGTAATATCAAATCCAACTTCTTTTGCAGCCTTTACCATAATTTCACCGTCGTTTTTTGCCGACTTTTCGTCAAAAATGCGCTTTTGCGCTTCTTCAAAAGCTTTCATTTTTTCTGGATCTTTTTTTAAAGCCTCTTCAAATTTTATAATATTTTCGCTTTTACCCATATTATACCTCCTCTCAAAGTGAAACAAGTTACTTTTCTCCCTTTATTTAATTATAATATATGCTAAAGCCTAAAAGCAATATCGATTTCCAAAATCAGTGGTGTGTGATCCTGGCGAGTGCCGGAATCCAGCATCTCTGATTTTTTAACATTGTCTTTTATGCGTTCGCTTACTAAAAAGTAGTCGATTCTCCAGCCGGAGTTGTTGATTTTACTTGTTTTTATGCGTTGTGACCACCAGGAATACACATCCGGAATATTTCCGTGGATATGGCGGAAACTGTCAACAAAGCCTTTGGATAAAAGGTTTGTAAAGCCTGCACGCTCTTCATCCGTAAAGCCTGCGGACATGTGATTTGATGCAGGGTTTGCAAGGTCGATTTCTTCGTGGGCAACGTTAAAGTCACCGCAAGCAATGACAGGCTTGTCTTTATCAAGTTTGCTTAAATAATCGGCATAAAGCTTGTCCCACTCTTGGCGCTCCGGCAAACGCTTCAATCCGTCACCGGCATTTGGTGTGTAAACATTTACAAAATAAAACTTGCCAAAATCAAGCACAAGCAAGCGGCCTTCCGCATCCATTGTATCGGGAGCCCCAAGCTTTGGAAAGTCAGCCTTTGCCACCAAGGCTTTTTTGTATAAAACCATGGTTCCCGCATAGCCTTTTCTGGCCGGTGGGGCAGAGCTTAGCCATACAAGTTCGTAGTCTTTAAAATATTTATCGAGTTCTTCCAAGTGTTTTTTGGAAGGACCGGTCTCGGGAAGCTTGGTTTCCTGGATTGCAATCACATCCGCATCTTCACCCTTTATTGTATTAAGTACATCTCTTGAAAGCACTGCTCTTTCCGAATCGGAAGTAAGAGCAGCATTTAAAGAGTCTATATTCCATGATATTAATTTCATAATAATCGTCCTTTTTCCTTTAGAAATCTATCTTATAGTATCATAACGATAAAAAAATGAAAATATCAAAATTTTAATCATAGAAATATCGGTATTAAATCATACTGTATAAAAAAGATAAACATTTACAATAAAAATAACTATAGTTGATATTATTTAAAAAGGTATTTTTTAGTAAAATTAAGAAAAAATAATTTGGGGTGAAGTGTATGAAAAATCGAACCAGCAGGCTGGGTGTAAGAATAGCGCTTACGTTAGGCCTAATTATTCTTATTGTAATGATTGCTATTATGGTTGGACTATATTCCCTGGTAACAAAAAATGTTACGGATATAATTGAAACCGACATGAAGACAATCACGCAAGAAAGGTCTCAAGTAGTTGAAAACTACATCTCACATGCAGAAAGCATATTGCAAAATTATGTGGCGGCAGGTGAAATTCAAGCTTTTACAACAGATGTAAATAATGTAGATTATATTGCGGCAGCACAAGACTATACAATGCGTTATGCTGCGGGAAATCCGGGAATAGAAGGTATTTATATAAGCAGATGGTCAACTGAAATGGTTGCCCACTCAAATCCGGCTTCTGTAGGTATTGTTACAAGACCCGATGAGGGTCCAAGAGAGGCCTTGCATGAGGCAATAACGGCTGTAGATGGTGTTTATAATACAGGAATTATCACATCGCCGGCTTCGGGAGCACAGATCGTATCTATGTATATGGCATTGTATAATCCACAGGGCGAGGCTGTGGGAATTGCAGGTGGTGCTATATATACCGACGACTTGATAGCACAGTTGGATAATCTCCCGGTAAACGGAATGAATAACGCAAGTTACTATATGTTAAACGCAAATACGGGAACATATCTTCTTAATCCGGACCAGGAATTAAACGGAGCTGAGATAACGGAGGATTACCTGCTTCAAATAGTGGATACCGTAAATAACAGCGGTGCAGCAAACGGAAGTTTCGAAACGTCAGATCTTGCCGTAGCTTATAATGTTATGGGAGATCACGGATGGATATTTGTCCTGACGGATCCTATAGCCGAGGCAACACAAGGAATAAGTACACTAAAATTACTTATTCCGATAATTGCAATAGTTGCAACAGCATTACTTTTGATTTTAACATATCTGTTTGTTGCAAAGGCGCTTAAGCCGCTTTCTGATACGGTTGAAGGTCTTAACAGCATTAAGGATTTTAATATTAATATTAATAACAAAATAGAAAAGTATACAAAAAGAAAAGATGAAGTCGGAGATGTTGCAAGAGCTACAAGTGAGTTGGGCAATGCCCTCAGAACAACTATCGGAATATTAAAGGATAACAGCGAGAATTTGCATAATAAGTCAAGTGCATTATATAAGCATTCCAATAATCTTGTAGACTTTGTATCCGATAATACGGCATTTACCGAACAGCTTTCGGCAAGTCTTGCAAATACCAACAGTATCATTGTTGCAATGAATGATGATATTGCCCGTATGAGCACAGAGATGGATGAAATTGTTGCCAAGATAGAAAACGGTGCACAAATGAGTGAGAAGTTGAGTACGGAATCGCTATCCATGAATGATGCGTCCAATGCAACTTATGAGCTCAGCCGCAAAAAATACGATGAAACAAAAGCCGATGTTGATGAAGCAATGGTACAGCTTAACGCTATTTCCAAGATTAACGAGATGACAGACGATATAATGAATATTGCATCACAAACAAACTTGTTATCTTTGAACGCATCGATAGAAGCTGCCAGAGCAGGAGAGGCCGGAAAAGGATTTGCCGTTGTAGCGGGTGAAATAGGAAAATTGGCTGAAACAACAACCCAGTCAGTTGCAAGTATCCAGCAAATATGTCAGGAAGCAAATGAAAGCATAAAGATTGTAAATTCTTGCTTTGAAGACATCCTTAAATTTATAGAAGAATATATGATGGAACAATTTAAGGGATTTGCCGGAAAAACAGACGAGTATTCAAAGATTGTGGAAGACGTGGAAACAGAGCTTGGCGGTATACATAGTGCAATCGTAAATCTTAAATCTTTGGTAGAAAACATAAATAAGAATATCGTAAACGTTAACGGAATTACAAAAGAAAACGAAACGGCAATAGAGTCAATCGTTGAGAGAAACACAGATACATCTGAAGTTGCAAATGACGTAAAAGGTCAATCAGACGAAAACAAAGAGATAGCCGAGCAGCTATCGGAAATAGTTCAAAAGTTTTCGATGTAAGATAAGCGCTAACAAAACCTGCTGTGAAAAAATATAGTACAGCAGGTTTTTGTTGTATGATATAATCTTTTAGAGGAAGCGATAAATAAGAGAGTAATGGTTAAAATCGGATAATGAAAAAAAGTATCAATAAACAACAAAAATCCATACGCAGGATTATTATTTTAACAATGATTATAATAGCGGGTCTTGTAGCAGGACAGCTTATTTATTATGGTTATGTGTATTTTGAGAAAAAATCAAACCACAAAAAAGTAATGGATATGGTGGACAATGACATTACCTATGAGTGGGACAACCTTGATGAACAGCTGAAGCTGGTATTGGAGTGGATTGACAAAAAACATTTATCAAATGAGGATTTGGGAAGATTATACGAAAGGGCAGCGCTCATTTACCAGCAGCAGGGTGCGGATATGACTTATTACAGGTATTTGGGATATGCCCTGTATTTCCTGGAAAATAGCGATGATAAGGACTATACGGTAAATATTTATTTGGATTTAGCCAACTTTTACCTTAACAATTTTTCGATTGCACATGCCGGGGAAATGATGGAAAAAGCGCAAGAAGCGTCGCCATTTGAAAATTTGGAGAATCTTCAGGTAAAAAGCTATGCGTATAGGTTAAAAGGCATAATCGAAGCAGTTAAAGGTAATTACGCCGATGCGGAGGAACTGTTAAATAAATCTCTTGAAATAGTATCATTGTCTGATACGGGCATATTTGAAGAGTCATATATTGCAATGAGTGAAACATGGCTAGCAAATGTTTACTTTGAAACGGGAAGAATGGATGAATGTGCGAAAATATTGCAAAAGTATGAAGATAGTCCGTTATTAACACAAGATATCTATCGCAAAATACTTCTTAGAGATTTTGTTGTACCTTATTATCAAACAAAGACAAGTTATTATGTTGCTTTAGCATATAAATCTGATCAAGAGGGCAACACGGCAGATTTCAGGACTTATTCAACCACTGCGGAGACGCTCATTGGGACATTTATGGATGTATGTGAAAATAACGGATATGAAAGACATGAGTTGGGAACTCTGTTGAGAATGCAAAGTGAATATCCTGTGGATGATCCGCGTATCCAGAGCATGCTTTATGAAAAATTGGATAGTCTGTATACTAATTTAATGAATGAGCAAAATGAAAATTATGCAAGCATAATAGACAGCCAAATTGATGATTCAAAGAACAATATGGCTGAAAATGTAGAAAGGCAGCAGAATAATACATACCGTAACATACTTGCAACATTTATAGCTATTATTATGTTCATAATAGTAATATTTGTAATTATTGCAATATTATACAGCAATGTGGATGGCCTCAGCAGCCTTTTGAACAGAAAAAAACTCGACAAAAAGTTGGGTTTGGTAAAGCGTAAGGGGGTTAATTATACCATCATAATGATTGATATGGATAACTTTAAGAATGTTAATGATACTTACGGGCACTTAAGCGGCGATTTGGTAATTCAGCGTTTGGGTGAGTTGCTTTCAAGAGAAGTAAAGGATGATGTTAAGGCGTACCGTTACGGTGGGGAAGAGTTTGTTATTTTAATCACAAAAGATTTGAATAAACAGTCAGAAATAATCGCAGAACGAATAAGAAGGTCAATGGAACAAGAAAGATGGGAATTTTGCGAGGATTTAGTCATAACTTTAAGCATCGGAATTGCCACCGGGCACGGAAATGAGGATGTTCTAAAAAAAGCCGACGAAAACCTATATAAATCAAAACAAAGCGGCAAAAACAAAATAACAATGTAAAAAAGCGGCCAATCGGAGAATACAGCATCCGATATGGCCGTTTGTTTTGTCTAGCAAGAATTTCTTATAATATCACTTTTCAGATAAAGATTTCCTTTAACATTTTCCTTAAGAGGTGTAAGTCGGCCTTGTTTTAGGTAATGTGATAAATTCTGTCTTGAACATCCGAGAATATCGCAGCTTTGCCCGGTGTCAAGCACGTTTTCTTTGCTGAATAGTTTGAAATCTTCCAAGCTTATGTCCATGGCATTTCCGTTTTCGTATAGATATTTTGCAGAAATATCTATTGAATCGTTAAAAGTAATATAATATCCACCGACGCCGACTTTACCAGATTTCAAAAGAGCTTTGTTTGAGACAATTTGCTTACCTTTTTCGGTTTTTTCAATAGCCCTATAAGATATTTTCTTAGTCAAGCCGTCTTTAAAAAAGCATAGAATGTACTTGTCGGGAATAATCAGGCAGTCAATGAGATTGTTTTTGTTTCGCTTTTCCACAAAGTTAGGAAGTTTATTTATTTTTTTTATGAAAAGACTGTCTTGTGAGCACTTCCCCTCGGACAATTCAAGGAATTTCATTTCGTCATATTCCTTCAACTTGTGTGTTTTTAAAATACTTCCGATGTTTTGCCTTGTGTTGGGAATAATTCTTTCTTTAACCCACATAAGAGCGGCTTCTCTTGGTATGGTATACTCAGAACGTTTTACGAAGGACGTAAACAGTAATGGCGCAGACCATTCATCCAAGTTATCGTTAAGTTCTATAATAAAAGATTTTTCTTTTTCGTAATATAGTAACACACCCACAAAGGCCTTATTTTCATAATCACATATTTCATAAATTTTCATAGGCTTTATACCTCGTGTATATCATATCCCAAATCTTATTAATTAAAGTTTTGGACAAAACTCCTTCCAATCCGTTAAAAATCTGCTTTTTATCTGATTCCTTCAATTTGTTGGCGAAAACACTTCGCTTATCATTAATGAGCTTAAGATTATCCTCGCAGGATTTACTTCCGATAAAATTGTTACAAGGAATGTCTTTTCTAATATCAAAATTTTTGTATTCTTCTTCCGAGTTGCAAGAATAAAGAAGAGATAACCCGTGGTCAAATAAAGGGGAAAGCCGTAAAGTCTTTAACCCGGAATTCCTCAGTACTTCAATATTCGCACCATGTCTGTCGCGATTAAGAATAAGATAGTCCACCGCAATCATTTCATTTATCTGCTTTTGCCAGCCGTTTCTTTTGCAAAAATCATAATGCGATTCGCCCGGATTTGCGTTAAGTCTATAATAATCGTCTAAGGCAACCTTGCTTTCGTTTTTGTTTTTAAAGTCATAAGAGGCACAAAGGAAGGTGTTGTATTCCTTTCCTTCGATTTCAATTATCGCATTTATCAGTTCGTAGTTTAAATGTTCTACTCCGAGAATGGTGAGAAGTCGGTCAACAATAATTTCATTAATGCATTCGTGTCCGATTATTCCCTTAGCAGCATCAAAATTTGAAAGTTTGTAATATTTTTTTTCACCCTTAAGGTTAGACTGTGATTTTAAAAATGTGCCGGCTGTGCCGCTTGAGTTTCGGATATGGGACCACTTTAGATAGGTCAAATCCTGCTGTTTTAGTATGATATCATCAAACATAATAATCGCTCCTTATTTGACGTGCGTCAACTAATCAAGATAATTATATTATATTATTTGACGTGCGTCAACTAAATCCGAATATAGCCTAGTGAGCCGGAAAGTATGAGATTGGGTTGATTTTGGTAGAAAATAAGACAAATAAAAATAATTAATAGAAAAATGTAAAACATACTTGACATTATTCTATAAAGGTATTATTGTGTAGTTAAGAAATATTTCGGGAAACAAATTAATACGCTAATTAAATTGGCTATATCGCAGTGGAAAGAGAGGAATTAAGAAATGAAAGACTCAATATTACCAATTATATTATTCATTATTCTGTTTGTTGTCATTATGCTTATAACCCAAAAAGCAAGATCGGAAAGACATTATGACGAAATGCAGTTGCAAATAAGAAAAAACGGCTATAAATTAAGCTTTATAGTAGTAATGGTATTAACTATGATTACAGGAATTGCTTATGAGTTCGCGGGTGATGTTATTGCAGCGCTGGTAAGTCCGGGAATGATAATGATATCGATAGCTTTGATTGGAGTAATAGTATTATCGATTTATTCTATTGCTAAAGATTCATTTTTTGCAATAAATGAAAAAGGAATACCATATATGATATTATGTGGGGCAATTGCCGGGATTAATATTATAGCTCTTATATCAACTATTAATGATGGAGAGTTTTTTAAAGATAACATTCTGACCTTTAAAGAAGGGGGCGCAAATATGGCTATGACGGTATTCTTCCTTACAATATTTGTTGCTATTGCGGTTAAGAAGATTTCAAGTAGAAAGGTCGAAGTAGAATGAAAAATCTAAAGCTAAAATCCGCCCGTGCGGCAAAAGATCTTTCCCAGGAAGACTTAGCAAAACTATGCGAAGTATCCCGCCAGACCATAAGTGCCATTGAAAAAGGCGACTATAATCCAACTATTAAGCTTTGCATAGCTATTTGCAAGGCTTTGGACAAAACTTTAGACGAACTTTTTTGGGAGTGATGCTTCTCGGACAAAAAAGGCCATATAAAATAAAAATATAAAAAGTTACATCTAAATATATTTGGACTTCCGTCCGAAATATATATCACAGGATGTAACTTTTTTTAGCATGGAGGCTTAATTAAAGGATGTTTTGTTATGCAAATTAACGCTTCAATGCTGAATTTAGTAGGCAAAAACGATAATGAAAATAAAATAAATAACTATATGGATAGCCCTGTAAAATCTACAAAGGATAAAACAGGGGATTTGGGCGTGTCATTCGGATCTTCCATGAACGCCTCTTTTTCGTTTGGTTATCCGGAAGAAGAAAATACAATAAATCCGCAAACCGGCGAAATCGATATGAAGGCATGCCTTGAAAATCTCAAGGACAACATCATGCCGGAGTCTATGGATTTGATGGAGGAAATGGGAGTGATTCCGGATAAAGACGATCCGTCAAATGTTCTTACCGTGGCAGAGCGAATCAAAATCGAGCTTGCCACTCATTGTGATAACTATAAAGGTGATGTATCAAATATTTCAGCGGAAGATATAAAAGAAATGGGCGGCATGGCAAGACAGCAGATGATTAAATCCGCTCTTGAAAGCTACAATCTTCCAACTGATGACAAAACGGTGGCAGAAGTAAATGATGCCCTTTCAAAACTTGAAGAAGTCACACCCGTTAAAGAAGAAACGGCAGCAGTGCTTCTTAAATCAGCTGACCTTCCGACTATCGAAAAGCTTTACGAAGCCGAGCATAGCGTGGCAACTGTGGGTGAGGCGACTAAACCACAGACATTTAGCGAATTTCTCGCTGCTGCAAAATCTTATGATGCAAGCGCGCAGGCAGCCAAAGATTCAGCAAGCACAGACAGCAACTGGGAAGCCCTTAAAGAGCAAGTTGAAGAGCTGTTAAACAAAAACAATATCGAAGCAAACGAAGACAATTTAAATGCGGCAAAATATCTTGTATCAAAGAATATTCCTGTAACTGTTAGAAATATTCTTGATGCAATGGATTTAAAAAATATTGATAATAACGAAGCAAAAAATATAGAAAACATCGTAAGAAACATGGCTTACGGAACAAAGGCGGAAGATGCACAGATAACAAGCACTTCACCAAACTTGAAAGCGGTTAAAAACCTGCAGGAAATGCTTTCAAACTTAATAGCAAATCCAAAGCAGGCGGAAGCAAAAATCCAAAGCCTTGTTAACGATGAAAAAATCATAAACCTTCGTGGATTGGAAGAGGCAAAAGAGGGAGCGACTGTGGATAACTCATCACAAACAGTTATCACTGCAAAGACTCAGCTTCTTGAAATCAGCCTTATGATGAGTGCCGAGGCAGGCATCAAACTTATGAAGGCGGGAATTCGCGTTGAACTTGAGCCTTTGGAAAACTTGCTTGAAAAGCTTGGCGAAATGCAAAAGGACTACTACGCAGCACTTGCGGGAGAAGAAGTTGATGCCCTTACAATTGCAAACACCGACCCGGTAAATCAAAGCTTAAATGCAATGAAGGAGCTTTCACAGGTTCCGGCATACGTACTTGGATATGTTGCAAAACGAGAGATTAAATTTACTCTTGAAGATATAAATAAGAGCGGAAATACATTGGCAAAACGCCTTGAAAAAGCCGGTGAATCCTACGAAACAATGGGAACGGAAATAAGAGGCGACCTTGGAGATTCCATTGTAAAAGCTTTCAAAGCATCGGAAGAAAACATCCTTGCAGACCTTGGTATCGAAGCAACGGACAAGGCCAAAAAAGCAGTAAGAGTCTTAGGCTTTAACCGTATGGAAATTACAAAAGAAAATATAGACAAAATCAAATGCCTTGAGTCGGAAGTCGAGAAATTGGAAAAGAACTTAACTCCGGCAGCAGTGGTAAAGATGCTTAAGGAAGGCATAAATCCTTTAAATACGGACATTTTCGAGCTTAATGATTCATTAAAAGAAATGAACGAAGAGTACAATTTAAAAGAAGAGCAATATGCATCATTTCTTTGGAAGCTTGATAATGCGAAGGAAGCGCAGCTTTCCCCGGAAGAGCGCGAGGCTTACATCGGCATTTACAGAACCATGCATCTTATGCAAAAAGATAATTATCAGGCACTTGGATACCTTGTAAATTCGGGCGCCGAGCTTACCATCAAAAACATGGTAAACGCTATAAGAGCAAAACGCGCCAAAGGCATGGAAATAGATGTTGATGACACTTTTGAAGCATTAAAGGAAACAGCACACGGCAAAAATTTGAATGTCCAATTAAGTGCCTTTGAAAAAAATGCTATCGCAGGTGTTAGGAAAAACGAAAATAATGACGATAGATATATAGAGCGATTAAGCGAAAACCTCGTTGATGATTTGATAGAAAACATGAATCCGGAAGGATTAAAGGCAGTATTTGGCGAAAACTACAGCGAAATGAGCCTTGAAAGATTTTCGGAAAACTTTGCAAAAGATGAGTTAAATAAAACTTATAAATCAGAGTACGAGGCAGCAAAAGTTCTTGAATACTTCGAAAACGAAGGAGATATGGAAGCTCTTACAAAGATGCTTGAAGCATCCGGACAGCTCCCATCACTTGCAAATCAGGCAGCTTTGAGACAGATCTTGTCGGGAAGAGCCGGATTATTCAAGAACTTGGAAGATGAACTGGACAATCCGAAAGAAGAGTTTGAAGGCTTGGCGGATTCCATAGAATCCGAAGAAGAGTTAGACGGCGCGGTTGATAACTTGGCCGCAAGATCAAAAGAGCTTTTGGAAGAAAAAGTTGATACGGCGGATGTTGATACACTTGACTTGAAAAACATCAAAATAGCCAATATAGGACTTGCTCTTCTTAAGGGAATGAGCAGTAACAGAAACTTCCAGATACCGATAGATACAGGCGATAAGCTTTATGCGGTAAACTTAACCGTCATAGAGGGAAGTAATGACACAGGCAAGATAAAAGTCGAATTCGAAGATGAAAACTTCGGCCTTGTAAAAGCCGAAATAAAGGCGGCTTCAAAGATTACAAGCGACATATATTTTGAAAAAGCAACGGCTGCATCTATCACAGAAAGCATTAAAAATGAATTCGAAGCAGCATTAACCCAAAATGGATTTAGGGTTGGCCGCACAAATCTAATCGAATTTAACAACATAAAAAAAGGCATTTTTTCTGATAACACGGACGAGACGGAAAAAAGCAACGCAGTGAAGACAAAAGATTTATTTACCATTTCAAAAGCATTTTTAACAAGCTTTGCGAAGGTAATGGCAAATTAAAGACCCGCCCGGGCAGAAAGAGGCATTTTTATGATTATCAGTACAAACTTATCAGCAGTATTTTCAAACGAGCAATTATCCAGAACAACAGACAGAGTTACAAAATCCATGGAGCGTCTTTCAAGCGGATACAAAATCAACAGTTCCAAAGACGATTCCGTAGGAATGGCTGTTTCGGAGACAATGCGTCTTAAAATAAGAGGTTTGGAGAGAGGTTCTCAAAATACATCTGACGGTGTATCCGTTGTGGAAACGGCTGAAGGCGCGCTTCAGGAAGTAAACGAAATGATCTCCAGACTCAGAGAACTTGCGGTACAGGGCTCTAACGGAACATATACAGACGAAGACCGTGCAAATCTTCAAAGCGAAGTGGATGCTTTAAAAGAAGAAATCAACAGAATCGCAAGAGATACGGAATTTAACAATGTTCCTCTTCTTGACGGTTCGGTACAAAGATGCGCATATGCTTATGATACATCTTCGGGAAGCACAAAAATCTCAACAGATACGGAAGTGCTTTATTTTGAAGATCAAACAACAGCCGGCAGATACACATTCAGCTATTCGGTAACAACAGATCCGAAGACAGGCGAAAGAGTAATTGACGATACAAGCATTTCAACCGGCGGAGCATTTTCAAACGTTGCAAATCTTCAGAAAGAAGTAAGAGAAAACGCAATTATATTCAAAGGTTCCAATGATTTTATATTGGAAGTGGGAATTAACAAAGATTTAAATACAATAACAAGCGGAGACGGCGAAATCGAGATAAAAGACATGGGCGGCATGATTATCCAAATGGGTGAAAAAGAAGGCCGCAACATAAAAATCACAATTCCGAAAATCTCCACAAAGACACTGGGAATCGACAATCTTGATTTAAGAACGGAAGCAGGAGCGGAAAAAAGCATACATCTTATGGATATCGCATTGGAGAGAGTAGTATCCGTAAGAGGCAGACTGGGTGCATACGAAAACAGATTTGAGCATTCAATTTCCAGCATGTCCGTATCAAACGAATCTACGGAAAGTTCTTTGTCGAGAGTAATGGACGTTGATATGGCCGAAGAAATGAGCAATTATACATCAGTTTCGGTTATCCAGCAGGCCGGCATTTCAATGCTTGCACAGGCTAACCAGCTTCCGGAAAAAGTTTTGCAATTGCTTCAGTAAAAAAGCTAAAGTATTTGGAAAAAAGGTCGATATATATCATACATTGGGGTGATGATTCATCCAAAAGATCGGGAGATAAATAAAGGAGCAACGGATATGACAAGAGAAGAATTAAAAGACTATGCAATGAGAATATGCCAGGGCTCGAAAGAAGATTTGGTAGTAACAACATTTTACATAATCGATAACTATCTTGAAGATGCAAGAAATGCATACAAAGAAGGCAGAATGAAAGATTTTGTATATGCTCTTAATAAGGCAAAACAGTTTGTTAACAACCTTTCAAGCAGCTTAAATTACAAATATGCACTTGCTTTTGAACTCAGAAACATTTATTCATTCGCAAACAAAGCTTTGGTTGGCGCAATCGTAAAGAAAGACGCATCGGAGCTTGAAAAGATTCAATCCATATTTGCAAAACTTCGCGCAGGATTCGAAAAGGTATGCGAAGAGCAGGAAACAAAAGCACCTGCATTTGCGGGAAGCCAGAAAGTATATGTTGGACTTACATACGGTAAGGGAACTTTAAACGAATATGCGCTGAGAGCATAAGGAAAATTAAATAATTAAAAAAACTAAAGCCTGTATTCGCTGAGTGATATGTACCCTCTTTACTGGACAATGTAAAGTTCAGTAAGGAGGGTTATTTTTATGCGTTATAGTTATGAATTCA
>SVDN01000043.1 GCA_015057825.1 Lachnospiraceae bacterium
GAGCTGGAAAGAAAAAATGCCGATTACAACATTGAAAGGATGGAGCTTGAAAAGGCCAAAGGCGATGTAATCGACGCCATGTGCGACCTTATAGAACGCAGGAATAAAGAGCCTTACGGACATGTTAAAAGAGTTAAAGAATACACAAGAATTTTGGCGAGCGAGTTGGCAAAAAGCTTTCCGGAATATGATTTAACAGATGATGATGTAAGATATATAACGGATGCGTCCGTTTTTCACGACTTGGGGAAAATCGCAATTCCCGAGTCTATCGTATGCAAACCGACTGCGCTCACGGCCGAAGAGTTCGAAGAAAGCAAGATGCATACAATCAAAGGTTGCGAGATTTTGGAAACCTTTAATTTCATTAAGAACAGAGAATTTTATCGTTACGGCAAAGAAATTTGCAGATCTCATCATGAAAAATGGGATGGAAAAGGTTATCCCGACGCCTTGGTGGGAGATGAAATTCCGATTTCGGCACAAATCGTATCTCTTGCGGATACATATGATGCCATGACGGTAAAGCGAGGATTTAAAGAAGCATTCGATCATGAAATAGTTATGGATATGATTAATTGTGGAAATTGCGGATCTTTCAATCCAAAGTTGATTACTTGTTTTAATAACATAAATGAAAAGTTTAAAAAGATAATGGAAGAAGTATCGGATGTATTGATATAAAGATAAAAAGGAGGCATTGCCTCCTTTTTTTAAAACTTTATTTGAAATATTCCAAAGCATTCTTTTCGGCTCTGTTTAAAAGTTCTTTGAATATTTGAATCTCTATATCGGAAAGGCCTTTGGTTAAAATCTTATCCCAACTTTCTTTAACATCTTTAAATTCCGGAATGATTTCCAAAAGACTGTCGCTTGGATAGATATAAAAAGATCTTGAATCGTTTGGATTTATTTCTTTTGTTATATAATTGTCTTCTTCGAGTTTAAGTATTACCTTGGCAACGGTTCCTTTATCAAGCTTGATTGCTTCGCATAACTTGGACTGGGATATACCCGGGTTTTCGGCAATCAGAGCCATGATACGCCCTTGTCTGTATGTTATGTCATGCTTTGCCAATTGTTCATTGAAATAGTTTTTGCTTTTGCAATGAAGGGTAGATATTTTGTTTATCATATATTTACCACCTAAATTATAATTTCCACAAAAGATTATAAAAATAAAAAGTTGGTTTTGCAAGCATTTTTGTACTAAAATCAAAACTTTGTTAATGATTATAACAAAGTTCCAAAGCAGGATAAAAAGCTTCGTCAAATTGCACAAAAAATGACCGCGATTTTTGTAAGCCCTTTCGCAATCTCACGAAATATCAATATTCTGTTGACATGTAAATAGGGGTGCGTTATTATGATATTGCAAAAGCAAATAAGAAATATTTTTCGAGAGTGCGATTTAAAAGAAAAATATTTAGTTGCATTTGCAACTATCTTTGGTGTATGGTCGAGTGGTCACCAATAGATAGCTATTCTCCTCTTATTTATAATATATACATGAAATTATACAGAAGCCCACAACCTATTGATTAGGAAGTGGGCTTTTGTAGTTGAAAAATACTTGATTACACATAGTCTCTTTTCTATAATTAAATAAGAGATATATTCATTTCCAAATAAAAATCCGCATAAAACAAAATAATAAAAGAAGGGAAAGGCATCTTATGGAATACGTAATATTGGGAGTTTTGGCATTAACTGTAATCTTGCTTGTTATCGTTCTTATTAAAATATCCTCAAACAATAATATAAAATCCGAGCTATCCAATTTGATTTCGGAGCAAAACAGAATTAACAACCGTCAATTAAACGATCGGTTTAACCAGCTGTTTGACAAATTGATTGATTTTGAAAGAGAAATCCGCATGCTGGAGGAAAACAACCGAAGGGAATACAGGCAAATAAGCGAAAAGTTTATGGACGATATAGCGGATTATCAGAAAGAAAGTCAAAAACAAATAGAAGAAATCAACATGATCGTTACGGAAAAAATGCAAACAATTCTTGACAGAAAGATTAACGAAGCATTCGAAACGGTTGTGAAAAATATGAATGCTTTAGGCAATTCTTTAACGGAAAGTCAGGAAAAGCAAAGAAAAGAAATAACCGAAAACTTAGACAGAATCAAGGATGAGTTTTCTTCAATCAGGGAAGAAAACCAAAACAGTCTGGCAAAGCTTGGCGAAGAAAACAGGAAGAGTCTTGACAAGATTAACGACACAGTTAACGAAAAACTTCAAAAAACCCTTAATGACAGAATCAGCCAGTCTTTTGAAGCCGTTAATAAAAGGCTTGCGGAAGTTTACGCCGGTCTTGGGGAAATGAAGAGCGTGGCAAGTGGTGTTTCGAACCTTAAAAACGTTCTTTCAAATGTAAAAAACAGAGGTATTCTCGGAGAAATCAGACTCTCGTCCATTTTGGGTGACATTCTTGCACCAAACCAATATGAAGAGCAGTTTCGTATTTCGCCGGATAGCAGAGAACTTGTGGATTTTGCGGTTAAACTTCCGGGACAAAACGATAATGACGCAGTATATTTGCCTATAGATTCCAAGTTTCCGGGAGATAAATGGGCGGCTCTTGCCGATGCTTATGACACCGGCAATGCCGATGAAATTAAGCAAAAAAGAGATATGCTTTCTCAGGAAATCAGAAAGTGCGCCAAAAGCATTCACGACAAATATATTGTTCCGCCTTACTCGACGGATTTTGCCATTATGTTTTTGCCTTTTGAAGGTTTGTATGCGGAAGTTGTAAATATGCGATTGGTAGAGCAGTTGCAAAGAGAATTTCATGTTAATATTACGGGTCCGTCAACCATGGCGGCAATGCTTAACAGTTTGCAAATGGGATTCAGAACCTTGGCAATTCAGAAAAAGAGCGGAGAAGTATGGAAGATTTTGGAAGCAGCAAAAGCAGAGTTCAATAATTTCGGCGCTGTGCTTGATTCCGCAAGAAACAGACTTCGCCAGGCCGATGAAGATTTGGAAAAACTTATAGGACGAAGAACAAGGGCCATAAACAGAAAATTAAGAAGCATTACCAATATAGAACAAACTGAAGAAAGCAAAGAACTTTTGGAGATGATCTCCGATGATGAATAAAAGTCGAGCTTTCTTTACATTTCGCTGATTTCTTGCTATTATATAATGTACAGAAACTATGACTTGGAGGCAGTTGATTTAATGGAAGAAGCACAAAGTTCAAAGAATTTTATAGAACTTGAAATAGAAAAGGACTTAAGTGAAGGCGTTTACAAAAGCGTATGCACACGTTTCCCGCCGGAACCAAACGGTTATCTTCACATAGGTCATGCGAAGTCCATACTTTTAAACTACGGACTTGCAAAAGAATACGGCGGAAAATTTAACATGCGCTTTGATGATACAAATCCGACAAAAGAAAAACAGGAGTTTGTTGATTCGATTTTAAGCGATATCAAATGGCTCGGTGCGGATTGGGGAGACAGACTTTACTTTGCATCAAACTATTTTGACCAAATGTATGAAGGCGCGGTTAAGCTTATTAAAAAAGGCAAAGCATTTGTTTGCGATTTGACGGCAGAACAAATCAAAGAATACAGAGGCGATTTCACCACTCCGGGTAAAAACAGCCCTTACAGAGACAGAAGCATTGAAGAAAATCTCGAACTTTTCGAAAATATGAAAAACGGCAAATATGCCGACGGAGAAAAGGTGCTTCGTGCCAAAATCGACATGGCATCGCCTAATATAAATATGAGAGATCCGGTTATTTACAGGGTTGCTCATATGACTCATCACAACACAGGTGACAAATGGTGCATTTATCCGATGTACGATTTCGCTCATCCTATCGAAGATGCGGTGGAAGGCGTTACGCATTCCATTTGTACTTTGGAATTTGAAGATCACAGACCACTTTACGATTGGGTGGTAAGAGAACTTGAATTCCCTAATCCACCAAGACAGATCGAGTTTGCAAAGCTTTATCTTAAAGATGTGGTAACGGGAAAAAGATACATCAAGAAATTGGTTGAAGACGGAGTTGTTGACGGATGGGACGATCCGCGACTTGTATCCATCAGCGCTTTAAGAAGAAGAGGCTTTACTCCTGAATCCATCAAAAAATTTGTGGATTTGGTGGGTGTTGCAAAAGCCAACTCGGAAGTCGATTATGCAATGCTGGAATACTGCATAAGAGAGGACTTAAAGCTTAAAAAACCTCGTATGATGGCGGTTTTGGACCCAATAAAACTTATTATCGACAACTATCCCGAAGGCGAAACCGAGTGGTTGGATGTGGATAACAATCAGGAAAATCCTGAATTGGGAAGCAGAAAAGTTCCTTTTTCAAGAGAACTTTATATAGAAAGAGAAGACTTTATGGAAGAGCCACCGAAGAAATATTACAGACTCTTCCCGGGCAACGAAGTTCGTCTTATGCACGCATATTTCGTTAAATGCGTCGACTATAAAAAAGACGAAAACGGCAATATTAGCGAAATTCACTGCACATACGATCCCGAGACCAAGTGCGGAACCGGTTTCGAGGGAAGAAAAGTAAAGGGAACCATTCATTGGGTAAGCGCAAAAGAAGCTGTAAAAGCAGAAGTAAGACTTTATGAGAACCTTGTGGATGAAGAAAAAGGTAAACTTAATCCAGACGGGACAATGAATTTAAATCCGAATTCATTGAAAGTTCTTACCAATGCTTATGTTGAACCTGAGCTTGCAAAAGTTAAACCGGAGGATAAATTCCAGTTTGTGAGACAAGGATTCTTCTGCGCGGATATGAAAGACTTTACAAATGAAAAACCTGTGTATAACAGAATTGTCTCATTGAAGAGCTCTTTCAAACTACCATTACAAAAATAGTTTAAAATTTCGGTTTACATATTTCACGTAATGGTATACAATGTTCTACCGGGCGTATAAATTTAAAGATAAATTTAACAATATATTAAGCAAAAGCTAGCTTAGCTTCCTCGGTGCTGCTTACAGGCACGGCACCGACGGGCACCATGCCTGTAATATAAGGAAAAATGGATAACATGTTTGAAGGCTTGGAAAAACTCGGTCTTTCCGGACTTAAGGATGATGACTTGTTTCAGGCCCCTGAAGAAAAAACAAAATCAGATTCGACAAAAAAGGCCGAACCTGCAAAAAAAGAAGAAAAAGATATTTTATATGATAAGACATACAAATGTCCTATTTGCGAAAATGAGTTTAAGGCAAGAACCGTAAAAGTCGGAAAAGCAAAGCTTAAATCGGCGGATATGGATCTTCGTCCCGTATATCAGGACTTTGATGTGCTTAAATATGATGCGATTGTTTGCGATGCTTGCGGTTATGCATCACTTACAAGATATTACGGACCAATGGGTTCGGCTCAGGAAAAACTTATTCGTGAAAATATCTGTAAGTCATTTAAAGGCATCAATAACGATATAGAAGTATTTACATATGATGATGCACTTGTAAGACATCAGTTGGCTCTTGCAAATGCTATGGTTAGAAAAGCAAAATCAAGTGAAAAGGCATACATCCTTTTGAAGATGGGCTGGCTTGTTCGCGGCAAAAGAGCATTGAGAGAGTCAGAAGGTGCGGACAAAAAAGAACTTGATGAACTTGCAAAAATGGAAGATGGTTTCTTGAGTAAGGCTTATGTGGGATTTTCCGATGCTATGTCAAAAGAAAACTTCCCGATTGCAGGTATGGATGAAGCAAAATTCACCCTTCTTTGCGCCGAACTTGCAAGAAGAAACAAAGACTATCCGGTAGCCAAGAAACTTATATCACAAATACTCACCTCAAAGAGCTTTCCATCCAACATCAAAGAAAGAACCCGTGACTTATTTGAAGTTCTTAAGGAAGAGTGCAAAGAGTAAGAGAGTAAAGTATGGATATTAATCTCAAGGACAAAAAACACATTTCCGGAGACATGAATTTAAGCTTTGACGTGGCGGTAAGTGCAATAAACACCGCCATTAAAAAAGCAAAGCACGATAAGAACATGGCAATCATTGGGGATTTCCTCAATGAGCACCATGGATCGGAAATTCAAAAAGTATTGATGCACGTTGATGGCGAAATAGAATCCATAGATGATGTGGATGATAATGCTTGGCGTGTAATCAGAAACACCGAAAATGGCAGGAAGTTGCATAATCGTATTTTTATCTGGTATATGGAAGGAGAACAAGATCCCGAAATATTGATGCAAAGATATAACGAATATCGCAACGATTATCCTGCTTTCAGAACCATGTACATCGCTAAGGGCGTAAGTCGTCCTCTTAAAATAGTGCTCAAATCAGAAGACACTGTTTTTCCGATAACCAGCTTAATCGGTTTAAGTTCAGAAAAGCAAAATTTTATAATAAAAAATGTTCTTGCGGCAGAAATCAGACATGTATATGATGTAGAGCGAGATTCTATTCTTAAGCTTCAGGTTTACGAAATAGGACATGACAAAATTATTGTAATACTGAGTATGTACGCATTCCCGGGGGTGGAATTCGGCGGCGTGCGCAACTTTTTATTTAAAGTTTTCGATGGCTATAAAGTAAAAGAGGGAAATATTCCTCATGTAAACGATCCGGCCATCGAAAGAATGAACAAAACCATCAAGAAAAAGGCCCTCGCTTATTGGGAAGGCATTAGAGACAGTATGCCGAAAGCAGCCAAATATCCGGGCATGAACTTAGATAACCTTGGGGTTGAAACCGAATCGATTTACTTTTCACTGGGTGAAAAAATAACTCAAAACCTATCGGAATGCGCGGAAAAAATGGATGTGGATCCTTCCGCCATTATAATGAAGGCCTGGGGCAAGTTTTTGGCACAACAAAACAATGTGGAAAAGGTAGCCCTGGGAATGGTTTGCAAAGGCGAAAGTCTTAATGTTATCCCGGTAATTTACGACGACGGCGAAGCTGTTGAAAGCCTTTGGAAACACATTTCCGAATCCATTGCAAATACCGTGGTTTCTTTGGAAGAAATTGACGAGTATTTGGAAGAAGTAGTGGAAAGGCATTTTAAGTGTGTTCATAATTTCTTTGATTATACCGTAATCAATGATACAATGAGCCTTAAGAAAAACGGCGAAATTTCCATTAACAGTTACAGAGATTTGGAAAAGGTTAATCCGCCTCTTACCATTAATTATTATTTCTTTGATGATAAATTAAGTATTAATTATGTTTACAAGCAAAATTTGTATATAGATGATGACATTAACAAACTTCATGATATGTTTGTTAAGGTTTTGGAAGATGTTATTGAGGGATTAAAGACCGGCAAAAAAGGAAAAAAACCTAAAAAATCTCAGGCCTTTAATTCGGAAGCATCCCCGTCGGAACAAAAGCTTCTTGAGGAAAAAAGAGTACAGCAAAAAGCACAGGCTTTGCAAGACAGCGGTATTTTTGTGGGCATTCCTTTCGGAAGCATTTTGGAACTTGCGAGAAGATCTCAAATTGTAACCTTTTCTCATGGCGATGCAATTATTGCCGAGGGTATGCCGACCCATAGTGTCTATGTTATTATGGATGGGCAGGTAGCCCAAAGTAAATCAGGTAACTTCGGTAGGACAATTACCGGTGCATTTGTGGAGCACGGCGGCGTTATGGGACTTGAGTCGATTCTTATCGATACAAAATCTTTAACCAGATTGGAAGTGGCTTCGGATTATGTTACATGTTTGGAAATTTCAAATGATACATTTTTGGATTTTGCAAATTTGTATACCAGTGTTTACAGGGCGGTAACTCAAAAAATACTTACTTATACGCAAGGTCTCTTTAATGTAATCAGCGAAATCAAGGGCAAAGCCGAAGCGAGAGAAAGAATATTGCTTAAGCGAAGAGAACTTGAGAAGAAGCAAATTTCCGAAGGACAGTCGGATAAATAGCAAATAGAACGGTAAAGCGAGAAATGCAGAAAATAAAGGCAGTAAGAGTAGAAGATTTTAGTCTTGCTGCAACAATGGAATGCGGTCAATGTTTCAATTTTAACCTTTTGGGGGAAAATGAATATATAATTACCGCATTTCGTCATGTTGTGCATGTAAGACAGGAAAAAAACGAACTTATTTTTATTAATGATGTTAATCCTTCTTCGGATTTTGAAAAGGAAGTGGAAGAAATATGGCTTCCTTATTTTGATTTAAAAAGAGATTATAAAAAAATAAGAGAAGACATCATAAAGCTGGATAAAAAAATGAAAGAGGTTGTTGCATACAACTCGGGAATAAGGCTTTTAAACCAAGAGTTTTATGAAATGGTTATTTCTTTTATAATATCTCAACGTCAAAATATCCCCGCCATTAAGAAAATAATAAGAAGGCTTTCCGAAAAATACGGAGAGTGTCTGGGGAGATTCGGGGGAGTGAATTATTATGCTTTTCCAACAATCGATGAATTGTGCAAACTAAGCGAATCGGATTTTGCGGCTTGCAAAACCGGTTATCGCGCATCATATCTTTGCGAAGCAGCCAAGTGGTTGAAAAATCTTAAAAAGGACTTAAAGGATTTGACTTATGCCGAGGCAAAGGCCGAACTTTTAAAAGTTAAAGGTATAGGTGAGAAGGTTGCGGACTGCATCCTGCTTTTCGGTCTAAAAAAGACGGAAGCCTTTCCGGTTGATGTGTGGATTGGGCGGGTTATGAATGACATTTACGGCGATGAGATGCGAAAATATTTAAAAAAGGATTCCGAAAATAAAAATAAGAGTCAAATAAATACAAAGAAGTCGGATGAAAATGATAAAAAACCTATATCAAATGACAGGGTTCGTGCCTTTGGAGAGGCAAAGTTCGGTATTCTTAGTGGTTATGCCCAACAATTTTTATTCGATTATGCAAGAAAAGACAAAAATAATTAGACTATTAGATATTTTTTTACTATAAAAGCACGCTTATCAGGCGTGTTTTTTAATATTTTTTAAAACTAACAAGGATTTTTTAACAACTAAGTTAAAAAAATTAAAAAATTTTTGAAAAAACTATTGAAAAAAACATAAAAAGGTAATATTATAGTTAAAGAGGTTAGCACTCAAATTAAAAGAGTGCTAACAGATTAAATCAGATAGCTAAAATCAATAATATTTGATGTCGGATGTATCCGCATCGTTTTAAGGAGGAATAACTATGAAGTTAGTACCATTAGGAGACAGAGTAGTTCTCAAACAGCTTGTAGCTGAAGAAACAACAAAATCAGGTATCATTTTACCGGGTCAGGCACAGGAAAAACCACAGCAGGCAGAAGTTGTTGCCGTTGGACCGGGCGGAATGGTTGACGGAAAAGAAGTAAAAATGGAAGTAAAAGCTAAAGACATCGTTCTTTACTCAAAATATGCGGGAAACGAAGTTAAGGTTGACGGCGAAGAATTCGTAATCGTTCGCCAGAGCGACATTTTAGCAATTGTTAAGTAAGTAAGAAAAGAGGTAATAGAAATGGCAAAAGAAATCAAACAGGGCGTTGACGCAAGAAAAGCTCTTGAAGCAGGCGTTAACCAGTTAGCAAATACAGTAAAAGTAACACTCGGACCTAAAGGAAGAAACGTAGTTCTTGACAGAGCTTACGGTTCACCACTTATTACAAATGACGGTGTTACAATCGCAAAAGAAATCGAGCTTGAAGACGGTTTCGAAAACATGGGCGCACAGATCGTTAAAGAAGTTGCTACAAAAACAAACGACGTAGCAGGTGACGGTACAACAACAGCTACTGTTCTTGCTCAGGCAATGATTAACGAAGGTATGAAAAACCTTGCAGCAGGCGCAAACCCAATCATCTTAAGAAAAGGTATGCAGGAAGCTTGCGATGTAGCCGTTAAAGCAATCGGCAAAATGTCAAGCGCAGTTAAAGGTAAAGATCATATCGCAAGAGTTGCATCTATCTCAGCAGGTTCGGAAGAAGTAGGCCAGATGGTTGCCGATGCTATGGAAAAAGTTTCAAACGACGGTGTTATCACAATCGAAGAAGCCAAAACAATGCAGACAGAACTCGACGTTGTTGAAGGTATGCAGTTTGACAGAGGTTATATCAGCCCTTATATGTCAACAGACCTTGAAAAAATGATCGCTGAGCTTGATAACCCATACATCCTTATTACAGATAAGAAAATTTCTAACCTTCAGGAAATCCTTCCGCTTTTGGAAGAGCTTGTTAAATCAGGTCAGAAACTTTTAATCATCGCTGAAGATGTTGAAGGTGAAGCTCTTACAACACTTATCGTTAACAAACTTCGCGGAACACTTAACGTTGTAGCTGTTAAAGCACCGGGATATGGCGACAGAAGAAAAGAAATGCTTAAAGATATCGCTATTCTTACAGGTGGTCAGGTTGTTTCCGAAGAACTCGGCTACGAGCTTAAAGATACAACAATCGATATGCTTGGACGCGCTAAAACAGTTCGTGTTGAAAAAGAAAACACAACAATCGTTGACGGTGCAGGTTCAAAAGATGATATTGCTGCAAGAATTCAGCTTATCAGAAACGAAATCGAAAATACAACATCAGATTATGATAAAGAAAAACTTCAGGAAAGACTTGCAAAACTTGCAGGCGGCGTAGCAGTTATCAGAGTTGGTGCTGCAACAGAAACCGAAATGAAAGAAAAGAAACTTCGTCTTGAAGATGCTCTTGCAGCTACACGTGCAGCTGTTGAAGAGGGTATCATCGCAGGTGGTGGATCTGCTTACATCCACGCTACAAAAGATGTTGCTAAATTCGCAAACAAACTTCAGGGTGATGAAAAGACAGGTGCTAACATTATCCTTAAAGCACTTGAAGCTCCTCTTTACTGCATCGCTGAAAATGCAGGTCTTGAAGGTGCTGTAATCGTAAACAAAGTACGTGAATCAAAAGCAGGTATGGGCTTTGATGCACTTAAAGGTAAATATGTAAGAATGATGGATGCAGGTATCCTCGATCCTGTAAAAGTAACAAGAAGTGCTTTACAGAACGCAGTATCAGTTGCATCAACACTCCTTACAACAGAATCGGCAGTATGCTCAATTAAAGAAGAAACACCTGCAATGCCTGCAGGCGCAGCCGGAATGGGCGGAATGATGTAATAAAAAAGCAAATTTAAAAGCAGCTTCTATATGGAGCTGCTTTTTTTATGCATAAAATGATTCAAACTCAAATATATAGTTTTGAACTGTTCGCGATGCTTCTTTTTCTAAAAGATTCAGTTAGTTTGGTTTAATTATCACGACACCGCTCACATTCGCCGTCCTGGCTCAGTGTTCGCTAAAATCGCCGTCCTGGCGATTTTGTGTCTATTATCTTACGAATCTTCAAGAAAAAGCAGCGCACCGCTCCAACTGTTCCAAAACTATATATTTGAGTCCGAATCATATTAAATTAAAAAAGCAAGCTCCATACTTGAAGCTGCTTTTTTGTTGATTAAAAAGGGAAGCAAGTTGGGGCTTGCTTATGATAAGAAGCTAAAGAAAAAAATGTAGTTTTATAGCTATTTTTAGCTCTTCATCTTTTGTCATTCCGTGTTCAAGACAATCAACGATATATTTTTGATTTTCATGAATATAAAAGAAACAAAACGAATAATAGAAATGCACAAAATTCCCCATGTAATGTATATCATAATAATTGACGGCAAGGCCGGTATAAGGGCCAAAAGATTAACGATTATACATAGTGAAAGCATGCGATCTGAGAACTTCATGGTCTTTTCCTCTTCATCCGTACAACTGATCGGAGCGTAAGAATGGAGTATTACGAGCCACATGATTCCCGAAATACAAAACTCGAAAACAAGACTTATAACTATTTTAACTATACGGACTTCCGCAATATTAAACAGTACTATCCCGCATGCAAGCATTGCAATCAGCACAATAATAATCAATACCGTATTTCTTTTAATGATGTTAAATCTTTTAGTATCCATTAAAAACCAACCTTCTAAAGCATCTTATTTGCTTAATAAAAACAACACATTCGCGTCGTAATCCGCAGGTCCCACAATCGGCCTTATCTCCGAATCGAAGTCTTCACCGCGAATTTCTTCAACTTCAAAGCCTGCCTCTTTAAGCAGTTCTTTTGAGTTCTTGCCAAAAAGCCTCACATGGTCATATTGACCGAAAGCTCTTATTCTTCCCCATCTGGTATGGATGCTGTCATCCTCATAAAGAGTCTCGTTTTTAAAATCTATAGGGAAGGAAATAATGATATGTTGTCCGGGACTGATTATTCTATGCAATTCCTTAAGGGCACGTTTATAATCTTTAACGTGTTCAAGCACATGATTACAAATAATAAAATCGAAGGAATTGTCCTCAAAACCCGTATCCATAATATCTATATTATATTCTGCTTTTTTATCAAACAAATCCGCTGTGGTATAGGCGATTTTCTGATTATCAAACCAGGATTTAACAGAGGCTTCCGCCGCAAAAATCAGGATCCTTTTGTTTTTAAGCTCTGATATGTATTCATTCAAATATGTTGCCAAAATTCTGTGCCTTGGCAAAGAAAAGCAATGTGGGCATATAACAAAAGGATTCATCCCTCTATACCTTCTGTTATCATAAGAAAGCGGTTCGCACATAAAAAACATTAAGGAAAAATGATTAAATCTATGCCCGCAACATGGGCAGTAGTATTTTTTATTTGACATAGTGTACCCCCATAAACATTGTCAAAATAATCATATTCATTATTTACACCCCTTGCAGGCTTATCATAGATGCGGCGCCCGCAACCGCAATAAAATCCCCTAGTTACATAATCAAATATCGATAACTTATTATAACATTTTACAAATGCAAGTTCCAATAAACATTGAAAATAATAGAGCTTTTTCGGGGCAAATCCATTTTTTTGTGGATAAATGCCCG
>SVDN01000044.1 GCA_015057825.1 Lachnospiraceae bacterium
ATGTATTATGGATACGAAAAAGAGTATTCATCCTTTGAAGAGTTCAGTATAGCGGTTGAGGAATATATAGATTACTATAATAACGAAAGAATTCAGGCGAAAACAAAATGGATGCCTCCTGTTCAATACAGGAAAGCATCCATGTGTTCAGCCTAGCTCAAAATATGTGTCCAGGATTCTGGGTACATATCAATAAGGCCAATTTCTTAATAAGTTTCATTTTTATACCCCCATAAAATTATTTTTTCAAAACTATCAAAATCAAAGTTTCAAAATACACCTTCACCTATTATTATAACCAATTCAAAATCCATAATCAAGAAATACACTATCGCACGCTTGATAAGCGTCGCATTTTGTGTGTCATGAAAACCTTGTTGGCATCAAATAGAATTGAAATTAATTACGATAGCGAGGCTTTCGTACACGAGGAGCACGATGCTCGCCGGCAAAGGAGCTTATGTTTGAGCAAGCTTTAGCTTGCGAGTTTAAGCGGTTGCCGGCAAATAAGCGAGTGCGACGAGTAGAAAACGAAGCGTGTAATTAATTCAAGACTATTTGATGTCAAAAAGGTTTACGGATATACAACAAATGCGACGCTTATCAAGCGCCGCATTTTAGGAGTGACTATTTTATAACTGTTCCATAATTGCAGGAATAACTTTGTAGAGATCTCCTACGATTCCGTAATCAGCAATTTCGAAAATAGGAGCATTTTCATTTGTGTTGATAGCAACGATAATATCCGAACTCTGCATGCCGGCAATATGCTGGATAGCACCCGAAATACCGCAAGCAAAGTATATTTTAGGTTTAACCGTAGTACCTGTCTGGCCAACCTGACGAGAATGATCAATCCAGCCCGCATCAACAGCCGCACGAGAAGAACCAACCACGCCGCCGAGCTTGTCGGCAAGCTGCTGTAAAAGTTTGAAGCCGTCGGCATTACCAAGACCCATACCGCCGGAAACGATAACATCCGCATCGGTAAGAGAAACCATCTCTTTCATAGACTTAACGATTTCGATAACTTTTGTTCTGATTTCGCCATCTGCAAACTTAACATCAAGCTTAACGGTTTCGCCCTTCTTTGATGTGTCCGCGATAGCTTTATCCATAACACCCGGGCGAACGGTAGCCATCTGAGGTCTGTGGTTAGGACATTTGATAGTAGCCATAAGGTTACCGCCGAATGCAGGACGTGTCATTTTAATCATCTTTGTTTCTTCATCGATTTCAAGCTTTGTACAATCGGCTGTAAGACCTGTCTGACATTTAACAGCGATACAAGGACCGAGGTCACGACCGATGTGAGTAGCGCCAAGAAGCACGATTTCAGGCTTGTAATCGTTGATTGCTTTGAAAATTACATTTGTGTAAGCATCTGTTGTGTAATCTTTAAGTTCAGGCGCATCCGCAAGGTAAACGATGTCTGCACCATAGCTTTGAACATCATCCGCAAGAGCTGTGATACCTTCACCAAGCAAGATACCGCAAAGCTTGCAACCGATTTCATCCGCAAGCTTACGACCTTCGCCAAGAAGCTCGATTGATACAGGCATGATTTTTCCTTCACGCTGTTCAACAAAAACCCAAACGTTTTTGTAAGCAGAAAGGTCTGTTTCGCCGGCTTCTTTTTTAACTTCTTCTATTGCTTGAAAAGGACATTTTTCGATACAGGCACCGCAGCCCGTACAAGCATTTCCTATAACCGCAATTTTATTTTCGATGGTGATTGCTTCAAATGGGCAATTCTTAACGCAAATTGAGCAACCTTTACATTTTTCTTTAATAACTTTAACTGCCATTTATGTCAACCTCCTATAACATGTGTTTTTCTTTAAGGCGACCAATGAGTGCCTTTGACATTTCATCAACTGTTCCCGTAAGCATTTCGCCCTTGCCTTTTGCAGGAGGTGTAAAGGAACGAGCAACCTGTGTAGGAGATGCATTAAGACCGCAGTCTGCAGGGTCCAATGCCACATCATTGTGATCCCATACCGTGATGTCTGCCTTGCAAGCATCAACGATTCCCGCAAATGTCATATATCTAGGCTCGTTGAGTTCTTTTACACATGTAAGAACACATGGGAGCTTAACTTCGATTTTTTCATAACCGTCTTCAAGCTGACGTTTTACAACTGCTTTGTCGCCGTTAATTTCAACATCTTCAACATATGTTACAACCGGAAGTCCGAGTCTCATAGCTGTCTGAGGACCTACCTGAGCGGTATCTCCGTCGATAGCCTGACGTCCCGCAAAAATGATGTCGTAATCGCCGATTTTTTTGATACCTGCAGCGATTGTTGTTGATGTTGCACATGTATCGGCACCACCGAAAGCTCTGTCGCTGAGCAAATATCCTTTGTCCGCACCCATTGCAAGACATTCTTTTAACATGATTTTTGCCTGAGGTGGTCCCATTGTTACCACTTCAACCGTTGATCCCGGATTTTTATCTTTAAGAGCGAGTGCTGCTTCCAATGCATTTGCATCATCCGGATTTAATATACTTGGCACGCCTTCACGAATAAGTGTGCCTTTTACAGGATCTATTTTAACTTCGTTGGTGTCAGGAACCTGTTTAACACATACTACTATCTTCATTTTATTTATTTCCTTTCATTTTTTTCGACTTATTCAACCATTATTTTAAAAGAACACCCGATATTACCATCTGCTGTACCTGGCTTGTTCCTTCGTAGATTGTGAATACACGACAGTCTCTGTAACGTCTTTCAATCTTGTATTCTTTAATAAAGCCGTAACCACCGTGAATCTGCAATGCTTTTGCGCAAATTTCGTTACAGACTTCCGTTGCATAGTATTTTGCCATTGATGCCGCAAGCGAACATTCCTTAGGTGATGCATTTGTATCTTTAAGGTATGCTGCTTTGTAAACAAGCTGTTTGGCTGCTTCAAGCTTTGTAGCCATTTCGGCAATCATAAATGAAATAGCCTGAAATTTTGCAAGAGGTCTTCCAAACTGTTTTCTTTCTTTTGCATATGCGATTGCATCATCCAAAGCGCCTTGAGCAACGCCGATACCCTGTGAAGCAACACCGATACGACCAAGGTCAAGAGTCTTCATGGCGTTGATGAAACCTTCGTTTTCTTCACCAAGCATTTCTGATTTGTGAACGCGTACATTTTCCATGATAATATCACTTGTGCCGCATCCGATAATACCCATTTTGTTTTCAGGCTTACCGGTTGATACACCTTCAGCCTTCATATCTACGATGAATGCGCTGATTCCGTGTGTACCTTTTGACATATCTGTTTTTGCATATATAATTGCATAATCCGAAAACGGAGCCATTGTAATAAATGTTTTACGTCCGTTTAAGATGTAATAATCGCCGTCTTTAACCGCTGTTGTTGTCATACCGCCGGCATCGGAACCCGCACCCGGCTCTGTAAGACCGAAGCAAAGGATTTTTTCGCCCGTAACAACCGGTCTTAAATATTTTTCAAGCTGTTCTTCGTTTCCGGCAAGTAACAAAGGGCCGCCGGCAAGAGAGTTAGGAGACGAAACATAAAGGCTGGCAACCGCACTTACTCTTGCAATTTCTTCCATAGCAAGCACATAGGATCTTACGTCTGCGCCCTGTCCGCCGTATTCTCTCGGTGTTTTGATGCCAAAGAAACCGGCTTTAGCCATTTTATCAAGTATTTCTTGCGGAAAAACTGCTGTTTCTTCAACTTCATCAAGGATCTCGTTTGTTAATTCCTTTGTAGCAAAATCTCTTGCTAATTTACGCACTAATTCGTGTTGTTCTGTGAAATACATTATTTAATTCCTCCTGTATTTTAATTTTCACTGTTTCATTTCCCAAAAATATTTATTCAAAATATCCGCTTCATAGACCGTTAAGCAAATATCAACACCGTTTTAATTCTTAAATGAGGTGGAATCAGGGCTTTTTAAGCCCTGTATACTGTTTTTAAGAATTACTGTAATTTAAACCACAATCATCAAATTATTTAAGCCCTAAATTAGCTGAAATAACTATACGCTGTATTTCATTTGTACCCTCGTAAATCTCTGTGATTTTAGCATCACGCATCATTCTTTCAAGCGGATATTCGGTTGTATAACCGCATCCTCCGAACAGCTGAAGACATCTTCTTGCTGCATCGTTTGCTACTTGTGAACAATACATTTTAGCCATAGCTGCCTCTTTTGAATATCTGACTCCTTCATCTTTCATTTTGCATGTAGTATAAAGAAGTGTTTTTGCAGCTTCGATTTCGGTTGCAATTTCAGCAAGTTCGAACTGTGTGTTTTGGAACTGTGAAATGAATTTTCCGAATTGCTCACGTTGTTTAACGTACTTGATTGTTTCTTCCAAAGCACCTTCGGCAATACCAAGTGCCTGGGCTGCAACTCCGAGTCTTCCGCAATCGAGAGTCTCCATTGCAATTTTAAATCCCTTACCAACTTCGCCCAAGATGTTTTCTTTAGGAATTCTGCAATCTTTAAATATCAACTCGCCGGTAACGGAACCTCTGATACCCATTTTTATTTCTTTCTTACCGAAAGTAAATCCCGGTGTACCTTTTTCAACAATAAATGCTGTGATTCCGTGATTGCCCTGTGACTTATCCGTCATAGCCATTACAACATATACATCTGCGTGCTCGGCATTTGTAATAAATCTCTTTGTACCGTTAAGCACATAATAGTCGCCATCGGCAACTGCTGTCGTTTCCTGTTTTGCCGCATCGGAACCTGCTGCATATTCGGTTAATGCAAATGCTCCTATTAGAGAACCGTTTGCAAGTCCCGTAACGTATTTCTTTTTCTGCTCGTCGGTTCCGAAATGCAGGAAAGGATATCCTACAAGTGAATTCTGAGCCGAAACCAAAATACTTGTTGATGCACAATACTTAGCTGTTGTTTCCACAGCCATGATATAAGCCAAGGTTTCAAGATCCTGTCCGCCGTATTCTTTAGGGAAAAGAATGTTGAAGAATCCTGCGTCTGCAAGCTTTTTAATTGTTTCATCCGAAGGGAACATACCCTTTGCATCAAGCTCTGCTGCGTGAGGTTTTATGTTTTCAATAACAAATTCCTCGTATTGTTGATATCGTTTACTTTGTTCCGGTGTTAAATACATATTTTTGCTCCTTTCTATGAAAAAAGCCGCCATTCCCTCTTTGATTAAATTTAATGTTCGCGTCATGAATACTTATATGACACTTTAAACAATAATTCTTAAATAACACTTTTCATTCCTTTAATGGACTGGCTTTTTTTGCAATATCATCTCCTTTACTTCACACAATTTTATTTTTCCGCTGGCGCTTGTTGGCATTTCGTCCAATACGACGACATATGCCGGAACCTTGTATGTTGCCAGGTGTTTTTTTACGTATTGCTTAAGTTCTTCTTCCGTAATTGTCTTTCCTTCTTTTAGCGTGATTGCGGCTGCAATCTCCTCTTGAAGTATAGGATGAGGAACTCCCACGCATTTAACCTGACAGACAGCGTCCAAGCGGGATATACACTCTTCTATTTCATAAGGCGAAATGTTTTCGCCTCCTCTTATTATTATCTCTTTTATTCTTCCATTTATGTAAACCTGTCCCTTTTCATCCAAGTATCCTATGTCTCCCGTATGGAGCCATCCGCTGTCTTCTAAGACTTTGGCACTTTCTTCCGGTTTTTCAAAGTAGCCTTTCATAACCAAAAAGCCTTTTACACCGATTTCACCCCTTACTGCCACCCTTACATCTTTTGGAAGTTTTCCGGCTTTCATTGCCTTTAGTGTTTCTTCGGAATAAATTATCTGCTCATCTTTGGTCCAAATGCAAATATCAACATTGTCGATAACGTATCCCGTATTATCGCGTTTATCGGCTAACGTATCATCAAAATCCGAAAAAGTGATTCCCGGCGACGTTTCAGTCTGACCGTAGGACTGCTGCAAATGGTTCATTTTAAGAGTCTTTGTTATATTGTCATAATCATCGGGATTAACCATAGAACCCGCAATTATTCCCTTATCCAATGTTGATAAATCAAAGTTTTTAAACTCCGGATTGTTTATCATGGCAAGGAACATCGAAGGAACACCGCTAAGCACGCTGCATTTGTATTTTTGTACCACTTCCATTGCTTTTAGCGTCTTGAAGTTTTTAATAAGGCAAAGTCTTGCTCCCACAATTATGCCGGAAATCAAATTGCTGGTCAGCCCAAAGCTGTGGAAAAGCGGCACCATGACGCAGTAAGCATCGTCTTCATCAAAGTGCATGGCTTTGGCGCTTGCCATGGAATCATTAACAAGGTTGTAATTTGAAAGCATTACTCCCTTTGGCGTATTTGTTGTGCCCGATGTAAAAAGCATTGCGCAAGGCTCGTGCACATCTTTTGTTTTTCCTTGCTGATTTATGGCAGACAATTCGTTTAAATCCAGGTTTTTGGCTCTGGATTTTAACTCCTCCAAAAATCCGTCTGTTTCGATATTGTGTATCTTTTTTATGTGTTTTTTCTTGCTGTTTAAGCATTTACTTAAGGTTTCTTTCAGACTTTTTTCTTTAAAGTCCTCACCCATAAGCAGATATTCGCATTTTGAGTATTCAAGAATCGAACCAAGCTCTTCCGACGAATATCCCGGGTTTAAAAGTACTGCCAAGGCTCCTAACTTTTGTATGGCTATAAAAGATACTATCCATCCGGGACAGTTTCCGCACCAAATGCCAATCTTGGTGTCCAAACCGGCACCTTCCTTACAAAGGCTTAAGGCAAGGGCATTTGACAAATTATCAATGTCTTTAAAACTGTAATCTTTGCCATTGTATGACACTGCGATTTTTCCCGGAGTTTTCGATACTCTTTCCTCAAAGCAGTCCGCTATTGTTTTTGATGTCAATATTAATTTTTTGTCGTAATCAAAAAGCTTTTCTTTTGCCATCTTCCTACCAACTTAAAGATTATTTAACTCTTTTCGTATGCCGTTACGGCAGCTCCCAAAGCACCCATGTATTGGGCATCTTCCGTTTTGAAAATCTCTGCCCCAAGTTCTTTTGAAAGAGCGTTTCTGACACCGCCGTTTAAGGCAACGCCACCGCTCATATAAACTTTTTCGCTGATTCCCAGTCTTTTTGCCAAAGATGCGGTACGACTGGCAACGGAGCCGCAAATTCCGGCTATTAAATCATCCAAATCTGCCTTGTTTGCAAGCTGTGATATAACCTCGCTTTCGGCAAATACCGTACAGGTGGATGAAATCTTTATTGGATTTTGCGATTTTGCCGCATGTTTTTCAAGCTCTCCTATATCAAGTTTCAAAATGCTTGCCATTACATCAAGGAAACGTCCCGTGCCCGCAGCGCATTTATCATTCATAACAAAGTCGGAAATAACACCATTTTCGTTAAGCTTGATAACCTTCGCATCCTGACCGCCTATATCAATGATTGTGCGGCATTCTTTATCGCAAAAGTTTACGCCTTTTGCGTGGGCGCTGAGCTCGCTTATTTCACCGTCTGCCATATCGTAAGTCTTGCGACCGTAGCCCGTTGCAAGGACCTTTTCAATGTCCTCTCTTTTAAGGCCGGACACTTTTAGAACTTCTTCATAGGCTTCTTCCGGACCATTGGTGCCGGTGCCCGCCACTTTAAGAACTTTTGCCACTATTTCCTTGCCGTCTTTTAGGATTACGCATTTTGAAGTTGTGGAGCCTATATCGATTCCTAAGGTTAACATAATCTGCTCACCCTCTTTATTCTTATATAATTACTGTACTCTCTTAACATCCGTTGCTTCGCCGGCAGCTATCATGGCTTCGACCTGTTCATCCGAGTAACCTAAATTTTTGAGAACTTCTTTTGTATGTTCACCGATAAATCCGCCTCTTTCATATGCAGGAAGCGGTGTTTCGCTGAAGATTACCGGAGTTCTTACCATGGAACGTTCGTTGCCGTTAGGGAATTTAACCTTTGCCAAAATGTCCGATTCCCAAGCCTGCGGATCCGCAAGAACCTGATCCCATGTCTGGCATACGGCGTAAGGTAAATCCGCATCATCCATGCGTTTGCACATTTCTTCCAATGTGTATTTGCCGATTTCATCATCAAGAATCTGATAAAATTCAAGCAAATTGCTTTGAAGATTTGTCTGAGGATAGAATCTTTCATCTCCCACCAAATCTTCTCTCTCTATTGTTTTCATAAACAAAGGATAATGGAAGTCGTATCTTGGCATTGAAATCTGAATCCACTTGCCATCCTTAGTCTTATGAGACACATTAAGAGGATTGGCTGTCAGCTTACGGCTGATTGGGTACTGTGTTGATGGATCACCGTACTGGCTTGCCTGAAGGTAAAGCGAAACGTCCCAAACTGCCGTATGATAAAGACTTACCGTAACCTGATCGCCTTTTCCCGTTTCTCTTGCTCTGTAAAGTGCTGCAAGAATACCGCTTGCAAGATACATACCTACCTGATGATCGCCGAATCCGGCAACCGCAGACATAGGCATTGAATCAACGTCAAACATTGTTCCCATTACGCCGCCGCGGGCAAAATATGCTGTAAAGTCAAATCCCGGAAGGTCTTTATCCGGACCTTTTTCACCATAACCGCTTACAAATCCGTAAACAAGCTTAGGGTATTTAACCTTTAATGATTCATAGTCAAGGCCCATTCTTTCAAGACCTTTTTTACGTACGTTTGTTACGAAAATATCTGCCTTGGCAATGAGCTTTTCCATTGCCTCACGGCCGTTTTCCGATTTGGTGTTAAGTGTGATACATTTCTTTCCCGTGTTTTCGAGTGTAAATGTTGTATCTTCCGCATCGCCATAAGGTCTGCCTTCGTTAACCGCCGTAAATCTTAAGGGATCACCGCTTGGGGATTCAACCTTAATAACCTCCGCACCAAGATCCGCAAGGTATCTTGTACAGCATCCCGCTGCAATAAATGTTGCAAGTTCTACTACTTTTACACCTTCCAAAGGACGTCTTATTTCACTCATTATCTTTTCCGGCATCGGGCCAAATACGTCCCAATGCGCTTCCTTTCTGATTTTTATATAAACTAAACTTTATGCTATAACGTCTTTAAATGTCTCCAAGATTGTTCTTGCCTGCTCATAGTTTTCCATCTGACGGTCAACTTCTATAAGAGCACAGGCAATTCCCGCCTTATCACAGGCTTTTTTAACAAGCGGATAGTCGAATTCTTCCGGATCGCAGAACTTGGTAAGAACAACAACCACGCCTTTTGCGTCGTTTGCTTTTGCCAAATCCGCAATCATGTTCACACGTTTTTTCTCCGGATCGTAAAGAACCGAGCAATTATCCATTTCCGCAAATTTATTGGTCAAAGCATCCAAAGCATTGCCGTTTACCTTTGTATCCGTCTTGTATTGTCTGCTTTCTGCCGCAATGTCATCTGCTACAATGTGATATCCGAACTCATCAAATATATTTAAAAGTTCCGGTGCATCCGCCAAAATACCGCTTGTAACGATTCTTACTTTGGCTCCCTGCTTGCAATCACAACCGTTGATTTTAATAATCAAATCTTTAACCATTGCCGTATGCTCGCTCTTTTCCATAAACCAAGCGCTCTTAAATACTGCCTGGCGGTCTTTTGCGCTTATGCCTTCGCATTTTGCCACAGCCTTTGAAAATTCACGCATTACGGCATTGTGCTCGTTGTAGATTTTTATGCTTTCTACAAGCTTTGCATCATCAAACTTAGCTCCGAGAGCTTTTTCCAAATCGGCTATTACACGCTCATAGCCTGCTTTTGTATATTCGCGACCGAATTCCGGTTTTCTGTTTTGAGGATATGTCATCGGAATAAAAGGAATATCCTTAACAGCGTATTTCCAGTTTTCTCCCAAAACCTTTAAAGAATCGCAAAGGCTTGGAATAACAATGGCTTTTGCGCCCGTGTAAACGCCCTTCATGCCAAGTTCCAAAATGCTTTGCATGATTGAGCAAATAAATGCAGGGAAATACTTTTTCGACTCGTTAAGAGCAATATCAGCGCCCCATGCACCAAATGGCACCGCACCCATGGAATGGATGATTTCTTCCGGTGTGTAAACAGGTGCGCAAAGCACAACATTCTTTCCCGCATCTTTGTATTTTTTAAACTGAGCTTCAGGATTTGAAGCTATATCGTAAAATTCTTTAAATAATTCGTTCATGATTTACTTCGCCTCCTTGTTAGCTTCCATAATTTCCATAAGTCCCTGAACTCTCGTATCGTACTGAGCTTCCGAGAAGTTACGAGGGTCCGCCTGATCGCCGTCGAAACTTACAACGGGAATATTGCATTCTTCCCCGATTTGGCGGCTCATTTCGTACATAAATCCGCTCCAAAGCTTGCAAGAACGGTTTGTGTGAACCAAAAGTCCCTCTACAGAATTGTCTTTGCAAAGCTTTGTTCTTTTATCTCTTGCTTTTTCAAGGTTTATAGCATTAGGAACACTTGCGTAGGCTCTGCACATATCATCGAAATCCTTGTAGATAAATCCGAAAGCGTCTGCGTAAATTGTCGTAACCATATTGATTCCGCGGCTTTTGAGTCCGGTTGATGTAACTCTGAGCCAAGGCCAACAGGCAATTCCTTCAAACATTATTCTGTATTTTTCCTCCGTTCTGAATGTGGATTCGCCTTTTTCGTGGTTTTCTTCGTATTCTTTGTAAAGAAGTTCCATAGCTTCGGCAGCTTCTTTTTTGCCTCTGGCTGTAACCATAACCGCCATGTGATTAAGAAGATCGAAACCGTTAAACGGTGACGGTGTATATTTTGCACAGGATGTTGCTTTGAGCCATGCACGGGATGAACGTCCCGAAAATTCCATAACTTCTTTGTATTTTTCGTCGGACCATTTGTGTCCGGTCAAATCCTCAAGCTGCTTGATTGCCGCAAGGAACTGAGCTTTGACGTATTTTACTTCCGCATCCGATACTTCATAGTCCGGATTAAAAGGAATATCAATCATAATGAGAGGTATGTTAAGCTCGATTGAAAGGTTTTCATACCATTTAATCATGCAATTGCAGATATTGTTGCAGCAAAGAAGATAGTCCGGCTGCGGCATATTCTGCGCCTCGCAGTCCTTAACCTTTGCGTAAGCAAGTGAGATTCTCGCATATGCACAAATATCGTTTGAATAGCCGTCGGCTTCGGCAATATTGCACATTTCCTCTCCCTTGCCTCTTGCTGCGATTGCAGCTGCCTGATTTTCGGGATATACAACGTAAAGTCCCAAAGTTTCAGGGATTTCTACAGGGAAGTTACTGGAACACCATCCCACAAGTTCCCCTCTTTCTTTTGCCTCGATAGCATCCGAGTACGCCTTTGCGGCAATTTGTCCTAATTTGTATTTAGCGGAATTAGGATCGATCGGTCTTTTTTGTTTTTTTACTTCTTCAGCCATAGTTCTCCTCGATTCTTATTTATAAATTTAAGCAATCTCACCACGGATTGCTTTATATTTCGGTTGGCGAAACCCAAGGACGGATAAGAATTTCGCCAAAGTAACTTTGGTAGATGTCAACTTGTCGACAAGTCTACTTGTAAATATATTAACACCTAAAAAAATGTTTGTAAATAAAAAAATCTAACAAAAAAGTTATATTTTGTTAGATTTCTTAAAATCATTTTTTGTTTTAAGCAAGATTTTCATTTTCTTAATATAAAGTGGCTGTTCAAACACTATTGTAACTCCTGTCGTAATAACACACCAGTTTTTCATTTTACTTGGGAACAGCGTAAGCTATCGGATGTAACAGAAAGCATTAAAAATGGTTATACATATAAGGCGGATGGAAGCCGAG
>SVDN01000045.1 GCA_015057825.1 Lachnospiraceae bacterium
TCTCTCGACAATTTTGTTGCCAAGGCTCTTTCTGAATGCAACATTCCTATAGAAATCGATTATTCCTGGCTTGCACCGGGCGAAAAAGAAGAAGCTACAGATGAGGCTGACAATACAGAAGATGCAAAAGAAGAAGACAATTCCGAAGGAGATGCTCCTATAAGCGAAGCGGCCGAAGATATTGACTTAAGTACAATCAAAGCCGGCAGTCTTTTGATGCGTCTTTGTAATTTTGCACAATGGACTCCGGGAAAAATAAAAGCCTTGGCCGATGCCGTTACGGATTTTATGAATCTTTCTGATAAGTTTTCCAGAGAAGAAGATGCAAAAAGCATTTATCCAAGGGTCACAAATCTTTATTACGACTTATACACCGACGTGTTTTTCAGATATGCCGAGGCCGATAATGCGGATTTTATCGTTGAGGTTTTCTTGGATTTCGGTTTACTTGATGAACGTCTTCTTACAAAAAACGAACTAAATATATTGGGGCTTACCCAAAGTCTTGCAAACAATGGCCCTCTTAAGATTTATCGCATGAAGGATTGGCTCTTGTCCATTTATCGCGGAGAGAATGTTCCTTCCAAAAATGAGTTCGACACAGACTATCATGACACAATCAGAAAACGTCAGATAGAGGAACAGCTTGATAAATCTCAGGTGGAAGCCTTACTTGCCGATGCACATGCAAAAGTTGAATTTGAAATTAATAATTTGCTGAGAACCAACAACAGGTTGGCAAACGGAAATATATTTACTTTTGTGCCGATTCTCTATTCGGATCTTTTCGACCCTCATATGGAAGAAGGCATTTTAACATCAGAAAAAATAGGCGAAATGTTTAATAGAATCAAATCCCTTGATTTTTCCGCTTTCTACCGCGAAATCCTTTATGAGGATTCGGAAATACAACTTTACAAAGAAATCATTCAGGTTGAGGTTCTTCCTGTTTTCATTCTCCTTCCAACATGCGGACCAAACGGTATCATGTGGCAGGAAACCACCAGGAAAAGAACAAGAAGCGAAGCGAGATTTTTACTTCCCGCCATACACAAGGGCAATTTTGAACTTACCATGATGCGTCTTTTCGGAAGATACAGATGGGAATTTTGCAAAAAAGTTCAAGGTGTTGCATGGTCGGATATTTCGGTTCCTTCACTTACCAGTGAGTACGCCGACTATATTCAGTTTTACAGAAAAAATAAAGAGCTTAATGCCGAAAAGCGCGACTTAATCAAAAAACAGATTCAACGTTGCAGAAACAGCGTAAAAGAAGTATTTGTAACGGATTATATAATATGGCTCAAATACGAGGCTGAAGGCTCCGTAAGGCTTAATACGGTTAACAGGCGAATACTTGCAACATACTGTCCTTTCCCTAAGCAAATAAGGAAGAAGCTTGCCTCTACGCCTATGTTTGAAAAGTCATTTTTCAAATTTAATCAGACACAGGCTCAGCGTTTGAAAGTACAGTCAAACAAGATTACCTCAAGGGAAAACAAAGGTCTTATAGTACCGGATGAAGTATATCATACTTTGGATTATTACAATTTATAACAAGAATAATTCGTTATGACATATGTTGTAACTCCTTTTTTAAAGCAAAAGCTGTCGGGAAATCCCGACAGCTTTTGTTTGTATCTATTTATGACATTTTAATATCTATATAAGCTTTAATCATATCCACACATTTCTCAAAGCTTAATTCTGCGCTGTTTAAGCACAAGTCATAGTTTTTGGCATCATACCAATCTCTTCCGGTATAATACTTGTAGTATTCGGCACGTTCTTTATCAATCTTTTTGATATAGGCTTCTATGCCCTTTTCCGGCCTGTTTTCCACTTCTATTACATTCTTTATACAAGTTTCCATAGGAGCATGAACAAACACTCTTATGACGTTTTTGAAGTCTTTTAAAACGAAGTCTGCCGCACGTCCGATTACAACAAAGCTTTCTTTAGTTGACAACTCCTTAATAATCTTTGCTTGATAATTAAAAAGGTTTCTGTCAGATGTAAAACCACCCTTATCCGGCGGTATAACTTCACCGTTGTAAACGCTGGATGCTGTCTTAAATAACAAGGTGTTTTTAAGCTTTTCATCCGCTTTGGCAAACAATGCTTCATTGATGCCGCTGTCATCGGATGCAAGCTTTAATATTTCCCTGTTATAGTAAGAAATTCCGAGACTCCTTGCCAACATTTTACCGATGGTTCTTCCGCCGCTGCCATATGTTCTTGCAATCGTAATTACGAAATTATCCATATAAATACCACTCCTTATACACTTGTGCTCTTATCTTTTGCATCCCCATGTTCGTTTCGTTTATATTAATATTATAACACTATTCACCTAAATATGCTTTCTTAATTCCCTCATCGTTTGCAAGGTCACTTGCCTTACCGCTCATTGAAATTGTGCCGGTCTCCAACACATAAGCTCTGTCGGCTATTTCAAGGGCTTTTTTTGCATTCTGCTCTACGAGAAGTACCGTGGTTCCGCCATCGCTGATTGTCTTGATAATATCAAAGATTTCAGAAACAAGAATAGGTGAAAGACCCATGGAAGGTTCGTCCATAAGCACAATCTTAGGTCTTGACATTAGCGCACGACCCATTGCAAGCATCTGCTGCTCGCCGCCGGACAAGGTACCCGCAAGCTGTTTCTTTCTTTCTTCAAGACGCGGAAAACGTTCATACACATACTTAAATGATTTATCTATTTCATCTTTATCGCTTCTGGTAAAGGCTCCAAGCTTTAAGTTATCATATACGGAAAGCTGCGAAAACACACGGCGTCCTTCCGGTACATGCGCCATTCCCAATGAAACAATGGAATGTGCCGGAACCTTGGTAATGTCTTTGCCGTCAAACACTATAGAGCCGACTTTTGGTGTAATAAGACCGGAAATAGTATGGAGTGTTGTTGTTTTACCTGCTCCGTTTGCACCTATAAGAGCAATAACCTCACCTTCGTTTACTTCGAAGGAAATGCCTTTTATAGCCTTAATTACGCCATAATATACTTCTATATCTTTTACTTCCAATAATGCCATGTCATTTCCTCCTAATCGCCAAGATAAGCCTTAATAACTTCCGGGTTGTTAAGGACTTCGGATGTGCCACCCTGACAAAGAACGCGACCAAAGTTAAGTACCGTAAGTTTCTCGCAGATACCCGATACAAGCTTCATATCATGTTCAATTAAGAGTATTGTCATGTCAAATTTATCTCGAATAAAACGGATTGTATCCATAAGCTCCTTGGTTTCATTCGGATTCATACCCGCAGCAGGCTCATCCAAAAGAAGAAGCTTCGGTGATGTAGCAAGAGCGCGGGCAATTTCCAGCTTTCTTTGTTTTCCGTAAGGAAGGTTTGATGCAAGATAATCTGCCTCAGCATCCAAATCAAAAACCTTTAAAAGCTCCATTGCTTTTTCATTCATTTCTTTTTCGACCCTATGGAACTTAGGAAGTCTCATAATTCCTTCAAAAGTCGAATATTTGTTTTTGTTATGTAAACCAATTTTTACATTATCCAAAACACTCATTTCGGAGAAAAGTCTGATATTCTGGAATGTTCTGGCTATTCCTGCCTTATTAATCTCTATGGTTTTCTTTCCTGTTATATCAAGACCGTCAAGGCATATCCTGCCCACATCCGGCTTGTATACGCCTGTAAGCATATTGAATACAGTGGTTTTACCGGCTCCGTTTGGACCTATAAGACCATATAGCTCATTTTTTTCAATTTTAACTTCAAACCCGTCAACGGCACGAAGTCCTCCGAAGGAGATTTTCAAATTTGTAACTTCAAGTAAAGCCATAATTATTTAACCTCCTTTTTCTTCTTAAACCAGTTCTTTGGAGAATGTTTTGCAAGAAATGCCTTGCATGTAGGGTTCCAAGTTGCAATCATCATAACAATAAGAACAATTGCGTAAATCAACATTCTGTAGTCCTGTAAGAAACGCAAGTATTCCGGAAGAAGAGTAAGAATAATAGCAGCTATCATTGATCCTCTTATGCTTCCGATTCCACCAAGTACAACGAATACCAAAATCATAATGGACTGTGTGTATCCGAATTTGGCTGTTGTAGCTGTAAGGGATGAAATATTGTGCGCATATAAAACACCTGCCATACCGGCTAAAGCCGCCGAAATGGAAAATGCCAAAATCTTATATTTTGAAACATTAATACCTACAGACTCTGCCGCGATTTTATTATCACGAATGGCCATTACGGCACGGCCCGCACGTGAATTAATAAAGTTAAGCACGATAAAGAGTGTAAGTAAAACCAATATAATACCGATAACGAAAGTTGCCACTCTCGGCGTTCCCGTAATACCCTGAGCACCTTTCAAAATCAGCTTGCCGCCTTCTTCAAGGCCAAGACCTTCACTTGTAAGAGCGATGTGAATACCGTGGCTGTCAACACCAACGTAAAGTACCGTAAAGATATTTACAATAATCTGACCGAACGCAAGCGTAACAATTGCAAGGTAGTCACCGGAAAGTCTGAGAACCGGGATACCGATTAAAATACCGAAAACACCCGCTGCGACGGTACCTATAACAAGACCGATTAAAAATCTTACAAAATCGCTTTCGATGGAATCAGCCATAGCATTTGTAAAGAATGCACTTGTAAAGGCACCTATACACATAAAGCCCGCATGACCCAAACTCAACTCGCCCAAAATACCTACCGTTAAGTTAAGTGATACGGCCAAGATTACATAGTAGCAAAGGTTAACCAAAAGACCTTGGAATGTACTTGAAAGCAATCCCGTAGGTATAAGTAACTGTATAACAATAAAGCCTACGATTACGATTCCGAATGTAATCATGTAGTTTTTTGAAAGTTTGCTTGATAATAATTTCTTCATGATAAGACCTCCTACACTTTCTCATGTATAGGTCTACCAAGAATACCGGTAGGCTTAACAATAAGTACAATAACAAGTACACCGAAAACTATTGCATCCGCAAGTTCCGATGAGATATATGCTTTAGCAAATCCTTCGATAATACCAAGTAACATACCACCGATGAAAGCACCCGGAATAGAACCGATACCGCCGAATACGGCAGCCGTAAAGGCCTTAATACCCGGCATTGAACCGGTGTAAGGTGTAAGTGTCGGTGAATAAGAACAAAGAAGCACACCTGCAATGGCAGCAAGAGCCGAACCGATTGCAAATGTTATGGCAATTGTTCTGTTAACATTTATACCCATAAGCTGTGCAGCGCCTTTATCTTCCGAAACCGCAAGCATAGCCGCACCTGTCTTTGATTTTTTCATAAAGTTAACAAGCACAATCATAATAACAACGCAGCAGATAACCGTAACAATTGATTCTGCTTTGATTGTCAACGCGCCGTCGGCAAGAACCAATGGTTCGAAAGGCACTACCGATTTGAAGGCCTTTGGACTTGAACCAAAGATAATAAGTGCTAAGTTTTGTAAGAAATAACTCATACCGATTGCAGTGATAAGTACCGCAAGTGATGTAGCCTGTCTAAGTGGTTTGTATGCAACTTTTTCGATTGCAACACCAAGAACAGTACAAACAATAACCGCAAGAATAATACCGAGCCAAGGATTGCCCGAAGCGCTCATTGCGGTAAAACAGATATATCCGCCAATCATGATAACATCACCGTGGGCAAAGTTAAGCATCTTGGCGATACCGTAAACCATGGTGTATCCGAGGGCAATAATAGCATAAATGCTGCCAAGGCTGACACCATTGATCAAATAGGATATGAAATCCATATCAACACCTCTCTCTAGAATAACAATAACCTAACATCCAAAAGCAACACTCTTTCTAAACGCAAAAAAAAGAACTAAGTGTCGCAAATTAGTCTGTGAATGATTATAGCATAACAAATAATCTATTACAAGCCCTTTCGCAAACATAAAAAGACCGAAGCGGCTTTGCCGATTCGGTCTTAAAATCTTTATTATTTAAGAAAATTAGTCTAATTCAACATATTTTCCTTCTTTAACAACTACTGCTGTAGGTGTTTTGTTTACAGCGCCGTTTTCCCATGTCATTGCTGCACCTGTGATTCCGTCATATGTGAATCCGTTAAGTGCTTCAAGCATTGCGCTGCCGATTTCTTCTGCTGACATGTCAGGTGTGCAAGCTGCTTTTTCAAGAAGACCTTTGATGATGTAGATTGCATCATAAGCATCTGCAGCGAACTGGTTAGGAATTTCACCTACTTTATCCTGGTAAGCGGAAACGAAAGCCTGTGTTGTAGGATCTTCCGATTCAGCTGCGAAAGGTGTAAGTAAGATTACATTTTCAGCAAGTGCTGCATCAAAGCCTTCAACAGTAAGGATACCGTCTAAGCCGTCGCAACCGAAGAATGTTGCATTGATGCCTGCATCGTTAGCCTGTTTAAGAAGTGTTGCAGCTTCCGTAGCATAGATAGGAAGGAAGATAAGCTCAGCGCCTGATGCTTTAGCCTTCTGTAACTGTACGGAAAAGTCTGATTTGTTGTCTGCTGTAAAGCTTTCATCACTAACGATCTGAAGACCTGCTTTTTCAGCTTCTGCGATGAAACCATCATGAATACCTGCTGAGTAAGCATCAGATACATCGTAAATGATAGCTATTTTTGTAGCAAGCTGGTTTTCTGAAATGTATTTTGCTGCTTTTGTACCCTGTGTAGGATCCTGGAAGCATACCTGAATACAGTTGTTGTATTTAACTACATCAACAGCTGAAGCTGATGGTGTAATCTGGAAAATTCCATCTTCATTTGTATAATCGATTACAGAAAGACAAGGCTGTGTAGTAACTGTTCCCATAAGAACGTGCATACCTTTATCTTTTAATGTGTTGTAAGCATTAACTGCTTTTTCAGGATCATGTTCATCATCCTGGAATGAGAATTCGATCTGGTATCCGTTGATACCGCCGTTAGCGTTGATTTCATCAACAGCAATCTGAGCACCGTTTTTAACCGCATTACCGTAAACAGATGCAGCACCTGTTGCAGGTCCGATACCGCCGATGACGAATTTATCTCCGCCAGATGTGTTACTTCCGCCACCACAGCCTGCAAGAAGAGATGCAGCTACCGCGCCGGCTAAGAATAAGCTTACTAAACGCTTTTTCATAATTAATTGCCTCCTAATAGATAATTAAAGTCGGGTTATCAGCCCGAATTGCGAATTGCATATAGCAATCCTCTTATTGATAACAATATTGATATTTTAAATGTTAGATTATATTTTGTCAAACAAATGAAATTCACTTAAAAAGACTTATTATAAATCTAATTTCAAGTCATTTTCCTTTATCCAACCTGTTTTTCTGAACAAAGCACCGATAATCCAAGTAAGAATTGCCGGCAAAACAAAGCAAATCAAAATCATTGCAAACCAGTCCATTCCAGTAATAGCTGACTTTGTGCCTGCCGCCACGTCATCAATCCAGCCCGTCCAAACGCCGATTTGTCCCACAAGTCCGCAGGTTCCCATACCCGAAGAAATAGGTGCGCCGTTCATTTGGAAATGGAAAAGGCAAGTTGCTATAGGCCCCGTAATTGCGGATGTTATAATAGGCGGAAGCCAAATCTTCGGATTTTTAACGATATTTCCCATTTGAAGCATACTGGTTCCCAAACCTTGAGCAATAAGGCCGCCCCATTTGTTTTCTTTGAAACTCATAACCGCAAAGCCCACCATTTGGGCACAACAACCCGCTACAGCCGCGCCACCCGCAAGACCTACAAGGCCGAATGCCGCGCAAATTGCAGCCGAACTGATTGGAAGTGTAAGGCAAATACCTATGATAACGGATACAACTATACCCATAACAAAAGGATGCCATTCTGTGGTTATCATTATAAAATCGCCAACCTTATTGGCTGCCCAACCGATATACGGTGCTATGCCCAATGATAACAAAGCTCCCGCAAATATTGTTACCGCCGGTGTAACGATTATATCAACCTTTGTTTCTTTCGAAACCATTTTACCCACTTCTGTCGATATTATGGCAATAATCAAAACCGCCAAAGGTCCTCCGGCCCCACCTTGTGCATTGGCAGCCCAACCTACGGCCGCAAGAGAGAACAAAACAAGAGGTGGTGCTTTAAGAGCATGACCTATGGCAATGGCCATTGCGGGACCTGCCACAGCCGTTGCGAAGGCTCCTATTGTATTAAACAATTCAACCCCCGTAATTGTTCCTATGGTATTGATAATCGTTCCGATCAAAAGAGATGCGAATAGACCTTGCGCCATGGCGCCGAGAGCTTCTATTCCGTATCTTTTTGCGGAAATTTCAATGTCTTTTCGTTTCAAAAAAGCCTTGAATTTGTTTTCTTTCATACAAAAAACCCTTTCTTTTGCATAATACATACAAACCGTTGTTGTTTGTAATTATACAATAGAAAGGGTAAGTGTCAACAATCGTTAAATACTTAACGCATTATTTAATGTTTTCATAAAGATTATTTCCTTCATGATCGATAACCACAATTGCCGGAAAATCTTCAATTTTAATCTTAAGAAGCGCTTCCGCACCAAGGTCTTCATAGTCTACTATTTCGGACTCCTTGATACATTTCGAAAGAAGCGCTCCCGCTCCACCCACAGCCGCAAAATACACAGCCGTGTTGCGTTTCATGGCCTCAATAACCTCGGGGCTTCTTTTTCCTTTTCCGATCATTGCCGTTTGTCCGAGATCCATAAGAATCGGCGCATATTTGTCCATTCTTGTGGCTGTTGTGGGGCCCGCAGAACCGATAGGGCGTCCTTCTCTTGCAGGCGAAGGTCCCATATAGTAGATGCAGGCATCTTTTAAATCGATGGGGAGTTTTTCGCCTCTTTCCAAGCTTTCTACCATACGCTTATGAGCCGCATCTCTTGCAACATATATTTCTCCCGAAATATAGCAATAATCTCCCGCTTTCAAGTCTTTAACTTTATCTTTGCTTATTGGAGTTGTTATTTTCTTTTCCATTATTTATCAAACCTTTTTGTTTTGTAAAAGTTCCTTAAATTACGCGAACAGCATGTCTGTTGACATGGCAACAGATATTAACGGCAACGGGAAGACCCGCAATATGTGTTGCGTAAGTATTGATATTAACCGCAAATGCGGTGGTTTTGCCACCCAGTCCTCCGGGACCTATTCCGAGAGCGTTTATCTTTTCAAGCATTTCCTTTTCAAGTTCCGCCACATAAGGAATATCACTGTGTTTGCCCACTTCTCTTGTCAGAGCTTGTTTAGCCATTATTGCGGCTTTTTCGAATGTTCCACCCACACCGACGCCTACAACCATAGGCGGGCATGCATTGGGACCGGCATCGGATACAGCCGTTAAAATAGCCTCTTTTACTCCTTCGATACCCTGAGCCGGCTTAAGCATGAAAATCCTGCTCATGTTTTCGCTGCCGAAGCCTTTTGGTGCAACGGTGATTTTTAGCTTGTCACCCGGTACAATTCTCGTATGAATGATTGCGGGAGTGTTATCATTTGTATTGACTCTTTCCAAAGGGTCCGAAACCACGGATTTTCGAAGATAACCTTCCGTATAACCGGCTCTTACGCCTTCGTTTATGGCATCTTCAAAGTTTCCGCCGACAAAATGAATGTCCTGTCCGATTTCCAAAAAAATCACGGCCATTCCCGTATCCTGGCAAATCGGAATCATTTCATCCCCTGCAATCTTAAGATTTTCTTCCAATTGTCCGAGAATTTTTTTGGCCAGCTCCGTCTCTTCCGCTTCATAGGCCTTATCCAAGGCGGCTTTCATATCATCGGTCAAACCGTAATTGGCCTCGATACACATTTCTTTTATGTTATTTGTTAATTCTTTTACGTCTATTTCTCTCATAGCAATTTGCAGGCAAGTTAAATTCTTGCAACTCCCGATTTTCTTGCAGCCTCGGCAACAGCCTTTGAAACGTTTTCAAATACTTTCGGATCGAGAGCATCAGGTACCACTTTATCGGCTGATATTTCATCATCCGGAATACTTCCCGCAATGGCATAAGCTGCCGCAAGTTTCATTTCTTCGTTAATGTCCGATGCACGAACATCCAAAGCACCTCTGAAGATTCCCGGGAATGCCATAACGTTGTTAATCTGGTTAGGGAAATCGCTTCTTCCCGTACCAACAACGGCTGCACCGGCTTTCTTTGCAATATCCGGCATGATTTCCGGAACAGGATTTGCCATGGCAAAGAAAATGGAGTCTTTGTTCATTGTCTTAACCATTTCTTCAGTAATGATGTTAGGTGCGGATACACCGATAAAAATGTCAGCGCCTACCAAAGCATCCGCAAGTTTACCGTGCTTAACTTCTTTGTTTGTAACTTGTGCCATTTCTTTTTTTGCCCAGTTAAGACTGTCATCGTCTCTTGCCACGATACCTTTACTGTCGCAAAGAATAATATCGTTAAAACCATATTTAAGCAAAAGCTTTGTAATAGCGATTCCGGCAGCGCCCGAACCGTTTACCACTACATTGCATTTTTTGGCATCTTTTCCCGTAAACTTAAGAGCATTGATAACACCCG
>SVDN01000046.1 GCA_015057825.1 Lachnospiraceae bacterium
ATACAGACTCTTACAGAAATGCAAAAAGAAGCCGGAGACGAGCGCTATCAGACACAAATTGACCAGGCACAAGCAGAGTTGGATGCACAAAAAGAAGCTTTGAGGCAGTATACATCATCAACGGAAAGCGGATACAAAGAGGCTACAATTGAAGTTAAAAAGGGTGTTGCTAATCAACTTTCGGAACTAACAGGCACAAAGATTGAGTTTAAAAATGCCGGTAACGGATTAGTACAAATGTACTCAGACGGTGTGAAAGTTGGAAAACCAAAAGCAAAACAAGAAATGGCAAATATCGTCAGTGAGTCAATCAAGGGAGTATCAACGTACTATACTGGTGCAAAAACGGCCGGCGAAAATTTGATTGAGGGTGTAAATCAAGGTGTTGCAAATGAAAGCAAACAAAATAGCGTATTTAACACGATTTATAATTTTGGTAGTCAGTTATTGTCAAGATTTCAAAGTTCATTGGATGAGCGCTCTCCATCAAGGGCTACAAAGAAAATGGGTGCTTACTTGCTTGAAGGCCTTGGCATTGGTATAAAAGACGAAGAAAAAGACACCTTAAAGCAAGTTGCAGGTGTTGGCCGCAATGTAATTTCGGCTTTAAATGATGAGCTTTCTGTTGGCGCAACGGTTGGTAAAATATCAGTCGGAACGCCTGAGATAAACGGCCATGCAATTGATACTCCGCAAGGAATGGTGGCAGCATTTAAAGATGCCCTGGGCGGAGTAAAAATAGTCCTTGATGATGAAGTGGCAGGATCCTTTGTTGACACGACGGTTTCAAAACTTATTTACTCTTAAGGAGGAAATATGAACTATGTAATTATTAACGGAGTAGATTCCCGGAGTATTCCGGGTCTGCTCATTTCAACCTTGCCAGCTATTTCCAAGCCGCTTATCAGGACGGAAATAGAGGAAATAGACGGAAGAGACGGCGATATTGTAAACAAATTGGGATACGCAGCACGTGATGTTGAAATGACTATTGGTTTGCATGGGAATTTTGATATTAACGAGGTCATATCCTTTTTTAATTCCGAAGGCAATATTATATTCAGCACCGAACCGACAAAATATTATAAGTTTGCAATATATAATCAGATTGACTTTGAAAAGCTTATAAGATTTAGGACGGCAGCAGTCACATTACACATTCAACCATTCAAATACGATGCCAATGAGGCTACATTAAACATTGATACAACCGAAAGTGATAGTGTGACGGTATCAAATACAGGAAATATTTATTCAAAGCCTACAGTCACATTGACCGGCAGCGGAATCATTAATTTAAGCTTAAATAATAATCAATTATTTTCAGTTGATTTGACAGAAGATGCTTTTATTACGATTGATGTTGAGGCACTTGAAGCATATGCTAACGGAGTATTAAAAAACCGTAAACTAACAGGCGATATTGATAATTTAAGACTCTTGCCGGGTGAAAACACTTTAACCTGGAGCGGTGAATTAACTGAACTTACGATTTTTAAGTATACGAGGTGGATTTAATGATCAAACTTTTTGGCCCTTTGGATAAAGAATTTGAAACCAATGGCGACAAAATAATCAAACCTCTTAAAGCACGTGTGTTTAAGGTTGATAACGGGGACTATTATTTAAATCTTGAAACAGACCTTTCTTATGTGGATGATTTGGTTAGAGGTAATATATTGGTTGCTCCGACACCACAGGGAGAACAGGCATTTAGGATAACAAATCCGCAAAAGACAAAACATAAAGTAACGGTAGTGGCCAAACATGTTTTTTATGATGCGGATAATTATCTGATAGAAGATTCTTATGTAGTTGACAAGAACTGCAATGATACCTTGGATCACTTAAACAACGCGACGGAACCGGAAAGCCCTTTTGATACCATTTCCGATATTGGAACAACAGCTTCTTTTAGGTGCGTAAGGAAGTCTTTAACGGAGGCGGTCCAAACGGTATTGGAACGTTGGGGAGGTCATCTTGACAGAGATAACTTTACAATCGGGATACGTGCTTCGATGGGGCAAGATAACGGTGTTACGGTTCGTTATGCAAAGAACCTGAAGGACATTACCTGTACCGAAAACTGGGACAATGTGGTTACCAAATTATTGCCGGTTGGAAAAGATGGTATTTTACTAAACGCTTTGGATGAGCAGGCCTCTATATATGTTGAATCGGATATTAGTTATGATCTTCCGTACTGTAAGACGGTTTCTTTTACGCAGGATATTAATCAAGAAGATTATCAGACAGAGGAAGGTGAAGCTGATCCGGTAGCTTATACAAATGCTTTGGTTGAAGATTTGTATAATCAAGCCCAGGTTTTTTTGACTGAAAACTGTAAACCGCAAATCAACTATACACTGAAGGCAAATCTTGAAAAGATAACAGATATAGGTGATACGGTTCAGGTGATAGATGAACGCTTGGGCATAGATATTGTGACAAGTGTTATAAGCTTTGAATATGACTGTATTTTGGAGCGCTACATCGAAGTTGAATTTGGCAACTTTAAAAGCACCTTGTCGGATTTACTAACAACAATTACCCAGCGTACGGAAAAGATGGTTGACCGAAAAACAGAAAGCTTTTCAATTTCCTTATCAGAAGAACTCGAAGAGGCAAGAGCTAAGATATGGTCCGCTCTTGGAGATTCATATGTTATATATGAGGGCGATAAACTTTTGGTAGTGGATGCGCTTCCAAAGGAAGCGGCCACAAATGTAATGATGATTAATAGCGGTGGAATAGGTTTTTCTCAGACCGGTATTAACGGACAATTTAATTCAGCCTGGACACTGGATGGCACTATGGATATGCAAAAAATCAATGTAATCAATTTAGTGGCAGACATGATAAAAGGCGGCACATTAAAGCTTGGTTCTGCAAATAATGTCAGTGGTATTTTGGAAATATACGATGAAAACAACACACTTATAGGCCTCTTGGATAAAGGCGGCCTTAAAATGTTTGGCCGTGATGGTTCGTATGTTCTTATGAACAACGAAGTTGGTTTTGCCGGATATGATAAAAATGATAACCCTATTTATTGGGTTAGCCAGGACGAATTTCACATGAAAAAAGGCGTTGTGGAGGAAGAAATAACGCTTTGCTCAAGACTTAGGTTCATACCTATAACTATTAAAGATAGCAACAACAATGTAATAAATGACGGAATAGGACTTGTGTCCGTATCATCAGATAACGAGGTTTAAGATGGCAACACTTAATTATAATTGGCAAAAACTTGGAGAGGCTTATGTTGGTGACACTAACGGAGCAACATATGTATCAATATGGGCACGAATTACTTCACAAGAGATTTCGAATAACAGATCATATGTTGAATACGCAGTAGACGGTTCACATCCTTCTTGGGTTTATGATATGCAAGGCTATGCTGAGGTGCAGGGAACCGGAACGAGTGGAGCCGGGGCAACCGTACAGCGAATAGACGGAACACAAACACTTGCAACCGTTGGTGGATGGGTTAACCACAATGCCTATGGTGATGCAAGCATAAGTTGTAGCGGATATTTATCGCTTCCAAACTGGGGCTTGGCCGCAACGGCATATGGTAGCGCATCACTTCCCAGAATACCAAGATATGCGACGGCAAATCAGTCAGTTTTATCAAAAACCGAAACATCAATCACGATGCGTTGGTCCTCGGATTCAACGGTTGATTATATTTGGTATTCAAAAAACGGCGGGACATCCTGGACAGGAATAGATGTTGCGGATGGAACAAGCGGAAACTATACAATATCAGGGCTTACAGCCGGAACTACATATTCAATCAAAACAAGAGTTAGAAGAAAGGATTCGCAGCTTACAACAGATTCAAGCGCCTTAAGCGTGGCAACATATGCCTATCCTTACGCTAATTCAATGCCAAACTTCATGCTTGGTTCAAGCGTGACTATTGGTCTGTATAATCCGCTTAAAAGAAGCGTGACAGTTGAAGTTTTAAGCATTACAAACGAGGTGGTTGCCACATTTTCGACAACGGCTGCTTCAGTTGCGGGAGTGAATGATACAACAGCGGTTGATAAATTATATCAGTCCACACAAAGTGCTGCATCAGCAAGGTATTCCGTTAAAGTTACGTATGGCTCTGCTGTCAGCTCAAGGCAGGGCGGCATTTATTCGGTTAATACTACAGTTGTTTCACCTGATATAGATGTTGTTTTCTATGAAGATATCAATGAAACAACATTGGAATTAACTGAAAACAGCCAGGATATAGTAAGAAACTATTCGCAGGTAAGATATGCGGCCACAGGCTTAACAGCAAAAAAATATGCAAGTGTTGCGTCATGTGTCGTAACCGTTAACGGTAATAATTACACGCTAACACTAAGCGGCAGCAGTGCTTCAGGCGGTGGAGCCGTGATAAATTCCGCACAAAATGTTAATGCAACATTTACGGTTACTGATTCCAGAGGATTAAAAACGTCAAAGACAATTCAAATTCATATGTTAGACGTTTTTAATCCAACAGCAGTAATATCTTTAAAACGACATGATAACTTCTATACGCCATGTGATTTAAAGGTTGATGCAGGCTTCCCTTCTATCAACGGAAACAACCAAATAACTATTGAATATGTGGCTAAATGTGAAGATGAAACAGTTGCAGATGTTACCGGAACGGTAAGGGATAATGTAACAAGTGTAGTTAATCTTGATAACAGCTATTCTTGGAACATGACGATTACTTTAACGGACTCTTTGGGCGAGACATCTACATATCACGCAGACATATCCCGTGGTATGCCGATTATCTACTTTGATAAGCTCAATTCAAGAGTGGGAATAAATGGCTTTCCGACTTGCGCATTAGATATTCACACAAACGGAACGGATGAGGATATTAAGATAAACAACATTACGTTAAAGGAATATTTGGCGAATAGTGTACTCGACAAATTCTTCCCCGTAGGTTGTCAAATCGGCACATTTGATGTTAATTTCAACCCAAACACGGCTTGGGGCGGTACTTGGGTTAAATTAACAGACGGACGAGTGCTTATTCCGACAACCGCAACACCGCATACTTTAGGTGGTAGCTCAACGAGTGGTAGTCATACATTAACAAGTGCTGAAAGCGGTTTGCAATCACACCAACACAGTGTATGTATCGGTTCAGCAAGCTACCCCGCTATTGCCCTTGCTGCCAATAGTGGTAGTACTTCAAATAGATATATTTTGGCGGCAGGTTCTCAAAGTCAATATACGGGTATTTATGCCGCCCCCCAAACCGCCAAAAACGCTACAAGCGGACATACCCACAATAATATTAACCCACTTAACCACGCTTATATAGTGTGGTATAGAACAGTTTAAGCGGTTCTTTGCCATAAGTACTTGGCTACGCTCGGTTGTAGGTTGTTGTGAGCGTTTCCGCTACCTGTAGTATATGTTGCTAGTAAACTTCTCATACCACCACCGCTTGTGCGACAAGTGAAATATACTGTATTGCCCCAATTTGCATACCCTATACTCGTGGTAGGTTTTGCGTTCGCCCACACATAATCGTTTTCGTAATGAGAATGGTTTGGCATTTGAGCGATAGTCAATGTGTGAGTTTCACTTCCGCCCGTCCAATCAAGAGCATGAGTGCCTACACCGACAATCGTGCGGTCTTGGATAGCTACCCATGTACCACCGAGATAGGTTGACGGATTGCGTGAATCAGCTGTTGCGATTATGCGACCGATAGGGAAATTGAAATCAAGCGAACACTTCGCCAAATATTCCTTTAACGAATAATTGTACAGAATTTATGACACAGAAAGGATTAATAGAATAAAAATGGGATTAATTAAGCAAACAACTACAAATAAAGGAATTCTGTGTAATTATCACAGAATAGAACATGTTTCTATAAATGCAAACGGTCATGTTGAAATGACTGTTTTTTCATACGCTGATTATTCGTTTAGGCAGTATGAAAAGGACTTGGCAACAAATAATGCCAGGTATGATGAGCTTATGAAACTTATTAATGATGAAAATTCAAAGCCTGAAGAGGAAAGAAATACAGAACAAGTTATCGAATGGTCGGAAGAAATCAACGCAATGCCGATACAGTGGGCGGACCCTACAGATGAAAAAAACAAGATGGTTATTCAGGAAAACGTATTTGGTTTTGATGATGTTGATGTCACAAAGAGCGTATCCTACGTTGATGCATACGATATGCTTAAAGGCTTGGAGACATTTGAAGGCGCAACAGATCATATAGATTAATCGGGCATCGAAAGGTGCTTTTTTAATACAAAAAATTACAAAGGAGCAACCGCATGGAAAACGAAAAACTCGTAATCTTGGTAACAGAACATGGAACAAAGATAACTCAGTGTGAGAAAAGAATTAAGGTTTTGGAAGGCAATACAAAGGACATCCAAGACCTTGCATTATCGGTTCAGGAACTGGCCATGTCAGTAAAGGCAATGGTCGAGGAACAGAAAGAACAGAACTTGCGAATAGCAGCACTTGAAAAAGAACCGGCTGACGAATGGAAAAATTTAAAAAGACAGATTGTTAATACCGTTATCGGCGTGGTAGTTGGTGCGGCTATTTCAGGAATATTAACTTACATCTTATCAAATTAAAGGAGGAAAAAATAATGGAAATTGATATCATCGAGTTAATTAAAACAGTGTATATCCCAATAGTGATGCTTGCATGCATGGGTGTGGGATATTGCATTAAGCATGTTAAAAAGTTTGATGCAATTGCAAATGAGTACATTCCAATCATCTTGGCAGCTTTGGGAGTGGTCTTAGGTTGTGTAGCGAAGCAGGAAATAACGCTAAACGCAATTGTGGGCGGCTTAATTAGCGGACTATTAGCGGTTGGATTACACCAATTTTTTAAACAGATAATTGAAAAAAATAAAAATCAGGAGGGTTAATCAATGAATAATATAGGGATTGATGTTTCCGAAGCTCAAGGAAACATAGATTTTGACTTGCTCACGGCTGAATATATGATAATACGTGTAGGAATAGGTTCGGATATCGTAAGCCAGGACGATAAACAATTCGCAAGGAATGTAGCAGAGTGTACAAAAAGAGGTATTCCATATGGGCTTTATCTCTATTCTTACGCCCTTAATATGGACGAATGTCTTTCGGAAGTACAGCACTTTTTACGCTTATACAGCTCTATCAGCGACAAATCAATGTTAAAGCTTGGTTGTTGGTACGATATGGAAGATGCGGACAATTATAAAGAAAATCATTTTGGATCTCATTGGAGTAATTATGGCGAAAAGTGGTGCAGATTTTGCAATAGATGGGTTGACGAGGTAAAGAAAGCCACGGGCGAACAAACAGTAGGCGTATATGCGAGTCTATCTCCATTAAAAGGACATTTGTCTGGTGTAAGAGCCGATATTCCAAAATGGGTGGCATGTTGGATCAACGAAAGCCCTGATACTTCAAGTCCATTATTCCCAAACGCTTACTATTGGCAATACACGAGCAAAGGAAAAATGGATGGAATCTATTCAGAGGGGCTTGATATGGATATATCGTATATTGACATTCCATCTGTCAGACCTGCACAGCAGCCAACTCCTGCATTGAATACAATTTTTAATGTAGGGGATGTGGTAGATTTTAATGCTATTTATGTTTCAAGTACTTCAGAGGAGGCACTTACACCGGCAGTAACCAGCGGAACCATTACAAAAATTATTCCGGGCGTACATAATCCGTACTTAATCAATGACGGTACAGGATGGGTTAACGATGCTTGCATCATCTCCGGTATTTCCGGAAAAGCAGGAATTAATAATGTGGCAGCAGTTGTGCCGGGTGCAAATATAAGGATTGCAAACGGCGCGATTGACCTTAATAACGGCAAAACATATGCCGAATTTGTATATAATAAGGTATATGTTGTTATGGAAATCAGCGAAAATCGAGTTGTGTTTGGTGACGGTGTAAAAATTACAGGCGCAACAGATATTAACAATTGTATTTTGGCATAAATGCCCTCCCCCAAAAGCCCATGAAAAAAGCTTTCTTAAATGTGGAAAGTGATTATTCATGGGCTTATTTTTTTTAAAAAAAATAAAAAAAATCATAAAAGTATTGACAATGCAAATACAATGTGATATACTTATATCATAGAAAGGAGGAAAACAAATGGCTAAGAGAAAAAAGAAGAACCGCCGAACGATTGAAACTATAAAGCTTATAGCTATCATCATTACAGCGGTTTCTCAAATAACTAACATCATCTTAGCAATAATTGACCACATTGTCAAGTAAGCTAAGGCAGGCAAAGGGGCGAAAGCCCCGACGCTTGCCGATAAAAAGGAGTTGAAATATATGAACAAAACAGAAAAGTTGACTTTTACACTTGTAATTATTATTGCAATATGCAGCGTAGCAACAATGGTATTAAATATAATTAGCTTGGTAGCATAGGAGGTACATTATGGAGGATAAAGAAAAAAGCACAGTTAATTTAAACATCAGGATGAAACCATCCGTGAAAGAAGCCGGACAAAAGAGAGCTGAAGAGGAAGGACGATCGTTTAGCAATTATATTGAATGGCTTATACTCCAGGATGTGAAGAAAAATAGTTAAACATGTTCTTACTTGTTTTAAATAAAGCTTAAAAGTTATAACATGTTTACAAAAGTTATAACAAATTTATTGACTTGCATCACAAAATCTTGTATATTTAATGTAACAGAAATATGTATGTCTTGGGCGTTAAGCTCTTTGGGACACCGTAGGCGGGATGAATATCCCGCCATTTTTATGAAGAAAGAGAAACATAATGAGCGAATTAAGTATATTTATAGATGAGTCAGGTGACTTTGGTGAAGCAAAAGCAACCAATGAGTATTATTTGGTAACGTTTGTATTTCATAATCAAACAAATAATATTAAAAGTAATGTTGATTATCTGTACAATAGCATAAAAAATATGGGATTTAATATTGATTATATACATACGTTGCCAATAATAAGACGCGAAGATGTTTTTGCAAATTATTCTATAGATGAAAGACGTAGCCTTATTTATAAAATGCTGAATTTTACGCTTAAATGTCCTATAAAGCATGCAACAGTGAAAATTAACAGAAGAGACGCTGAAACAAAATTGTTATTGGCAGGTAAAATTTCAAAAGAAATAACAAAACTCTTGCAAGATTATGAAGATTACTTTGCCGGATATGATAAGCTTATTGTTTATTATGATAATGGCCAAAGAGAACTCAGCACTATTTTAAATGCTATTTTCTCCGTTCATTTTACAAGCGTCGAATTTAGAAATGCATCACCACAGAAATATAGACTGCTACAGGTGGCAGATTTTATTTGCTCAATTGAGTTACTTAAAATAAAGAGACTTGAGAATAGACTTAGCAAATCAGAAAAAATGTTTTTTTATAAGCCGAATGAGTTAAAGAAAACATTTATAAAAGCGATAGATAAAATAAAACTGCAGTAGCAATATTACCAAAAATATAACGGTAACACACTGGTAACAAAAAGCCTATACAACGTCGTAAAATAGGCACAGTATATTTATCCAGAGTATAATTGTCAAACAACGACATATAAAGAAACTTAGGCGGGATTTTCCGGCTCTTTGTCAAGAGTTGGGGTAAAATAATAATTGCCTATCAGGCGGCACTTCATATATTGAGGCGCCGCCTTTCT
>SVDN01000047.1 GCA_015057825.1 Lachnospiraceae bacterium
TCTGCTGCTGAAGCTGCGTCTGCTGTGTAGATATCTGCATTTACGCTGTCGCAGAATTCCTGATTAACAGGTGCGCCACCGATCATGATTGTTACTTTGTCACGGATACCTGCTGCTTCTGCTGCTTTAACAACTTCGCCGATCATAGGCATTGTTGTTGTAAGAAGTGCTGAACAACAAATAATCTGTGCATCATTTTCTACTGCTGCTTTGATGAAATCTTCAGGTGCTACGTCAACACCTATGTCGATAACTTCGATACCTTTACCTTCGATCATCATACGAACAAGGTTTTTACCGATATCATGAAGGTCACCTTTAACTGTACCGATAACTGCTTTACCGAGTGGTTTTGCATCAGCGTCCGCAAGTAAAGGTTTAAGAAGCTGTGTACCTGCATTCATTGCTCTTGCTGCAACCAAAACTTCAGGTACGAAGATTTCGTCTTTTTTAAATCTTTCACCTACAATGTTCATACCTGCAAGTAAGCCGTCTGAAAGGATAGCTTTTGCATCTACGCCTTCATCGATTGCCTGCTGTACAAGTGCTGTTACGTCTTTCTTTTTGCCTTTCTGGATTGCTGCAGAAATGTCTTCAACTAAACTCATTTTTTAATCTCCTTTGAAAAAAATATTTTATAATATATATACACACAAATATATTATCAATGTAAGAAATTAAGGAATACACACACACTTTTTCCTTTGATGTTCTCATTATATACCCTTTCAATATATGATTACAATCAAATAATAAAAAACGATTTTCAACCATAGGTTGAAAATCGCATTTTGGCTTATAATCTTTTTTTAAAAATCCATCTCTTCCGCAATATCACCGATGTCCTCCAATGCTTTTCCGAATTTACCGTTTGCATCATACATTATAACGGTTGAGAAATTTAATTTCATTTTATCCGGCAAATCGTAGTATTTAAGCTTCAAATTCTCATTTCCGTCAAAGCCTTTGGGAATAACCGCAAAATATGGTCCTGTCTCAAGGTTAATAATCAATGAGTTGAAATTTTCCATATATATTTTTTCTTTTGCCTTGATATTTTTATAAAAGCTGTCTGCCGGCATATCACTTAAATGCCTCGAAATAAGCATCGGATATTTTGCAAGGTCTTTTGCATCCACCTTTGTTTTTTCTATAAGAGGATGGCACATGGAAGTAACTATATAACCCGGCTGATTTTTGATTTCGATCATTTCAAAATTCATCATCCAACGCTCCATGGCATGGACATTTGTGATTGCCATATCTATCACTCCGTCCGACAGCCATTCTTTAATCTGCTCCATTTCTCCTATTTGCAGGTTGATAATAATATCTCTTTTAAAGCCTCGTAAGTATTGAACAATGGGAGCAATGATTTTTTCTCTGGAAAGACCCGAAAAATAGCCTATCTTCATAACGTGGTGGCGAGTATCCCTAAAGTTTTCGAAGTCTTTGCAGCCTCTGACATAATCTCTTACCACCTGATCGAAGATGTCGTAAAGCTTTTCCCCTTCTTCCGTAAGCTTAACTTTTCTTGTAGTACGCTCAAAAAGCTGGCAACCGAGTTCGGTTTCCAGCTTCATTATTTGCTTATTAAGACCCTGTGCTGACATATACATTTCTCTTGCTGCCGCCGTAAAGCTTAAATTGTTTGCAACGGAGACAAAATATTGTATTCGTCTGAAATCAAAATCCATTATTCACTATAACCTTCCGGAATATAAGCTTTTATCACATCTACAAGTTTCTCATACTGTACTTTCATTTTTTCGTACGGTTCTTCGTATGGTCCGTCGAAACCATCATGTCTCATGGCATCGCACAATTCACATAACGGCTCGTAAACAGGCGTAAGGCCCAAATTTCCGGACAAGCCCTTTAAGGCATGAGCGGCTTTAAACATAGCATCCGCATCATGATTTTCCATACCTTCAATAACTTTGGAGTAGGTTTGATCGTTTACGAATCTGAACAGGAATTTTTCCATAAGTTCCTGTTTTCCCAAAAATCGTTCCATAACTCCATCAACATCAACGCCCGCTTCCGCAAGGGCTTCATTAAGCGTCGCACCCATTTTCTCTTCCCCCTATACATTATCTGACTACACTTTAATTTTACTATTTTGTATATTGTATGTAAAGATTTAGAAAGCCATTTGTTTAAGCATTTTCAACTTTTTGTCCCGGTTTCTCGATTTCGTTGTTTTCGAATTCAATATCAATGGTTTTATTTAAAAAGTTTTCTTTGAACTCGTTCGGCTCAACGGCTTTTCCGAATAAAAATCCTTGCATATGAGATGTTCCCAACTCTTTAAGCATCTTAAATTGCTCAATGGTTTCAACACCTTCAACACAAACTTTAACTTCCAAAACCTTGGCGATTTCGATAATCATTCTAATGAAAGTCTTGGAATAAGGATCCGTTTCTATATCATTTGTAAATACCCTGTCAACCTTGATAATATCCGGTTTAAGCATCTTGATGTAACTAAGAGACGAATAGCCTGTTCCGAAATCGTCCAGGGCGATTTTAACGCCCAAATCTCTGATTTTCGAAATAACAACCGCTGTTTTTTCAACATCCGATGCCGCAATATTTTCGGTTATTTCCAAAATGATATTGTTTTTGTTAACATCTGTTTCGTCAAGAATTTTCTTGATTTTATCAACAACATCGCTTTGCATAATCTGCATCATGGAAACATTGACATTGGTTGAAATGGTGTAACCCTGCTTCTCCCACTGTCTGTTGATTAAGCAAGCCTGTCTTAAGATATGCTCACCGATATCGTAAATTGTACCGATATGCTCTGCTATGCCGATGAAATCTCCCGGCATAATAAAGCCTTTTTCGGCGCTGTCCCAACGAACCAAGGATTCGCAAGATTTGATTTCCCCGGTTTCCGCATCGATAATCGGCTGAAAATATACTTTAAATTCCTCGCAGTTTTTGGAAATGGCATTACGCATGGTTTTTTCCATATCCAGGCGCATGCTGATTTCGTTAGGCTCAAGACTATTGAAAATCTTGTAGCCGTTTTTGCCGGTTTTCTTTGCTTCATACATGGCAATGTCGGCATTTTTAATAACTTCGTTTGCATTACGGGATTCGTGGTTAATACGCACAATACCCATACTCATTGTACAATAATACTCGTAAATGCCTTCCAAAGAGCCCTCAACACCCGTAAGACTCCATGGTTTGTTAAACATTTTCAACATTTCATCCACGATTACTTCCAAACGATTAATATGCTCCGGCGAAACGATTATAATAAATTCGTCTCCGCCGAATCTGTAGCACTTGCCTTCCACGCCCTTGATTTGGTTCATTCCCATGGAAACCATGCGAAGAAGACTATCGCCGTATTCGTGGCCCAAGCCGTCGTTTATATCCTTGAAATTATCCAAATCTATAAAGAGCAGGGCCGCGCTTTTTTTGGTGTCCAATTTACATTCAAGCACAACTCTTTCCAGCTCTTTTTCGCCTGAAATACGGTTTGAAAGACCTGTAAGTGAATCGAATTTGGCTTGACGTTCTATCTTTTCTTCGTAATTTTTCTTTTTTGTTATATCCATAACAACCCAGAGATTAACCGTACTTCCGTCAATCCAGGTTATTTCGTTTTTGTTTACCGCATACCAATTACCGGTATTTTTGTCGTGGATTTCGCTCTCTCCCGCCATAAAAGCGGCTATTTTTTCGATATCACGACAATACTTGTTGGTTATATCGCTTCTTAATGTTTCACGAACCTCCGAGTTGCAGAACAAAATTCGGTCGGTTTCTTTGTCGGAAACGTAAACCATGCACCCCATATTATCCAAAATTTCTTTTAAAGCGGCATAGGAGCTTTGCAACTTTTTCTTGGAATTTACTTTATAAAGCATGTTTTCGATAACGCTGCAAATATTGGAAACAAAGCTTATGTCGCTTATATCCCAAATTCTGCCCGGTTTGTCGTCAACGAAAACCGCGCACATGGTAAGTTCAGAGTTACTTGAAAAAATCGGAACCGCCATCAAGGCGCTTGCGCCGATTTCTTCGATAAAATCTCGCAAATTGCTTGGCTCGTCCGACTCGGATGCAATCATAATGTCATCCATCTGTCTGCCACTTATCAAAGGATTCTTATAATTTTCCATGAAAAAATCTTTGTATTTTTCAACATAGGAAACATCCTTGCTTGCACGCCATTCACCGATAACATTCATAGAATCGTTATTGCTGTTTGGGACCTCCAAAATAAAAGCATTTGCAAGATGCATGGTATTGCCGATTTCCACAAGAATTCCGTCTGCGGAACTGCTTAAATCTTCGTCGTTTTCCAAAAGATTGATTATAAAATGGAAAACATCGTTTCTGTTTATTTCTTCAACCAAATTGTTTTCAAGATCCGATTTGCGCTTTTTGTCGATAATCGCATCAAGATAAACCTGCAAATATGCAGTCATTCTTTGCTGGATAATATCTAAGCTTCGATGGAACTCATCAATATCGTCTATATAATTTTCGGAATAAATGATATTCCATGTTCCGAAAAGTTTTTCTTTAAAATAAAGAGGCATGGAAAGACATTTAATGCTGTGTTTTCCATAATCAAAAATATAATTTTCGCCGTTTTCGGCCGCACGCTCATGGGCAATTTTTGTAAAATTGTTAAGTTCCCCAATTCCGATTACTTCGCTGCAATATTCAAATATCTGTTCAGATCCTTCGTACTCGCTGATTCTTGTGGAACTCATGTCGTAAAAGCACCCGAAAGCCATGCGGTCCTTCAGCACATTGTTTTGGAGTTCCATAAACAAATCCATGTTTTTTATGTTTTGAGCCGAAAGCTCGTAATTATCGTTCTTTTTGATACTTACAAAACTATATGCATTGTCTGCATCGTTTGCAGCTTCTTTAATAAAGAAATTGGCAGTCATTTCTTTTGAAACGTTTATAAAAATAGATTCACTGAAAATACCGGCATCGTTGTCCACGAATACTTTTGTGGATTCTTTGATCCAACTGTCCTTTTTTCCCGTTTTTACTGAAAAAGTCAACTCGTACTCGTAAAAATTCTCAGCCGTTTTATCTTTAACATATTCAATTTTTTTAGCCAATTGTTTTTGATCGAAAGGCGATCTGATGTTGAAAAGAAGCTTCGGATCTTTAGTATATTCATCAACGCTGTATTCAAGCCCGTCTATTTTTTTTGACATAAAAATAATAGACGAATCATAAGGAATGCCCGACCAATATACAACAACCGAATTTACATTTTGAAATTTGCGTTCTATTTCACTGAAAACAGACTTGTTACTTGACTTAAAAAACATAATACATTCTATCCTGCTTAAACCCATTATAAACAATCATAAATAAACTATTTATGATTTGTAAATTTACTTTTCCCCTCATATATGCTGGTAAAATAACCGCAATTTTATGTGAAAAATATGGCATTATTAATCATTTAACAAACACAAAGTGATTATATCACAGCAATTTTTAAAAAACAATCCAAAATAAAACTGCCCGAGAACCGGCATCACTTGCTCAGCCCTCAGGCAGTATTTGGAACGTTAAATATATCCTACTTTGTTATCTTATATATCGGCAATATTAAAGATTTACATAATAACATTTCGGAATTTTTTTATTATTTTTTAAGGAAACTATTTTGAATCCTTAAGTTTTATGCATCTATACTGTAGTTAGGCGCTTCTTTTGTGATATGAATATCATGCGGATGACTTTCCTTAAGTGATGCAGCGGAAATTTTAACAAACTTGCCGTTTTCTTTAAGTTCGTCGATTGTTCTTGCTCCGCAGTATCCCATACCTGCTCTGAGACCGCCGATAAGCTGGAATACAGTATCTTCAACGGTTCCTTTGTATGCAACACGTCCTTCAACGCCTTCCGGAACGAGTTTTTTTGCATCTGTCTGGAAATATCTGTCTTTGCTGCCGTTTTCCATAGCCGCAATAGAACCCATACCACGATATACTTTGTATTTTCTACCCTGGAAAAGTTCGAACGTTCCCGGACTTTCATCACATCCCGCAAACATAGAACCCATCATACATACACTACCGCCTGCTGCGATTGATTTTGTAATATCGCCGGAGAATTTGATGCCACCGTCTGCGATAATAGGCACACCGTACTGTTTTGCAACTTCGTAGCAATCCATAATAGCCGTAACCTGAGGAACACCGATACCGGCAACCACACGTGTTGTACAAATGGATCCCGGTCCGATACCTACTTTAACGGCATCAGCACCTGCTTCGATTAAGGCTTTTGTTGCCTCACCTGTTGCTACGTTACCTACTATAACCTGAAGTTCAGGGAATTTGGCTTTGATTTTCTTTAATGTTTCTATAATATTTGCAGAATGACCGTGAGCCGAGTCAATTACAATAGCATCTACCTTAACATCAACTAAAGCGGCAACTCTGTCAAGTACGTTTGCGGTAACACCTACAGCCGCACCGCAAAGAAGTCTGCCTTGGTCATCTTTTGCCGATAATGGGTACTTAATCTGCTTTTCAATATCTTTTATTGTAATAAGGCCTTTTAAGTTGAAGTTATCATCAACAATAGGAAGTTTTTCTTTTCTTGCTTTGGCAAGGATAGCTTTTGCCTCGTCAAGAGTAATGCCTTCTTTTGCTGTTATAAGGCCTTCACTGGTCATGCATTCTTTGATTTTTTTAGAATAATCTTCTTCGAATTTAAGATCACGGTTTGTAATAATACCTACAAGCTTTCTGCCTTCCGTAATAGGCACACCGGAAATACGGAATTTTGCCATAAGATTGTTGGCATCTTCAAGTGTATGGTCCGGAGACAAGAAAAATGGGTCTGTAATAACGCCGTTTTCGGAACGTTTTACTTTATCTACCTCTTCCGCCTGCTCTTCGATAGTCATATTTTTATGGATAATACCGATACCGCCCTGTCTTGCCATAGCGATAGCCATTCTGTGTTCCGTTACCGTATCCATTCCGGCACTCATCATCGGAATATTGAGTTTAATTTTTTTTGTGAGCTGTGTTGAAACGTCAACCATATTTGGAGTAACTTCCGAATATGCAGGAACTAAGAGCACATCATCGAATGTGATTCCTTCTTTAACAATTGTACCCATTTTAAACCTCGCTTTCTTTGATTCGATTTGATTTAATATAGTTGAATTTAAGAATTATAATTTATCGTCTTGTAACGACAGGGGCTTTATTTTGTCAGATAAACAGATGTTTTGCCACTGTCCCGAATTATATTGTTTAGATACTAACAAATTAAAATGGGCATGTCAACGACAATTGCCCACTTTTTAAAAGTTGTATTTAGCTACAAAAAGAATGTCCGCGCATAGCGGACATTCTCTTTTATAAGTTTGAAATTCAAAGAATATTTTACTTAAAATGCTTTAACATCATCAACATGAGTTTTGTCTTCAGACTCAATTGATACAGCTGCAAGATAACCTGTTCTTGTAGCCTGGTCAACCTTGCCCGGTTTGATAGCATCACCTACAACGAATACAGGTGTAGCGCCTGCTGCCTCTTTCAAAGCATCGTAGTTTGCGCTCTTCATACCAAGTGCGAAGATAACCGTATCTGCTTCGAGCTTCTGAACTCCGTCAGCATTTTCGATTGTTACGCCGTCTTTTTCAATCTTAAGGCATTTTGTCTTAGGAAGAGCTTTCATGTTGTTCTTTTCCATTTCCCACATGAGAGCTTCTCTGTACATACCGTAAGATTCGTTGGCAACGCGGTCGAGCATTTCAACTACTGTTACTTCGTGACCTGTTTTCTGGAGATGAAGACCTGCTTCGCAACCTACCAAACCGCCACCGATCATAACAACTTTCTTACCTACAGGAGCGCCTGCATACATATCCATTGCTTGGATTGCATTTTCGATACCGTCAATCGGAGGACAAGCAGGAACGGAACCTGTTGCCATAACGATGGCATCTGCGCCGAATTCTTTAATAAAGTCAGCTGTAACTTCTGTATTTAATTTAACATCAATATCTCTTATCTTAACTTCGTTTATAAGCATGTTTTTGAAGTTTCTGAGGTCAGGCTTATCAACATCAACGTCCGTAAACCAAAGAAGACCGCCAAGTTTATCGCTCTTATCCACAAGTGTAACCTTATGACCTCTGTCTGCTGCCGTTACAGCTGCCTGCATACCTGCAGGGCCGCCACCGATAACAAGCACTTTGGCCTGTTTTCCTGCCGGTGCAAGTGAGTTAGGGTCAAACGGCAAATGAGCAAGTGGATTGATTGTACAGTGACCTACGTATACAGCAAGCTGTTCCGAGTTGAAAGGAAGATCGTCATAACCTTCTTCCGGTGAACCCGGGAAGCATTTATAGCAACGAAGACATCTTCTGATACGTTCAGGTTCTCCTGCTTTACATTTATTTGCAAATTGTGGATCTGCAAGCATCTGACGACCGAAAATACCGAAATCGATTTTGCCGTCGGCAATTGCTTTATCAACCTGTTCCGGTGAGTTAAGACCGCCTACGCAACCTACCGGAAGTTTTGTGTATTTCTTAACGATTGCCGCAGGTTCGATATTAAGTCCGTGTTCGTGGAACATGGAACTTTCTGTACCGGATTTAACGGATTCTTCGTAAATACCGCAAGTAATATGTACGGATGTAAGATACTGTTCTGCCCACTGAATAAACTGACCCGTTTCATCAGGTGTGATGCCGTTCGGCTGATGATCGGTTCCGTCGATTCTGAGCTCGAACAAGAAATCAGGGCCTACGGCTTCTCTGATTGCTTTACAAATTTGAAGCGGGAATCTTGCACGGTTTTCCAAACTTCCGCCGTATTCGTCCGTTCTCTTATTTATAAGCGGGCTTAAGTACTGTGTAAATAAGAATCCGTGTCCGCCGTGAACCAAGATTCCGTCAAAGCCTGCTTTCTGCATATAAGTAGCTGCTTTTGCAAAGTCATTTGCGATACGGTCCATATCGTCTTTTGTCATTGCACGAACTTTGCAACCTGCGCCGTTTGTTTCTTCGTTTGGTCCGATTGCTTCTTCATCGGGACCGAAAGGAACTTTTTCTCTACCCGGATGAACGATTTCCGCAAGAGCTATACAACCGTGTTTTTTGATACGTGTTGCATATTCAGCCACTGCGTTGAATGTTTCCATATCTTCTTCAGGTTTACCGAAGTCGAATTTTCTGAATCCCGGAATACGTACCGCATCAACAAAGTTTACGTCTGTTTCACCAACGATTACGCATCCGTTACCGCCTTCTGCAGGGAACTCGAGTTTACGATATGTAAAGTCTCTGTTTTCCGGCTGCTGAACTATAAGACCGAAAGCCATCGGTGCGCTGACTATACGGTTACGATAAGTTTTGTTTCCTACTTTCATAGGACTTAAAATGTGTTCAAGTGCCATTTCTCTTCCTCCTAA
>SVDN01000048.1 GCA_015057825.1 Lachnospiraceae bacterium
TTACAAATATGCAGTTTTCAATTTACAAACAAGCATCTCGCCTTACAAACTGGCGTCTCGGATTACAACTCAGCTTACTTCCATGACCTTGTTATTGCCCTCGGTAATAACAACATAGTATACAACAAAATTCTTTATATAAATCCTATAGTAAGGATACTTTCTTTCATTTTTTGAATGGTATTGCTCATAGCTCTCACAATTAGGCAATCTTTCTAATATGGCTTTTTCAGTCAAGTCAACCAGTTCCATGGCTGCTTTTGGATTTTTTAGTTTATGCCTAATGTATAAAACTTTTTCTTCCATATCATCATAAAAAATCGGAAGGTATCTCAACTTATAGATTTTCGTCATTAAGTGTTCTCCTAATCTTAGAGAACACTTCATCATGACTATATCTTACATTCGACTCTTCAGCTAATCTATCCGCAACATTTAGTGCATGTTCCACATCTTCCGTTAACTTTGAATAAGCTTCTACACTTAACACTACCATCGTCCCATATCCATTTTTTGTAAGATAAACAGGTTCTCCATTTTGTACTGTCTTTTCAATATCTGCAAATTTGTTTCGCAAATCCGAAACCGGTCTAATCTGTATCACATTATCACTCCTTTATCGTTATTATGATAAAATTATGATATAATTATACCAATAATACTCGACACTTGCAATAATACGTTTACAAACTACTATTATTAATTGAAGTAAAAGCATCCATGTATCCCATTACTCTTTCTCTATCCGACTTGCTTAACCCATTATATTTTTCAACCAACATACCGATTTCTGACTTGTTATCAACAATAATATAATCTTTATATCGAGATTTATTTCTTGATGATTCGGCTCCCGATAGTAACCAACCCGGTGAAACATTTAACACGCTGCATATAGTCATTATTTTATCCGAAGATGGATTTGTTTTTTTCTTTTTCCATTCACTAATAGTACTCTGCAAAATTCCTGTTTTTAAAGCAAATTCTTTCTGTGACATTGAGATTTCATTAAGTCTTTCAAAAATCCTATCGCTTATAAGCATAAACTCTTTTCCCCCATTTAACAGTCCATTCCGAATCACGTAATTCATTTTTCCAAATTCTAATTCAATTATATGAATTATATCGACAAATATAACTCCTGTCAACAGCTTATTACTATTGACAGGAGCAAACATGTTCTACAGCCATATATAAAACCAAAAATTTCCCGACTTTTTGTCCTCTTTTATATAAACATTACAAAATAGTGAGGAAGTATCTTTTTCACACCATCTCTGCCATTACGGTTTGAAATCAATTTGTATGCAAGCTGTGGCGAATAGTCATTTATAAAGTTATTTAGCGAAACAGGCGCCGTGTTTCCCGCTTTTACCTCTATTGGTATAACTCCGCCGTCTTTTTCTATAAGAAATTCCAATTCGTGATCATCATCCGGCTTAAAATAATGCAGACTGTAACCCCTTTTAACCAAACATTCCGCTATAACGTTTTCGTATATTCCACCCTTTGCATTGCCTTTTATCGTGTTGTTCAAAATAGAACGTTTGGTTTCGAATCCGTACATTCCTGTAAGCAGGCCTGTGTCATTAATATATAGTTTATACTGTTCTTCTTTTTCGTTTGCCATCAATGGCAAATAAGGTTCCGAAATGTTATAGCACGCATTTACAAGACATGAATCTTTAAGCCATTTCACACTACCACCATATTTTCTTCTTGTCTGTCCTTTTTCTACAGTTGAATACTGAAATTTTTTCAACTCTTTGGCCAGTTGTTTCGGGACAGCATCATAACACATGCGCACCAATTGTTTTTCTTTTCCTTTAGCATGTTTTGAAATATCGTCTTGATACAAAGAAATAATATCTTTTTGCAGTTGAAAAACCTGTGAAAAATCCTTATTTTCCGAAAAACTTGATACAACTTCAGGCATCCCACCCACAACAATAAATTCTCTATCATCTGTGCCATATGACAGTCCCAATAAAGAGCCTGATGCAATTACATCAAATCTTAAATCTTCAGCATAATATTACCTACCATCCATAAACCGATATTTCAACATCAATATTTTAGCGTATTTTAAAGGTTTAGTCAATGTTTTTGCATAAAATCGGAATGTGTAATATATTATTTTTGCATAAAATCGGAATATTATATTTTTAGTTTTTACATAAAATCGGAATATTACAGCCAGATATAAAACCAAAAATTTCCCGACTTTCTATCAAATCCGTGCTTCGAATAGAAAGCGATACGGCAAAGCTTGCCTTTTTTTCCGATATTGGCAAAAGCTTCAAGCTCGGCTTTTTTATCCTCCGCTATGCCCGAAACTTTGACAATTTCGGCGGCAAGTTTGCGGGAAATATCGTTAAAAGCTCTTTTGTTGGCTCTTGCCTTGCCGCTAAAGAACTCTTTTAAATTTCTAAGGACCTTGTCTTTTGCAGATTCACTGACTCCGGCGCCCATTTCGTTGTCACCGTGCTGGCGGTAGTAGTTAAGTGGCAGGTCGATAAAAGCTACATTGCCCACAACTGCTGCCAAACTAATAAGAAAATGGTCGTGCATATCAATATTATCAAGATTTTCACATTCCATAGCCTTATCGCGAAGCGCACGATTGAAAATCATGGAGCAACCCGCTGCCGGATTGTCGATAATCAGCCTGTGGTAGTCCAAATTGCAAGGATCGCGGTCGATAAAGCGCACAAAAGAAGATGAAGTGATATTGAGATCGGCGTCTGTCACATACATGTCTGTGAAAGCGCAAGCGGGTGACAGGTATTTAGCTGATTTATGTCCAATATCATTCGAGTTGTTAGCCGAAGGCTTACCCGGTAATTCATCTACAGCTAAATTTTCGGATTGAGGGGGATTTTCAGCGGATTCATTAGATGCCGTAGTTGATTTTATAACTGTGGTATCAACATCATTAATGTTAAGAATCGTCTCCTCTTTTGTTTCAATCTCTTTAATCTTCTCAAAAGAAAGCTTAAGCTTGTCCTTCAGCCAAACATCGTCATGGTCCGCAAACATATAATAATCGGACTCCACCGCCTCCATCATGGAGAAAAAGTTGGCTTTGGCAGAGCCGGTGGCCGGATAGTTCATAATGACGATCTTATCCGGATATGTTCTTTCATAGTCTTCCAAAATAACTTGGGTGTCATCTTTTGAGCCGTCATCGTGAACGAAGATACAAAAGTCATCAAACGACTGACCGAAAAGAGACAGAATCATCTCGTCGATGTAGTCCTTGCTGTTGAGAGTTGCAAGGAGAATGGCTATTTTCTTTTTGTTTTTGATAGTGGCGAAATCGCCTTTAATAAATTTCATATTAAACTGTCCAATAAAGTATAAAACTTTGTAGCTATAAAGCTTTTCGTAAAGCCAAAAGCCGTAAGGCATTATCGATTAAAACCATAAGGTGTCTTGGTCTGTTTTTTGTATTTAAGATTTTTTCTAAACAAATCAAAATTTTTAAGAGATTCCTTAATCTTAGTAAGCTTGCCGCCTGCTCGGAATGCAGCCTTGTAATTTAGCATTTTCTTAAGTAAGTCGGCATCTTCGTTTTTAAAGAAATCGCAATCGTAAAGAAACTCTATAAACTCGAAGCTTGATGCATCTGTAACGGTAGTGTCTGCCGACAGGTTTTTTGCGGTATAAACATGATTGTAAGTAACTTCATCAAGGTACGAATGCTTAGCGCCTGCCGCAAGCATAAGCAACCAAAGGAAATAGTCATCCGCACCGTTTTTTGAGCAAATATGAGTCATCCAAAAATCCGGAATAGCATCCTTTTTAATCAGACACTGACCCGGAGAAATAATCTGAGTACCTATGGTTAAGTAGGTCTCCAAATCCCAAAGCTTGCTTTTGTGGTAGTCGCTTCTGTACCAAGCTTGCGCACTGTCTTTTTGATGAAGACGAGCATTGGCGATAATAATATCTGCTTCAGCGTGCTTTTTAGCACAAGCTATCAGGTGTGCCACAGCATGGTTTTCAAGCAAATCGTCCTGATCAAGCATTATGATGTAATCCGCCGAAGAAGCCTTTATGCCCTTAACGCGAGATGCATGAATGCCTTGATTCTTCTCATTAATAAGAAGCTTAAGCCAAGGGTATTTTGCCTTAGCATCAGATGATGTAAGCTCCAAGCCATCTGCCGTAGCAGGCATGCACCAAGGGCTGTCATTAACCATAATAACTTCCGCATCGTCCTCTTCAGACAAGCTTTTAATGTTATCATGAATCATTTTTAAATATTTATCTATGTAGTCGTTGCCTTCGTAAAAAGGCGTAATAATCGAAATTTTCATTACTAAATTTTAACAATTTTGCGCCAAAAAATCAACTTAATCGGCTATTTTTCTTTAATTCTTCACATTTTTTCGGATAGCATTAACAATACTTAACATAATGACAAAAGACTAAAAATATGTTATGCTTTAAGTTATCGATTTAAATACAATCTATACATAAAAACGTTTAAAGATAGGGGATTTTATCAATGAAACAATTTTTTATTAATCTTTTCTTAAAGATTATGGCGTCGAAGGCCATTTACATACCATTGCTAACCGGTGCGGTGGTTGCAGCAAGCGGCGGTGTTGTGGCAGGTGTGGTTCATTATCAGCATACTCACGAAGTTGTAAGCACCGAGACGGATACGGAAGAAACAACAACAAGAGATTTTAAGTTAAAGGAAACAACAACTACAGCGGAAGTAACGACTGAAGCCGAAACAGAGCCGGTAGAACTTATACCTATTGAGGAACTTACAATTATTGAAGACAATTCCAGCGAACCGGTTCATGATGTTCCTGTTGAGGAGGCCAGCGGAATCAGTTCAAGTGATCTCTACGAAGTTGACCAACTTGTATACGGAATAGATGTATCCAGATGGCAAGGCGATATAAATTGGAGCGCTGTTGCAGCTGATGGTATCACATTTGCGATGATTAAATGTGGTGGAAACGAAGGCGGTCTTTATGAAGATTCAAAATTCAAGCAAAATATTGAGGGTGCATTAGCAAATGGAATTCAAGTAGGTGTTTACTTCTACTCCGGAGCAACAAATGCGCAGACTGCTTTGCAGGAAGCCAGTCTTTGCCTTGAACTCATAAAAGATTATCAAATAACATATCCTGTTGCCATCGACTGGGAAATGCCTTATGGTGCAGGTAGCTACTCAGGTGTAACCGATGCAATTTCTACATTCTGCAATGCAGTTGCAAGCCATGGATATCAAGCGATGGCATATTCAAATAAATATAGATGGTATGACTGTTTTGATGGCGGCGCTATTTCAAGCCGATATAAAACATGGATGGCATGTTACTTTAATGAGTATCAAAATAATAGAACACGTTGGAAATACGGTGATGACGTACCCGATTTCAACTACGGATATGATATGTGGCAATACTCATCTAACGGATATGTTAACGGCATAAGTGGAAGAGTCGATATGAACATTGCCTTTTTCGGATATGCAAATTATAAGGCACCAGGGTTACAAGAGCCAAAAATTACCATAGCAAATACAAATAATGTCAGATACTATGGTTCACACTCCGGAGCAAGCAATCAAACATGGAGTTCTCTTGATGGTGTTTCTGCTGTTAATTCTTTAGGATACAAAGCGGATGTAGAATACCACATCTATTGTTCAAACGGAAATGAAGCATGGGATTCATATGCTATTACTCATCCTGATAACTATACTATATATTACTCGTTCAAAGATCCAAAGTCAGGTAAAATTACTGCCAAATCAAATCTTTCAGTAATATACGTATATGAAACCTTTAATGCATCAGATATATATGCCACATTAAATGCTGACGGAACATTGCCTAGCAGTACAGATTTAACAGCTAACGTTTCATGCATTAATAATGTTGGAGATTCGGCACCATTGGCTGATTACTCTATCATTCAGGTCAATAAATATGATGGTTCAACCTCAATGATTAATCAGATTGATGTGTATTCAACCCGCCTAGACCCTATTAACTATAATTATATTATTAGATATACGTTTGATGTTCCAAAAGATACATATGTCAGTTACGACGTAAATCTATTTGCTTCATAATGAGTTTATAAAGGCCTCATAGCATTCGCTATGAGGCCTTTATCTTAATAATAAATAATCGACAGATAATAAATGTTAAAAATAAACGTTAGCGATATTATAGCTATACTAACAATTGCTAGTCGGTTTTTATCAATTCTTTCTGCTTTTATTCCCGGAATTGCAAATAAACATAGCGGAATAAGAGTTGGCAAAATATACCTATTTTGACAGCCTGCTACCGACTCAGACGCGACAGCTGTAAAAATAATATACATTGAAACTGCAACCATTGCATTGCAAATAATAAATGTTATAAAAGAAGATACTCTAACCGCAATAGCATCTTTAACCCTTTCCGCTTTATCAACAAATGCTACTATTGCTATAACAACAATTGTTAATACCGTAAACTGACCTTTTCCAAGATATTCATAATACTGAACCAATGCATTCTGTTTATCTAAAGACAAAAAGCTATTTAAAAAGGCTCCCAAATTTTTCACAAACTCGCCTTTGTTTGCTAAGATATACTGTATTTGCCCTGCAGAATTGACATCAGCACCACCTCTTACATCACTCGCACCACCAGTATTTAAAAGTAATGGTATTAAGAACGATGCCATCAACAACAATACTGTAACTACTATAAATACATAATACAAAGCGCGTTGTTTTCTTGCTTTAAACCTTGTTCTCGGGATAAATAACAAGGGAATAAGCGCAAATACATATATTGCTTTTGGTAAAATACCTATCAAAAAACAAATATTCATAGCAATGAACTCTTTGTTTTCAATCTTGCGTTCTGTTCTTACCATATTAGCAAAAAACGAAAATCCCAACATCATAAAAGCAAATACCCATGTGTCATACGAAAAATTTCCTGCTAAATATATAAGTGTCGGAATAAGACATAGGACAGACATTAATACTTTTCCGCTTTTTATATTTTTTATTGCAAAGTAACATACAATCACATAAGTTAAGAGATTTATGAATTTTGATAAAAACAGAGTATTGGTAAACGACAGCGACAAACCTTTTGCTAGAATTATACCTATCGCTGAAGGTACATATGCTACAGACCATACACCTCTTTCTCCAAATCCGTGATTAATCACACTTTTTTCAGCGTATAACTTATTGTACTCTTCATATCTCTCGTTCCTTGACTCTTTATCATACGTGTCATGTTCCAGAATAACACTCGCATAGTTTTCAAAAGCCTTTACCTCAGCTTCGTAGTATATTCCATTAAACACGTTTGCCAAGACAAGAGTTCTTTCATAATGAGCTTCATCATCTGCTGACATACCCGGTAATAGAGGAATAGTTGATATTTGAAAAGTGCCAATCAATAAAGCAACTATTGCAAATAGTATCTCCGTTCTCTTAACTGCATAATTTCTTAGTGCATACAAAAAGAATAGTACATAACATACCGTTGCAACTGCCAAAATAGTGTATTTATTATCTGTAAACCCATGCATTACCAAATATACAATCGGATAAATCAACACAATTATTACAACATAAACAACTGTCTTTTTCTTGTTTTCTTTTATCAAAGTGAATAACTGTTTAAACTTTACAAATATATTACTTACGATATTATTTAACGGATTTATACAAACAATAGCAGCTGGAACAACTACAACACCAAAAATGATTATAACTGCTTCTAGTAGCTTTCTTTTCGAGAAACCTGATTGTTGCCAATAAAACGATCTATAGAATAAAAACATCGCCACAGACATTATAATCAACATCAGTATATAATTCTTTTTATTATTAACTATTTTGCTTATCATTTTTCTTTCATCGTTACTCTTTAAAAGTAACTTAATGCACCAATCATAGTGTAATTCTATAATTGGTGCATATCCCTTTCTTAAAATACTCTAAAAACTATACCATCCAAACGTCCATATCAACGCGTCCATTAATTCCCCTGACGCTTCCACTATTTGTATACTGCCAAATATTACATGTCAACGATGGAGACGATGCTCCCCATATTGCCAACCATATTGCTCCTCTGGCAGATAAATTATCGTACTCTAATTGATATTTAAATACATTAGAACTTGCATATACTCCAACATTTGAATAACCGGCATTTTTAACATCTTCGATGAAAATATCACAAATCGCAGTATACATGTCACCATGTTCCGATAATGGCAAACCATGATTAACTTTATATGCATCAGCATCCTCCATATCTATCCATATTCCCACACTAGGACTATGTCCTGATATCATTCTCAACATATGTTGTGCCTCACTGTGAGCTTGCTCTCCATTCAAAGCATAAGAATATAAATAAACTCCGTATGGAATACCATATGCTTCACATGCAGCGATATTTTCAAGGGCTGTAGCATCATCTTGATATGTATAATCACTTCCATATCCTATACGAATAATCGCAAAATCTATACCATCAGCCTTAACCTGCGCCCAATCAATATGTCCGTTAGCTGAAGAAACATCTATTCCCTGTTTGGATGATAAACGTCCATTCGCATCAAAGTAATACTTTCTTCCGTCTATTGTTTGCCACCCTGTAAGATACTCGCCATTTTTTGAATAATATGTATATCTTCCATCTGTTGTCCAAGATGAG
>SVDN01000007.1 GCA_015057825.1 Lachnospiraceae bacterium
CAATATATAGGAGGTATATTATATGTTAAATGCAGATGTAGCCAAACTTTTAAATGAACAGATTACCAAAGAATTATATTCGGGTTATTTGTATTTGGATTTTTCTAATTTCTATGATGAAAAGGGATTGGACGGATTTAAAAACTATTTTTATATTCAGGCTCAGGAAGAGAGAGATCATGCAATGCTGATGTTACAGTATTTACAGCAAAACGGCGCTCATGTCACCTTGGAAGCCATAGATAAACCGGACAAAGAACTCGTTAATCTTGACGACCCTCTTAAACTTGCCTTGGAACATGAAATCTATGTAACCGGAACAATTAACAACATTTATGACAAGGCTTATGCGGTTAAAGATTTCAGAACAATGCAATTTTTGGACTGGTTTGTAAAAGAACAGGCGGAAGAAGAGGACAATGCCGATACTCTTATCACAAAATTTAACCTTTTTGCGACAGACGGTAAAGGTTTATATTCATTAGATGCAGAGCTTGGTGCAAGGGTATATTCGGCACCTTCGCTTGTAGTGGGATAATGACAATTGACACGAAATTTAACATGTGCTAAACTAACAAGAGGCTTGAGTTCAAGCCTCTTGTTTTGAATTTAATATAAAGGCAATGAAGATGCACAGTAGTTTCTTTTAAACTTTATCAGAGATTGGAAGCCTTGGGCTGTAAGCTTCCAAAGTCAACGAAAGAAGGCGAAATTCACATCGGAGCCGCATTTCTGAACATGGTTTACATAAGTAGGAAATGACGTTTAGGGCGCGTTAAGCTTAAATTAAGAGTCGTATTAAATACGGAAACCGGGTGGTACCGCGATATATTCGTCCCAGTAGTTAAACTACTGGGACTTTCGTATTATAGGAGGAAAAAATGAAAGAAAAATTACAAGCCATTAGGCAAAAAGCAATCGAAAAAATCGAGGCGGCGGAAAGCCTTGATATTTTAAACGATCTTCGTGTTGCTTATCTTGGTAAAAAAGGTGAGATGACAGAAGTATTAAAAGGCATGAAAGATGTTGCGGCAGCCGACAGACCTGCTGTTGGACAGCTTGTTAACGATGCCAGAAAAGCAATCGAAGAAAAAATAGAAGCGGTTAAGAAAACACTTGAAGCAAAAGAACTTGAAAGAAAGCTTAAAGATGAAGTTATCGACGTAACTCTTCCTTCCAAAAAGCTTGTAATCGGACATAAACATCCAAACAAAGTGGTTTTGGATGAAGTAGAGCGTATCTTCACGGGCATGGGTTACGAAGTGGTTGAAGGTCCTGAAATCGAGTATGACCATTACAATTTCGAAGCTTTAAACATTCCTGCAAATCACCCTGCAAAGGATGAACAGGATACATTTTACATTAACGACAAAATCGTATTAAGAACTCAGACATCACCTGTACAGGTACGTGAAATGGAAAAAGGTAAACTCCCTATTAAAATCATAGCTCCGGGACGTGTTTTCCGTTCCGATGAAGTGGATGCAACACATTCACCTTCATTCCATCAGATTGAAGGCCTTGTAGTAGGCAAAAACATTACATTTGCAGACCTTAAAGGTACTCTTGCTCAGTTTGCAAAAGAGTTCTTCGGTCCGGAAACAAAGGTTAAATTCCGTCCGCATCACTTCCCGTTTACCGAGCCATCGGCTGAAGCTGATGTAACCTGCTTTAAATGCGGCGGTAAAGGATGCAGAATGTGCAAAGGCTCCGGCTGGATTGAAATTCTTGGTTGCGGTATGGTTCATCCTAATGTCCTTAAGATGTGCAACATCGACCCTGATGAATATACAGGCTTTGCATTCGGCGTAGGTTTGGAGAGAATCACACTTCTTAAATACGAGATAGACGATATGCGTCTTCTTTATGAGAATGATGAAAGATTTTTAAAACAGTTCTAGGAGGAAATTATGAATACACCATTATCATGGATTAAAGAATATGTTCCTGATCTTGAAACAACATATCAGGAATTCAACGATAAAATGACACTTTCGGGTACAAAGGTTGAAACAGTTGATGTTTTGGATGCGGACCTGGAAAAAATCGTAGTAGGTAAAGTTTTAAAGGTTGAGAAACATCCGGATGCGGACAAACTTGTTATTTGTCAGATTCAGATAGGTCCGAATGAGTCGGATGCTACTCAGATAGTAACCGGTGCGCCAAATGTTTTTGAAGGCGCTGTTGTTCCCGTTGTTTTGGACGGCGGAAGAGTTGCGGGCGGTCATGACGGAAAGCCCGTAGCAGGCGGCGTTAAAATCAAAAAAGGCAAACTTCGCGGCATTGAATCAAACGGTATGATGTGCTCAATCGAAGAGCTTGGCTCAACAAAAGATTTCTATCCCGAAGCACCTGATGACGGCCTTTACATCTTTAGCGAAGAAGATAATGTAAAACCCGGTGATGATGCCATTGAAGCCCTCGGCTTCAGAGATGCGGTATATGAATACGAAATCACATCCAACCGTGTTGATTGCTACAGCGTTATCGGTATAGCGAGAGAAGCCGCAGCAACCTACGGTAAAGAATTCAAACTCCCTGAAATCAAAGTTAAAGGTTCGGGAGATGATGTTAAAAATTACATTGATGTTGAAATAAAAGACAAAGAGCTTTGCAAGAGATATTGTGCAAGAGCGGTTAAAAATGTAAAAATCGGACCATCACCTAAATGGATGCGTCAGCGTCTTGCCAAAATGGGAATCAGACCGATTAATAACATTGTAGACATTACCAACTATGTAATGGAAGAATACGGCAACCCGATGCATGCTTTTGATTTGGACACAATCGAAGGACATAAGATAATCGTTAAGCGTGCGGCAAACGGTGATAAATTTACAACACTTGATGAAACTGAAAGAAATCTTGATGAGAATATGCTTATGATTTGCGATGCCAAAAAACAAATCGGTATTGCGGGAATCATGGGTGGTGAAAATTCAAAGATTACCGATGACGTAAGCACTGTAATTTTCGAAGGTGCATGCTTTGACGGAACAAATATCCGTCTCTCATCCAAGAGATTGGGACTCAGAACGGATGCTTCCGGCAAGTTTGAAAAAGGTTTGGATCCAAACTCTGCAATCGATGCGGTAAATCGTGCATGCGAGTTGGTAGAAATGCTTGGATGCGGTGAAGTTGTTGACGGAGTAATAGATGTATATCCTGAACCGGTTGAGAAAAAACGAGTTAAATTCTCTGTAGATAAGATAAATGCTCTTCTCGGCATTAACATTTCAAAAGAAGAAATGTACAAATACTTCAAACCGTTAGAACTTGAAGTTGACGAGAAAAACAGCGAAATCATTGTTCCGACCTTCAGACAGGATCTTTTAAGCAATGCGGACATTGCCGAAGAAGTTGCAAGATTCTACGGTTATGACAATATTCCTGTAAGTCTTCCATCAACAGCGGAAACGGCGGGAAAAATCAGCGATAAAATGTATATCGAAAATATCGGTCATGATATTGCCGCAATGTACGGATTCTCACAGGCTATGACATATTCATTCGAAAGTCCTAAAGTTTATGACAAACTTTTGCTGCCTGAAAATGATGATCTTAGAAATGCCATTGAGATTCTTAATCCGTTGGGAAAAGATTTCTCAATCATGAGAACAACATCCATGAACGGTATGCTTTCGTCTCTCGGGCTTAACTATTCAAGAAGAAACAAAGACGTTAAGCTTTACGAGTTTGCAAATATTTACATTCCAAAGCAGCTTCCTATTACGGAGCTTCCGGATGAAAGAATGCAGTTTACACTCGGCTTTTACGGTGATGGCGACTTCTTTACAATGAAGGGCGTTGTGGAAGAATACTTTGAAAAACTGGGCATGTTTGAAAAAGTTGAATACGATCCGAATGCAGGCAAGAGCTTTTTGCACCCGGGCCGTCAGGCAAACATCACATATTACGGACATGTGGTTGGCTTCCTTGGTGAGGTTCACCCGCTTGTTGCAAAAGAATACGGCATCGGCGAACGTGCTTATGTTGCGGTAATTGATATGCCTACGATTTATGATGTTGTTTCTTTCGACAGAAAATACGAATCAATCGCAAAATTCCCTGCAATTACAAGGGATTTGAGCATGACCGTTCCGAAAGAAATATTGGTGGGAAGTTTGGAAGCGATTTTTGCAAAGAAAGGCGGAAAACTTCTTGAAAGCTACAAACTTTTCGACATTTACGAAGGTGAGCAGATTAAAGAAGGTTACAAATCCGTTGCTTATTCTCTTACATTCAGAGCTAAGGATCGAAGCCTTGAAGATAAAGATGTTCAGGAAGTAATGGACAAGATTTTGACTGCGTTAAAAGAAAAAGATATCGAACTTCGTATGTAATTTCACGGGGATAAAATGGCAAAGTGGTTTATTCATTCTAAAAAAGCGGATTTTAATGAAATAGGTAAAAAATTCAACATCTCACCGGTAATGTCCAGGATTATCAGAAACCGAGACATTATCGGTGACGATGAAATAGCAAAATACCTTAATGGCGGGCTGGATGATTTATACAGCCCTTTTTTGCTTGATGGAATGAAGGATGCGGTGGAGCTTATTTTCTCCGAAATCGAAAAGAACACGAAGATAAGAATCATCGGCGATTATGATATTGACGGTGTTTGCGCCACATATATTTTGCTTAAAGGCCTGGAAACCTTGGGCGCAGACGTGGATTTTGCCCTTCCTCACAGAATTATTGACGGATACGGCATTAACGAACGTTTGACGGAAGAGGCGGCAAAAGAGGGCATCGGCCTTATTGTTACCTGCGATAACGGTATCGCAGCTAATGATGCTATTGCTTATGCAAAGGAAAAGGGCATGAAGGTTATTGTAACGGATCATCATAATCCGCCTGAAGTCCTGCCAAACGCCGATATTCTTATTAATCCCAAAAAGCCGGGGGATGATTATCCTTACAAGGAAATCTGCGGTGCCGTGGTTGCTTACAAGCTTATTGAAGCCTTGTTTGAAAAGAAGGGTATTGCAAAAGAAAGCAAAGACGGGATTTATCGCTTCTTACAGTTTGCAGGCTTTGCAACTGTAGGTGACGTGGTGACCTTACAAGATGAAAACCGTATCTTTGTTAAAGAAGGCTTAAAGCAGCTTAATAATACCGAAATCATAGGGCTAAAAGCCTTGATAGACGTATCGGCCCTTGGAAATTCCACAATAAAGGCTTATCATTTGGGCTTTGTCCTTGGACCATGCATTAATGTTTGCGGTCGTATAGAAAGCGCAGGAAAGGCTATGGAGCTTCTTCTTTGCGAGGATTATAAAGAGGCAATAAGTCTTGCAAGCGACATTAGGAATCTTAACGAAGACCGAAAGCAAATGACGGAAGATGCATTAAAAGCCGCGTATGAAATCTTAGACGGAAGAGAGGACGAAAAGGTCCTTGTGGTTTATCTTCCGGACTGTCACGAAAGTATAGTGGGTATTGTGGCGGGACGCATTAAAGAGCATTATTACAAGCCAACCATCGTTTTAACCAATGGACTTTCGGAGGGCGACGATGCGACAATCAAGGGTTCTGCCCGTTCTATTGAAAAATACGACATGTTTGAGGAGCTTCAAAAGCATAAGGACATGTTTGCAAAATTCGGCGGTCACAAAATGGCTGCGGGAATGACTTTGAAGGCAGATGTGACTCCTGAGGATTTGAGTAAAGCTCTAAACTTAGACTGCGCTCTTACTGATGATGACCTTATAAAGAAAATATGGATAGATACGGAACTTCCTTTTTCTGTCATTGATTTTAATTTAATAGACAGCTTGGATTTGCTTGAGCCTTTCGGAACCGGCAATCCAAAGCCTGTGTTTGCCTTAAGGAATGTGCGTATTAAAGCAATGGCCTATATGGGTAAAGAGGGACAGTTCTTAAGATTTAACTTAGAAGACGAAAGAGGCAAGTCTTTAAGCGCGGTTATGTTTGAAGACGCTGTGGAGACGGCTGAGTATCTGAAAGAAAAATTCGGAGACACAGAAGTTTCAAGAGCCCTAAAGGGTGATAAAAACGACATTAAAGTAAACGCCTTATTTTACCCGCAGATTAACGAATTCAGGGGAGATAAGAACATCCAGTTGGTAATTGCGGGACTCGTATAAAGAAAAGTGAGGGAATTATGGCTAATTTTACACAAACGGCAATAAAAGATACATTCAGAGAATTGCTGGCGGAAAAGCCTTTAAATCAAATAACCGTTAAGGAAATAGTGGAAAAATGCGGCATTAACCGTAATACTTTTTATTATCATTTTGCGGATATTCCTGCTCTTATAGAAGAAATTGTAAAAGACGAAACAAACCAGATTATTTCGGAATATCCGGACATTGCATCTATTGAAGATTGCCTTGGCCTTGCTTTTGAATTTGCCAAGAAAAACAAGGTTTCCATTCTTCATATTTTCAATTCCGTAAACCGTGATATCCTGGAAATGAACCTTTGGTCAGTTTGCGACTATGCGGTCAGAAAGTACGCAGAGGGCATTAAGGCTAACGAAAAGTTTGCGGAAGTTTTGGCTGCCCAGGGCCTTAAAGAGGCGGATGAAGAAATCCTTATTAATTACTATAAATGTTTAAGTTTCGGCCTTGTTATCGAATGGGTGGGAAACGGCATGAAAGACAACATAATGGATGATGTTAAGCGACTTTGCGAGCTTCGCTTCAACAATATGTTGCTATAGGAGTTAACATAATTTTTAGGCACATGCAAGGGACTGTCTGAATTTCAGACAGTTTTTTTTGTGTGCAAAAAAATCAGACACGAGGGTAAAAACTGACTGTATGAATGATTATTCCTTGATTATATAATGTCAAATGACAAATGGTTAGCCACTTGAATCCCCGAGTGCTAACTGTAGATTATGAAAAAATATATATAGGAGGATTATTCGAAAATGAAATTGGCGAGAGGGGTAGTCAAGAATCGAATTATTATTTTGATTGTTGCGGTAGCCCTAATGATTCCGGCGGTTCTCGGAATGGTATTTACAAGAATCAATTATGATATGTTAAACTACCTGCCGGCTGACATGGACACTACAAAAGGTCAGCAAATCCTTATGGATGATTTCGGAAAGGGAGCATTTTCCTTCATCATCGTAGAGGATATGGAAGCAGGCGATGTCGCAAATCTTAAGAGCGAAATCGAAAAAGTCGATCATGTAGACAGTGTTATCTGGTACAGCTCACTGGCGGATGTATCCGTACCAATGGAGATTTTACCGGATAATATCTACAACGAATTTAACACGGATGATGCAACACTTATGGCAGTATTCTTTAATACGGCAACATCCGATGAAGAAACAATGGAAGCCATAAGAGATATCAGAAGCGTGTGCAACGAACAGTGCTTCGTATCGGGCATGAGTGCATTGGTTACAGACCTTAAAGACCTTTGCGAACAGGAAGAGCCTGTATATGTAGGTCTTGCGGTACTTTTTGCATGCATCGCCATGATAGCACTTTTAGACGGCTGGCTTGTGCCATTCGTGTTCCTTGTAAGTATAGGAATGATGATAGTTTTAAACCTTGGAACAAACTTCTTCTTAGGGGAAATATCATATATTACAAAAGCTCTTTCGGCGGTATTGCAGCTTGCGGTAACCATGGATTACTCCATATTCTTATGGCACAGCTACAACGAACAGCGTGAGCTTAACCCGGACAGAAACGAAGCTATGGCGATTGCTATTAAGAAGACCTTTGCATCAGTACTTGGTAGCTCAATTACAACCATCGCAGGATTTATAGCCCTTTGCTTTATGTCATTTACCCTTGGTGCCGACCTTGGTATTGTAATGGCAAAAGGCGTACTTCTTGGAGTGGTTGGATGCGTAACCGTACTTCCGGCACTTATCCTTTTATTTGATAAGCCGCTTCAAAAAACAAAGCACAGATCAATTATTCCGAACATGACAAAATTGTCTCGCGGAATAACAAAGATCTTCCCGGTATTTGCCATTGCTTTTGTGGCACTTTTGGCACCGGCACTTTACGGATATAACAGCACAAACAATGAAGTTTACTATGATATGGGCGGTTGCCTTCCGGAAGATATGAAATACGTTATAGCAAACGAAAAGCTTTCGGATGAATTCGACATTGCAAGTACTCATATGGTTTTGGTAAGCACCGATACACCGGAAGAAAACGTAAGAAACATGATTGACGAAATGGAAGACGTTGACGGTGTTAAATATGTGCTTGGCCTTGAATCTGTAGTGGGTTCGAGAATCCCTAAGCAGTTTATCCCGGATTCACTTCTTAGCAAGGTTGAAAGCGACAATTGGGAATTGCTTTTAATCAATTCGGAATACAAAGTAGCAAGCGATGAAGTAAACGCACAGATAGATTCATTAAATCGTATAGTTAAAAGTTATGACAGCAAGGGCATGCTTATCGGTGAAGCACCTTGCATGAAAGATATGATTGAAACTACAAACCACGACTTCCAGGTTGTTAACATTGTTTCAATCGCAGCAATCTTTATAATTATTGCACTTGTTCAAAAGAGTGTTTCTCTCCCGGTTATACTTATTACGGTTATCGAATTTGCCATATTTATTAACCTTGGCCTGCCGCATTTCCTGGGACAGAGCCTACCGTTTATCGCACCGATTTGCATCAGTACGATACAGCTTGGAGCAACGGTTGACTACGCAATACTTATGACCACACGTTACAAAGAAGAAACAAGACTGGGGGCAACTAAGCGCGATGCGGTAATGACAGCATTAACCACATCAATCCCATCAATACTTGTTTCCGGCGCGGGACTTTTCGCCGCAACCTTCGGAGTAGCCGTTTACTCGGATATGGATATCATAAGCTCGATGTGTATGCTTATGGCAAGAGGCGCGGTAGTCAGCGTGGTATGCGTAATCTTCTTACTTCCTGCATTGCTTATGATTTTCCACAAGGTGATTGTTCATACAACAGTGGGAATGAAGATGGAAACGGAAGATGACAAGAAACACAGACACGGCAAATTTAACGATACTTCAATGGCTTAATTAAAAGAGGTGCAATTATGAAAAATAAAATAATTAAAACTATAGCTGTCGGTCTTTGCGTAGCATTGGGAGTTAGCGGTGCGGGCGCAACGGTATATGCTTTGACAGGAAATTTAGATAAAGATACAAAAGAAGAATCATTAACCGCATATGAAAAGGCAGATGCTGTAAATGCGGCAAACAATGTTGAAAAGGACGAAACCGTATATGTAATCGCAGGTGCGGGCGGTAGTGTTGAAAAGGTTATTGTCAGCGATTGGATTAAGAATGAACTCGGTGCTGACAAAATCGCAGATAAGACAGAGCTTTCAAATGTTGAAACAGTAAAGGGCAGTGCAAGCTACTCAATGGATGAAGACAATATGAAGGTTTGGGATGCAAAGGGTAACGATGTTTACTACCAAGGTGACATCTCAAAAGACCTTCCTGTTAATTTAAAGGTTTCTTACAAACTTGACGGCAAGGCTATTTCAGCTGAAGACCTTGCGGGCAAATCAGGTAAAGTAACCATCAGATTCGATTATGAAAACAATCAGTATGACTATGTGGACATTAATGGTGTTCAGACAAAGATGTATGTACCTTTCGTAATGCTTACAGGTCTTGTTATGGATAATGACAACTTCTCAAATGTAGAAGTTTCAAACGGTAAGATGTTTAACGACGGCAACAGAACAATCGTTGCAGGTATCGCTCTTCCGGGCATGCAGGAAAACTTAGGTATAGCAGAGTCTAAGTTAGATGTTCCTGATTATGTTGAAATTACAGCAGATGCAAAAGATTTCTCACTTTCAACAACGATCACTGTTGCTACAAACGAAGTATTCTCTGAAATCGATACATCTAAGATCAACAACATCGACGACCTTAAGGACAAAGTAGGTCAGATTAACGATGCTATGACACAGCTTGTTGACGGCTCATCAACACTTTACAACGGACTTGCAACACTTCTTGATAAATCAGATGCTTTGGTTGAAGGTGTTAACAGACTTGCTGATGGTGTAAGTGCTTTACTTGATGGAAGCAACACTTTGGCAGCAGGCAGCGAACAGCTTAAAGACGGATTAAATGAAATCGCATCAAACAATGATGCTTTAAATGCAGGAGCAGAGCAGGTATTTAACACACTTCTTGCAAGCGCACAGGAAAAATTAGGCGCTTTGCTGGGTGGAGAAACTCTTACAATCGATAACTATCAGTCGGTAATCGGCGGACTTTTGACAAATCCGACGGATGCACAAAAGGCAGCACTTGTACAGCTTGGTAACAACGGCCTTGAGGAACAGCTTACAAACAACGGCATTCCATCGGCACAGTTCCCTGCAGTTAAGCTTATGTTGGCTCAGAAATTAGGCGCAGGTGAAACAAAAGAGCAGGCATTTGCTGAAATCGGCGAGACATTGCAGTATGCGCAAATGTATGCAGCAGACCCATCAACTTATGCAGCATATGCCCCATACGCTCAGGGACTTCAGACAGCAACACAGACAGCTCAGACAGCCGAAGGTCAGGCAGCAATCAATGCACTTTGCTTAAGCCTTGCACAAAGCTCAATTAACACAGATGCACTTACTGCACTTAACTCTTACAATCAGTTCTATACGGGACTTAAATCATACACAGACGGAGTAAGTCAGGCGGCAGCAGGCGCAACAAATCTCGATGCGGGAACAAAACAGGTTGCTGACGGTATCGCAAAACTCTACGACGGTATCTTCACAATGAAAGACGGAATGCCTGCATTACAGGAAGGTGTCGGAGCACTTAAAGACGGTTCTATGCAGTTAAGCGACGGACTTAAGAAGTTCAAAGAAGAGGGTATCGATAAAATTGTTGACCTTTTGGACGGAGATGTTTCAAACCTTATCGAAAGAGCAAAGGCAACATTTAACCTTTCAAAAGAGTATAAGTCATTTACTCAGTCAGGTGAAGGAATGGACGGAAACGTTAAATTCGTTTACAGAACAGAATCCGTTGAATAAATAGATTACAAGATTTATACATTTGGATAATCCTTTAGAAAAGAGGCGAAGAATTAATTTCTTCGCCTCTTTTTTGACATGCAACGAGGAAAATGCACTCTTGCTTGCAAGAAAGTGCATTTGACGACTGCATACAATCCCGAAATGTCGCTGTTGCGACTTTCGGTGATTGGTTGAAATTTATTGTGATGTCCATAGCTTTTTCATGGTTACAAGGCTGTCGTTGCAAGCTTTTAAAAGCTTGGACCAAGTATCTGGAGAACTGCTTAGGAAATTGTAGATATCCGGACGCTCGATAAACAGCACCTTTGCTTCGTCGCTGTATGCACTTAGGGTTGTAGAAAGCACGTTTTCATCAAAAAGTCCCTCGATTGAAATCAAAGTGAATGGTTTACATAATCTGATAGTATGGACTATACCATCCATATCAACTCGGCTTTCTTCCAACATTCCTTCTATAAGAATGCCTATGCTGTGGCTTGCCGTGCCTTCTTTTAAGACTATATCGTTTGCCGAATATCTGTGTAGCCTTACTTTTTCGGACAAAATCAAGAAATCTTCATCGCTTCTGTCACCGAAAAGACCGCTCTTTTTAAGATAGTCGGCTTTATTGTTCAGGTCTTTTTTCAAAAGCTTTTCAACATTTGAATCCAGAGCATTTTCAAAATAGTTTTTATCAAATTTGTTTTCGTCGGAGGATACAATTTCCGTAACCACGTCTATCAGAAGCTTGTGCATCTGTTCAATTGCCGAATCGTAGAAAGCTTCCCTGTAATAAACGTAATTTAAGCCCACTTCATCCACATAATAGTAATATAAAACGCGAATCTTGTAGTTGGAAGGCTTGTTGGAAAAGCCAAGATCTGTGGCATTGTTAACGACTTGATCTACACTGTTGTAGGTTCTTAAATCCAAAAAGGAATGCAGCATTTTAAAATAACTGTGCATATCTATATCAGCGCTTTCACAAATGTTTTCCAAACTGCAGTTGTTATATTTTGCCGCACTTCTCAATATTTTATCGATTTCTTTTACATTTTCCAAGGATTTGGCATTTCTTAAAATTTTAACCGGGGCAACAAAATGTTTTTTATGCTTTGTTTCAACGGCCAATAAAGGTTGGTTCTCGGAGTTGTAAAAACTCAACATATAGCCCCAGGCCAGGAGCCATACGCTTTTTAGAGATACATTGTTTTTAAGGCAATAGTCGTTTATTTTATCGGTCAAAGATTTATCTACAACTTTGTAAACGGAGTTTTTATCAAAAGATTTGATTGGGGTGTTGCTTTCGCCCGGATAATTAAGGGCTTTACCAATTGGTTTTATGCTTTCCAACCAATAATTGACGGACTCTTTGACTTTTTCGTCATAATTGCTGTCAATATCGGAAATGTCATTTGATTGCGATGAAGACATATATATTTTAAAGTCTTTAAAAAGTGTTTTGATTATTCCGTAGAGATTTACGGATTTGCACAAATCGTGATAAAATCCAACCCAAAGCAATAACTTGTCTTTTTCGATTAAAAAGGCATGAAGATTAAGAATGTTTTCGGATTCGGGATTGTATTCGAATCTGGCTTTCGAACTTATAAATTTTTCGAGAAATTTGGTTTGTTCTTTTGAATTGAGATGTGAAATATCAATTATCGGAAATGATGAAATTGAGTGATAATAAACAACACGAATTCTTTCCGACATTCCTTCGTATAAATAATGAGTTCTGAGAGCCGGAGTTTCACGTAACAATTCATTGTAACTTCTCATAATGTTTTTTGAATCAACCGGACCGGCCAAGCCCCATAAAGATTGAGAGAATGAAACGTTTTTGCCTGCGGCGATATTATCGATAATCTTTTCTTCGTCGTCGTTTGCAATTGTTGCGTTTTCAACATTTCTTGTAAGCTTGCGACTCAAACGAGTAAAATCGTTTGCGGACAAAAATTTCTTTAATCTGTTTTCGTATGTTCTATTTAAAAAATCCATAAATAACCTCCGAAAATACCTTAAATCTATTATAAAACAGCAAAGAAGGACTCGCAAGATACTTATTGTTATCCGTGAAATATTAACAATGCCGACGGAATGTATTATAATATTTACATAGGAGGGCTGCCTATGAGCAAAGTCGATTTACATATTCATTCAACTGCATCAGACGGATCTTTTACACCGGCAGAAGTTGTGCGCCATGCCCATTTACGCGGCTTGGAAATAATAGCTCTTACGGATCACGACAGCGTGCATGGTCTTGATGAAGCTTATAAAACCATAGAAGAAGAGAAAATCCCCCTAAAACTTATTCCGGGCATTGAAATGTCCAGTCGATATGTTGCGGGAGATTTTCGATTTGAAATACATATTTTGGGCTATAACATCGATTATAAAAATCCCGAATTAAACAAAAAACTTGATGATATAAAAGAAGAACGTCGCGAAAGAAACAAAGAGATGCTGGGTCTTTTTTCGCAGTTTGGTTATTATTTCGACATTGAAGAACTGGAAAAAAGGTATAACGGTTCCACCATTACCAGAATGCATATTGCCCAGTTCCTTTTGGATGAAGGCCTTATAAAAACGAAAAGAGAGGCCTTTGATAAATATATAGGAGTTAAGGCACCTTGCTATGTTCCAAGGGTTTTATTAAAACCGGAAGATGCATTTAAACTCATAATCGACTACGGAGGCATTCCGGTGCTTGCCCATCCGGTGCAGTATAAACTGACACCCTCATTGTATGACGAAATGGTTGAAAATCTAAAGGAAAACGGCCTTAAAGGAATCGAAGCCATTTACACATCAAACACGGCTGCGGATGAAAGATTCTTTAAAAGATTGGCAAAAGACCACGACTTGTTTGTAACTGGAGGTTCGGATTTCCACGGCGCAATGAAGCCAAATATCGAGATGGGAGTGGGCTTCGGATCTCTATATATTCCGGATGAAGTTGCGCATAATATTCTTTGATTTTAATATGCACTGTGATATAATATAAATGATAAACACAATGTTTGAGGGGACGACCGGTTTACCGGGCAGACGGATACCGGTTTGAATGAGGTCTGCGTATAAATATGATGAATTATAACGAAATGATTAGTTCGTTGACCGTGGATTACGACATGGTGGGGTGTGTCGACAGGAAAACGGACGAGTTTAAAGTAATCAAACTAAACGACTATCTGGGCAAAATCCTTGATCCGGAAGGATTGGGCATAAGTGACAAGGACAAGTTCTTTGTTTTTGTTAATGAGATTTTGCATCCTAAAGATAAACTTAAATTTTTCCAAGAAGTAAGAAAAGATAACTTAGCCGAGATGCTTAGACACAAAACGACACATTGTATTTTTGTCAGGCTCTTGATTGAGGGAAAAACCATGCGTTACATGATTAAGCTTTCCCGAGATTTTTCCGACGAAAATAAGATGATTGTTGCTTTGGTTTGCCTCGAAAACGAGGATATAGCCAAACGCGATTTGGAAATCAAAGAAGAAAGGAATCTTGAAATTTCCACCATTCTGGCCTCGGAGTATTCATCCATTTATTATATCGATTTGGAAGAAGACAAGCTTTTTCCTTATACCATGAACGAGGAAACCAAGTATGAGTTGGGCTCTATGCTTAACGACGAATTGAAATTTTCCGAAGCCTACAGAGTTTACGTGGATAAATTCATATACAGTCTCGATAAGGAAAATATGCTGAAAGTAGGCACAATCGAGAATATAAAAGAGCAGCTGAAAGACAAAAAAACTTTTGTTACAACATATCGTTCCAGCGATGAACTTATGCCGCGCTTTTGCGAAATGAAGTTTATTAAGGTTGATGATGATGGTATGCCCGCAACAGCAGCGGTTTTGGGCTTTGCGGATAAAGATGAGGATATTTCCACAAAATACATAGGATATAGGATTGCATCAAACTATAAATTGGTATTTTTGGCTGATTTGGAAAACGATACACAAAAGATTTTCTACAATTCCGACGGTATTATTTTCTATGACGGAATATGCTTAAGCAAGCATCTTGAAATACTTGCTGAAAGAGTTAAGCCGGAATATCAACGAGTAATGAAGAACCTTGCGAATCTGCGTAAAGTTAGAGAGTTTTTAAAAGACGAGGACAGACGCGAGGTTATTTACGAAGTTACATACAGTCCGGAAAAGCCTTGGCGAAGGCTTATTTGGCAAGTTATGGACAGAAAGGACGGAATAGCAAAACTTGCCCTTGTTTCCATTCAGATTCTTGACCGAATGACATCAAGCAAACTTGAAATTGACAGAACATTGGCGGAACAAAAGGCAAAGCTGGAAGAACAAAAAATCCAGCTGGCATCCGCACTTAGAAGAGCCGAAGCGGCAAATGTTTCCAAAACAATGTTTTTGTCAAACATGTCTCATGACATCAGAACGCCTATGAATGCCATAATAGGTTTTACGAATCTGGCTTTGGAAAACATTGACGATCCGGAAAAAGTAAAAAAATATTTAAAGAATACTTCTTCATCCTCGGCCCATCTTTTAAGGCTTATTAACGATATTTTGGATATGAGTCGTATAGAAAGCGGTAAGCTTAAGATTGAAGAGGCGGAAAACGACCTGGTTGACATCGGAAATGAATTAATGACAATCATTTCCACCATGGCAAAAGAAAAAAATATCAATGTTGTATTTATGCCTGCAAAAGCTACAAACAGGTATGTATACTGTGATAAATTAAGATTTGAGCAGATTTTTTTAAATCTTCTCAGCAATTCCATTAAATTTACCGCCCCGGGAGGAAACATAACCGTAAGCCTGGAGCAGATTTCCGGAGACGAAAAAAAGGGAACATATTGCATCAAAGTAAAAGATGACGGAATAGGAATGAGCAAGGAGTTTCAAAAGAAACTGTTTGAGCCTTTTGAAAGAGAGAGAACTTCTACTATTTCAAAAACTCAAGGTACGGGTTTGGGAATGGCAATTACCAAAAATATCGTAGATCTTATGGGAGGCAGCATTTCCGTGGAAAGCGAGCCTAATAAGGGTACGGAATTTACGGTTAATTTAACTTTGCGTTTCTGGAATAAAGATGAAAACGCAGGTGAAAAAACAAATGAATTGACTCTGGAAGAAAAGGCTGAAACATTGAAAAACAAAAATATCCTTATTGTTGAAGACAATGAAATGAACAGGGAAATTATGCTTGAAATGTTTAAGCTTCGCGGATTTAAAACGGATGTGGCCTTTGACGGACATCAGGCAATATCAAAGATTTTGTCGGCAGAGCCGGGAACATACGATATAGTTTTAATGGATGTTCAAATGCCGGTTATGGACGGATATGAAGCAACAAGACAGATAAGAAAGTTCAGTGATAAAAAACGTGCAAATGTTCCGATTATCGCAATGACAGCAAATGCTTTTGAAGAAGATAAGAAAGCGGCTTATGATGCCGGGATGAATGAACATGTGGCAAAACCGATTATTGCGGACAAGCTTATTGATACAATGTATCACGTTTTGTACGAAAAATAGTACAATAATGAGTGCTTCATTAACAATTTTTTATTGACTTTTTAACTTCATAAGTTTAAAATCAGATAGGATTAATGAGAGAAGGCGCTGTGGGTATACCATAAGTGCCTTCATTTGGGATAGCAACGAGGAAAATGTGCTTAAGCTTGCTTAAAGGCACATTTGACGACTGCGAACAATCCGGAAAGTCGTTATGACGACTTTCCGTGATGTGAGAGTGGATTAAACTCTTGAAAATGGAGGAAATAAAAATATGTTAATGGCAATTGTCGGAATCAACTGGGGCGATGAAGGAAAAGGCCGTATGGTGGACTACTTCAGCAACAACTTTGATGTCGTTGTAAGATATCAGGGTGGTAATAACGCCGGACACACGGTTATCAATGACAGAGGTAAATTTATTCTTAATTTACTTCCATCCGGTATTTTAAATCCTAAAACGGTCAACGTTATGGGACCGGGTATGGTTGTTGATATCAAGCATCTTTGCGGTGAGCTTAAATCTTTACGTGATAAGGGAATAGAAATAACAAAAGATAATCTTAAAATCAGTGATAGGGCTGTTATTACAATGCCTTACAATGTTCTTAGAGACTGCCTTGAGGAGGAACGTCTTGCAGATGCCAAATTTGGTTCAACCAGAAGAGGTATCGCTCCGATTTATTCAGATAAATACATGAAAAAGGCCCTTAAAATGGCCGATCTTTTCGATATGGAAACAACCAAAAAACGACTTGAAGGCATCGTTGAGTGGGAAAACTTAATGATCGTTAACGGTTACAAAGCAGAGCCTATTAAAGTCGAAGATATGGTTAAATATCTCGAAGAGTACGGAAATGAAATCAAACAGTATGTTTGCGATACAACGCACTTTTTGCATGATGCTGCCGAAGAAGGCAAAAACGTTATGTTTGAAGCACAGCTGGGTGCACTTCGTGATATTGATTTCGGTATCTATCCATATACTTCATCATCATCAACAATTGCAGGCTATGCAACGGTTGGTGCCGGTATTCCGGGTAAAAAACTCGATAAAGTAGTAGGTATCATGAAGGCTTATTCAAGCTGCGTCGGCGAAGGTCCTTTCACATGCGAAATGTTTGATGAAGAAGGCGACAAGCTTCGTGAAGCAGGCGGGGAATACGGTGCCGCAACAGGCAGACCACGTAGAGTAGGCGGCTTTGATGTTGTTGCTTCTAAATACGGTGTAATGATGCAGGGTGCTGACAGCATTGCTCTTACAAAGCTTGATGTTCTTTCATACTTTGATAAGATTCCTGTATGCGTGGCATATGAAGTAAACGGCAAGAGAGTCGATCGTTTCCCATACGGACACGAACTCGAAATCGCTAAACCTATTTATGAATACCTTGATGGTTTCAATGAAGACATTTCAAAATGTCGTAAATTTGAAGATCTTCCAAAGGCTGCACAGGATTATGTAAACTATATTGAAAAAGCAGTCGGATGCCCTGTTGAATATGTTTCGGTAGGTGCTGAAAGAGAAGCTCTTATTGTAAGATAATAGTATTTCAATTATAATCAGCTTAAGACTTTTGTTTTAGGCTGATTATTGTATAGTTAATAAATTTGTAGAAAAAAGGAGTGCAATAATGGAAAAAAGAGAACAGTTATATGAAGGAAAAGCAAAGAAAGTATTCAAAACAGACGATGAAGACATCTTAATCGTTTCTTACAAAGATGATGCAACAGCATTCAACGGTGAGAAAAAAGGCACTATTTCGGGCAAAGGTGTTATCAATAACCAGATGTCAAACCTTATTTTCAAAGTATTCGAAAAAAACGGTGTTCCTACTCACTTGGTAGAAGAACTCAGCCCAACGGATACAGCTGTTAAAAAAGTTTCTATTGTTCCACTTGAAGTTATTATAAGAAACGTTGCGGCAGGCAGCTTTTCAAAACGCCTCGGCGTTCCTGAAGGTAAAGAATTCAAAGAGCCTACAATCGAATTTTCATACAAAAATGACGAACTCGGCGATCCGCTTATCAATGCATACTTTGCAGTGGCACTTGAGCTTGCAACATGGGAAGAAATCGAAACAATCAAGAAATACGCTTTCAAAGTTAACGAAATTGCCAAAAAGATTTATCTTGACTGCGGTCTTAAACTTATCGATTTCAAAATCGAATTCGGTCGTTACCATGATCAGATTATTCTTGCTGATGAAATGTCACCGGATACATGCCGTCTTTGGGATGTTAAAACAAACGAGAAAATGGATAAAGACCGTTTCAGACGTGACCTCGGTGGCGTAGAAGAAGCATACGAAGAAGTATTTTCAAGAATTAAAAAAGAATTGGGAGAATAATATGGGAACAGACAGATATATCAGCCCTCTTTCGGAAAGATACGCAAGCAAGGAAATGCAGTATATTTTCTCACAGGACATGAAGTTCAAAACATGGAGAAGACTTTGGATTGCCCTTGCGGAAAGCGAAATGGAGCTTGGTCTTAAGCAAATCACACAGGAGCAGATTGATGAAATGAAAGCTCATGTTGATGATATTAACTATGAAGAAGCCAAAGCTCGCGAAAAGATTGTACGTCATGACGTTATGAGTCATGTTTACGCTTACGGACTTCAATGTCCCAAGGCCAAAGGTATTATCCACCTGGGCGCCACAAGCTGTTATGTTGGTGACAATACGGATATTATCGTAATGAACGAAGCACTCAAGCTTGTAAGAAAAAAGCTTGTTAATGTTATCGATAAACTTGCAAAATTCGCAAATGAGCATAAGGATTTGCCAACCCTTGCCTTTACTCATTTTCAGCCGGCACAGCCAACAACGGTAGGTAAACGTGCCACACTTTGGTTACAGGATTTTGCAATGGATTTGGACGACCTTGATTATATTCAGGGCAGTCTCAAGCTTTTAGGTTCAAAAGGTACAACAGGTACACAGGCAAGCTTCCTTGAACTTTTTGCCGGCGATTGGGAAAAAGTTAAAAAGGTTGATGAAAAGATTGCCGAAAAAATGGGCTTTAAAGAATGTTATGCCGTAAGCGGCCAGACATATTCAAGAAAAGTTGATATGCGTGTTCTTAACGTTCTTGCAAATATTGCCGTTACGGCACATAAGATGAGTAATGATATTCGTCTTTTACAGCATTTAAAAGAAGTTGAAGAACCTTTTGAAAAGAATCAGATCGGTTCATCCGCAATGGCTTACAAACGTAACCCTATGCGTAGCGAAAGAATCGCTTCACTTTCAAATTATGTTATATTGGACGCACTTAATCCTGCGCTTGTTGCGGCTACACAATGGTTTGAGAGAACACTTGATGATTCCGCAAACAAACGACTTTCCATTCCGGAAGGTTTCCTTGCCATTGACGGAATTTTGGATCTTTGCATCAATGTTACCGACGGACTTGTTGTTTATCCTAAGGTTATTGAAAAGAGACTCAGAAGTGAGCTTCCTTTCATGGCAACCGAAAACATTATGATGGATGCAGTTAAAGACGGCGGCGATCGTCAGGAACTCCACGAAGTAATCAGAACTCTTTCAATGGAAGCGGGAAAAGCCGTTAAAGAAGAAGGTAAGGACAACAACCTTTTGGAACTTATTGCGGCAAACGAAAACTTCAATTATTCATGCGAAGAGCTTGAAGCAAAGATGAATCCTGCGGATTATACGGGATGTGCTTCAATGCAGGTTGAAAGATTTTTAAATGAAGTAATAAAACCAATACAGGATGCCAATAAAGATATTCTTGGTTTAAACAGTGAAATTAATGTATAGAAGCAAAGGCGCTTCGGACTAGGGTTCGAAGTGCCTATTTTTGAGCGTACGACGAGCCAAGCTTACTGCTTTGTGCTTGCACAAAAAGCAGTAAATTTGGCGACCGCGGACAGTGAGATGTAGCGAAGCGGAATCGAACTGTATGCGAAGCTGCATGGCAGCTTGAGTACGCTAATGAGGGAAAAGATAATGATTAACGATAAATTCCATGAAGAATGCGGCGTGTTTGGTATTTGGAGCCCAAACACCAACAATATTTCTTACTCTATGTACCTTGGACTTATGGCGCTGCAGCACAGAGGCCAGGAGTCGGCGGGCATGGCTCTTTGCGATACAAACGGTCCTTTCGGCAATGTTTGTCATCACAAGGAAATGGGCCTTGTAAGCGAAGTCTTCGACAATGAAACATTGGCTAAGCTTAACGGCAATATAGGTATCGGACATGTGCGTTATTCCACCACCGGATTTAGCAGTGTGGAAAATGCTCAGCCACTGGTACTTAACTATCTTAAAGGTACCTTGGCCCTTGCCCACAACGGAAATATCATAAATTGCGAAGAAATAAGAAACGAACTTCAGTCAATCGGAGCGATTTTCCGCGGTACAACGGATTCGGAGGCAATTGCTTACTATATCGCAAAAGAAAGAGCACATACCGAAAGCATAGAAGAAGCGGTCATTAATACTATGGCAAAGATTAAAGGCGGTTATGCCCTTTTAATCATGAGTCCGAGAAAGATGATTGCGGTGCGCGATCCACACGGTCTTAAGCCATTGTGCCTGGGAAAAATCGATGATACATATGTGCTTGCTTCGGAAAGTTGTGCTTTGGATGCTGTGGGAGCGGAATTTGTTCGTGATATCGAACCGGGTGAAATCCTCACCATTTCGAAGGATGGACTTCATTCTGAGTATTATAAATCAGATAAAAAGGCCCATTGTATTTTTGAATACATTTACTTTGCACGTCTTGATTCATATATGGACGGTATCAATGTTTACGATGCCAGAATAAACGGCGGTCGAGCTCTTGCAAAACGTTATCCTGTGGAGGCGGATTTGGTTGCCGGGGTTCCGGATTCGGGAATCACAGCAGCTGTGGGCTATTCCAAGGAATCGGGAATTCCTTTCGGTATTGTCTTCCACAAAAACAGCTATGTGGGAAGAACATTTATAAAACCTACGCAAGAGGAGCGCGAATCAGCGGTACATACAAAGCTTAATGTAATTGCGCCTGTGGTTAAGGGCAAAAGAATTGTGCTTATAGACGATTCCATTGTGCGAGGTACTACCATTGCAAATCTTATAAAGATGCTTAAAAAAGCCGGTGCCAAGGAAGTGCATGTGCGAATAAGTTCGCCGCCTTTCCTTTATCCATGTTATTATGGCACGGATGTTCCGGACAATTCGCAGCTTATAGCAAGCTCCCACTCAACAGAGGAGATAAGAAAGCATATCGGTGCTGATTCTTTGGGATATATGAGCATAGAAGACTTGCACGAAATGACCGGGGATTTGCCGATTTGCAAGGCATGTTTTGATAACAAATACCCGGTTGAATAATTAGTATAATATGCTGTAACATTTATAAAAAGCAGTATGTTTGATTAAGATTTATGTAAACCAATAAACACTAAAATATAAAGGATGTCAGTTTTTATGAAAAATGATTTTACGAAAAAAATTATTTTGGAAGACGGAAGCGAATACTTAGGCTACGGCTTTGGCTCGGACAGCGAGAAGTTTGCGGAAATCGTATTCAATACTTCCATGGCGGGATATCAGGAAATCTTATCCGATCCTTCCTACACATATCAGGCGGTGGTTATGACATATCCGCTTATCGGCAATTACGGCATGAACAATGACGATTATGAAACGGAAGTGCCTACAATTTCAGCCATGATTGTTAGGGAATACAACGATTTTCCATCAAACTTCAGAAGCTGCAAAACCTTGTCTGCGGTTATGAAGAAGTTTGATATTGCCGGAGTTTACGGCATAGATACAAGAGCTTTAACCAGAAAAATAAGAAATTACGGTAGTTGTAAAGCTCTTATTTGTGATGCAAGCGTAAGCCTTGAAGAAGGCCTTAAACGCTTAGAGGCATGGTTGCCGGAAACAGATGGCGTTGCAAAGGTCAGCACCAAAGAGACTTGGCGCTCACCTACATCAAATCCAAAATACAATGTTGTTGCAATTGATTGCGGCATCAAGCTTAATATTGTGCGTTCATTAAACAAAGCGGGCTGCAACGTAACGGTAGTGCCTTGGGATACATCCGCAGAGGAAATCGAAAGCTACAAGCCTGACGGCATCTTTATTTCAAACGGTCCGGGTAACCCTGAAGATGCGGTGCCTACCATCGAGGCCATTAAAGCCCTTAAAGGCAAATATCCGATTTTCGGTATCTGCTTGGGACATCAGATAATAAGCCTTGCTCACGGCGCCAAGACTTACAAGCTTAAGTTCGGCCACAGAGGCGGTAACCACCCGGTTAAGAATTTAAAAACCGACAAAGTTGAGATAACATCTCAAAATCATTCATATGCGGTAGATGATAAAAGCCTTGCGGGCACAGGCCTTGAGGCTACGCATATAAATCTTTTGGACAACACCATAGAAGGTGTGGAAAACAAAGATGCATGCATTTTCTCGGTGCAGTATCACCCTGAAAGTGCGCCGGGCCCACAGGATTCCGGCTACTTATTCAAAGATTTTGTGGAATTAATGAAAGAATATAAAGCAAAGGAGGGCAAATAATATGCCGAAGAGAACAGACATAAAAACAGTCCTTGTCATCGGCTCGGGTCCGATTGTGATCGGTCAGGCAGCCGAGTTTGACTATGCGGGAACACAGGCCTGCCTTGCCCTCAAAGAAGAAGGATATAAGGTTATTCTTTGTAACTCCAACCCTGCCACAATCATGACAGATACAAAGATTGCGGACAAGGTTTACATGGAGCCTTTAACACTTGAATTTATATCAAAGATTATTAGAAAAGAACGTCCGGATGCTCTTCTTCCGGGAATCGGCGGTCAGACAGGTCTTAACCTTGCCATGCAGCTTTCCAAAAAAGGCGTTCTTTCGGAATGTCATGTAGAGCTTTTGGGTACAAGCGGTGAAAGCATCAACCGTGCGGAAGACCGCGAGCTTTTCAAAGAACTTTGCGAAGAAATAGGCGAGCCGGTTCTTCCGTCCGACATTGCGGAAGATGAAGAAAGTGCTCTCGAAGTTGCAGACAAAATCGGATTCCCTGTAGTACTTCGTCCGGCTTTTACTCTTGGCGGTACAGGCGGCGGCTTTGCCGATGATGAAAAGCAGTTTAAGGAAATGATAAGAAATGCCCTTGAGCTGTCACCGGTTCATCAGGTCTTGATCGAAAAGAGCGTAAAAGGCTACAAAGAAATCGAATACGAAGTAATCAGAGATAAAAACGACACTGCAATAGTTGTCTGCAACATGGAAAACCTAGACCCGGTAGGCGTTCACACGGGTGACTCCATCGTAGTTTGTCCATCACAGACACTTACAAACAAAGAGTATCAGATGCTTAGGGACAGTGCCCTTAAAATTATCCGTGCTCTTAAAATCGAAGGCGGTTGTAATGTACAGTTTGCCCTGGATCCGTTATCAATGCAGTATTTCCTTATTGAGGTTAACCCGAGGGTATCCCGTTCATCGGCCCTTGCATCAAAGGCCAGCGGTTATCCTATTGCCAGAGTTTCGGCTAAAATCGGCGTAGGTATGCGACTTGACGAGATTCCTCTTGCAAATACTTTGGCATCTTTCGAACCATCACTTGACTATGTGGTTTCAAAAATGCCTCGTTTCCCATTTGATAAATTCAATGATGCAAACAATTCTTTGGGAACACAGATGAAGGCAACGGGCGAGGTTATGGGTGTCGGCCGTAACTTTGAAGAAAGTTTCTTAAAGTCCGTGCGTTCACTGGAAATCGGGCTTTATCATGCACACAATGCCAAGTTTGATGAAGTATCAACGGATGAATTGTTGGTTTACATAACAAAGGGAACCGATGACAGAGTTTATGCTATTTGCGAACTTTTCAGAAGAGGCGTAGAAGCTAAGAAGATTGAAGATGCAACGGGCATTGACTACTTCTTCTTAAAGAAATTAAACAATATTACGGACATGGAAGCCCGTCTTAAAGAGGACGGCCGTAACGTAGACACAATCTACGATGCCAAAAGAATGGGCTTTTGCGATAAGGCAATTTGCGACTTTAACGGCATGAGCGAAAAAGAACTTTACGAGCTTAGAGTTAAGGAAAAAATGTTCCCGGTTTACAAGATGATCGATACTTGTGCATCGGAGTTTGACAGCTATATTCCTTACTTCTATTCAACATACGAAGGCGAGAATGAGTCTATTATTTCGGACAAAAAGAAGATTATCGTACTGGGTTCCGGTCCTATCCGCATCGGACAGGGTGTTGAATTTGACTATTCAACGGTACATGCGGTGCAGACTATCAAAGAAGCGGGTTACGAGGCTATTATCGTAAATAACAATCCGGAAACCGTTTCGACAGACTATACGACCTCAGATAAGCTTTATTTCGAGCCTCTTTGCGTTGAAGATGTTATGAATATCATCGAAATGGAAAAACCGGAAGGCGTTATTGCAACCCTCGGCGGTCAGACAGCCATCAATTTGGCCGAAAAGTTAAGCAACAGAAATATCAAGCTTATCGGTACTGATTGCGAAGCCATAGAAAAGGCGGAGGATAGAGACAAATTTGAAAAATTACTTGTAGAGCTTGGCATTCCTCAACCAAAGGGTCAGGCGGTTACAAACATAGAAGACGGTGTAAAAGTAGCGGGAGAAATCGGATATCCCGTACTTGTGCGTCCAAGTTTCGTACTTGGCGGCCGTGCAATGCAGATCGTTTCCAAAGAGACGGAAATGCGCCACTACCTTAAAACTGCCGTAGAGGTGGATGTAGACAAGCCTGTTTTGGTTGATAAATACATAATGGGTAAAGAAGTGGAAATCGATGCCATCTGCGACGGCAAAGATGTATTCATTCCGGGTATCATGGAACTTGTTGAAAGAACCGGTGTCCATTCCGGAGACTCAATCAGCGTTTACCCGCCATTCAGCATTAGCGAAAAAGTAAAAGAAAAAATTATAGATTACGGAAGAAGACTCGGCCTTGGTATAGGCATTGTAGGCCTTTATAACATCCAGTTTATTGTGGATGTAAACGAAGAGGTTTACATAATTGAGGTTAACCCTCGTTCTTCACGTACTGTGCCGTTCCTTTCAAAGGCTACGGGTTACAGCCTTGCGGACATTGCAACCCTTGTAATGCTTGGTCATTCACTTCGCGATCAGAAGCTTGATTTGACAGAGAAGAATGCTTGCTTGCTTCCTGTATATAGGATTCCTGCAAAGAGCGACGGTGAAAACAACGACAAGGCAGAGATTATCAGCGGTGATACCGTTATTTCTCATGAAAAGGGCAGATATTACGTAAAAGCTCCGGCCTTTTCATTCTCAAAACTTAAGGGTATGGATGCTTACCTTTCACCGGAAATGAAATCCACCGGCGAAGCTATCGGCTATGACGAAAAGCTTCACAGAGCTATGTACAAGGCTTTGATTGCATCGGGTGTTAAGCTCCTTAATTACGGAACCGTGCTTGTTACTTTGGCTGACGAAGACAAGGAAGAAGCTCTTCCTATGGTGCGTCGTTTCTACGACATGGGCTTTAACATCGAAGCAACCATCGGTACAGCCACATTCCTTAAGGAACACGGCATAAGAACAAGAGTCAGACATAAGCTTTCCGAAGGAAGCGAAGAAATCCTTGATTCCATCCGTGCAGGATATGTAAGCTACGTAATTAACACTCGTGCCATTTTATCCGGCGTGCACTACGAAGACGGTGTGGCTATCCGCCGTTGTGCTATCGAAAACGGCATAACCATGTTTACATCACTTGATACAGTAAGAGTGCTTTTGGATGTGCTGGAAGAAATAACGGTGAGTGTAAGTACAATAGATGAATAAAGACCAATAAGATTAAAAAAAAAGTCTAAGGAAAATATATGAAATTAACCAATGTATTCAGAAGGTGAGGTGCTTTTACACATAGAATGCAAGGTAGGACTAGTTGGTAAATATAGTGGAACAACCACGCAATTTGATATTTGCTGATTAGGTCCTGCCTATTTTTGATTATACAAAAGAATTGAGCAATTATAAGGAGAATATCGAAGTACGCGCTATGAAGTGCTTACAAAATAGTAACGGCTATTGATTAAATAAACGTTGGATGATATAATGCAATTACTAAAAAATGTGCCAACACACAAAAATAAGGAGCGTAGCTATGGAGATTAAGAGAAATGAATACCTTGAACAGTTAAAGATAAGAAAAGATAATGGGATGATAAAGATTATCACGGGAATCAGGAGATGCGGAAAATCATTCTTGTTATTTGTATTGTTTAAGAAATATTTGTTGGAGAGTGGTGTAGATAATGACCATATCATTGAGATTGCCTTAGATGGTATTGAAAATGAGGAGCTGAGAGATCCGAAAAAGTGTTATCAGTATATCAAGGACGCAATGAAAGATGAACAGAAGTATTATTTGCTTTTAGATGAAGTGCAGTTTATGCCGCGATTTGAAGAAGTACTGAACAGTTTGCTTCGGATTAGCAATATTGATGTATATGTGACCGGAAGCAACTCAAAATTTTTATCCAGTGATATTGTAACTGAATTTAGAGGCAGAGGAGATGAGATAAGAATTTATCCGCTATCCTTTGCAGAGTTCTATAATGCTTATGAGGGAGATTATGATGATGCTTGGGAGGAGTATATGATATATGGAGGCTTACCACAGGTGGCACAATTTTCTGTGGAACGCCAAAAGGCAGAATATCTAAAAAATATTTTTACCAATGTCTATATCAAGGATGTGGTAGATAGAAATAAGATTAAAAATGTTGACGAAATTGGAACTTTGGTAGATATTCTTGCTTCTGCCATAGGAGCACCTACCAATCCAACTAAAATATCAAATACTTTTAAAAGTGAACGAGGTATCAATTATAGTAATAAAACTATATCTAATCATATTGATTATCTGGCAGAAGCATTTTTGATTTCTAAAGCGGAACGATATGATATCAAGGGAAGGAAATATGTGGGTGCTAACCTAAAATATTATTTTTCAGATGTGGGACTTAGAAATGCCAGATTAAATTTCAGACAGCAGGAACTTACTCATATTATGGAAAATATCGTTTATAATGAACTGCTTATTAGAGGTTATAATGTGGATGTTGGTATCGTAGAAGTGTATGCAAAGAATGATGAAGGGAAAACGACTCGTAAGCAGTTTGAGGTTGATTTTGTAGCAAATCAAGGTAGTCAAAGATATTATATTCAAGTAGCCTATGATATGACTTCTGAGGAAAAGCAGACGCAGGAACTCAATTCATTCCGAAATATTCCGGATTCATTTAAGAAGATTGTTATAGTAAATGGAACGAAAAAGCCATGGAGAAATGATGAAGGATTTGTGATTATGGGTATGAAATATTTTCTACTTAATGCGGATAGCTTGGAGTTTTAGGTAATGTAGATAGCGTTGAGAAAAACAAGAGGGAATTTCTTAATAAAAAGTTCACATTTGATTTATTACACATTCATAAAGCTGTGGGACAATAAACAGGTAAGAAATATATTGGAGGGAGCATTATGGGTATAGTAAAAACAAAAACAACAAAACTAATGGCCTTCATTTTGGCAACTGTATTGATAATTTGCCTTATTCCGCTAAATGTAAAGGCGGATCAGACAATTACGATTACCGAAGCCGATTTGGATGTGGCAAGAAAGTCTGCAAATCATACAAATCCCGACAAAGGTATCCAATACTTTGAAATTGATCCGGATGAGTATAATGCCGGAAAAGGTCAGTTTATGCTTTATGAGAGTACAACATATGTACTCGGCGAGGATATTGCATTAGATGGGGAAACTTTGGTATTTAAATCAGACGATGGCCCTATTACTTTGGACTTAAATAATAAAACTATAAATTACGTAAATGAAGTTAAAAGTGACGGAATGAAGAACGGTGCGGTAAACAATGACCATACTCTTCTTACAATAACGGGGGATGGCAGTATTGAAACCGGCAACGGTATGATTTCGGTGCTTGCTACAAGCGACCTGATTATTAACGGAGGAACATATACGGGAAAAGTCTTAAGTTACGATACTGATGAAGGAGTGCTTGTAACAGTTAATGAAGGTGAATTTAATGAAAGCTTTGATATGAAAGCAGAGTGTGTTGTAAATGGCGGTGTATTTACACGGGCGTCGTTTTATAATGACACCACAATAGAAAGAGGAAGCTTTGAGATTGTTGGTGTGTATGCAAATGAGAACTATACACCTACGATTACAATAAATGACGGTTTGTTTGTAAATGATTCAGAGTATTATGAATGGCCTTTGGAGTTATCCGGGGCGAAGCTTATTGTTAACGGTGGAATGTTTGTAAACCTTGTGAAGGAAACCCATGTGGGATATGCTCTGATTGCCGGTGGTCTGGGTGATTACACAAGCATAGAAATAAATGGTGGATTTTTTTACGGATCAGAGAGTGCTTTTGCGCTATATGCCGATTCTATAGATAAAATTGAAATAAATGGTGGTACTTTCAGCGGCTATGAGGGAGCATTGTTTATTGTACCCAAAGATAGTACCCGGATAATTCTTGCAGGAGGAAACTACAGTACCACATCAAGTGATAACTTTGCACGAGGGGCTATATTTATATCCAATGACGATCAGACAGAATTTGTTTATGATACGGACTATTTTAACAGCCTTTTAAAAGATGGATATGAGTATGTGCCTAAAGCCCTGATAAACGAACTTAAAAATGAAGACGGAAAGACAATCGGTATATATACCCAAAAAGATATTAAAATAGTACCGCAACAAGCACAAACAAAATCGGCAGATGGCGATACAAACCTTGAAAACATGGTAAATAACCTTGTAGACAAGCTTAAAGCCGGACAAAAAGTTGAGGGAATAGATGACGAGCTGGCAGATGAAATTTTAACGGCTTTGGCAAACGGAAAGGAAATTTTAATCAATAAAGCCATATATGAGGTATCTAAGGAAGATATAGCGGAAGATGTGACTTTAATTGATGAATTCCTGGCAGGAAAGGGCAATGTAACCGGATTTTATGACATTTGTATAGAGGTTCTGATTGACGGAGAGTGGGTAGGTAATATCACAAAACTTCCGGAAGGTGTAAGTATAAGTGTCCCTGTTTTGCAGGCACTTCCGCAACTTGCCGACGGTATGCAAAGAATCTTCTATATGGTCAGAATTCATGACGGCTTGGCAGCAAAACTTGATGCGTCATATAATAACGGAATTGTTACGTCCCTTTCGGACAGCTTTTCCACATATGCACTTGTTTATGAGGATGTAACAAGTTCGCCGCAAACAGGTGACGGGGCAAACATCGGCTTGTACGTTATTCTCGTAGCGGTTTCGGTATGTGGCATAGGAATTGTGATAGCAAAAAAGAAGGTTTCCGACATATAAGAAATGCAATAGTAAATAAATAACAAAGGAGCTTTGGAAAAACGATCCAAAGCTCCTTTTGGTATACGTAGCATAAGCAAGTTAGGGGATTTTCTCCGTATGAAATTGTTAAATTCAACGTAGAATTTTGCACTCTTCTTGCATAGCTACGTATTTTCTTTTTTTTTGTGTGATGCTAATACGGAGCAAGTTCATTGGAAGCTCTTTAGCTACGTATTAGTTTCTTAAGATGTACGGAGATTTTCTTTTTATTGGCGTTGTGCTAGGTAGCATAAGCAATTCCTACTTTGCATTGTACGTAGAAAAACTGTATATAAAACAATTGCTCCGTATGAGCAGCTAAAATACTACGGAGCAAACAAGAAAACTATGTAAAATCTCCGAAAAAAAAATACGCGCGCTTGCGCGCGTTGATATACTACGTATATCAAGTGTAGTAAGCTACTTGACAGTAGCTTACTACACTATAAATAAAAGTATTAACCAATTAGATTAATAATATTTCGCTACATTGTCTGCAAAATCTAATGTTTCACTGATCTTAATAATATTTATATACAAAGGGGAGAGTTTTATGCCAATAGAGCAGGTTATTAAGTATGAAGGCGATAACAGTACATTTGTCTGGAAGCATCCGGTTGAGGATTTTAATACGAATTCTCAGCTTATTGTACATGAATCACAGGAAGCTGTATTCTTTTTGAATGGACAGCCAATGGATTTATTTGGCTCCGGCAAATATACTTTAGAGACTCAGAATATTCCGTTACTCCGTCATGTTATTAATATACCAACCGGAGGTGTGTCTGCATTTCATTGTGAGGTTTATTTTATTAATAAAGTTGAGCAGATGGCCATTGAATGGGGGACAGATAGTAAGATTCAATATATAGAGCCATCATGGGGATTCCCAATATCAATAGGAGCAGGTGGAGAAATGAGCCTTCGTGTTGAGGATTCTGTAAAACTGCTTATTAAACTTATCGGCACAGAGAGCTATTTGAACAGGGATAAGTTAGTATCATATTTTAGGGCATTTTTGATGGCTAGAATAAAGACATATATTGCTCAAACTTTTAAGTCTAGTAACATAAACATCTTTGAAGTTGACGAGTACCTTAATGAATTCTCAGATGATTTAAAAGAAAAATTGATTCCTGATTTTTCTGAATATGGTATTGCTCTTGAACGTTTCTTCGTTACACGAATAGTGAAACCTGATGGTGATGTTCAATATGAAAAGTTTAAGGATTTATTTTTTAGGCAATATGCAGACATAAAAGAAGCTAAAATTCGACAACAAGTAGGTGTGATTGACCAACAGACTGAAACTCGAAAAATGGTGATAGAGTCTCAAGGAGTTGCGCAAAAACGCCAAATTGAAGGATACACTTATCAGCAGGAACGTGGTTTTGATGTGGCAGAGCATTTGGCACAAAATGAAGGTGCAGGGAATTTTAGTGCTACAGGTATTGGTTTAGGCATGATGACCGGAGTGGGTGGTGCTGTTGGAACAACTGTTGGGGGTGTATTCAATGATGCTTTTAATAGCATTAATAACTCGCCAACACAACAGGTAAATGTAACTAGTCAATTTTGTGAAGAATGTGGTGCAAAGCTGTTTCCAGGTGTGTCTTTTTGTGATGAATGTGGATATCCGGTTAAAAAAATGTATAGTTGTACTAAATGTGGATATATATTTGAAAGACAGGGAAAATATTGCCCAAAGTGTGGTCAAAAAAGGGAGGGTTAGTGTATGTCAAAGAAGATTATCTGCGGAAGTATATGGCTTTTGTGCTTTATTTTATCGGTATTTCTGTTGATGTTTATTCCGAAGAGTTATACTTTGTCAATTTGGGTAACATTAGTGTTTGATATTATTGCCTATATTTCGCAGTTATTGTTGTGGACTTATATTTTTAGAAGAAGGGTGAATGCACAAGGTCTTTTTTACAAAACTCCAATTCTGACATTGTCAATAGTTTACATGACATTACAACTTATTATCTGCATCATTATAGGAATATTTAATGATTCAATTGGTTTTAGAACATCATTAATTGTCAACTTTTTTGTATGTTTACTTATTTGGATTATTATCTTGATGCTAAGACTTGCAGAGTATCGAGCCAGAACAATTGATTTAAGACAGATTGAGCATCATACTATTATAAATACATCAATAAGCAAAAATGATATGAAGGAGAAAAATAATGAAACAACTTGTATGTGAAATGTGCGGTGGTACAGAATTGATTAAAGATGGTGGAGTGTTTGTTTGTCAAACATGTGGATGCAAGTATAGTGTTGAAGAAGCAAAAAGAATGATGATTGAAGGGACTGTAGATGTTCAGGGAACGGTTAAAGTTGATAATTCGGATTTTGTGCAAAAATATCTTGCAAATGCAAGGAGAGCAAGAAAAAAGGAGGATTGGGAAGAAACTGAAAAATATTACAACATGGTAGAACAAAATGATCCGCACAATATTGAAGCTATATTTTACAGTTCATATGGAAAAGCAAAATATTCTTTGTATGATTCGAATTTATACAAAAGACAGGCTGCTTTTAAAGCATTGCAAAACTGTGTATCAATAATAGATGATAATTTTTCTATTGAAAATGAAGAAGAAAATAAGCAAATTTTGGAAGAAATAAGCCAGGATATTATAAAAATGGCATGTAGTCAATATGTTTATAATCAAAGAAAGAATGGTTATGGTTTAGTTGTTTCTTCAGACCGAGATGAGACAATAACATTATTTAATGAACTCGGAAGAGAATTTTGTCTTACATGTGAGCATATTGCTAAAATTTATCCAGACGAAGAGAAGGAGAAAAGACTGTTTTATTATAATTTAGCCTTGAAAAATGCAGATTTTATATTAAAAAATGGCAATCTTCCCAAATTTACCGTACGTAAATGGTGGCAAGATGTGTGTGCAACATATTTGAAATGGATTAAAGAATGTGAACAAAAATCTAAAGATGACTATTGGGAGGCACATGTGGATGAAAAGCTTGCTCTTGAAGCAGAAAAGCAAAAATTGGAAGCTCTTATAAAAGAGTACGAAATCGAGCTTGACAATGTTCCCGGAATGTCAGATTTCAAATACCTTACAGAACAAAAAAATGGATTTGAAACAGAGAAACAAAATCTATCATTAATAAAGATAAAGGAAAGAGTACAACTAGATAGATTAATTGAGGAATGCAAAGTTAAAATACTCGATTTGTCTAATTCTATGGAAAATGATATTGTTGCGATTAATAAGAAAATAAACGATGCTAAGTCACGTATTAAAGAGATTGATTCTTATTTCATTGCATAATTATCTGATGAGGATTTGATAATGAAAATGGAAGAATTTATGGGAACGAATAATCTTAAGAATAAAAAGACTGTTGAAAAATGGATTGAAGATGGTCTGATTCAAGGAATGGATCAAGATGAAAAAGGAGAATGGATATTTTCAAAATATGCCAAACCACCATATACAGAAGCACGTGCAAAAACTGCTTATTCGATATATGTTAGCATAGTAAAGGGGTGCAATAAAAGAAAGGGTATATGTTCAAAACTTTACGGAATGTCAGAAGAAGAATTCAGTGTTTATATAAATAATTTACAAAAAGAAGACTTAATTTCCGTAATTGAAGACAGAGGATGTAAGTTTTATTTTCCAACAACCAAGAGCAAAGGTTTTATAAATAACGAAAAAGGGTTAAGAAAATATTTAAAAGAAGTTTTGGGAATTATTATTAAAAACCTCACAGTAGGTGTAATTGAAGGAATTAGAGGGAAATATGCTTAATAAAGTATAAGCTATGAAATAGTCGCTAACTGTTCATGTGAGCGACTATTTTTAGTTTTGATGCCATTTTGCTGCGCAGAGAACTAAAATGATATACATGTAATAATGTTATATATAAATTGCTAATGAACAACTTGATTTTCTAAAGTTTTATAGTAAAATATATATAAATATAGAAAATAAATACGAATATAGATAAATATATAAATCATGTAGAAATATATAAACATTTAACAATTATAGGAGGCCCACTATGAAGAATAATCCGTTTTTAACATCCTTTGGAAACGCTTCAGATGAGGCATATATCAACAGATATTCAGAAGAAGATATTATAATTAATGATTTTAACCGTGAGTTGTCATCATCGCAAGTTTATATGCTTGCCGGAGTGAGGGGTATAGGTAAAACTGCGCTTACAACTTACATAACCGAAAAAATTATTAAAGATTCGAAAGAATGGAAAGTAGTCAACCTAAGTTCACAAAGCAATCTTTTAAAAACGTTGGCTGCCAATTTGCAGGCAGATCCGCTTCTCGGAAAAGTATTTATAGAAAAGAAACTAGACTTTTCGTTGCTTGGAATAGGCGTATCCATTGAGGGCGGAAACAAAATATCCGATGAAGAAGTCATGATTAGGCAGATGCTTAAAGTTATGAAAGGAATAAAAAAGAAGCTGCTTGTTACGGTTGATGAAGTCGGCAATACTGAAAATATAAGAAAATTCACATCATCATTTCAGCTCTATACAAGGGAGCGATTACCGATATATTTGATTATGACCGGGCTTTACAAGGATATAAAGAGCCTGCAAACTCATAAGAATATGACATTTTTAAAAAGAGCTCCGCGTATTAATCTGGGACCTCTTGATTTAAATATGATTTCCAAACGGTATTCTTCGATTTTTAATATTTCATTTGAAGAGGCTGCGAAAATGGCAAAGTTAACCAAAGGCTATTCCTATGCATATTCGCTTCTTGGTAATATTTTTTGGGAAAAAAGGGATTCCATGTCATTGGACGATATGATAATTCAGTTAAAAGACATTCTTGAAGATAGGGTATATTCTCAAGTGTGGGATGAACTAACAGAAGTGGAAAAAGAGTTTATTAAAGCGATGAACAACTGTCTGGGAGATGATAGTCAAAAAGCTAAAGTAAGTGATATAATACAGCAATTGCAAAAAGCTCCCGCCCAGATAAACGAGTATAAAGTAAGGTTGGTGGAAACGGGAATTATAGATAACTCTGAAAGAGGATATTTAAGATATTCATTGCCATATTTCAGCGAAACTGTAAATCGGTTAACAGTATTTGATTTATAGTTGATCGACGGTTTCTTTTTCATGCCGTATTTGCAAAGCGAGTGTCTGATACTATGCAAAGCTTATATTTTACTTAATCATGTTAAAAAAAGGACATTAAGTAAATTATAATCTATTTATGCTTCTTCATATAAATTCTTTCGGCTATCAAAAGATAGATGATTCCAACCAATATCAAGAATGCGATAAGTTTTAATATCCACCATATAACGCCAAGATAGGGAAGTTCGTCTATGACGCCCACAGCGCCTGCCGGGCTGCCCCGGTTTAGGAAAAAAGTATAAATATGGCAGTTAGTAAAATGTTTTCATATTGTTTACATACTGTTAACAATTTAGCTGTGAGAAGTTCATAAAAATTTTTTATACTTATGTAGGAATTTGCAGAGAGTAAAAGAATAAATTTATCTTTTGATTATTTCTGCAAGCAAGAGAGGAGTACATTATGTTAAAAAGAAAAACAGGGAAAATAATCTTAGCCTTAATGGTTGCGGTGGCAACTTTTTTAGTATGTCTGCCGTTTAACGCATCAAATGTCAGAGCGCAAAGCATAAGCTATTCATTTTCATATGCTTATGATTGCCAAAGAAATCCGGCATTTCCGAAAAAAGGCGACAGTTTTGAGGCGTCAGGTTTTAATAACCCTTTATATTCGGCCACAACAAACCATACTACAACGACAGGCGATTGGACTTTGACATACATAGGTCTTTATGGGGATGTAAAAACATCTGTGCAGTCTAATACGATTTATGGGGAAGACGTATTAAGTACTATTGTTTCTAGTATTGCAGGTACATACAGTTTAACGAACAGTGACAGTGTACAGGTTTGGGAGCTTAAAGACGGAAGTACGCATGTTGCATACGGTGTATTATGCGCTCTTACCCAAAACAATGCACAGGCGGCATTTATAGGCGATACATGGAACGGCGGAGCAGGCTATGTTTTATCTGTCACGGAGCTTTCCGGAACTTTTAGCACAACAATAGATAAGGGCGTGGAAGAAATAAAAAATGAAGTTGAATCGGGTCCTTCCACACCGGCAAATGATTCAAATGTATCGGGTCGCGGCGGAGATGTTTCCGTTGAGAAATTAAAAACAGACAATGTGGGAAAAACAGTTAAAGATACAAGCGTTGCAAAAGCAGCGGGAATCAATGATGTAGATACATTAATAGATGTTCTTTCACAGGAAACAGACGAAAATAAAGCAGATCTTTTGCAAAGTGCTATAACAAGCGGTTCGGTAAATGTTAATGTTAACAAATCCGAAGCAACCAAGATAGGAGCACAAATCGATATGTCAACATTTCTTCTTGCGGCTTTAACACCACAGGAAATGGTGGATGTTCTTGCCGGCAACGACAACATTACTTTAGACCTTGAAGTAAGTGTAAAAGAAGAAACAAATGTAGATGAAAGTGTAAAAGCAGCCATAGGTGAAAAAGCAACCGGCATTTCCGGTGAAAATCAAAAAATCTACTATTTCTCGGCGGACTTGTTTATTACAAAGAACGGAACCGTAAAAGAGCAGATATCGGAATTCGGCGAAAAAATGTTTGCAATAACATTAGACATTCCGGAAGAATTATTGGCAGATGGTGCAAGTTATGTACTTATCAGAACTCATGAGGAAGCCGACGGAAGTTTAAGTGTGGATGTTTTGGAGGATCAGGATGACAATCCGGCTACTTTTACGTTTTATACAAACAAGCTTTGTACAATGGCATTTGTTTCATCAAACAACGTTTCAACATCAACAACACCGGTGACAGGTGATGAAGCAAATATTGCTGTTTACTTGATAGTAGGCCTTGCGTCAATATGCGTTGCCGGCGTGGCAATTTATAAGAAATTTGCTTATAAATAAAAGTAATTCGATAATAGGCATTCGACTTATTGCACTAAAATTAAAACAAAAATAGTGATTGACATTTTCTTGAATCGGGTTTATATTGTTTACGTGAAAAGCAAAGGCGCTTTGGGAATACCCAAGGCGCCTTTCTTATTGTATAAAAAAGGAGAGAATAATTATGGCAACTAAAGTACCGGAAACTTATGGCAGCCTAGTTTTCAACGACAAGGTTATGAGAGACAAATTACCAAAAGATGTTTACAAAGCATTAAAGAAGACCATCGAAAACAATACCCACTTGGAGCTTGATGTTGCCAATTCGGTGGCTGTAGCAATGAAGGAATGGGCCGTTGAAAACGGAGCAACACATTTCACACATTGGTTCCAGCCTATGACAGGATATACAGCAGAAAAGCATGACAGTTTCATTACACCGGTTGGTAACGGTGAAGTGATTATGGATTTCTCGGGCAAAGAGCTTGTAAAGGGCGAGCCGGATGCGTCAAGTTTTCCGTCAGGCGGCTTACGTGCCACATTTGAGGCAAGAGGCTACACGGCTTGGGATCCAACATCACCTGCATTTATAAAAGACGGAACACTTTGTATACCGACAGCATTTTGTTCATATTCGGGTGAAGCACTTGATAAGAAAACACCGCTTCTTCGCTCAATGGAAGCTTTGAGCAAGAGCGCAACAAGAATTATAAATCTTCTTGGAAATACAGAAGTAACCGGAGTATTATCAACGGTAGGTTCCGAACAGGAATATTTCCTTATCAACAAAGAAGATTACAAGAAAAGAAAAGACCTTATCTTCACAGGAAGAACTTTACTTGGTGCCATGCCACCTAAGGGTCAGGAAATGGAGGATCACTATTTCGGAGCTTTAAGACCGAGAGTTGCGGCTTTTATGCATGAACTGGACGAAGAACTTTGGAAACTCGGCATTCCTGCTAAGACAAAACACAACGAAGTTGCTCCTTGCCAGCACGAACTTGCACCTGTTTTCGAAACAGCCAATGTTGCGGTTGATCACAACCAGTTAACAATGGAAATGATGAGACGAATCGCCGATAAGCACGGATTCAGATGTCTCCTTCATGAAAAACCATTCGAAGGCATTAACGGTTCCGGTAAACACAACAACTGGTCCATGACAACCAATACGGGAGATAATCTTTTGGAGCCGGGCAAGACACCGGCCGAAAATACACAGTTTTTGCTTTTTCTTGCAGCTATCATCAAAGCAGTTGATGAATATGCGGATCTTATGAGAATATCCGTTGCAAGTGCGGGAAATGACCACAGACTCGGTGCAAACGAAGCACCACCTGCAATCGTATCGATTTTCCTTGGTGATGAACTTACTGAAGTTATCGAAGCCATCGAAAACGATACACTTTTCAAAAACTCAAAGAAAGAGCAGATGAACGCAGGCGCCGTTGTACTTCCTCATTTCTTTAAGGATACAACTGACAGAAACAGAACATCGCCTTTTGCCTTCACTGGTAACAAGTTTGAGTTCAGAATGCTCGGCTCGGCTTTGTCTGTTGCAGGTCCTAACGTAGTACTTAACACAGCGGTTGCCGATGAATTGGATATATTCTATGAAGAACTTAAAAGCGTAAGCGCTGATGAGATGGAAAATGCAGTACATGAACTTGTTAAGAAAACAATCATGGCTCACAAGAGGATCATCTTCAACGGCAACGGTTATTCGGATGAATGGGTAGAAGAAGCCGAAAAACGCGGTCTTTACAACCTTCGTTCAACACCTGAAGCCTTAAAAGAGTGGATTTCCGAAAAGAATGTAAATCTTTTCACAAAACATGCAATCTTTACAAAGAACGAGATTGATTCAAGATATGACATCCTTCTTGAGGGATATTCAAAGACATTGCATATCGAATCCGAAACACTTTTCGATATGGTAAACAAAGAATTTTTACCTGCTGTAATGCAGTTTGAAGAAAGACTTACATCTTCAATCTCAGCTAAGAAAGCAATAGGAGTAGGTTCAACAAAGACCGAAGAGAAGATGCTTTCCGAGATTTCCGACAAATATGATGAAATCTTTGAGCTTGTATCCAAGTTGAAAGCCGATACATTAAAGGCTGAAGAAATCGAAGCGCAGGACGACAAAGCAATCTATTACATGGAGACAATCATTCCTGATATGGATGCGGTAAGAGTAATTGCGGATTCAATCGAAGGATACATTCCTGAAGACATTCGCCCATATCCTGATTACAGTAAGATTTTATTCTATGTATAAAGGTTTATAAACAGCTAATTAGGATAACAAAATTAAAAGCAAAGGAGCTTATCTAAACAAAACAAGATAAGCTCCTCTTGTTTTGTCCAAAACAATCAACAATAAATTCAAGCAAAAGCTAAAGAAGCAAATCAGTTGAATTTATCATAAATCATTAAATAAAAGAAAAGAGAGGTTAGTTATGCAAGAAGTATTAGACATTGTAACAAGTAACGTTTTCGGGGTCTGGTTCCTTATAGGTGCAGCCCTAGTATTCTGGATGCAGGCAGGTTTCGCCATGGTTGAAGCAGGCTTCACCAGAGCAAAAAACACAGGTAACATCATTATGAAAAACCTTATGGACTTCTGTCTCGGTACTGTAATGTTCATTCTTATAGGTTTTAGTTTACTCCTTGGTGAAGATATTTTGGGATTTATCGGAGAACCGGGATTTGACATTTTCTCGGCTTACGGTGATTTCGATTGGTCAAACTTCATCTTCAACTTAGTATTCTGCGCCACAACCGCAACAATTGTTTCAGGTGCCATGGCAGAAAGAACAAAGTTCCTTTCATACTGCATATATTCGGCGGTTATTTCAGGCCTTATATATCCTATCGAAGCTCACTGGATTTGGGGCGGCGGCTGGCTGTCGCAAATGGGATTCCACGACTTTGCAGGCTCATGCGCAATCCACATGGTTGGCGGACTTTCAGCTATAGTGGGAGCTGCAATTCTTGGACCTCGTATCGGTAAATTTACAAGGGATGACGATGGAAAAATCATCAAAATCAACGCATTTCCCGGTCACAACTTAGCCCTCGGTGCACTTGGTGTATTTATCCTTTGGCTTGGCTGGTACGGTTTTAACGGTGCGGCAGCAACAAGTGTTGAACAGTTGTCATCCATTTTTGTAACAACAACAATCGCACCTGCCATAGCAACGGTAGTTTGCATGGTATTTACTTGGCTCAGATACAAAAAACCCGATGTTTCCATGTGCCTTAACGCATCGCTTGCAGGTCTTGTGGCAATAACCGCGGGTTGTGATGTTGTAGATGCATTCGGTGCAATCATAATCGGTGCCGTAGCCGGACTTTTGGTAGTATTCGGAGTTTGGTTCCTTGACTACAAGTTAAGAATCGATGACCCGGTAGGTGCTGTTGCGGTTCACGCATTCAACGGTATCTGGGGAACAATCGCAGTCGGCCTTTTTGCTACAACATCAGCACCGGGTAACGATACGCTTACAGGCCTTTTCTACGGTGGCGGAGCAGGGCTCCTTGGAGTTCAGTGCTTGGGTGTTGTTACGGTAGCTGCTTGGACACTTGTAACAATTACAATCACATTTGTGATTATTAAAAAGACTATAGGTCTTCGCGCATCGGAAGAAGAAGAAATTATCGGTCTCGATCAGACAGAACACGGTCTTCCGTCAGCCTATGCCGGTTTTAGTATGATGGATGTTTCCACTACAATGATGGTAGAAGCAAACGAAAACACAGACCTTGGAGCACCTGACTATGAAACGGCTCCGCAGTATAAGAAAGATACATCGGTTAAAGTGGTTAACTTCAAAACGCCTGAAAGCACCATGTACAAAGTTGTTATCATCGCAAAACTTGCAAGATATGACAAACTTCGTAAAGCACTTAACGAAGCGGGTGTAACGGGCATGACGGTTACACAGGTAATGGGCTGCGGTATCCAAAAAGGTGCCGGCGACATGTATCGTGGTGTTGAAGTGGATGCAACCCTTCTTCCGAAAGTAAAAGTAGAAGTAGTAATAACAAAAGTACCTGTAGAACGTGTGATTGCAGCTGCTAAGAAAGCTCTTTACACAGGCCACATCGGTGATGGCAAAATCTTTATCTACCCTGTTGAAAAGGTTGTAAAAATCAGAACAGGAGAAGAGGATGTGGAAGCTTTGCAGGACGTTGAATAACAAATTATTAGCTTACAAGAAAAATCAACATATGACAAACAGCGAATCTTGGGATATTCCCAAGGTTTGTTGTTTATACGCATGTTTGCAAGTTAATACTTAAACAGCAAACAACCTGTACATTTTACTAGTGAAATTTGAAGTCCAATATGGCAAAATAGAAGTTAGGAATATATAGGTAATACATGTATTTTGTATTTATAAATGGGAGAAGAAAATCATGAAAAAATTAAAAAACATTAGTTTGGCAGTATTAGCAGGGCTGCTCATCTTTGTAATGACCGCAGTGGGCCTGCCTTTTGGCATGTCCGAAAACACCGCATATGCGGCAGATGACAAAGTGTGGCCGAAAAATCCGCGTATTACAAGAAATGCAGCAGGTGAAATCGAAAGTGTTGATTATGATACGATAATTCTTGGCGAGTATAATGATACACCGATTGTGTGGAGAGTTTTAAACGTTGATGGTGATAAAGCACTTCTTTTTGCAGATGATGTTATTTGCAACAGACAGTATCATCCAAGACAATGGGATGATCCGACTTGGGGAATATGTTCCCTTCGCGACTGGTTAAACGGAACAGATGATTATGCCAATGGTGGAGCAAATGCGGGACAGGGCTTTATAGATACTTCGTTTACAGATGAAGAACAAGATGCAATTATAGAAACACAATTGGAAACTTTTAATAGACTTTCGATAAATAATGATAGTATTGATGAGTATGAATACACAACTGATAGTATATTTGTGCTATCGATAGAAGATTTAACAAATGAAGAATACGGATTTCCAAATAATCTTGATAGTACTGAAGGGCATTATGGAATTGCGGGTAGTAGAAGCGCATCGGACTCATATTGGACTAGATCAAAAGGTTTTGTAGAGCCACCGAGTAATGTGGTTGTTGGAGGAACTTGGGAAAACAAAGGCGATATAAGCATGATGGCGGGTTTGACAATGGTAAGTACTTCATGGATTGGGGTTCGCCCGGCTATGTATGTTGATTTAACCAAGCTGGGTTATGTTAAGCCGAATGTAGACTATACAATGTCAGACGATGAAACTAAGCTTATCTGGACGTATGGAAGCGGCAAAGACCTTACTTTTACCATAAAAACAGGCATTGATGTTGACGATTCATACGAACATTTTGATAGCCTTATTTTGGACGGGAAAGCCCTTACGAGAGACAAGGATTATACTGCAAGACAGGGAAGCACAATAATTACAATAAAAGCTGCAACGCTTGCAGCATTGAGTGAGGGAGAGCATACCATAAATGTTGTATTTGATAATGGTAATTTTGAAAGTAAATTAACGATTTTGAGTGCACAAGAAAATATTACTCCGAACACGGACAGTGAGGTAACTCCGGCAACCGGTGACGGAGAAAGTATTGCATTAACAACATATGTTTTGATTGCAGCCACAGCTGCTTTATCAATAACGGCTTTTGCAAGAAAAGCTTATAAGAGCAGATAGCTATTAAAGCCATAAATTCTATAATTAATGCATAAGACAGGCGGCGTCTCGATTTGAGATGCCGCCTGTTATGTAATTAATGTTTTATTAAAATCTTATTAAAGAGCCTAGAAATTTATGCTGCATTTTCGCCAGCTTTTGAACTGTCCAAGTTTTCAATAGGGAATGGGTTAGGCTTTGTATCCGAAGTCTTAACCACATTATCGCCATAAATGGTTAGCCAGTCGTTTTTCATGGAAATAGGAGTCCAGCCGTATTGATCGCACATTCCGTACATTTTATCGGCAGATTTTTGATTGCCGTATTCTCTTTCCAAATCATCACAACAAAGCATAAATGCCGCGCTTTTATATTTGTTGTTTGATGTGACATATTCGGCCATACTCTGATCGCCCGAAGAATTTCCAAAGGAAAGAACAGGTTGTACACCGATTTCGCGACATATTGCGGAGACTTTGTTCATTTTAAGATTTTTAATTAAAAAGTCGCCGCCAAGAACTGTTTCATCATCAGAGCTAAATTGATAGGTAAGACCGTCTTCGCCGTTTTGATTTGTGGCCGCTATGGACTCATCCGATCCGATTAACTGATTCATAGGAAGGTCTATAACGTCATTGTCTTTTATTAAGCCCCTTACAATAAAGCGATCCGTACCGCTGACAATATATACCTTAAAATCGTTGGCTTTCAAATAATCAACAACCTGAACCATTGGTTTGTAGAAAGACTCGCCTCTGGTCATGTTTTCGTAACCCGGTGCCGGCATTTCGCGGAAAGCTTTTACGTAATCCTCGAATTCATCCACGCTCATGCCTTTAAAAGCCGAAGCTACGGCTTTGCCGTGATCTATAAGTAGTTCATCAAAAGAACCACCGCTCATCATAGTGTCATAAAAACGTCTTGCAAGATCTTTTTCAAAATCGCTTGCTTTGTCCCTGTAACTTTCGTCTTCCAAAATCCTATACATATACATGCTGCAATCAAAATATGTTGGATTTGTTTCGCTGCAAAGAGTTCCGTCCATATCAAATACGGCAATTCTTCGCTCAACAGGAATGAAGTCTTTACTTTCCTCATCTGTAATAGACTCCACATAAGAGATTAATTCCTGCTTTGCCTTGGCATCATCATTCCAAAGATTCAGCATTTCCTCGCCCGATACTTTTTGCGCCCCTGTTGATGGTTGCCCGCCAAGGCTTTTTACGCCGATTATTATGCATAAAACGACTATAACCCCTATTGCCGCAATGGCAACATACATCCATTTGGAAATTTTCTTTTTGTCCATACACTCCTCCTTGATGGTTTATAGGCAGCTTTTTGCCAAAATTTCGACATGAAAGTTTTTAATATTTCTATGTCGATGAAATAATTGTATCATAAATAATGTGTTTTGTTGTATAATAGTTTTTGCTATAGTTATTTTTAGAATTGAATGAGTGAACAAAACAAAACGATACGTGATATCACTTTGATGTTTATCAATTATATATGCATAATAAAGAAACGGAGAATTAAAATGTTACTTGTAAGTACAGCCCTGGAACTGGGCTTAATCAGCGCATTAACCGTGCTTGCTTTGTATCTAAGCTATACGATGTTAGACATATGCGACTTATCAACTGACGGATGTTTTACCCTTGGTGCGGCGGTAGGAGCTATCGTTGCAATTTCGGGACATCCTTATTTATCAATAATTGCTGCAATGGGGGCCGGAGTACTGTCCGGATTTATTACCGCATTTTTGCAAACCAAGCTTGGGGTTAACAGCCTTCTTGCCGGAATTATCGTAAATACCGGCCTTTACTCCATAAACATTGCGGTAATGAACAATACCTCACTTTTGAATATGAACAATACAGACACCATATTCACCAAGTTTAAGTCATTGCTTGAAAACACATTTCTTGCCGGCAGTTACAAACTTGTGGTGGCGGTCATTTTTGTTGCATTGGTTCTTATTTTGCTTACATTGTTCCTTAAGACACGTATGGGACTTGCAATTCGCGCAACGGGCAACAACCCTGATATGGTGCGTTCATCATCGATTAATACAACGGTGATAATTATTATCGGTTTGTGCATCTCAAATGCAATTACGGCGCTTTCGGGCTGCCTGCTTGCCCAGTACAACAAATCGGTTAATATAGACATAGGTACGGGTATGGTTACAATAGCACTTGCATCACTTCTTATAGGATATTTATTCTTTAAGAGACGCGGTGTGGGACTTCGTGCGGTCGGTGCCATAATAGGTGCAATAATCTTCAGAGCCGTTTACACATTGGCACTTCAGATAAACATGCCTGCCCACATGCTTAAACTTATTTCATCCATAATTGTGGTTATCGCTATTGCCGGTCCTTATCTTTACGAGAAGTTCATGGCAAGCGCAAGACGCAGAAGGGAGATGAGATAATGCTTGAGATTACGAATATTTCAAAAACCTTCAATCCGGGTTCCGTTAACGAAAAGCTTGCAATAGACAATTTGAGTTTAACGGTAAATGATGGCGATTTTATAACGATTATCGGTTCCAACGGTGCCGGTAAATCAACACTTTTCAATGCAATTTCCGGTGTGTTTATTACGGACAAGGGCAAGATTGTCCTTGATGATATGGATATAACTCTTATGGCTGAGCATAAAAGATCGCGCTTTATAGGCCGTCTTTTTCAGGATCCCATGAAGGGCAGCGCTCCGGGCATGAGCATAGAGGAAAACTTATATCTGGCCGCCGGAAGCGGCGGCTGGTTAGGTCACATCACCGAAAAAGACAGAAAAGATTTCAGGGATCGTTTGGCTCTTCTGGATATGGGACTGGAAAACAGAATGAAAAATCCTGTGGGACTTTTATCCGGCGGCCAGCGCCAGGCACTTACTCTTATGATGGCTACTTACAATCCACCTAAATTATTGCTTCTGGATGAGCATACGGCGGCGTTGGATCCAAAGACAGCCGAAAAAGTTTTGGAGATAACCAATAATATTGTAAAGGAAAACAATATTACCTGCCTTATGATTACTCACAACATGGAATCGGCTCTAAGCATGGGTAACCGCACCATTATGATGAACAGCGGAAAGGTAATTTACGATGTAAGTGGTGAGCAAAGAGAGAGCGAAACGGTGGAATCTCTTATAGAAAAATTCAAAGATGAAGCCGGCAAATCCCTTGCATCGGATGAAATGCTGTTAAAAGGGAACAAATAAACAATAACAGTTATAGGAAGAGGCAATGCACAAAGAGGTGTATTTGCCTCTTTTCATATACAAAAGCTACGAGGAAAGGTTGACAAAGCAATTGGCATGCTTGTTTGCGTGTACGTTAACTTTTTCTTGACACGGCTATTTTACTGAAATATAATCAGATTATAGTAACGATTTGAGATAAAAAAGGAGAATGGCTTATGAATCAGGCTTTTAACCCGTATTTACCGCTTAATGAATATGTTCCGGATGCAGAACCGCATGTTTTCGGTGATAGGATATATGTTTACGGCTCTCACGACAAAACAGGCGCAAAAGCATATTGTGAAGAAGATTATGTTGTCTGGTCGGCGGATGTTAATAATCTGTCAGAGTGGAGATGTGAGGGTATCAGCTACAGAAAGAACCAGGATCCTTCAAACAAAGACGGCAAAATGCAGCTTTGGGCTCCCGATGTATGTAAAGGCACAGACGGAAGATATTATCTGTACTACTGTTTTGCTTTTTACAATGAAATAGGAGTAGCGGTAAGCGACAGCCCTGCGGGTCCTTTTGACTTTTACGGTCATGTAAAATATCCGGATGACCTACACGGGGGAAAAGTTATGGACGATCATACTCCTTTCGATCCGGCTGTATTTGTGGACGATGATGGTCAGGCGTATTTATATTGGGGATTTTCACCGGCACTTGAAAGAAAAATTGAAGTGCCGAACCTTAGCGAAGAAGAATTAAAGAAGTTGCCTCCGGAAGAAAGAGAAGTGATCGAAACTATAAAAAACGCCCACTTTGAGCCATATTCTCAGGTTGCAAAGCTGAGTTCCGACATGGTGACTTTGAAAGAAGAGCCGCGCAACATGATTCCAAACGGTGAAATGGCAATAGGAACAGACTTTGAAGAACATGGCTTTTTTGAAGCATCGTCCCTTAGAAAAATAGGCAAAAAATATTACTTCGTATACAGTTCCAATAAGAGTCATGAGCTTTGCTATGCTATTTCCGACAAGCCCGACAAGGACTTTAAATATGGTGGAATTATCATATCAAACGGTGATATTGCCTATAAGGGTAATGAATTTCCTACATACACACTTAGTAACAATCATGGCGGAATAGAAAAAATAGGTGAAAAATATTATATTTTTTACCACAGATGCACTGAAGGAAGCGAGTTTTCAAGACAGGGATGCGCAGAACAGATAGAGATTGCAGACGATGGCAGTATTAAACAGGCAGAGATGACAAGCTGCGGATTGAATAATACTGCTTTAAAGGCAAAAGGTATATATCCTGCTTCCATGGCTTGTAATATAACCTGTAAAAAGACTTCAAAAGAAATTGATTTTAGAAACCCGCTTATAAAGAAAACCACAAGAGTAAGCAACGAGGCTAACGTATCTCTTATTGATGACATTGAGGACGGAAGCGTTATAGGATATAAGTATTTCGATTTTGATAACATTTCGAAAATTATTGTGGAGATTAGAGGGAATTTTAAAGGATATATAAGTGCTGAAATAGAAAATGCAACGAAAGCCGAAGAAAAAATAAATATTAATACTTCTTACTTTGAATTGATTTGCTTGGATATTAAAGCAACGGGAAGCAATAGATACCTCAAGTTTGGTTTTAAAGGAGAAGGAAGTTTGCAGATGAAAAGCATTGGCTTTATGTAAACCAAACATTATTTATTAAAGGAAAAGCATATGATAAAAAAAGATATTATACATGATATAGAAGCCGCAAAAACCTCTCTTGGAATAGAGCTTGGCTCCACAAGAATAAAGGCGTGCCTTCTGGATTCGAAAAATACAATAATAGCAAGCGGAGAGCATGCCTGGGAAAACAGACTTGAAAATGGCATTTGGACCTATCATTTGGATGATATAAATGAGGGATTGCAAGCTTGTTACAAATCTTTAAAAGATGATGTTAAGAATAAATACAATCTTGTTTTAAAAAATATAGGAAGCATAGGAATATCTGCCATGATGCACGGATATTTGGCTTTGGACGAAAACGCTAAGCTTCTCACAGCATTCAGAACATGGCGAAATACCATAACAGAAGAGGCAGCTGACAAGCTTACAAAGCTTTTTGATTTCAACATTCCCCAAAGATGGAGCATTGCCCATTTGTATCAGGCCATATTGAATAAAGAAGAGCATGTTGGAAAAATTAAATATTTAACTACACTTGCGGCTTATATTCATTTTATGTTAACCGATGAATTTGTAATCGGAATCGGTGATGCCTCGGGTATGTTTCCAATTGACTCAGAGAAGAAAGATTACAATCAAAAAATGCTTGATAGCTTTGATGAGCTGATTGCGGATAAAGGATATGCTTGGAAACTAAAAGATATTTTGCCTAAGGTTCTTGTGGCCGGTAACAAGGCGGGGAAACTTAGCATAAAAGGCGCAAAGCTTTTGGACCCTTTGGGAGATTTATCCGCGGGAGCGCTCTTTGCACCGCCCGAAGGAGATGCGGGAACAGGAATGGTTGCCACAAATGCAGTAAAAGCGGGCAGCGGAAATGTATCTGCCGGAACTTCCGACTTTGCCATGATTGTAGTGGACAAGGAATTGAAAGTTCATAAAGAAATAGACATGGTAACCACACCGGACGGTTTGCCTGTGGCTATGGTTCATTGCAATAATTGTACTTCGGATATAAATGCTTGGGCATCGCTCTTTTTTGAATTTGCAAAAGAAATGGGTATGAATCTTGACATGGGAGATGTATATATAAAGCTTTTCGGTATAGCTTTGAAGGGAGACAAATCCTCTAAAGGACTTTTATCCTATAACTATTACTCGGGAGAGGGAGTAACGGATCTTAATGAGGGAAGACCGCTATTATTAAGAAAGCCGGATGCGGATTTTAATTTGGCAAACTTTATGCGTAACAATCTTATGTCAGCCCTAGCAACTCTTAAAATCGGAATGGATATTTTGACAAAGGAAGAAAAAGTAATTATTGGCAAGCTATGTGCCCACGGAGGTTTTTTTAAAACGCCAAATGTGGGGGCAAAAATCCTTGCGGCTGCTGTTGATACGGAAGTTGTGACATATGAAGCCGCAGGCGAGGGCGGAGCTTACGGAATGGCTTTGTTGGCCGCATATTCATCCAATGCCGAGAATATAGACTTGGCTGAATATCTGGATAAAAGGGTCTTTGCAAATGTTAAGACACAGTCGGTAAAGCCGGACAAAGAAGACGTTGAAGGATTTAATAAATATATTGTAGGCTACAAAAATGCAATCGGTGTGGAAAAAGAAGCAATAAAAAGCTTTTAGGAGAAAAACTATGTTAGAAGAATTAAAATGGAAAGTTTTAGAGGCAAATTTGTTATTGCCAAAACACGGTCTTGTAATATTTACCTGGGGTAACGTATCTGCTATAGACAGAGATAAAGGTCTGATGGTAATAAAACCTTCGGGAGTTGCATATGATGATTTAAAGGCCGATGATATGGTCGTTGTGGATATTGAAAGCGGCGAAAGAATAGAGGGAGAGCTTAATCCTTCTTCGGATACGGCTACTCACATAGAACTATACAAGGCATTCCGTGACATAGGTGGCATAGTTCATACTCATAGCAAATGGGCAACAAGCTTTGCTCAAGCAGGGGTGGATATTGAAGCATACGGCACAACTCACGCCGATTATTTTTACGGCAGCATACCATGTACAAGAAAAATGACTGCGGAAGAAATTGGGGGAGAGTATGAGAAAGAAACGGGAAAGGTTATTGTCGAAACCTTTAAAGAAAAAGGGTTAAAAGCAAGCGACATACCTGCAGTGCTTGTACATTCCCACGGACCGTTTGCATGGGGTAAGGACGCATCAAATGCGGTATTTAATGCAAAAGTTTTGGAAGAATTGGCATTTATGAACTATCATGCTAAAATGCTGAACCCTTCTATGGGACAAATGCAAAAGGAATTGATGGATAAGCATTTTCTTAGAAAACACGGGGAGAATGCTTATTATGGGCAGAATAAGAAACAATGATTGCTATTTTGCAATAGCTGTATAATATAGTTTTTATTAATCGGAGGAAAACATTTGTTGGTTAGAGGCGAAGTTAATATAAGAGATCCGTATGTGTTGTTAGATAAGGGTAAATACTATCTCTATGGTACAAGAAGTGAGACATGTTGGGGAGAAGCATACGGCTTTGATGTATTTGTAAGCGATGATTTGGAAAGTTTTGAAGGTCCTATTGAAATTTTTAGCAGACCGGAAGGATTTTTTGCAACATCGAATTATTGGGCACCTGAGTGCTATTTTTACAAGGGAGAGTATTATCTTTTGACAACGTTTGGAGCGGAAGATATGTTAAAGGGCGTTTACATTTTGAAAAGCGAATCACCGATGGGTCCCTTCAAACCATATTCAAAAAGGCTTACGCCCAATGATTGGTGCGCAATAGACGGAAGCTTATATTTTGAAGATGACAAGCCCAATCTTATTTTTTCACATTCTTTTGAAGACGGAAACTTGGATGGAGAATACTGTATAGTAGGCTTAAGAGAAGATTTGAAGGAAGCGTTGGATGAAAGACCAAAAACTTTATTTTGTGCAAAAGATGCCAAATGGGCAAGACCTGTCCCTTTTGCGAAAGCTGAGTTTGGAATAGAAGACGATATGTATTTTTCGGATGGACCAAGTCTTTTAAAGACAGACGAAGGTAAGCTTTTTATGGCATTTTCATCATGGAGTGAAAAAGGATATGCGGTGGGATGCGCAAAATCATTAAGCGGAAAAGTTAATGGAGAGTGGATACTTGATGAAGAGCCTATTTATCCTGAAAACGGTGGACATGGTATGTTTTTTAGAGATAAAGTGGGAAAAGTAAGATTTACACTCCACGGACCCAATGATAAATATATGGAAAGACCATTGTTCTTTGATGTGACAATTAAGGGAGATAAGCTTAAGCTTGATTTGTAACTATACATGATTTATGAAATAGTTATTTTGAGATTATGAAAAATATAAAAATATTATATTAAGAGAAATATAAATGGCAACAATACATGAGATAGCAAAGCGTGCCGGAGTGTCCATAGGAACTGTGGACAGGGTTCTTCACAACAGAGGGCGCGTTAAAGAAGATACCAAATTAAAAATAGAAAAAGCCATGGACGACCTTGGATATAAGCCGAACAAGGTGGCCCAGGGCTTGGCGGTCAGAAAAAAGAAACTTAAGTTTTTGTTTATGATAACAAAGACAAAATATAATCCGTTTTTTAAGGATGTTAAAGAAAGCGCTGTAAAAAAAGCAAAAGAGTTGGAAGCTTACGGCGTTAAAACGGATATTATAACTTATCCCGAAAATGCGGATGAAGAGAAAGTTTTGATGGAAAGGCTTAAGAAAAAAATAGGCGACTATGACGGAGCCTGCATTATGAGCCGTGTAAGTAAAATTAACAAGCTTATTTTGGATAGAAGTAAAAAAGATAAGATGCCTGTGGTTTATTACAATACAAGAGATGACAAAAACAGCGCTTTTTCCTATGTAGGATGTGATTACGTGGCAGCAGGCAAAATGGCAGCAGGCCTATGTGCGCTTCTTGCCGGAAAAGATGCAAATGTATGTATATTTTCCGAAGAAAATGATATTAAAGAAAGTCATGTAAAAAGGCTTGAAGGATTTAAAGAAGAAATAAAAGAAAAATACCCAACTATGAATATATTGGCAGAGTATAACATAACGGGGGACAGACAAAAAGACAAAAAAAGTGTGGATGATATGATGAAACTAAATGGCGAAAACAAAATCGTCTATATCATTAATCCAAGAGATTACGGCATTTGTAAGATTATCGGTATGAAAGACAAGGAAAGAAAGATTCCTATCATAACCAACGATTTGGTTGAAGTTCAATATGAATTGTTTGAAAAGGGTATCATAAGCGCAACCATTTGTCAGGAGCCGGAAAAGCAAGGGGACATGCCGCTTGGTATTTTATTTGATTACTTCGCTTACGGTAAAAATCCGGAGCCTGTTAATTACACGAAGTTGGAGATTAAAATCAGTCAGAGTCTTTATACAAGTTAATGCTGTAATTGGTGCAAAAACTATGTTGCATTAAGATAAAGATTGGGGAATAGAAATAAAAGGAGAAGCCGCGAATATGAACTATTTAATAGGAATTGATGTGGGAACATCATCAACAAAGGCCATACTTATAGATGAAAATGGGAAAGTTATGTTAACCGAGTCCGAAAAATATCCTATGTATCAGCCTCATAACGGTTGGGCGGAGCAAAAGCCGGAGGATTGGAAGAAAGCAGCATTTACGGTCATTAAAAGACTTGTTAAAAACAGTAAGCTAAAAAGTTCGGACATTAAGGCCATCGGTCTTACGGGACAGATGCACGGTCTAGTTATGTTGGATGAAAAAGGCAGTGTTTTAATGCCTTCAATCATTTGGTGCGATCAAAGAACCGAAAAAGAAGTAGATGAAATGCTGGATGTTTTTCCAAAGAAAAAATGGATAAATATCACGGCAAATCCGCCTCTTACGGGTTGGACTTTGGCAAAGATTTTATGGGTAAGAAACAACAGACCGGAAATATATGAGAAATGTCGGCATATTCTTTTGCCGAAGGATTATATAAGATACGAGCTTACAGGCGTTTTTGCAACGGATGTTTCGGACGCAAGCGGAATGCAGCTTATGGATATAAGAAGGCGCGACTGGTCAGACGAGATTTTAAATAGATTTAAAATCGATGAAAAAATGCTTGGAAAGATGCATGAATCCTTTGAAGTTACGGGCAGTTTGAAAGCAGATATTGCCAAAGAACTGGGCCTTTCAAAAGATACTCTTGTGGTTGCGGGTGCCGGAGATAATGCGGCAGCAGCCGTGGGACTTGGAGTTGTTAAAAAGAACAGAGGCTTTATAAGCATAGGAACGTCGGGGGTGGTATTCGTGCATACCGATAACCCAATCGTGGACATGGGCGGACGCGTACATACCTGCTGTCATGCGGTGCCGGGGGCTTGGCATGTAATGGGCGTAACGCAGGCCGCCGGTCAATCGCTAAAGTGGTTGCGAAAAGAAATAATTTCTCTGGGGGATTATGATTTGATGAATGAATATGTGGAAGAAATCCCGGTAGGAGCGGATAAGCTTATATATTTGCCTTATCTTATGGGAGAGAGAACACCCCATCTCGACCCCAATTTGCGAGGTGTTTTCTTCGGACTTTCGGGAATTCATTCCAAAAAGCATATGTTGCGCGCTGCCATGGAAGGAGTTGCTTATTCCTTCAGAGATTGCAAAGAAGTGTTATCACAAATGGGGATAAACACAGACGAAATGCTTATTTGCGGCGGAGGAGCAAAAAATAACATCTGGTGCGAGATAGTAGCCGACAATTATAAATCGATTTTAAAGAAGCCGGAAAGCGAAGAAGGTCCGGCAATGGGAGCGGCCATACTTGCAGGTGTTGGAAGCGGAGTTTTTGAAAGCCTGGAAAATGCCTGCGAAAGAATCGTAAAAATCAAAGAAGAGATATCATACAACAAAGATAATGCTGTAATTTACGACGATTATTATAAACTATACAAAAAGTTACATGACGATTTGAAAGAGGATTTTGATTTTTTAGCCGGCCTTTAATCAGGTATTAAAAATGTAAGGTCCAATCTAAGAAATAATATAAGTTGGCAAAAACCCAACAAATCAATGAAAGAAAACGAGGTGCAAAATATGAATAACATAGCAAAAGTAAAAATAGGAATAGTAGCCGTAAGTCGTGATTGTTTTCCTGCAGAGCTGGCAATCAACAGAAGAAAAGCTTTGGTAGAAAGCTATAAGAAAAACTATAATGCAGATGACATTTACGAATGTCCCGTCTGTATAATAGAATCCGAAATCGACATGGTGAATGCCTTAAAGGATATAAAGGAGAATGATTGCAACGCACTTTGTGTATTTTTGGGTAACTTCGGTCCGGAGATTTCGGAAAGCCTCCTTGCAAAGCATTTTGATGGGCCGGTAATGTTTGTTGCCGCAGCGGAAGAATCGGAAAATGACTTATCGGACGGACGTGGCGATGCATATTGCGGAATGTTAAATGCAAGTTATAATCTTAAACTTCGCGGTGTTAAGGCCTACATTCCGGAATATCCGGTGGGAGATGCCAATGACTGCGCCCGCATGATTAATGAATTTTTGCCTATTGCAAGAGCGCTTGTGGGCCTTTCTAAACTTAAAGTCATTTCTTTCGGACCGAGACCAAGCAATTTCCTTGCTTGCAATGCACCCATTAAACAACTTTACAATATGGGTGTTGAGATAGAGGAAAACTCGGAACTTGATTTGTTTGAGGCTTTTAACAAACACGAGGGCGATGCACGAATTCCGGACATTGTAAAGGATATGGAAAAAGAGCTTGGCGAGGGCAATAAAAAGCCTGAAATTCTTGAAAAACTTGCAAGATACGAGCTTACATTACTTGACTGGATAGAAGAGCATAAGGGCTACAGAGAATATGTAACCATAGCGGGAAAATGCTGGCCGGCATTCCAAACCATGTTTGGTTTTGTACCATGTTATGTAAACTCAAGACTTACGGGCCGCGGTATTCCGGTATCCTGTGAAGTGGATATTTACGGGGCTTTAAGCGAATTTATAGGTGCTTGTGTTACGGAAGATGTTGTTACGCTTTTGGACATCAACAATTCTGTACCAAAGGACATGTACGAAAACAGCATTAAAGGCAAATTTGATTATAGTCATTCGGATACGTTTATGGGCTTCCATTGCGGAAATACCTGCTCATCAAAACTTCTTAATCCGGTTATGAAATATCAGAAGATTATGGCAAGAAATCTGCCGATAGAGGTTACAAAAGGAACTTTGGAAGGCGACATTGTTCCGGGAGATATTACCTTTTATCGCTTGCAGTCAACTGCCGATAGCAAACTTAGAGCATATGTGGCCGAAGGAGAAGTATTGCCTGTGGCAACAAAGTCTTTTGGTGGAATCGGCGTGTTTGCAATAAAGGAGATGGGAAGATTTTACAGACATGTACTGATTGAAAATGCTTTTCCGCATCATGGTGCTGTAGCTTTCGGACACTTCGGAAAGGCTTTGTTTGAAGTCTTTAAATACTTGGGTGTGGAAGATATAGGCTATAATCATGGCAAGTCTTTGCCATATCCGACAGAAAATCCTTTTAAATAAAAAGTTTGCCCCTGCAAAAATCGGTTAAATAACCATATTCTTGCAGGGGCTGATTTTATGTTTTTTTAAAGCTATTTATTGTTTTTATATCTTAGAAATTTTTCTTTTTGCTGTAACTACTGCAATTCCCGTAGCTAAGCAGGCAAGAGTAACATATAAGCCAATGTGGTTAATGTCTGCTGTTGACGGTGTCGGAGCAGTTACAGTAAAAGTTAATTCGGAAAATCCCGTGGTGGATTGGATTCTTACGGTATGTTCACCATTATCCAAAGTCGCCATAAACTCAGGGCTAAAGGATACGTAAGTAGAGCCTTCCCAAACACGTATGCTTCCGCCACCAACCGCGGCATATGTCATAACGCCGTTCTCATCGGTACTGATGTATTCGCCGAATACAGATTTTCCATCAATCATAATATCCAACAATTCCGACAATGGTAAAGGCGAGCTGATGGTAAACCAATTGCCGCTGCCTTCTGCATAATAGGTTGTCTCCGGCGGATTTATCTCAACGGGTGTATTTTTGCCTGTGTTGAGGGCTGTAACACCCGTATGGAAGATGTTACCATTTCCGGAAAGCATATAGTAGTAGGAAACGATACCATATAATGCTTTAAGGCATAATTCGTTGTAATCGTCTGTACCACCGGAAACATCAATAAATTCCGCACCACCGTGATATAAGCTCATTAGGCCGTTATACAGCTTGTTTGCCATATCGTTTTTGCCGTATACAGAGCTAGCCATAAGACCAACAGCGGTATCTACAAGGGTTTCCTTGCCATATTCATCACACATATAGTTATTTTCTGTAATAGAAGCCTCGGCTGTGGAAAGGGTACCTGTAATTGCTTCGCTTACAGTGGCTGTTGCAGCCGGATCATCATACTCTGAGGTGTCATATGGTTTATTAGGATTTGGTGATGCATAAAGTCCCAAAATGCAATTCATATAAAAACTTGCATCGTTTTGATCGCCGCTAAAAGCAAAGGTTGGTCCCGTAACGGTTTTTGCTAAAATTAAAAAGTCTTGTGTGCCCTTTAAAATACTAAAGGCTATACCATTATCAAAATGAATATTGTTGTTTAAAGCATTAACAATTTCGGTTGACTTTTCGGACGATAAGTATAAATCACCATATTCAGAGAAAAAATAGTCTTCATTAAGAGTGTAATTATCCTCAAGAAAACTGCCGCAGTATTTTTGGTAATTTTCATCATCCAAAAATCTATCTGTAGATACTGTTTTGTTTTTTACATAACCTGACATTATTAGTCGATCCATGTCATTGTAAGCGGTGGCAATATTCGGATAAGAATTTTTATATTTGTTTAATACAGTATAAACGGAGGCATAGTTACCACTTGAAATACAAGGATGTTGTATTCTCATTATGTCAAGAATAACATTCGAAAGTAATTCTACAATGTTGTATCCATTAAAGTTTTCCGGGTTATAGCCAAGGGCCAGTAAAGCAATAATAATGTTACAATATGTATCAATGCTTTCATCTCCAAAGTCTGTTGTAATTATGCCATATTTATCAAGATTATAATCAAGGCAGTCCAAAAAAAGTTCATTTAGCTTTGTAATGTTTTCTGATTCAGTGCCGGAACGGTCTACAATAAAGACCGATTCAGGGATCCATAGGATAATGTCTTCTTTTTCCAGACCCTTTTCTTCATAGTAATTAAGTTCTCTGAGCGCAAAGCCATCGGCAATTGTTTCCATGACCGCTTTTACATCACGAGCGATAGCGGGCGTGCCTGCAGCCATAACAGTAGACGGTATAAGAGTTAGTAAAAGGGTCACTGCTAAAAACATTGATAGGATTTTCTTTTTCATAGGCTTCTCCTTTAAGTGTGTTGTAAAACGATTTATCTTTCCGATAATTTCCTTTTGCTTGCAATTATCGCAATTCCCGCGCCGGAGGCAAGTAGACAGATAAACAATGTTATATTGCTGTTATCGGCGGTTGATGGGGTAGCAGCAGGTGTTGTATCGCTTGCTGAAGATGTTACGGAAAACGAACTTTCCGCAAAACCGTTAACCGATTGAATTCTGATTGTGTGGTCACCGTTTGGAAGCGTTGATAAAAACTCAGGACTTAAGGAAACGATTGTGGAACCGGTTTCCAAACGGATGATTCCGCCGCCGACTGCCGCAAAGGTTGCAGCACCTTCTTCAAGTGAACCGCTGATTAATTCGCCCAAAACATCTTTGCCGTCAATGTAAAGATCGGTAAAGCTTGCAAGGGGAGCCGGGGATGAAAATCTAAGCCATTCTCCGCTGTCCGCTGACCAACTTGTGTTTTCCGGTTCCGTCATCGGAAGCACGTTATCCGGTGAAATTTCAGAGCCTGTAGCTGACAAGTCATAAATGTTGCCATTGTAGAGGCCGCTAAGTAAGCAGTAGTAACCTACAATACCATCAAAGGAAGCTCCTGTGGTGAAAATAGAATAACTGCTGTCATCAGGACCTTTTTTAAATTGACCGTTATCCAGCCTTAGTGTCATAAGCCCCTCATAAAGTTTCTTTGCATCCGCAGTTTTATTGAAAACAGACAATGTTCTAAGTGTGGTGCCTGTAATCATGCTTGGATAACTGTTTATCTTGTCATTGATTATTCCGGTTTCAGGTATTGATTTATGAATAAAAGCCAATGAACCATCAATTATTTCAGGAACTGTCACACTTCCTTGTGGGTCATCCAATGCGTTGGTTTTGTAAAAGCTTGTCAAATCATTTGAAAGAGACAATGGCAATATATAATATGAGTTAGTTTCGCATTCAAATGGGTCAGCATTTGAGGAAATATAAATGGCGGATTCCTGTCTGTAGTCTGTTTTTACATAGAGAATACCTGCAATATCGCAGATAAAATTTCCTGCGTATGCTGAATCTGAATTGTTTAATACAGAAAGTACATAGTCGGCTTTTCCTTCTTTTGGCCAAATCATGTATTGTGACATACCATAGTCCACACCTTCTGTTAGAGTTGCAAATGCATCTTCAATACCATATGTTGAAAGATTTGATGGTGTAAGACCAACTAAGTTATACACACCGTTTTTTACATAGAATGATGCAATTGTTTCATCCAGCTTGTTATTTACCGATGCAATGCCCGGGTAAGAGTCACTGAAATAGTTGAAAACCGACCTTATATAAATATATTCGGCGGGATTGCAAGCTACAAAATTCACTTCTTCACTGTTGATATATGAATTTAATGACTCAACAATATTATAATTTTCAAAATCGGTAGGGTCTTTGCCCAAGGCTATAAGGTTGGCTATGACTGTACAATATGTATCTATGCCTTCCATATGGACCTGATCTTTGATTTTACCTTCATTTGCATTGACGTTGCTTTTAACGGCATCCAAATACATATTGTTAAGATTTGTTATATTTTCCGAGCTGTAGCCGAGTCTGTTGGTTAAGAAAACAGCATCATATGCGAAGTCGATAATAAGGTTGGGCTGGTTGATACAATAGTTATACATGCTTCCTGCAAGAACATCCGCGGTTTCTTCGCTAACTTGTTTTATTTTGCTTAAATCATCCGGTGGTGTAATTGCAGCAGAAACAGAGCTTGATAAAAGACCAACCATAATAGCTGTGATTGAGACAATTGACAAGATTTTCTTTTTCATATACTTTCTCCTAATTTAAATCCGTAGATTTTTTAAAGAATTCCCCAAACTAAATAACTACCCATCATATTCATAGTTTTATTATAAAGTGTATAAAAAACTAAGTAAAGAAATTTAAGAAAAATTTTTTGCGTCAAAGCATGGAATTTTAAGGCAAATCTTTTATTTTTTAACGAAAACCATTATAATAAAACAATAGAATTGAAAAAGGGTTATGCTAATGAATAATATGATTAAAAAAACATTTAAGCTGATATTTATATCTGTTTTTCTTTGCGGAATGCTTATCATCTCGGGATGCGGTAATGAGGAAAAATCCGCAAAAGAAGAGACGACGCAAGAAACAAGCGAAGCGGTGACCGACGCTGAAATCGAAACAAGTGCGGAAAATTTGACTATGTCATTTGTGGATGTTTTCGGCACATGGCATGATATGACAATTGACGGAAATGCGCCAAAATGTCCATATGATTCGTCAAAATTTGTAAGAGACGGCGAGTTTGTCCGCTACGAGGATGATACCTACACATCGGCGCTCGGCATCGATATTTCCGAATATCAGGGAACTGATATCGACTGGCAAGCTCTTAAAAACCAAGGCTTGTCATTTGTAATATTGAGAGCGGGATATCGAGGCTACGGCCAAGCGGGAACTTTAAATACGGACAACTGCTTCGAGGCAAACTATGCAAATGCCATGGCTTACGGCTTTGATGTGGGCGTTTATTATTTCTCCCAGGCCACAAATGAAGCAGAGGCAGTGGAAGAAGCTAATTACGTTCTTGCTATCTTGGGCGGGCGACCTCTTAACTTACCGATAGTTTTTGACCTTGAACATATTTTAAACGGCGATGATGCAAGAACAGACGGCATATCCGGGGAACAGTTTACAAGAAATGCCATAGCATTTTGCGAGCAGATAGATGCCGCAGGCTACGATGCCATGGTATATTCAAACATGATGTGGGAAGCTTTTGAATACGACATGACCACACTATCCGCCTATCCGATCTGGTATGCGGATTACGAAGCATTACCACAGTCACCGTATGACTTTGAATTTTGGCAGTATTCCCAAACCGGAAGGGTTGAGGGCATCAACGGAAATGTGGATTTGGATTTGAGAATAGTGGCGAAATAAGAGTCCTAGCGGACTGTAAGGAGACGGATTATGGGATTGTTTAGTAAAAAGAAAACAAAAGAAAAACGATCTGCAGAGTGGATAAAACAGGCGCTTGAAAAAATAGAGGAATTAAAACCGAGACAAGTATCGGAACCGGATCCCGGTATCAGGTACATGGTAAGAAGAAGCGACACAATACCTGATAGAACTGACTTTGAAATATGGAAGTCGCAGTTAAGATTCCCAACTTTCCAAGAAATGCTAATGACTTGCATTGAAAAGAAACATATGTCAAATAAAGAATTTTACAAAGCTGCACTTATAGACAGAAAACTTTTTTCGGCAATAAAGAACAACAGGCATTATAAACCAAAGAAGGAAACGGCGGTAGCATGTTGTTTCGGACTTAAACTATGTTTGAGTGATTCTGAAAAGCTTTTGGAACTGGCAGGATATAAGCTGTCCTTGGCAATAACCTGGGACAGGGTGGTTTATTACTGCCTAAAAAACAACATAGTTGATATAGATGATGTCAACGAACTTCTTTACGCTGAAGGGGAAAAATGTATAAGGGTGAGTTAAATGCTGATAAAGAGTTTTAATTTTTGCAGTCAGAAAGTAGGAAAATAAAAAAATAACCAATACATGACTCGTTTCCCGGCGGCTCCAATTGCCTGTGGGCATAAGTCAGTATGGTTATATAAGTAAAGTAACATGTTATGACATTAATGTCAAGACAAGTGGAAGAGTAAAAATTTTGAACTGTTATTTATAAATTTTGTCGTTTTATGAAAGACCATTGTTTGTTGAGGATAATCTAATATGATTTTAGTTATTAAATTTTTTTAGAAGAGAAGGGTGGCGATAATATCCTGTCAGTAGAAAAATAGCGAAAAAGTAGGCTTGTGTTATATCATCTTGATTAGTATTGACATAATGCTTGAATTTTTAAATGTTTGGAGGGAAAGTTATTATGTTTTTTAAAAAGACAAATTATAAAGATCAAATTGAAGATATCATAAAAAATCGGATGTTGAAAATGATGGATGACGACGTAAATAAAGCGGATCGTTTAATGCCAGTCTTTTCAAGGGATGAAATACCAAAAACGAGATTTCGATATATCTTTTGACATACGTTTGGGAGACTCTATTGTATTTAAAGATTGCTTATATGTGCTACTTATATTTGAAATGTAAGCTTTTTTGATAATAATATTGTTATAGGGGGATAAAGGTTTGAAAAAACGAATCGATGAGGGAATTATTAAACGTAACAATTATTATGAAATATTGTTTAGTTTTGATGTACTTGGAGATTATGAGGTACTCACTTACAATTTCGAAAATTTTTTTTCAAATAAGCTTTCGGAAGTTGTTTATGAAGACAAGAATATTGTAGTAGAAAAACTTTGGCAGTGGGATGTTTGTCATATAAATTATGATGAGGAAAGCAAAAACTTAATGATACTGTTCAATGATGAAGCGTTTAATAATGGTGGTCTATCGACACTCGCAGATACAGATGGAAACAGGCTTACAAATCTAACTTTTGATTTTTTAATAAAATCAGGGATAGATTTTTTTTGTTATAGCATTCCCGATTATAAACTTGGATATATTAGGTCAGATGGAGTGCTGATTACAAAACCAATTTATGATAAGGCAAATCCGTTTAATGAAGGGCTTGCTACGGCGCGTAAAGATAATGTTTGGAGAATTGTTAGTGAAAAAGGAAATGAATTAATCATAGAGGAGTCAGAAAAGTATACAGCAATCGCTAATTTTTCGGAGGGACTTTGCAGAGTTTCAACTAAGCCAGTATATGATGAGTTGTATGCTACATATTTTGATGAATACGTTGGTTGCTGGGGCTTTATTGATAAAACAGGAATAGAGATTATTGAACCCAAATATAAGTTTGCATCTGATTTTTCAGGAGGTGTTGCCATTGTCTGCACAATGGAAGGACAATATGGTGTAATTAACAAGGAAGGTACAGATATTATTCCATGTGCTTTTGATGAAATTACGTTTTTTATTAAGAAAATGGATGACGAGAAAGGCATGGAATATGTAACGGGTGCTTTTCGTGCGTGTTATTCGGGTAAATGGGGAGTTGTTAATAACAAAGGAGAATGGTTAGTAAAGCCTGTTTTTGCAGAAATAGATTATTTTTATTGTGATGGTAAATTTGCTTTTTATGAAAACTCGGAGAGTGATTTATTGGGAATATATGACATAAAAAAGGGAAGAATTATATTTAAACCCCAGTTTTATGATGTTGAATTTCTTGGTAATGAATATATACTTGTTGAGGTTATGGATATAAACAAAGAAAAAATTCAAAAAATAGTTGATTGTAGAGATGGAAAAGAATGTTTTGAGTCGTGCTATAGTAGTATTTACGTAGGTGATTACAATGAAATTTGGAAAGTAGGAAAAAAAGTAGGAGATGAAATAAAATATGGTTATATTTGGAGTTATGGTGAAGAGGTTTTGCCATGCGAATTTGATGTTAAACCCGGTAATTATACATTTGAAAAAAACAGATTCATTGCAAAAACAAATGGGAAAGAGTATGTGATTGATTCTAAGGGTAATGAGATTATTCCGCCAATATACGATGAAATGACACAAATTTGTAATGAATTATACATTGTTTACCAAATTATAAACGAAAAAAAGATGGCGGGTATTGTTGATAGAGAAGGAAATGTTGTGATTGCTCCGTCTTACCATAAAATTGAGTATTTGAAAGATAATATAATCCTATGTATGGATGAAAATGGATATATTTGCATGAGAATAAAATCAAAATACGAAAATCTTTCAGGTGAGGAATTTTTAGTTAATTATTTTAGAAACCACGGTATTACGGAAGATGAAATTGATTTATGCTATTTTTGGGGGCATTTTCTAGAATTAAACAATTTGAAAGCAAATGAAAAAGGACTGGATTATGCAGCGTCAAGAACACGCAAAATGATTGATTATAGATTAAAAACCGCAGAAGATGTGGTGAAAAATTATATTGATACACCTTGGGCGTGGCAGACGGCAATGGATTTTAGCAAATTGCGAAAAGAACCACCAAAATCAAATGATGAAATTTACGCTATAACACTATGTATATACAAGAATAACTCATATTTGTTTGGGGTAGGCAAAGAAGAAGTGAAAATAACGGAAAATATGAGAAAAAACGGAAGATGGTATGTGTATACATATTCTGATTAGAAAAGTATGTGTAAGGAGTGAGCTTAAAAATATCGGAGGATAGTTATGTTTTACGAAGTAAGAACAATGACGGAAGAAGAAACGAAGGCATTCAGAGAAGAAATGAAACGTTGGGAAGAGGAGTTTTATAGAATAGAAGCATTTATAGATAAATGGGGAAAGCGACTAAACATGCAATTAGAAACGATGACGAAGAAGCAGAGAAACGATACGCACGAATTATTTCAAAGGCTTTTGAAAAAGAAGTCCATATCAGAATTAACAATGGACAAGATACTTATTCCTTTGCAGAAAATGAACAACGAAGAGGGGAATCGTTACGTGATAGCGTTAACGAAAATAGTCGAAACATCGAAGACGGATTCAGAGATTATAAAAAAGGCGCAAGAAGAAATAAATAAGATGTGCGATGAAAAGAGGCTTCAGTTATGAGAATCGAGAGTGGAGATGAATTTATAGAGATCGAATTTGAATGTGATTATTTTAAAAAGGACGATTATGTTGAAATCTATCTTGATTTTGAGTTGGAAGAAGTTGGCTGGGGAATGGTTTCATACCATTTTTTTCAATAAGCGCAATCAAGGCAATGTATGAGAATTTTGACAAAATTCTTAAAAGAAAGAGCAATGAATTTCACATTTCTGAGGACGAGTTTTACTGGATTGATATTATAAGTGTATCAGGAGGATTTGAGGCGCATATTAAAATTCATGATTGCTTAGATGATTATATTGAGTTGACAGAGATAATTGACGAATCAAGGCTTAGGAGTTTCAAAGAAGAATGTAAGAAGGCCTATGAGTCATACAAGTTGGAAAAAAATGCATGTCGTTTAACAAAAGACCATTCACATTATGGCTAATGATATCATTTGCATAGTTGATAGATACAACCAGCGGTTAAATGACAATTTTAATTGAGCATGTTAGTATTATTTCAACAAGACAACTTAATATATTCGTTCCAAAGGGAAGTTGCGGAAATAACCCGGTGAAGATGATTGCTCAATCTGCCGGGGCATTCCGAAAAGTGCTCGGGTCAAACGAAAGAAGGATACTTCCGGATAGACGTCCGCGTCGAAAACAGTAATGTTCAGACGAAGAGGTGCAACTCCCAAAGTAAAAGGAATGGCATTTGCGATAGTGCAGCATAGTCCAAATCACGCATCGGTGGAACAATAGAAGGTATCTTTAACAGAGAAACCCGAATCTGAGTTAGGTTATAAGCCGGTTACTTATGGCAAACCTCAGAAATACCATAATCCATTTTGCCGTGAAGCAAAGAAATTTGCGTATAAGATGTGATAGGATTTCCGAGTAGCTCAAGGCAGAAGCAAGATAACATTTGTCTTGGAGTATGAAAAACTCTTTGAGACCTAATTGCTGAAAGAGTAGGGTGAAAGGTGCGGGTAGACAATCCCGCTTCGGCTTAGGCGTAATGCAGGGAAAAGATGCATAGAAGTAGCTCTTTTATGCACAGCCTTTTTCTTCCAAATAGGATAATAATGCTGAAATTATTGTAAATAGGTCGAAGGGCCATTTCTGTAATTTCCCTTTGGAATGAAAACTTGAGAAATATTGACAAATACAATAATATGTTTAGAATTAGAATTAACAAAAGGCAATATCGTAGACTGTTGCCTGATTATATTTGTGTTACGAAATAGTCGTCAGGTGGCGGCTATTTCTTTTTCTTGGAAGCGTGCTTTCCGTGCATGTATCCAAGACGATAAAAGTTCACGCATAGTGAAATCTTACGCCTTATCATTCAAAGTTTAGAATATGACGGCATTATTGATTCATTAGTAAGAGAAAAATTTAAAGGTATGCATCTTAATCCGGGAACAAAGCACGTAATAGTGTTTGATTCTTCACAAGTTAAGCTTACAACAAATGAAAATCCGACAAGTAATGAGGATATTAGATATTCACGCAGAGATTTTCAGGAGCTTGCCGACAGAATGGAAACTATGTCGGACGAAGAAATAAACAAATTGAAGAGTGAAAAACCATTTCAAATTGTTTCAAATCATACGCCTAAAATTCTTATTGATAAAGCAGGTGCACAGGATTTAGCATTGATTATGCGTACGGATTCAATGTATCTTGCAATAAGACATGACGGAGCATTAGAAGGACATTAGCATAATTTAGGTGCAGAAGTTATAAAGAACATTGATAATTACATTCAGGATGCTTATGCAATTTTCCATACAGCAGAAGATAGAATAAATGTTATTGCACCTTTTGAAAGCGAGAAAGGAAATAATGGTTTAATATCTATTGAATTTGATTCATCTAAAGATTTTGAGAATGGCAAGAATAAAAAATATAATGTTGTTGTAACAATGATGACATCAAAAGATAGGTATATTCGTAATACAATCAACAAGAAAGCAATTAGCGTTGATTATATAAAGAAAGACTTATCGCAAGTTAACCCTCAACTGCATGAGTGGTTGAGGACTGTTAACGATAAGTCTTCTAACCTTAAAGTAGCACAATCTGATAACAAAATCAATATGCAATCAAAACGCAATTCTGAGCTTGCCACAAACAGAGATCTTGTAGCCGGTGTTATCAAGCAACTTGCAAAGAATGACAAAGAAAATAAATCTTTAAATTCTTACGTAGCAAACATTGACGAGATAACAAAAGCACTTGACAGGGTAGATGAAATCAACCTACTTACTTTTGGAATGAAATTGTACAAAAAATGTGCAAGATATTATATTTAATCCCTTGAATAGGGGTGTAATATTTGATATACTCACGATGAATTTGTTCCTTGCAATCAGCAAGAAATGGTTCGATTCAGTATCTTATCTGGCCGTATCGGCATAAGATTCAGAATTATTACAATTTAATAACCTTTTTGAGGGATGGCTTTCTTGCATATTATCTTGCTTTGTTTTTTGTTTTTTTTAGTTTACAAAAATGTAAGATTAATGGATAATGTATGTAAGAGAAAAATCCTCATATTTGGTAGAAAAGGAGGATTTTTCGTGAAAAAGACAGACGAAGAAAAACTAAAAAAAGTTGAAGAATCAGATCTTTTCGATGATTTATTTTTTAGTGTTGCAGCTGAAGATATTGCATTCTGTGAGGAAGTTTTACAAACAATTTTGCAAGATAAGCTTCTAAAGGTTGAGAGTGTAATTGTTCAAAGAGATGAAAGAAATCTTTATGGTAGGTCTGCAATTCTTGACGCATTGTGTATTCTTGGTGATGGGACAAGATGCAACATTGAAATTCAAAAGGAAGATAATCTTGATCATATCAGAAGAGTCAGATTTAATTCTTCACTTATAACAGCTCGCGAATCAAACACCGGAGACGGGTTTGACGAAGTTATAACTCTTTATGTGGTTTATATATCAAGAACCGATATCCTTAAACGAGGTAAAACCATTTATCATGTGGTTAATACGATTAGAGAGACAGGCGAAGAAATCGATGATGGATTGCACAGAATATTTGTAAATGCAGAAATTAAAGATGATACGGATATTTCAGAGTTAATGGATTGTTTTACACAAAAATATGTAAATAATTCAAAATTTCCAAATGTTTCTAAAAGAGTCGAATTTTTAAAAAAGGACGAAGGAGGCAGAAGAAATATGTTAAGCCTTAGAGAAGAATTTATAGCAGAAGGACGAGAGGAAGCCAAACAGGAAGTGCTGGGCCTCAGAGAAGAATTTATAGCAGAAGGACGAGAGGAAGCCAAACAGGAAGTGCTGGGCCTCAGAGAAGAATTTATAGCAGAAGGACGAGAGGAAGCCAAACAGGAAGTGCTGGGCCTTAAAGAAGAACTTAAGGCAGAAGGACGTGAAGAAGGCGAACAGAAGGCGGCGATTGAAGCTTATAAAAGATGCATTCAAAAAGGTATGAGCAAAGCGGATGCTCTTGAAATATCAAACCTTACTGAAGATAAGGTGCAGAATATTTTATAAATATTTCAAAAAAGTTGTTGACATTCATTTTCTGATATTGTATAAATTTAAATAACCGATGAGAAAGAGTAAGTAAGTTTTATCACTTGTCTCACAGAGAGCTGCATGCGGTGGGATTGCGGCAGATAACATAAGACTGAATGGACTTTCGAGGGCGAACTGAAAAATACATTTTCGGATGTGTTGAGTACGGGAGACGGAGCTGGACTCTCCGATACAAAAGGTCAGCATATCATGTATGCGTTGAGTGGCTGAGCAATCAGCAAGCGGGGTGGCACCGCAGGAATGAATATATATCCTGTCCCGGCAATTTTAAAAAAATTGCTTGGGCGGGATTTTTTGATTTTACAGGGTATTGAAGGAAAGCGAAAGCGCAAAGCGCGAAGCCATCCGTAAAATCATTACACACTAAATCACTCACAAGCGTACACAAAGGAAAAGGAGAAAAAATCATGAAGAAATTAGTAGCAATTTTACTCGTAGCAATGATGGCAATCGGTCTTGTCGCTTGTGACAATTCAAAAGGCGGTAACACAGACTCGAGCACAACTTACAAAGTTGGTCTTTGTAACTATGTAAGCGATGCTTCACTTGATCAGATTTGCAACGCAATTCAGGATGAGCTTGAAGCAATCGGTAAAGAAAACAACGTAACATTTGACGTTGACTTCCAGAACGCACAGGCAGATGCAAACGTGCTTTCACAGATTGTTACAAACTATGTAAATGATAATGTTGACTTAATGGTTGGTGTAGCAACACCTGTAGCAATGACAATGCAGGGTATGGCCGAAGAAGCAAATATTCCTGTGGTATTCTCAGCAGTATCCGATCCTGAAGGAACAGGTCTTGTAGCTTCAATGGATGCACCCGGATCACTTGTTACAGGTACATCTGACATGCTTGATACAGCATCAATCGTAGAACTTATCAAACTTTACAATCCTGATATCAAAAAAGTAGGTCTTCTTTACGATGCGGGTCAGGATGCTTCAACAAAACCAATCGCTGAAGCAAAAGAGCTTTTAAGCGCAGCAGGCATTGAAGTTGTTGAACGCACAGGTACAACAGTCGATGAAGTAACAATTGCTGCACAGTCACTTGTTAAAGACGGCGTAGAAGCAGTATTCACACCGACAGATAACACAATCATGCAGGCTGAACTTTCAATTTATGAAATCTTTGCTGATGCCGGAATCGCTCATTTTGCAGGCGCTGACTCATTTGCATTAAACGGTGCGTTCTTGGGATACGGTGTTAACTACGAAGAACTCGGCCGTGCAACAGCTCATATGGTTGCTGACATCTTACTTAACGGAAAAGACCCTGCAACAACAGCTGTTCAAACATTTGACAACGGTATTGCAACAATTAACACGGATATTTGCGAAAAACTCGGCGTTAAATTCGACGATATGAAAGCTAAATTTGCTGATAAATGCTCGGATGTTTTGAGTGTTACAACAGCCGAAAGCTTTGAATAAGTTAATCAGCACAGTATAAAGGCTCTTTTTCAAGAGTTGGGGTAAATAATAATTACCTATCAGGCGGTACTTCATATGTTGAGGCGCCGCCTTTCTTAATACAAATTTTTTTGTCCACATTTTTTCTTGCGGTTGCGATAATAAGAAAAAGCAAACCCAAAATCATAAGAACAGCGCCGGCTATAGGGTATACAATAATCAGAGAATTACTTGTACCGTATATTTCCAAAACTCCGGCAAATGCACATCCTATGCCAAAAGCAGCTATGGAAGTGTTCCAAAAATACAGAAAAACTTTGCCCGGGGATTTACCTTTAAAAAGTAAAACGGCATAGAATAAAACTCCCATTACAAGCGGTATGGCAAAAGCATAAATCATAAAGTAAGAGTAAACCCCATGGCTGAATAATTCGTAAATTGCTCCCAAAAGTGCAAGTAATATTGTCCCGATAATGTTATATAATAAATGTTTCTTTAAAGTTTCCACTATTACAAAAACTCCTTTCCCATCAAAAAACTTTGTAAATGAACAATCTATCCGATATATATAATATCGCTGACTTCTCTTTCTTTAATAGAGCGACCCGAAGTAGGGTTGTTTATTACCGTTCCATCAAAATACATGGTGGATGATCCGCCGCCATCTAAGTTATAGGCGGTTTTAACTCCAAGTTTTTGCATAAACTGTGCCAATTCGTAGAGACTTAATCCTTCACTCTCGTCGGTTCGTCCATCGGATACAACAAATACGAAGTGATTTTCATCAATAACACCTATTGCGGTTCGAGGATTGCTGGATTTGGCTTTGCTTACCTCACTGTCAACATCAACGCTTACAGTACCGTTTTGAAGGAGGGCGGGACCAAAGCAAAATGCCTGCCATACACCAGATTTAACAAGTTCGCTGGCACTGTACTCGCTATCATTTACAATTTCCATTGTTCCGTCGGCATATATACACAGCACATCCGAGCCGTTAGCCGTGTCACGGTACACTACACCGTTTCGGATTACATATCCGCTTTCCTGCACACCGTAATAATCGCCATTTATGGCAAATACCGCATTGTTTGATTCGGCAATGGAAGATGTGGTTTCGGTTATGTTTTTACCGTAACTGTCATTGGCAAATGCTGTTTTTAAATATTGCGTGGAACTAAGGGTTATATCGGCGGCATATATTTTGGTATCATTTTCGTAATATTCATAAAGGTTAATACTATAATCATCATTTGTTATGCTGCCAATCAAAGTTCCGTCCGTTAAATCATAACCTGTTTCTTCTTGCGATGTTTGTGCTGTATTGGAATTGTCCGATACGGAATAAAACATAGCGGTATTCATTTCGGTTGCGTTAGAATTGTAACTCTCACTTATTACAAATGTATCAAGTGCTATGTATATTGTAAAAGCTATCAAAATAACTGCGGCTGTAACTGGGTAAAGGTGTTTTTTCATGTTATTCAAACTCCTTTCATAAGAAATATCGGTATGTACTTCTACAAAACAATTAAAAATCTATAAACATATTAAATCCTGAATGTGTTTGATATCTGATTAAATTTTGAAATGTTTTGGAATATACCAAGGATATTTATCCGGTTGACATATAAGAAAATATGTGAAATAATAGATTGAGCAAAATTTAATTGAACAAAACTATTAATAAGCATATGCTTATAGCATATGAATTCAACAAAAGGAGAAATCCCAAATCGACATTTTTAAATATCTGTTTTATCAGTACATACCGGACAGATAAGCAAATGCCGACGGATTTGGTGTTAAAAGATGAACGATGAAATGAAAGCGCTTTTAAAATCTCAACAGGGCGAATTGGACGGTGTCGAAACATATCTTATGCTTGCTGATGTTGTTCGCGATAAAGATGAGGCGGAAGTACTTAGAAAACTGGCTGCGGACGAGGGAAGACATGCTGCAGTTTTCAAAAACTATACGGGAAAAGTTTTAAAAGCAAAAAAAGGTCAGGGACGCATAGTAAAGATGGTATATCGCATTTGCGGAAAGAAGTTTTTGTATCCTATAATGGCAAAATTTGAATACGGGGCTATTCCCAAATATGAAAAAATGATGAAAAAATATCCTGAGATAGAGGGGGTTAAAAATGACGAAAAGCGCCATGGCGATACGCTTTTGTCCTTACTTGATAAGTAGAAATATTAAAGGGAAAAATAATACAAAAGGAGAAGCCATTATAGGTTATTTTTATGAAACATTTGCGTTGCAGATGCTCTAAAAATGTTTCATGATGCCTGCGGCATAGTGATAAAAATGAAGAAGCTTTGGATGATAATTCTGGCAATAAGCGCATTTGCTCTTACAGCATGCGCGGAGCCCGAAACAACTACAGATGATACAAATAACAATAACCGGGAAACAATTACGGAGGTTAACGATATGGCAAATACAAACGCATATAATCAAATTTCACAGGAAGAAGCTAAACAAATGATGACATTGGATGACGGTCACGTAATTGTGGATGTTCGTCGCGCTGATGAATATAAAGAAGGTCACATTCCGGGAGCGATTCTTATTCCAAACGAAAGCATTTCAAGCGAGCAGCCGAAAGAATTGCCTGATTTGGAGCAAATTATTTTAGTATATTGCAGGAGCGGCAGAAGAAGCAAAGAAGCCGCAGAAAAGCTTGCAAATATCGGATATACAAATGTATACGAGTTTGGTGGAATTATAGATTGGACAGGAGATATTGAAAAATAATATATTTATAAAAAGTTATTGACAATCCATATGGTTGATTGTAATATAGTAACATTGAGAGACAAAGATGTCCCGCGAATTGCGGAATCTTTGTCTCTTTTGTTATTTTAAAGCTAAGCAACATTCGCAACTTCGTTGCTCATGTACTTTGCTTCGCAAATGTTGTATAAAGAATACATTTTTTTATGCAAGCATAAAAATGTATTCTTTATACGACGCTTGCTTAGCTTTAAAACAAAAACTAACAGGAGGAAACAAAAATGTGCTCAATAATGGGATATCTCGGAAATTCTATGAAAGTCGAGGACTTTAAGAATAATTTCAATAATACTATTTCCAGAGGTCCCGACAAGAATAGGATTTTGGAACTTGACGGAGCAATACTGGGTTTTCAAAGATTGGCAATAATGGACTTGTCATGCGCAGGTATGCAGCCTTTCGCAATGGACAAAAAATATTGTGTTTGCAACGGAGAGATTTACGGTTTCAGACCGATTAAAAAAGAACTTGAAAAAGAATACGAATTTAAAAGCGATTCGGATTGCGAAGTGCTTCTTCCGATGTATGAGAAATACGGATGCGAAATGTTCAAAATGTTGGACGCCGAATACGCGCTGATTATATATGATGAGGCAAGCAAAGAAATAATTGCCGCCAGAGATCCGATTGGTATCAGACCTCTTTATTACACGGAGTTTGAAGATGGGGGCATTGCATTTGCAAGCGAACCAAAGGATTTAATCGGCTTTGGAGGGAAGGTAATGCCTTTCCCACCGGGACACTACTACAAAGACGGGAAATTTATATGCTACCGCAATATGACTGAAGTTACAAAAGTCGTGGATGATGATGTGGAAACAATTTGTGCAAACATTAAAGACAAACTTATTAAAGGAATAGAAAAACGTCTTGATGCGGATGCACCTCTTGGATTCTTGCTTAGCGGCGGACTTGATTCATCACTTGTTTGTGCAGTGTCCGCAAAGCTTTTAAACAAGCCGATTAAGACATTTGCCATCGGCATGAGTACCGATGCAATTGACCTAAAATATGCCAAGGAGGTTGCGGACTTTATAGGAAGCGACCATCAAGAAATAATAATTACAAAAGAAGATGTTATAAAGGCTCTGCCTGAGGTGGTTAAAATCCTTGGAACCTACGATATTACAACAATTCGTGCCAGCATAGGAATGTATCTTATTTGCAAGGCAATTCATGAACAGACTGATGTAAAAGTGCTTCTTACGGGAGAAATATCAGACGAATTGTTTGGATATAAATATACGGATTTCGCACCTAATGCAAAAGAATTTCAGGAAGAATCCGCAAAAAGAATACGCGAGCTTCATATGTACGATGTACTTCGTGCGGACCGCTGCATAAGCGTAAACTCTCTTGAGGCAAGAGTTCCTTTCGGAGATCTTGATTTTGTATCTTATGTAATGAGCATCAATCCGGAAAAGAAGATGAATGTCTACAACAAAGGTAAATACTTACTCAGACATGCCTTTGTGGGGGATTATTTACCGGAGAGCATTCTGATGCGTGAAAAAGCAGCGTTTTCCGACGCGGTAGGCCATTCAATGGTTGATTATTTAAAAGCCTATGCTGAGGAAAAATACAGCGATGAAGATTATGAAAAGGGCATTGAAAAATATGATTTTTCAAAGCCTTTTACAAAAGAATCATTGTTATACAGAGATTTGTTCGAAGAGTATTATCCGGGACAGGCTGAAATGATAGTTGATTTTTGGATGCCAAACAAATCTTGGGAAAACTGCGATGTAGACGATCCGTCGGCCAGAGTTCTTAAAAACTATGGCGACAGCGGTAAATAAAAGAAGTATTAATAGCAATAATTTTTCAAACGGCTTTAAAGCCGCATTTTAAGAAGGGATGGTAAGAATGGTTAAGTATGTATTTGTAACCGGCGGTGTTGTTTCGGGACTCGGAAAAGGAATAACGGCAGCGTCGCTGGGAAGATTGTTAAAAGCAAGAGGTTATAAGGTAACCATGCAAAAATTCGATCCGTATATCAATATGGATCCTGGCACAATGAACCCAATTCAACACGGTGAGGTTTTTGTAACGGACGACGGTACGGAAACCGACTTGGATCTGGGACATTACGAGCGTTTTATCAACGAAAGCCTTGATAAAAATTCAAATGTCACAACGGGAAAAATCTACTGGACGGTTCTTAACAAAGAGCGCCACGGAGATTACGGCGGCGGAACCGTTCAGGTTATTCCTCATATTACAAACGAAATAAAAAGCAGATTTTACAGACCTAAGGATGACAGCGAAGATATTATTTCGATTATTGAAATCGGCGGAACCGTCGGTGATATCGAAAGCCAGCCTTTCCTTGAAGCTATCAGGCAGTTTCAGGCGGAAGTGGGCAGAGAAAATGCCATTATGATTCAGGTGACACTTATTCCTTATCTTAAGGCATCGGGTGAGATGAAAACAAAACCGACACAGATGAGCGTTAAGAACCTGCAAAGTATGGGTATTTGGCCGGATATTTTGGTTTGTCGTTCGGACTATCCGATAGATGAGCATATGAAAGAAAAAATTGCTCTTTTCTGTAACGTTAAGCCGGAGCACGTTCTTCAGAATCTTGATGCTTCGTCACTATACGAAGTTCCGCTTATGATGGAGAAAGAACATTTGGCTCAGGCAGTTTGCGAATGCCTTAAGATTGATTGTCCCGAGCCGGATTTGGATAAATGGAAACAGATGGTTTACGACTCGGAACATGCCGAAGATGAAGTAAGCATCGCTTTGGTTGGAAAATATGTGGAACTTCATGATGCATACTTAAGTGTTGCCGAGGCGTTAAAACATGCCGGTGTGGCAAATAAAACCTTGGTTGACATAAGATGGGTTGATTCCGAAAAATTAACCCCTGAAACAATAGATGAATACCTTCATGATGTTAACGGTATTTTAGTACCCGGCGGATTTGGAAGCCGCGGTATAGAGGGCAAAATCATTGCAATTAATTATGCAAGAACAAACAGTATTCCATTCCTTGGCATTTGCCTGGGAATGCAGCTTGCAATAGTGGAATTTGCCCGAAACGTAGCAGGCCTTAAAGATGCGGCAAGCATTGAATTTGCGCCTGATACATCAAATCCTGTAATTGCCCTTATGCCTGATCAGGTAAATGTTGAAAACTTAGGCGGTACATTAAGACTTGGTGCATATCCTTGTGTCTTAAAAGAAGGAACAAAAATTTATGACCTCTACGGACATAAAGAAATTGCGGAAAGACACAGACACAGATACGAAGTCAACAACGATTACAGGCAAGTATTGGAAGATAACGGTATGGTTCTTTCGGGACTTTCCCCGGACGGAAGAATCGTTGAAACAATAGAATTACTTAACCATCCCTTTTTTGTTGCAACGCAGGCGCATCCGGAGTTTAAATCACGTCCCGATGAACCACATCCGTTATTTAAAGGCTTCATAGAAAGTGCATTAAATATGCTTCATACATGTTAAAATTACTTATATGACAAGAAAAATCAATTTTAAACAGGAGATATTAACATGTGTGGAATAGCCGGATTTTTAAACTATAAGGACGAATTGGCCGAAAGGGAAGAAGTCTTAAAAAGCATGATGGATGCAATAAGACACAGAGGCCCGGACGGTGACGGAACTTTTCTCGATGCGGATATGAGCATGGGATTTGTTCGCCTTTCAATTATCGACCTTGAAGGCGGCGATCAGCCGATTTTTAACGAAGATAAAACAAAAGTTATTACATTTAACGGCGAGATTTACAACTATAAAGAATTGAAATCGGACCTTGAAAATAAAGGACATATTTTCAGCAGCAAATCCGATACGGAAGTAATACTTCATGGATTTGAGGAATACGGCAAAGACATTTTAAAGAAACTCAGAGGCATGTTTGCTTTTGTGATTTGGGATATGAAAGAAAAATCCCTTTTTGCCGCAAGAGATATGTTTGGAATCAAGCCTTTTTATTATTATCCTTTGGACAAGGGGATGATTTACGCCTCTGAAATCAAGGCGATTTTAAAGCATCCTGCCGTTTCAAAAGAGGTAAACTTAAGAGCTTTGGAAGAGTATATGTCATTTCAATATTCGGTCTTGCCAGAGACTTTTTTCAAAGGAATATTCAAGCTTATGCCGGGTCATTATATGACAATTAAGGAAGGCAAAATGACTGTATTAAGATATTTCGACCCTATGCTTTGTCCAAAGGAAGATAAGTCATTTGAAGAATTTGCAAATGACATAGAAAAAACAGTAAAGGAATCAATCAATTATCATATGGTAAGTGATGTTGAGGTGGCATCCCTTTTATCAAGCGGCGTGGATTCAAGCTACGTGGTGGCAAATTTCGGAGGTGCAAAGACATTTACCGTTGGTTTTGATTATGAAAAATATAATGAAATTCCTTATGCCGAAGAGTTATCAAAGGCTGTAGGCATCGAAAATATCAGCACAATTATTTCTACAGATGAATTTTGGGGAGAGCTTCCAAACATCCAATATTACATGGATGAGCCTTTGGCGGACCCTGCGGCCGCAGCACTTTATTTTGTTGACAGAGAGGCTGCAAAGCATGTAAAAGTCGTGCTTTCCGGCGAAGGGGCGGACGAATTTTTCGGTGGTTATAACATTTATCACGAGCCTTTGTCATTAAAGGGATATCAAAAAATACCAAAGCCTTTTAGAAAAGCAGCTGCAGGCATTTCAGCTGTTATACCAAGAGGTGTAAAAGGCAAAAACTTTCTTGTAAGAGGAAGCAAATCCGTTGAAGAACGCTTTATCGGAAATGCTTATATCTTCACAAAGAAGCAAAGAGATAAAGTTTTAAAATATAAAAGCAAAGGGTCTAAGCCGGAATACATTACAAAGGGCTTTTATAACAAAGTAAAGGATCTTGATGATATTTCAAAGATGCAATACATCGACTTAAACTTCTGGCTTATTGGCGACATTTTGCTTAAAGCGGACAAAATGAGCATGGCCCACAGCCTTGAAAGCAGGGTTCCTTACCTTGACAGAGAGGTTTTTGAACTTGCAAAAACCCTTCCTGCAAAATATAAGGTAAGCGACGAAAATACAAAGCTTGCTTTCAGAAAGGCGGCGGCTCGTGACCTTGCAAGTAAGGTAAGCACAAAGAAAAAATTGGGCTTTCCGGTGCCAATCAGAATTTGGCTTAAATCAGACAAATACTATGAAATAGTTAAGAAAGCTTTTGAAAGCAAAGAAGCGGAAAAGTTCTTTAATACAAAAGAACTTATTAAGCTTTTGGATGAACACAAATTGGGGAAAGCAGATTATAGCAGACACATATGGAATGTATATATGTTCTTAATTTGGTATGAGAGGTTCTTTGAAGATTATTAATTGGGACATGTAGAGAAAAGGAGGACACATGGGTAATTATAAGACATTGTATCGCAAAGAATTTGAGCACGATAACTGTGGAATCGGTGCGGTGGTAAACATTAAGGGCAAACGCGACCACAAACTTGTGGAGGATGCCTTAAGTATTGTTGAAAACCTTGAACACAGAGCAGGTAAAGATGCCGAAGGAAAAACCGGCGACGGCGTAGGTATTCTTACACAGATTCCTCACGACTTCTTTAAGAAAGTCTGTAAAGCGGATGGCATTGAACTTGGGAGTGAAAGAGAATACGGCGTTGGCATGATTTTCTTTCCGGATTCCGAGCTTAAGCGTATGCGTGCGCAGAAAATGTTCGAAGTAATTACCGAAAAGGAAGATTTAAAAATCCTTGGCTGGAGAAAAGTTCCCAATCATGAAGAGGTTTTGGGCTCAAAGGCCAGAGAGTGTATGCCTTCTATATATCAGGTATTTATCGAAAAACCGGAAAACATCAAAACGGATTTCGAGTTTGATAAAAAGCTTTACATCGTAAGACGTGTATTTGAACAGAGTAATGATAATTCATATGTGGTTTCTCTTTCATGCAGAACCATCGTTTACAAGGGTATGTTCCTTGTTGGCCAGTTGCGTACATTTTTCAGCGACCTTCAGGATCCTGCTTATAAATCAGCCATTGCAATGGTTCATTCGCGTTTTTCAACAAACACAAATCCAAGTTGGGAAAAGGCTCATCCTAATCGCATGATTGTTCATAACGGTGAAATTAACACCATTAAAGGTAATGTGGACAAAATGTGCGCAAGAGAAGAAACAATCAAGGCTACGGGCTTTACAACAGAGGAAATGACAAAGATTTTGCCTGTTATCAATACGGAAGGTTCCGACTCCGCAAGACTTGACAATGCTTTGGAATTTTTTGTTATGAGCGGTATGGAGCCTGCACTTGCAGCTATGATTCTCATTCCGGAACCTTGGACACACAATGATACTATTTCTCAAGAAATAAGAGATTTTTATCAATATTATGCAACCATGATGGAACCATGGGATGGCCCTGCATCAATCCTTTTCTCGGACGGCGATGTAATGGGCGCAATCTTGGACAGAAACGGACTTCGTCCTTCAAGATATTATCTTATGGATGACGGACGCCTTATCCTTTCATCCGAGGTAGGTGTGCTTGAACTTGATGAAGCCCACGTTGTTAAGAAAGAACGTCTTCATCCGGGCAAAATGCTTCTTATAGATACTGTTAAAAACAAGATTTATACGGATGAAGAAATCAAAGAAATATATGCGAAGAAGGAACCATACGGCGAATGGCTTGACAGCAACCTTCTTCCATTAAGCAAAGTACATATTCCGAATACAAGGATTAAAGAATATACAGGTGATGACCTTTTACGCCAGCAAAAAGCTTTCGGTTACACATACGAAAGCTGCATAGAGGAAATCGGTACAATGGCACGCACGGGAGGCGAGCATATCGGTGCCATGGGTAAAGATACGCCGATTGCGGTTCTTTCTAAAGAATATCAGCCATTGTTTAACTATTTTAAGCAGATGTTTGCCCAGGTAACAAACCCGCCTATTGATGCGGCAAGAGAAAAAATCGTTACATCAACAACGGTTTATGTGGGTAAATGCGGCAATTTACTTGAAGAAAAGCCTGAAAACTGCCATGTTTTAAAAATCGAAAATCCAATCCTTAGCGACCTTGATTTGCTTAAAATCGAGCATATGAGCAAAGAAGGATTTAAGGTTGAAAAGCTTTCAATCAATTACTACAAGAGTACGCCGATAGAGAGAGCAATCGAGCAGCTCTTTGTTCAGGTTGACAGAGCTTACAATGAAGGAGCAAACGTGCTTATTCTTTCCGACAGAGGCGTTGACGAAAACCATGTTGCAATTCCATCTCTTTTGGCAGTGGCTGCAGTACATATGCATCTGGTAAAAATGAGAAAGAGTACTGCACTTTCCCTTATTTTGGAATCGGGAGAACCAAGAGAAGTGCATCATTTTGCAACACTTTTGGGCTTTGGTGCCAGCGCGGTTAACCCATATCTTGCTCACGCTACCATTGCGGATTTGATTAAATCGGGAAATCTTGACAAAGACTACTATGCAGCCGTTTCGGACTACGATAATGCGGTAATAAACGGTATTGTTAAAATCGCGTCAAAAATGGGCATTTCAACCATTCAGTCATACCAGGGCAGCAAAATGTTTGAAGCTTTGGGTATTGATGAAGGGGTTGTTGATAAATACTTTACCGGAGCTATTTCAAGAATCGGCGGTATCGGTTTATCGGACATTGAGGCTATGGTGGATGCTCAGCATTCGAAGGCTTTCGATCCTCTTGGTCTTTCAAGCGATTTGACTCTGGAAAGTGTAGGCGAGCATAAAATGAGAGCTCAGGGCGAGCTTCATCGTTACAACCCTCGCACCATTCATATGCTTCAGAGTGCTACAAGAGAAGGAAACTACGAAAAGTTTAAACAATATACGGAAATGATTGATGGTGAGCAAAGCGGATATCTTCGCAGCCTTATGGACTTTAATTATCCTGCAAAAGGCATTGATATAAGCGAAGTAGAGCCTGCCGAAAATATCGTTAAAAGATTTAAAACAGGTGCTATGAGCTATGGCTCGATTTCGGAAGAAGCTCATGAAACTCTTGCAATCGCAATGAACCACATTCACGGCAAATCAAACAGCGGTGAAGGTGGCGAATCGGATGAGAGAATCGCATCCGCGGGAAGCAAGAACGACAGAAGTTCGGCAATCAAGCAGGTTGCCAGCGGACGTTTCGGCGTTACATCAAAATACCTTGCAAGTGCAAAAGAAATTCAGATAAAAATGGCACAGGGCGCAAAACCGGGCGAAGGCGGACACTTGCCTGCGGGCAAAGTTTATCCTTGGATTGCAAAGACAAGACATTCAACACCGGGTGTAAGTCTTATTTCACCACCGCCTCATCACGATATTTATTCAATTGAGGATTTGGCTCAGCTTATCTACGACCTTAAGTGCTCGAATAAAGATGCCAGAATATCGGTAAAACTTGTATCCGAAGCAGGAGTCGGAACCATCGCATCCGGCGTTGCAAAAGCAGGCGCAGCGGTAGTTTTGATCTCCGGTTATGACGGCGGTACCGGAGCGGCTCCCATAAGTTCTATTCACAATGCGGGACTTCCGTGGGAACTTGGACTTGCGGAAACACACCAGACACTTATTAAAAACGGACTTAGAGATAAAGTTATTATAGAAACAGACGGTAAACTTATGAGCGGTAGAGACGTTGCCATTGCGGCAATCTTGGGCGCCGAGGAATTCGGCTTTGCAACGGGACCATTGGTAAGTCTTGGTTGTGTAATGATGAGAATTTGTAACCTTGATACATGTCCGATGGGTGTTGCAACACAGAATCCCGAACTCAGAAAACGTTTCGCAGGTAAGCCTGAATATGTTGAAAACTTCATGTTCTACATCGCTGAAAATCTTCGCGAATATATGGCTAAACTTGGCGTTAAAAGCGTTGATGAATTAGTGGGAAGAACAGATTTATTAAAGAAAAAAGAGAATTTAACAGGCAATGCGGCCAAGGTTAATTTGGACAGAATCATTGCCGGTGAAGAAAAGGCTAAGATTTCAAGCAAGAAGTCATTATACGATTTTGAACTTGAAAAGACCAAAGATGAAAAATCCCTTATTTCTTCAAAGAAAATCAAAGAAGCTATTGAAAAGGGTACAAAGACAAGCGTTAAAATGCAGATTTCAAACGTAGACAGGACATTTGGAACACTCCTTGGTGCTGTTATTACAAAGAAAAATGCAAGCGGTCTTGAAGATGATAGCATAAGCGTAAAATGTACGGGTTCCGCGGGACAAAGCTTCGGCGCATTTATTCCTAAGGGCTTAACTCTTGATATTACAGGCGATGCCAATGATTACCTGGGTAAAGGCCTTTCCGGCGGTAAGATTATCGTTAAGGCTCCAAAGGATGCAGCTTACCGGGCTGAAGAAAACATAATTGCAGGTAACGTTGCTCTTTACGGCGCAACAAGCGGTGAGGCTTACATTGCAGGTCGTGCGGGTGAAAGATTCTGTGTCAGAAATTCAGGGGCTTCTTGCGTAGTTGAAGGCGTTGGCGAGCATGGCTTGGAATATATGACAGGTGGTAAAGTTGTGGTTCTCGGTCCTGTGGGCAAAAACTTTGCGGCCGGTATGAGCGGCGGTATTGCTTATGTTTACGACGAAGATAACAAGCTTTACAGAAACTTAAACCATGAGCTTGTTCTTATGGAAGCCGTTAAAGATACCGAAGATATCGACAATGTGAGAGTAATGCTTGAGAATCACGTTAAATACACATCTTCGGGCAAAGCAAAAGAAATCCTTAAGGATTTGGACGGAAACTTAAAACACTTTAAAAAGATAATTCCTACGGATTATAAGAAGATTATTATGCTTACAACAAAGTTCAGAAATAAAGGACTTAATTTGGAAGACGCACAGGTTGAAGCATTTTATGCGGCATGTGAAGGAAAGGAGGAATAAGAATGGGAAAAGCGACAGGATTTTTGGAAGTTGAAAGAAAAGATGCGGCTATTGTTGAACCCCTTGAAAGAGTTAAAAACTTTGAAGAATTTCACGGAAAGCTTACATTGGAGGAACAGCGCGCTCAAGCATCCCGTTGTATGGAATGCGGTATTCCTTTTTGCCAGGCAGGTGTTTTTATAGCCGGAATGGCATCGGGCTGTCCTTTGCACAATCTTGTTCCGGAGGTAAATGATCTTGTATATAAGGGAAATCTTGAGCAGGCATATGTGCGTTTAAGCAAAACTCACTCATTTCCGGAATTTACATCAAGAGTATGCCCGGCACTTTGTGAGGCAGCTTGTACATGCGGTTTACATAATGCACCGGTAACAACAAAAGCAAACGAAAAAACAGTTATCGAATATGCCTATGAAAAAGGCCTTGTTAAGGAAGAAGTGGGTGCATCTACAGGTAGAAAAATCGCCATTGTCGGTAGCGGGCCTTCCGGACTTGCCGCAGCACAGCTTTTAAACCGCAGAGGCCATGATGTTACGGTTTTTGAGCGAAGCGACCGCATAGGCGGACTTCTTCGTTACGGTATTCCAAACATGAAGCTTGATAAACGCGTAATTGACAGACGTATCAAACTTATGGAAGATGCGGGCGTTAAGTTTATCTGTAACACAAATGTGGGTAAAGACATCAAGCCGGAAAAACTCCTTAAAGAATACGACCGCGTAATTCTTGCTTGCGGCGCATCAAATCCTCGTGATGTAAAAGCAGAGGGCAGAGATGCAAAAGGTATTTATTTTGCAGTGGATTTCTTAAAAGAAGTCAGCAAAAATCTTATTGATTTAGAGTATGATTCGGATAAATTGATTGCCAAGAAGGATTTCAGTTTCGGAAGCCTCAAAGGCAAAAACGTTGTTGTTATCGGCGGCGGTGACACAGGAAATGACTGTGTGGGCACATCTTTGAGACTGGGGGCCGCAAATGTGGTTCAGCTTGAAATGATGCCTAAACCTTCGGAAGAAAGACTTCCTTCAAACCCATGGCCGGAATGGCCGAAAGTCCTTAAAACAGACTACGGCCAAGAAGAAGTTATAGCACTTTTCGGAAATGACCCTCGTCTTTATACTACGACGGTTAAGGAATATGTCAAAGATGCAAAGGGCAATTTAAAAGCCGTTAAAACCGTTCAAATCAAAATGGAAAAGGACAAAAACGGCAAAATGTCTATGGTTAACGTTCCGGGAAGTGAAAAAGAAATCAAGTGCGATCTTTGTTTAATAGCAGCGGGATTTTTAGGCTGCGAGGGTTACGTTGCCAATGGATTTGGTGTAGAATGTAACGAAAGAACGAATATCAAAACAGAGGAAGGTCACTTTGAAACATCAAAGAAAAATGTATTTGCAACAGGCGATGCAAGACGCGGTCAATCCCTTGTTGTTTGGGCAATCGCGGAAGGAAGAGCCGTTGCAAAAGAAGTGGATGAATCTTTAATGGGATATTCCAATTTGTAACATGACAGTTAAAAGGTTTGTGAAAAAGCAGGCAGTTCACAAGCTAAGCAACCGGCCTGCGCTAAGGTGAAATTCATGAAAACAAGAGAAGAAATATTTGAACTTATCGAAGAAGAAAATGTTGAGTTTATTCGTTTACAGTTTACGGATATTCTCGGTAATTTAAGAAACATTGCGGTTACTCCGAGCCAGATGGGCAGGGTTTTGGACAATCAGTACAGCTTTGCGGGAGCGGGTCTTGTGGACGGCAATGCGGGTATTGATGAGGAATTGTATTTAAAACCGGATCTTGATTCATTTGTAATTCTCCCTTGGAGACCTCAGCAGGGTAAGGTTGCCAAATTCACATGCGATGTTTGTGCAGGAAACGGCAAAGTTTTGGAATGCAGTCCTCGCGCAATTTTAAAGCGTGTTTTGGATGATGCGAAGAAAAAAGGCTATACAGCCGTGGTTGACCCTGAATGCGAATTTTTCTTATTCCATGTGGATGATGACGGTATGCCTACAACCATCACACATGAGCAGGCCGGTTATATGGATGTGGGACCGATTGATTTTGGCGAAAATGCCAGAAGAGATATGGTGCTTAATCTTGAAGAAATGGGATTCGAAATTGAATCATCACATCATGAAAAGGCACCGGGTCAGCACGAAATAGACTTTAAAGAAACGGAAGGCTTGGAAATTGCCGATTCTATCATGACCTTCAGATTTGCGGTAAGATCCATCGCAAAACGTTTCGGTCTTTATGCCACATTTATGCCAAAACCAAAGGCTGATGCGGCAGGTTCCGGCATGCATCTTAATATTTCATTATATAAAAACGGCAAAAATGTATTTCAGCCGAAAAAAGCTGATGAAACAGTAACAAAAGAAGCCAAATATTTTACGGGCGGCATTCTTAAACATGCAAAGGCAATGTGCGCCATAACCAATCCTATAGTAAATTCATACAAGAGGATCATGTCGGGATTTGATGCTCCTAATGTTATTAATTGCGCAACAAAGGGTGAATCAAGTCTTGTTAAGATTCATAAAAGTTTCGGAGAAACAAAGGTGGAACTTAGATTCCCCGATTCCGCGGCAAATCCTTATCTTGCCATAGCTGTTGCAATAGCTGCGGGCATTGACGGTATCGAAAACAAGATGGAATGCGTATTTGACGATGATTCAAGTCTTGGAAATCTTCCGGAAAATTTAAAAGATGCTTTGGATATTATGACAAAAGACAGCTTTATCAAAAGCGTTTTAGGAAAAGACTTTGTAAAAGTATATTCAAAAATCAAATACGAGGAATGGAGAGATTATATGCTCCAGGTCTCCGATTGGGAAGTTAACAAATATCTTGTAAGAATGTAATTTAGGAGGCATATATGGCTAGCATTATTGTTGCTACGCCTAAATCCAATGATGCAAACAGAATAGCCGACACATTAAGAAAACATGGGATGGAGCAGGTGAGCGCCGTAAGCCTTGGAGCAGATGTGCTCAGCCAAGCCAACAATGCGGACTATGGGATTGTTATATGTACCAAAAGGCTCAATGACCTAAGTTACAGGGAATTGGTGGGATATTTACCGGATTTTTTTGAAATGATATTGCTGGATTCCGGAGATGAATATACCGGCGATTTGGAGCATGTGGTACGTGTGATTTTGCCTTTTAAATACGCTGATCTCATTAACACAATAGAGATGCTTGAGGAAATGTTATACCGTCGTGTGAGGAAGAAGTTTAAAAAACCGAAGGCAAGAAGCCCCGAGGATGAAAAAACTTTGAACGAAGCAAAAGCGGTTCTTATGGAAAGAAACAACATGACGGAGCCTGAAAGCTACAGATATATTCAAAAATGCAGCATGGATACGGGCAGGAGTCTGGTGGAAACGGCACAGATGATTTTGATGTTAAACACAGACAGGTAAAATAATAATAGAAAAGAGATATGTTATGGAGATTAAGTTTACCAAAATGCATGGTTGCGGAAACGACTATGTGTATATTAACGGCTTTAGTGAGCATATTGATGCGGACAAAAAGCCCGACTTTATAAGACAGGTCAGCCACAGACATTTCGGCATTGGCTCGGACGGCGTGATTTTTATTAATCCAAGTGATGTTGCCGACTTTGAAATGGAGATGTGGAATGCCGACGGAACCCGTGCGGAAATGTGCGGAAACGGCATAAGATGCGTAGGAAAATATGTTTACGACTACGGCTTGACCGACAAGACGGAAATCGATGTGGTTAGTTTTGGCGCCGTTAAGAAACTTAAGCTTTTTGTTAAAGACGGCAAAGTTGAAAAGGTTAGAGTTAACATGGGAAAACCTATTCTTAAACCGGCCGAAATACCCGTAAATATGGGAGACTTGGATGAAATGGTAGTTAACCAATCTTTGTGGGTTGCCGGAGACGAGTATTTTGTAACCTGTGTTTCCATGGGAAATCCTCATGCCGTTACTTTTATAGAAAAATGCGAGGATTTGGACATTGAAGAAGTAGGTCCTTTGTTTGAAAACCACGAAGCTTTTCCAAAACGCGTAAATACGGAATTTGTACAGGTGATAGACAAAGAACATGTAAAAATGCGCGTCTGGGAGCGCGGTACAGGCGAGACTTTTGCCTGCGGCACGGGCTGTTGCGCTACTGCGGTTGCTTGTTTCTTAAACAAAAAATGCGGCAGAAGCGTGGAAGTGGAAGTCCTTGGCGGAAAGATAAATATCGAATGGGAAGAAAAAACAGACGAGATATTTATGACAGGACCGGCAACAACTGTATTTGACGGCGTAATTGATTACTAAATACAATCCGGATTTCTATTTTGGAGATTATAGTAGGTTTACATAAAGTTATCAACAAAGCATAGTAAATTAGGGAAAGAGAAGTAAAAAAATGGTTAAAATAAATGATAATTATTTAAAATTAAAAAGCAGTTATCTTTTTTCGGATATTGCAAGGAAAGTCAAAGAATTTGAGTCATCAAATCCGGATAAAAAAATAATCAGACTGGGTATAGGTGATGTTACACAGCCTATAGCGCCTGCAATAATTGCAGCACTTCACGGAGCTGTTGATGAAATGGCGGATGAGGCTACATTTAAAGGCTATGCTCCGGACCTTGGTTACGAATTTCTTAGAAATACAATTGCGGAAAACGACTTTAAGGCTAGGGGATGCGATATTGCAGCGGATGAAATTTTTGTTTCCGACGGTGCCAAAAGCGATTCCGGTAACATTCAGGAAATCTTTGCGGTTGATAATAAAATCGCTGTTTGCGACCCTGTTTATCCGGTTTATGTGGATACCAACGTAATGGCAGGTCGTACGGGTACAGCGAGAGATGACGGAGTTTGGTCCGATGTTATTTATATGCCATGCAGTGCCGAAAACGGCTTTGCACCTGAGCTTCCAAAGACAGAACCGGATCTTATTTATCTTTGCTTCCCTAATAACCCTACAGGTGCCACGATTACCAAGTCGGCACTTCAGGCATGGGTTGATTACGCAAATAAAATCGGTGCCGTTATAATTTACGATGCGGCTTATGAGGCATATATATCGGAAAACGATGTACCGCATTCCATTTATGAATGTGACGGTGCAAGAACCTGTGCAATCGAGCTTCATTCTTTTTCAAAAAACGCCGGATTTACCGGGGTAAGACTGGGTTACACGGTAATTCCAAAAGACCTGAAAGTTGATGGTGTTATGTTACACAGCCTTTGGGCAAGAAGACACGGCACAAAATACAACGGTGCTCCTTATATTGTACAAAAAGCGGGAGCGGCTGTGTATACCGATGAGGGCAAGGCGCAGATAAAGGAACAGATTGCATATTACATGCGCAATGCTTCTTGTATTCTTGATGGACTTAAAAGTGCGGGTTATACGGTTTCCGGCGGCGTGAACGCCCCTTATATCTGGCTTAAAACACCTGATAGAATGGATAGTTGGGCATTTTTTGACTATCTTTTAAAAGAGGCCGGCATTGTAGGTACTCCCGGTGTAGGCTTTGGACCGCACGGAGAGGGATATTTCAGGCTTACGGCATTTGGCAGTTACGAAAACACAAAAGAAGCGATTGAGAGAATTAAAAGCTTATAAATAATAATTGCCTATCAGGCGGTACTTCATATATTGAGGCACCGCCTTTCTTCACGCAATTTAACGGCGACTTAATATATGAATGTGAGTAAAAGGCATTTTTTATAGCAAAGAGGAAAGGTGTTAACAGAATATTCACAAAACAATTACATTTTAGCAATATTAAGTTAAAATAATATTACGATATATTTATTATAGTATTATTAGCTTTTAGCGTGTTAGAGAGGAGCGGGGGATATGAAAAAATACAGATTTATAGCAACTTTTCTTGTAATTACAATGGTTTTTGCGATTAGCCTTCCGGCAACGAGGACCGGCGCCGAGACGTTTCCGGCCGCGGAAAAATTAATTGCGGGTATCTATAATTATACTTCAAACGAAAACAGCAATATTCAGGAAAGTGACAGATATATTTACAGCGATGCCTTTTTTAAACAGTCATCGTTTCTTCCTAGTGCCAATCTGGAAGTTTTATCATCGCAGCTAGCTATTTCGTCAGCCAGCCGTTGCGGTGATGGCATAGATTTATATGAAGTCGATTATACGGATAATTCAAAAAATGCCCGTGAATTCTTAATAAGCATGGGATTTGAAGATGTTACGGCAAATAAGTATTACTCGCTTGAAAGAGAGGAAAACTCGGCAGCAGTAATAGTTGGGCATAGAAATATCAAGGCATATAACGGCAAAGAATATACTCTTCTTGCAATAGCTCCCAGAAGCGCACGTTATAAAGCAGAGTGGGTCGGAAACTTTGAGGTCGGAAGCGGGAATGTACATCAGGGCTTTAAAGCAGGAAGAGATGAAATTTTGCGTTTCGTAAAAAAATATATTTCGGATAATAACATATCCGGAAACATTAAGGTATGGATTTCGGGACACAGCAGGGGTTCGGCTCTTGCCAATGACCTTGGAGGTTTCTTTGCGGGAGGCGGTATTGCTTATTTTGACGGAAAGGTAAGCATTACTCCGGAAGATGTTTATTGTTACACATTTGCAACACCCGCAACTGTTAAAGATAACGTGTCAAAGAGCGAATTTTTAAGCGTTGAAGGTTATCGAGGCAATGATGATGCCGCTTATGTAAATGACACTCCGGGTGAGGCCTATGTTTATACCGGTGGCGGAACTTTGAGTATACATGGTGATGATTTTAAAGGCATAAGAAATCTAATTAATTATAATGATTTAATTACAAAACTTCCGCCTGTAGAGTGGAACTTTGAACGTTTTGGAACAGATATTGACGTAAATCATGAAAACGCATCGGAAAGTGCTTTCTTGGAAGAACTCGCCAAGATTAACCTTTATTCTTACAATAAGTATCTTAATGCAGGTGGATTTCACGCAAAAACAGTTGATATTACATCAATGTCTCTTGTTAACGATCCGGAGGCCGAAAGCCTGACAATGGATGAGTTCTGGAATGAAAGATTTTCCGGACTTGCAGATATTGCTAATACAAACGCTGATTATGTTTCGGGAGGATATGAAGATACTCTCAAAGCACTTGCGGGTATTTATGGCTTGTGCATACCGATGTATGGGGACGATATTGACGCAACAGAGTTTATAATTCCTCTTATTCTTTCAGCTATAGCTTATGCCGACGAAAAACTTGAAGCAAGCGGGGATGCAGAAAATGAGGATGAAGCCGCAGCTATCGCTCTTGAAGATTTGATTGGCTATTTTATGGGAAAAGATATTGATTACAATACATATACAGGCGATAATCTGATAGCGGATTTTGGAAAGCTTGTGGGCGATAATATGGATAAAGAAATATCGGATAAGATTGCAGGCGTGATAGCTGATGCGGTACCGGAAGATCAGCCGATTGCCATTATGGTTGTAAATTCTGTTATAAATAAGTATAATCCGAATATTAAATCCGAAGATGAATTGTACGGTAATCAATCAATTAACAAAGAAAGCCTTAAATACTTTGCAAAAGCCTTGTATTACGGTGCCGAAGAGGGAAGTCTGGTTTACAAGGATGGTGAGGTTTATGCCTCGGCGCTGTACGCTCGTAATGCATTGTATACCATTATAAATTTATCATTGGCACTGTTTACGGAAGGAGCCGCTACTTTGCCGTTGGAGGAATACGTAATTGATGAAGATCATACAGTGATGATTTTGACTTGCAAGGTTTCTAAAGTTATAGAAGCCCTCAAGCCGATTTTCTTAACGGAAAAACAAAAAATTGAAGACGAAGATGAACAACAGGTTGTAATAGACACATATGCTAACTTTGCCGAGGCGGCGGACGGAAAGATGAAGATTGCCATTGATAAATCGCTTGCAAAAATAGTTGAAAAATGCGGGCAAATAAACGGTGAATACTATAAAAACAGACTTTTGTCATATATGGAAGATCTTAAAGCAAATGTTTCCCTTTTGAGAGAATTATTAATGGGCATAGCATTCGAATATGGAGATGGCGAATTTGACACAGTAAGAAATATTAAAACTCTTGCTACGTTTGCAGGTAATATTAACGGCATTCCTTTGGCACACTATAACGAATTATATATTGCATATGCAAAAGCAAACGCAAATGCTACAAAAACCGCTTATGATATTGTGGACGGCGGATATACAATGGATGAGAAGACCAGAGAAGAAGCAATAATTGCTGTTTGGGAAGCTACTATGGAAGCAGTTAACAATCCAAGCTCGAGAGCCGTAGCGGTTGAAGTGTCAATGGTTAACCAGGACGGAAGTATTGCTACGGTTATACCAAGCGATATACTTGAAATCGCAAAAGGCAAAAATGTAGATGTGTTCTTTAATATGGGTGAATACGGATGGATAATTAACGGAAATGATATTAATACCGACAACTTAAAGGACATTAATTTGCAGGTGACATTTGATACCGATGCTGTTCCGATTTCGGCTATTAAAGCAGCTGTTGGAGATATGCCGAGTCGTGTGATTTCACTTTCCCACAGCGGTGATTTTGGTTTTAAGGCAAGACTCAGCTTTAATACAGGAAATGAATATATAGGACTTTACGGAAATCTGTTTTGGTACAATGCAGGAAAACTGGAAATTATGGATTCGGGATTGGTTTCTGAAAGCGGAAGAGTGGAGCTTGCATTTACTCATGCATCGGATTATGTAGTTGCATTTAGTGCAAATTCCATGATTAACAGTGTTTATACAGGTGATTCGCAAAATCTTTTGGGATTTGTACTCACCTTGTCTATGGCCGGAGCGGGCCTGATTACCTGCGTGGTTATAAAAAAGAATCATTTGATTAAGGCAAAATAATTGTCTGTCGGGCGGCACTTCAGGATTTGAGGTGTCGCCTTATTTTGAAACCGTATTTAACATTGTGGCTGAATAGGACGGGGCATGATAATTATTAATTCATATCTTGACATGCGTTCTATTTAATGTAAAATAAAGCATTGGATGTATAGTCATGTTTTTACATTAGAAAGAGGTTATTTTAATGATTAGTGCTAACAATGTAACTTTGCGTCTCGGAAAGCGTGCGCTTTTTGAGGATGTTAATATCAAATTTACGGAAGGAAACTGCTACGGTCTTATCGGTGCCAACGGCGCCGGAAAATCTACATTCCTTAAGATTTTAACGGGCCAGCTTGAGCCGTCAAAAGGTGATGTTACAATCACTCCGGGTCAGCGTCTTTCTTTCCTTGAACAGGACCACTTCAAATACGATGAATATCCTGTACTTGATACGGTTATTATGGGTAATCGTCGCCTTTACGACATTATGAAAGAAAAGGATGCCATTTACGCAAAAGAAGATTTCACCGACGAAGACGGCGTTAAGGCTGCCGAACTTGAAGGTGAATTTGCCGCAATGGATGGTTGGAATGCCGAAAGTGATGCAGCAATGCTTCTTAACGGTCTCGGCGTTGAGACAGACCTTCATTACGCACAGATGGCGGATTTGGACGGTAACTTAAAAGTCAAAGTCTTGCTTGCCCAGGCTCTTTTCGGAAATCCAGATATTTTGCTTTTGGATGAGCCTACAAACCACTTGGATTTGGACGCTATTGCTTGGCTTGAAGAGTTCCTTATTAACTTTGAAAATACGGTAATCGTTGTCAGCCATGACCGTTACTTCTTAAATAAAGTCTGCACACAGATTGCGGACATTGATTATGCTAAAATCCAGCTTTATGCAGGCAACTACGACTTCTGGTACGAATCAAGCCAGTTGATTTTAAAACAGCGTAAAGAGGCCAATAAAAAGAAAGAAGAGCAGATTAAAGAATTGCAGGAATTCATCCAGCGTTTCTCTGCAAATGCTTCCAAATCAAAGCAGGCTACATCACGTAAGCGTGCTCTTGAAAAAATCGAGCTTGATGAGATTAAACCTTCATCAAGAAAGTACCCTTACATCGACTTCAGACCTAACCGCGAAATCGGTAATGAAGTTTTGGAAGTAAGCGGTATTTCAAAGACAATCGACGGCGTTAAAGTGCTTGATAACATTTCATTCATTTTAAACCGTGAAGATAAAGTTGCTTTTGTTGGTTCAAACGAGCTTGCAAAAACCACACTTTTCAAAATCCTTGCAGGTGAGATGGAGCCGGACGAAGGTTCTTATAAATGGGGCGTTACCACATCCCAGGCTTATTTCCCTAAGGATCCGGGTGATGAATTTACTCAGGATCTTGCTATCGTTGACTGGCTTACACAGTTTTCGGAAGTTAAGGATGCGACTTATGTTCGTGGTTTCCTCGGACGTATGCTTTTTGCCGGTGATGACGGTGTTAAGAAGCTTAAAGTCCTTTCCGGTGGTGAAAAGGTTCGTTGTCTTCTTTCAAAGATGATGATTATGGGATCTAACGTGCTTATCCTTGATGAGCCGACCAACCACCTTGATATGGAATCTATCACAGCTTTGAACAACGGTCTTATTAAATTCCCGGGTGTAATCCTTTTTGCATCCCATGATCACCAGTTTGTTCAGACTACGGCTAACCGTATTATGGAAATCGTTGATGGTAAGCTTATTGATAAGATGACTACTTACGATGAATATCTCGAGCAGGATACGGATGCGAGAAAACGTACGGTTTATACTGTTAAAGAAGAAGATAATTAGGGTATCAAATAATGGATTAGGGCGCAGCTTGTTTAAAATACACGCTGCGTTTTCTATTCATCGCACTCGTTTATTCGCTGACAACCGCACAACTCGCTTCGCTCAAACAGTGCTCTGTTTGTCAGCTAACATCGTGCTCTTCATAACGAAAGCCTTGCTATCGTATTTTAAATCAATCTTCGCCTAATCCATTTTTGATATCAATTCGAAATATTCCCGATTCTATTTAATTTCCGCGTACAGTGGATACTGACTTCGTTCCTGTACCTGATTGCTTGCTTTACGTCATTTATAATTATTGAGAAGTCTGACTGTATTTCAACATATGCAAACTAAAATAGAAGGATGGCGACCTTGAAGTTTTTAGTCGTTAATTCAAAATAATTATTTTAAAAGTATTTACAAATAATTTGAACTGTACTATACTTTTTAAAACCTATTAAAAAGATAGGTTGATAAATGTTAATTTTTTAGTAAAGGATGTGGTGGGAATGATGACTAATGTTGTTGATTCGAAAGTTAATAAGAAAAAAGCGATTGGGGCGAAAACTATTTGTTTTACCGCCGTTATGATGGCATTGACCTTGGTTTTCACCGCTGTTATAGAGATTCCGATTCCTCTGGGATATGCTAATCTCGGAAGCACCATGATTTTGCTTGGAGCATTTTTACTTGGATGGGGACCGGGCCTTATATCCGGGGCTTTGGCGCCGGCTTTGGCGGATTTTCTTTTGGGATTTCCCTTTTGGTGCTTACCGACAATAATTGTTAAGGGCGGCATGGTTGTTTTCTATCTGCTTATTGCCAAGAAAGGCGTTAAGTTTAGCGTAAAGCTTGTAGTGGGAACAATTGTTGCAAATATATGGGCGGCTTTTGGATATACGGTCTTTGGGGCAATTATTTATGGAAGTGTGGCTGCGGGGCTTGCCAGCACTCCGGGACTTTTAATCGAGTCGGCCATAAATGCCGTGTTATTTATTGCTTTGGCCAAGCTTATATCTTCAACGAAAGCATTTAATAAAGCAGGAATAATGTAAACATAAAAGTGCTTAAAAAAACACATTAATTTAATTTACTATGCATAAAAAATCTGATAATATAGCATAAGTTGGAAATGTTTAAATATGATTATTCATTAATCATCATTGGTAAAGAAAGCGGGATTTTATCAATGAATACATGGCCCGCATTATTGACGCAAAATGACTAAGATATCACACAATAATCAAAAGAAAATAGCGGTTATAAACGACATGTCGGGTTTTGGAAGATGTTCACTTACCGTGTCCATTCCGATTATTTCGCATCTTAAGGTGCAGGCCTGTCCTTTGCCGACCTCTATTTTCTCCAATCATACAGGCTTTGAAAGCTATTATTTCGATGATTATACCGATCGAATGGATGCTTATATGGCCGAATGGAAAAAGCTGGGTCTTAAGTTTGACGGCATTTATTCGGGCTTTCTTGGTTCTCTTAAGCAGATTGATATTGTGGAAAAATTTATAAAAGAGTTTAGAAGCAAGCGAACAAAGGTTATTATCGACCCTGTTATGGGTGATTACGGTAAAAAGTACGCTACCTATACAGATGAGATGTGCGCTGCCATGAAACGTCTTGTTTCCTATGCGGATGTGCTTACACCGAATCTTACGGAAGCCTGTGTGCTTACCGATACTCCATACAAGCCTAAAGGCTGGAAGATTCGTGAACTTGAAGAACTTGCAGAAAAGCTTCTTAATATGGGCTGCAAAAAGGTTGTAATTACGGGAATTCCGCAAGGTCAGTTTGTTACCAATCTTTCTTACATGAAATATGATGAGAAGGAATGGGAAGGTAAAAAATGCACGGCTAAGATTGAGGGCGGTTTTGCAAAACGTATAAATAAGACCCATTTAATCGGATGCGAGCGTTCCGGCACCGGTGATGTTTTTGCATCAATAGTTGCGGCGGATACGGTTAACGGCGTTGATCTCATAACAAGCGCAAGGCGCGCCAGCCATTTTGTTAAGAAATGTCTTACGGTTAGCGAAAAAATCGGCATTCCGGTAACGGATGGCGTTTGCTTTGAAGAAATAATCGATTCTTTGAAAATAATAAGATAAAAAGAAAAGAGTGAAGAAAATGACAATCTTATATGAAGTATATAAGGGCTTATATGTAAATATTACAAACAAATGCGATGCCAACTGTGTGTTTTGCTTAAGAAACGGACATGAAGGCGTTTACGGTTCCAATCCTTTGTGGTTAGAACGTGAGCCAAGCGTGGAAGAAGTGGAAAAAGAATTTGAAAAGTTTGATATGGATAAATACGAAGAAGTTGTATTTTGCGGCTTCGGCGAGCCAACGGAAAGACTTGCCGATATGGCCGAAATCGGCAGATTCGTTAAAGAAAAGTATGGCAAGAAGATTCGTGTTAACACAAACGGTTTAAGCGATTTGCTCTATAAAAGAGATACTGCTCCCGATTTTGCGGGCTGGGCCGACAGCGTTTCAATCAGCCTTAATACACCAAATAAAGAAAAATACTATGAGCTTACCAGAAATATTTTCGGAATCGACGGCTTTGACGGTATGTTGAATTTTGCAAAGAACGTTAAAAAATACGTGCCGGATGTTAAGATGACAACCGTTGATACAACCATCACAAAGGAAGAAGAAGCGCAGTGTCAAAAGATTTGTGATGACTTGGGCGTAAGATACAGAATAAGAGCATTTGAAGATTAGGCGGCAATTTACGGATTGCAATTAAAAGAGTTTTACCAAAACACAATGTACAAACATCGGTACAATATACAGTTATACACAAAAAATGTATAAAGTGAATTGGCTTCAAATGCTTGACAAAAGATTATCAAAGGAATAGAATTTCTATGTTAGTAAGGCACTAAGCATTTAGTGCTTTACTTTTGTGTTTTGCATATTTATATATGTTAAAGGCTATAAAGACAAAAAGTTTAATGAATAGGAGAAATGTTATGAAAAAGTTAGTGGTTATTGCTCTTGCGGCAATTTGTGCACTTTCATTATTTGGATGTGACAACTCATCAAAAGAAGAAAAAACAGAAGGTGATACTCTTGTTATGGCAACAAATGCAGAGTTCCCACCTTACGAATATTATGAAGGCAGCGACATCATCGGTATTGATGCCGACATTATGACAGAAGTTGCAAATGAACTCGGCATGACACTTAAAATCGAAGATATGGCTTTCGATTCAATCATTGCAGCTGTTAAATCGGGCAAAGCTGATGTTGGTGTAGCAGGTATGACAATTACGGAAGACAGACAGGCTTCGGTTGATTTCTCGGATCCTTACACAACAGCTCGCCAGGTTGTAATTTTAAAAGATGGTTCAGAAATCAAAACAGTAGATGACCTTGAAGGCAAAACAATCGGTGTACAGCTTGGTACAACAGGTGACATCTACGCAGGCGATGTTGAAGGCGCTACAATCGAACGTTACAACAAAGGTTATGAAGCAGTTCAGGCTCTTCTTCAGGGAAAAGTTGATTGTGTTATAATCGACAACGAACCTGCAAAAGTATTCGTTTCACAGAACGAAGGCATCTACATCTTAGATGAAGATTTCGCTTTGGAAGAATACGCAATCGCTGTTGACAAGGGCAATACAGAGTTGCTTACAAAGATTAACGATGCTCTTGCAAAATTAAAAGATTCGGGCAAATTACAGGAAATAATTGATAAATATATTTCCGCTGAATAATTTGCAGGATATTATTTGAATTTGTTTTGTCACAGCGTCTTTAAATAAGTCGCTGTGACATTTGTGATTTTAACAAAAACTTTTATTTAAGGAAAAGATATGGCTGAACAGTTTTATATAAACTTTATTAAAGACGACAGATGGATGTATTTGGTGCAAGGCTTAAAAACAACAATTATTGTTGCGCTTTTTGCCGTGCTTTTGGGCGTTGCCCTTGGCTTTACCGTAGGTATGATACGTTCGACACACGATAAAACGGGTAAGTTAAAAGTTGCGAATTTTATATGTAATATTTACCTTACGATAATTCGAGGAACTCCGGTTCTTTTGCAGCTTTTGATTATTTACTTTGTTGTGTTTGCATCTGTTAATGTTGACAAAGTAATAGTTGCGATTATTGCATTCGGTATTAACTCCGGTGCCTATGTTGCCGAGATAATCCGAAGCGGTATTATGGCTGTGGACCAAGGACAGATGGAAGCAGGTCGAAGCCTCGGATTTTCATACAGACAGACAATGATTCATTTTATTATGCCTCAGGCTTTCAAGAATGTGCTTCCGGCATTAGGTAACGAATTTATCGTGCTTTTAAAGGAAACATCCGTTGCGGGCTATATCGCCCTTCAGGATTTAACAAAGGGTGCGGACATCATCAGAAGTCAGACTTACAGTCCGTTTATGCCACTTATGGGTGCAGCAATAATTTATCTTGTTATGGTTATGATTTTGTCATATTTTGTAAAACGTTTGGAAAAGAGGTTGCGTAAAAATGAACGATAATAACACAGTATTTGAAGTAAAAAACCTCTCAAAAAGTTTTGGAGACTTAAACGTTTTGCGAGGAATAGATTTGACAATTAAAAAAGGTGAGGTTCTTGTGGTTATCGGTCCTTCGGGTTCGGGTAAATCCACATTCCTCAGATGCTTAAACCGCCTGGAAGAGCCAAGCGGCGGAGACATTCTTTTTGAAGGCAACAGTATTGTTGATAAGAAATGCAATATCGACAAACTTCGTCAGAAAATCGGTATGGTTTTCCAACATTTTAACTTGTTTAACAACAAGACTGTTCTTAGAAACATAACAATCGGTCCGGAAAAGCTTCTGGGACTTTCCGAAGAAGAAGCAAAAAAACGCGCGGAAAAGCTTTTGGAACGAGTTAATTTATTGGATAAGAAGGATGCTTACCCTTCACAGCTTTCGGGTGGTCAGAAGCAGCGTATAGCCATTGTCAGAGCTCTTGCCATGGAACCGGACGTTATGCTTTTTGATGAGCCTACAAGTGCTCTCGATCCCGAGATGGTTGGTGAAGTTTTGGAAGTTATGAAAGAACTTGCAAGAGACGGCATGACTATGGCCGTTGTTACCCACGAAATGGGCTTTGCAAGAGAAGTGGGAAGCCGCGTGCTTTTCATGGCTGACGGCGAAGTTATTGAAGACGGCACACCGGAAGAGATTTTTGACAATCCCAAAAGCGATGCCGCTAAAAACTTCCTTAAATGTGTATTGTAAGTATTTATATAAAACCGGCAGTTGCCGGTTTTTCTTCTAAGAGAGATTATGGATAAGACAAAAAAATACATGGCAGGTGCAAGAATTGCCATATTGCTTGCGACACTTATATGGGGTACTTCATTTATAGTACTTAAAGATGCCTTGGATGGCATTGATACCTTCTTTTTGCTGGCTTTAAGGTTTTCCATTGCGGCGCTGGTACTTGTGCTTGTTTTTATTAAAAAACTTAAAAAAATAAATAAATCATACATAATATACGGTTGCTTGGCGGGGGCTTTCCTTACATTCAGCTATGTGTTTCAGACAATCGGTCTTGATTACACTACGCCCGGCAAAAACGCCTTTTTGACGACGATTTATTGTATCTTGGTACCTTTTATTTATTGGATTGTAAAAAAGGTAAAACCGGATGCATTTAACTATATAGCGGCAATTATATGCATAATTGGTATCGGATTCGTTTCCTTGGACGGCAATTTAAGCATGGGCTTCGGAGATGTAATGACCTTAATCGGAGGCTTCGGATTTGCATTGCACATGGTGCTTTTGGCTGTGGCAACCAAAGACAGAGATCCTTTCGTACTTACATGCATTCAGTTTGTTTCGGCTGCGGTATTTCTTTGGATATTAACGGCGCTTTTCGGAGAGGTTCCTTCCGCGCAAGTCTTAAGCGGAAGCGCTTTGTTTGAGATAATTTATCTTGCGGTATTTGCATCTGCGCTTGCAATGTTACTTCAGGCTATCGGACAAAAATACACACCGGCATCCCAAGTTGCGGTGCTTATGACATTGGAATCCGTATTTGGCGTTGTTTTCTCGGTGATTTTTTACCACGAAGTATTGACTCCTAAGCTTGTTGTTGGATTTATTCTCATATTTATTGCGGTTTTGACCTCGGAGACGAAATTATCTTTCCTCAGACGAAAATAAAAAAGAAAGTTTACATAATATTGCATACAGGTCATAAATACCGGCTTATATGCAAAGATAGTGGATAGGTGGATTAATGAAAGCAGTATTTGTAAGACACGGACAGACTGATTGGAATGCGGCTCACAGAATGCAGGGCTGCGTGGACATTTTGCTTAATGAGACGGGCAAAGAACAGATTAAAGAAGTTGCGGGAAAAATTGAGGGCATGAAATTTGATAAAATGTATGTAAGCCCTCTTACAAGAACCAGACAGACAGCATCGATTTTGCGTCCGGAAATGGAACAAACTATTGAAGAACGCGTAAAAGAGATTGATTTTGGCGAATTGGAAGGAAGCTGCTACGGCGGTTATAAGAATTTGGTATATGAGGAGCTTAGCGATAAAGAAAAACAGATTTACCATTTCTTTTTGGACCCGGATAAATACGAACCGTTGCCGGGAGGCGAGACATACGATCATTTTTATGAACGCCTTAATGACTTTTTGGAAGATATAAAAGTCAAACATAAAGACGAAACGGTCTTGGTGGTTTGCCACGGTGCTGTTATTCATGCGGTTATTTGCCTTATAAGAAAAATCACAATGGGCGAGTGCTGGAAGATTTACATCGGAAACGGCGATTGCTATATGGCTGAATTTGACGGTCAAAAATGGAATGATAAATTGTTTTAGCAAAGCGACAAATTCGCATTAATTCAAGGAGATGATTAGATGTATTTTGATTGCCACAATCATACCCGCTTTTCGGCAGACAGTGAAGCAAATCCCGAAGATATGCTTAAGAAAGCAATTGAACGGGGCGTAACCAGATATTGTTTTACGGATCATCAGGATTTTGATTTTCCCTATGAAGATCTAAAATTTGACGTGGATGCAAAAGAGTATTTCGATACACTTTTGCCTATAAAGAAAAAATACGCTGACAAAATTGAAGTAAATATAGGTATTGAGCTGGGCCTGGAGAATCATCTTTGGAACAGACTTGATGAATATGCAAAATCCGCGGACTTTGATTTCGTTATCGGATCCATGCATCTTCTTGACAGAAAAGACCCTTATTATCCGGAGTTTTTCGAAGGGAAAGACGAGGTGGATTTATTCCGACGTTTCTTCGAATCCACATATGAGAATATAAAAGGTTTTAAAAACTTTGATGTTTTGGGACATCTTGATTATGTTGTAAGATATGCTCCCACAAAAAATGAGAAGTATTCATACAATAAATTCTCGGACATTATAGATGCCATTCTTAAAGAATTGATAGAAAGCGGCAGAGGAATCGAGATTAATTCAAGCGGTTTCAGACGGGGACTGGGTGAACCTCATCCTTGTTTTGATGTTGTAAAACGCTACAAAGAGCTTGGAGGAGAAATAATTACAACAGGCTCGGATGCCCATGTTAAGGAAGACGTGGCTCGCGATTTCGATAAAATATACGCCCTAATAAAAGAGGCGGGATTTAACTATGTTTGCGCTTTCAAAAATCGCAAAGCGGATTTCTTTAAGATATAAATCAGAGGTTAAATATGGTTTTAAGTTGTAATAATATTTCAAAGGCTTTTGGCGAAGAAGTGATTTTGTCAAAATGTTCTTTTAATGTTGAAGACAATGAAAAATGTGCAATAGTGGGTATTAACGGAGTAGGGAAAACAACCCTGCTTCGTATTATTGTGGGCGAATTGTCAGCAGATGAAGGAAGCGTAAGCTTAGCCAACAAAAAAAGCTTGGGATATCTTCCGCAGATGCCTGAAATTGACAGCAATAAAACTATCTATGATGAGATGCTGGAGGCGAAGGCCGATGTTATCGAACTTGAAGAAAAAATAAGACTTCTTGAAGAAAAAATGAAATCCCAAGAGGGAGCCGAACTTGAAGAAAGCCTTAAAAGCTACAATAATGCAACAAGCGAATTTGAAAGAGTAAACGGTTTTGCCTACAAAAGCGAAATTGTTGGAGTGTTAAAGGGCCTTGGCTTTACTGAGGCTGACTTTGATAAAAAGGTAAGCGTGTTATCCGGCGGTCAAAAAACAAGACTGGCCCTTGCAAAGCTGTTGCTTTCCAAACCCGATGTGATTTTACTTGACGAACCTATCAACCACTTGGATTTAAACTCCATAAGCTGGTTGGAAGGCTTTTTGTCAAACTATAAAGGAGCTGTTGTTATAGTTGCCCATGACAGATATTTTCTGGATCATGTTGTAAGCAAGGTTGTGGAAATAGACAGAGCTAATACAAGCGTTTATATGGGAAATTATTCGGCTTATTCCAAAAAGAAAGCGGAAAAAATGAATGCCGAATTAAATGCCTATTTAAATCAGCAAAGGGAGATTAAACATCAGGAAGAAGTAATAGAAAAACTTAAATCTTTCAATCGTGAAAAGTCAATCAAAAGGGCTGAATCTCGCGAAAAACAACTTGATAAAATAGAAATACTGGATAAGCCCGTGCAAGAAAGCGCCAACATGAAAATCAGCCTTGTGCCGGAAATAATCAGCGGAAACGATGTATTAAGTGTTAAAGGCCTTTCCAAAAGCTTTGGTGAGAACACTCTTTTTGAGGGCTTGGACTTTGAGATTAAGCGTGGGGAAAAGGTTGCCATCATCGGAAATAACGGAAGCGGCAAAACAACCATACTCAAGATTATAAACGGAATAGAAAAGGCGGATGCCGGCAGTCTTAAACTGGGAAGCAACGTATTTATCGGATATTACGATCAGGAACACAATGTTTTGAACCCTTCCAAGACAATTTTTGAAGAGATAAGAGATGACTATCCCGAGCTTACGAATACAAAGATAAGAAATGTACTGGCTTCGTTTTTGTTTACTGCGGATGATGTTTTTAAAAAGATTTCGTCCTTAAGCGGTGGTGAAAAGGGACGTGTAAGCCTTGCAAAGCTTATGCTTTCGAAGGCCAATTTTATAATACTTGATGAGCCTACCAACCATTTGGATATCTTGTCCAAAGAAATTCTTGAAAATGCGTTGAATTCATACGAAGGAACAATTCTTTACGTTTCCCATGACCGCTTTTTTATCAACAAAACGGCAGAGCGTATTTTGGAATTAAGTGAAGAAGGCCTTAAGGGATTTTTGGGTAATTATGATTATTATCTCCAAAAAAAGGCTGAACAAAAAAGCGAAAGCGCTCTAAAAGAAACAAAAACAGTCAAAGAATCCGAGTCAAAAAAAGATTGGGAGACTCAAAAGAAAGAGCAGGCTGCAAAACGCAAGCAAGAAAACGATCTTAAAAAAGTCGAAGAACAAATAGATAATTTGGAACAGAAAAAGAAAGAATTGAATCTTGAACTTGAAAATCCCGCTATAGCCACAAATACGGCGGAATTAACAAGAATAACAAAAGAAATAAACGATATTGACGGCGAACTTGAAATATTAATCGAAAAATGGGAAGAGCTGGCTTAAAAAAGTACGTGAAAAATTTAACAATATTTGTTTGACAATAAATGCTAAACTACCTATAATTAAGCTAGTGGTTGATTTTAGGCATTTTTCAAATGTCAAATCATTAAGTTAAAGACAGAATATTTTTATCTGAAGAAAGGTAATGGACCTTTAAGGTCAATAAGGTAATATTAGTGGCGGTTAAAATGATTTCAAAAGCGGTTATCAGCAGGCTTCCGAGATACTACAGATATCTTGGCGAGCTTATTGAAAACGGAGTTGAGAGAATTTCGTCTGATGACTTGAGCAGAATGATGAATGTAACTGCATCTCAGATTCGTCAGGATTTAAACAATTTTGGAGGATTCGGACAACAAGGTTACGGCTATAATGTTAAGTTCTTGTATGGAGAAATTGCAAAAATATTGGGCGTGGAAAAGACTCACAATGTTGTGGTTGTGGGTGCCGGTAATTTGGGACATGCAATTTGCAAATATCAAGGATTTATAAAACGCGGATTTAATATGTTGGGCATTTTTGACGTTAACCCACAGCTTATCGGAAAAAGCGTTGGGGAACTTGAAATTTTGCCTTTAAACAAATTAAAAGATTTTATTGCAGAAGAAAATGTTGATATAGTTGCTTTGACAACTCCTAAAGAAGCAGTGGACAATGTGGTTGAAATATGCGAAGAATCGGGAATCAGAGCAATATGGAACTTTACACCGGTGGACTTAAAGACAAGCCCGAGCATTTTGGTTGAAAATGTTCACTTATCCGACAGTCTCCTCACACTATCCTACAATCTCAAAAACAGTAGGAACGATCGCATGGAATGATTATAGGAATAGGAACAGACATAATTAAAATAGAACGTATCAAAAAAGCCTGTGAAAGAGAGGCTTTTTTGCGTCATGTATATACACAAAAAGAAAAAGAAATTTGTAAATCACCTGCAATGTTTGCAGGTAATTTTGCTGTAAAAGAGGCAGTTTCCAAAACTTTCGGAACGGGACTTGCTTTTAAGGTTAATGAGATTGAGGTTTTGCGCGATGAGAAGGGGAAACCTTATGTGGAGTTACATGGGAAAGCAAAAGAAATCGCAGATGAAAAAGCCATAAAAAGCATTTATGTTTCCATATCCGATGAGGATGATTTGGCGGTTGCTTTTGCCGTAGCGGAGGGTTAATGAACAAGTTAGTTATTGCACAGGAAATTAAAAATGTTGACGATTATTCCATAAACAAGCTGAAAATACCTTCATTGGTATTAATGGAGCGCGCGGCTTATTCCGTATTTGAGGTCTTGAAAGAAAAAGAACTTTTAAGTTTTAACAAAAGGCCCAAAATTCTTATTCTTTGCGGAATGGGCAATAACGGTGCCGACGGAGTGGCACTGGCAAGAATTATAGCCTGCGACGAATTGCCATCCGAGGTTAACATAATGCTTATAGGCGACGTGGAGACCGCATCGGATGAAATGTTGTCACAGCTTGAAATGGCCAGAAATATAGGTCTTTCTTTTGTGGATTGTGATGACAATATAAATGCCGTAAGGGGTTATGACATTATAATCGACGGCATATTCGGAATCGGTCTGAAACGCGATATCGAAGGCATTCAAAGAAAAATAATCGAAAATGTCAATGCCGTGGATGCATTTAAAGTTGCAATAGATATTCCTTCGGGTTTGTGCGCCGATACGGGAGCCATTAGAGGAGTTGCCCTTAAGTGCGATATCACCGTAACTTTCGGTCCTGTTAAGGCGGGGCTTACGGTTTATAACGGCCTTACAATAACAGATGCCACCATGTGCAGCTTGATCGGTCATCCTTTGGTGGCTTTTTATGAAAATGACTATGTCAAAGATAAACAAAGAAACGATGCTTATCAGGAGCTTGCCTTTGTAACAGAGGCGGATATGCAAAACATTCCGGTAAGAAAACGCTATTCCAACAAGGGCGATTTCGGAAAAATATTGGTGGTTGCGGGCAGTAATAAAGTTTATGGAGCGGCGCATCTTTGCGCAAAAGCCGCATATAAAACCGGAGCGGGATTGGTTAAAGTTTTAAGCGACAAGGAAAACAAACTTGCTATTGAGCAGACCATCCCTGAAGCTTTAATAGAAACATATGACAGCGAGAAATTGTTGTCTCTTTCCGGTAGCCTTAACCAACTTGAAGAGTCAATAAAGGACAATATCGCTTGGGCCGATATAGTATCTGTGGGCTCGGGCATAGGAACCGGAAAAGTTTCCGACTTTATTTTCAGAAATGTTTTGAAATATGCAAGGCAGTTTAATAAACAGCTTATTATTGATGCCGACGGCATTAATTTGATGGCGGAAGACGATACTCTTTTAATGGGTCTCAAAAGCCTTGAAAAACCGGCTATATTAACACCTCATCTTAAAGAGATGGAAAGAATAAGCGGTAAAAAAATTGAAGAAATAAGAAATAACTTGTTTGGAAGCGTAGAGGAATTCGTTAGAAAATACGGAGTAATCTGCGTTCTTAAAGATGCCTCCACTCTTATTTCCAAGAAAGGTTTTACGGCGGTCAGCCTTCGAGGCAATTCTTCCATGGCAAAAGGAGGAAGCGGTGATGTGCTTGCGGGTATAATCGCAGGTATGAATGCCTTAATGCCGGATTCTTTTTATGCTACGGCTCTGGCGGTATTTATCCACGGATATGCGGGTGAGCTGGCATCGAGAAGACGAGGTATGCACTCAAGTTTGGCATCGGATATTGTAGATAATATAGAAAATGTTATAATGTTAAATGTTGCCGGACGAACGGACGAAGAATTTAAGGAAAACCTTGCGGGACAAATCGATTATATAAACAATCAGATTGTTGATATAATGAAGTCCTTGGGCTTGGAGGAATAGATAATGAATCTTGATAAATATTTCAGACTTAGAGCCGATATAGACTTGGATTGTATTTACGGCAATTTGCAGCGATTGAAAGCAAATGTGAAGCCGGGAACCAAGCTTGCGGCGGTGGTTAAAACCGACGGTTACGGACACGGAGCCGTTCCCATTGCGATTCATTGTGCGGATCTGGTTGATTTTTACGCCGTGGCTACAATTGACGAAGCCAGCGATCTTAGATTTTATAATGTAAGCCAGCCGATTCTTATTATCGGATATTCCCATTATTCGAGAAACGAAGAAGCCATTGAAAACGATATAAGACTTACGGCATTTAATTTTGATATAGCAAAACGCATAAGCGATGCGGCTGTTGCTATTGATAAATGCGCCAAAATTCATATAAAAATAGATACGGGAATGGGCAGAATAGGTTTTGTTCCCACAGATGAATCAATTGAAGAAATAATAAAAATTTCCAAGCTTCCCATGATTGAAATCGAGGGAATATTCACTCATTTTTATGAGTCGGACGGTTTGGACAAAACGCCGGCAATAAAGCAGTACAATATTTTCGTGGACTTTATTAAAAAGCTTGAAGCCAAAGGAATTGAAATAGCCATAAAACACTGTTCCAACAGTGCAGCACTTATAGAGCTTCCGGAATTTGCAATGAATATGGTGCGCTCCGGAATTGCAACATACGGTCTTTGGCCATCAAAAGATGTTGACAAAGACAAGGTTAAACTTGTTCCGGCTCTTTCATTGAAAAGTCATATAGTGCATTTGAAAACAATAAATGCGGGAGATACCGTAAGCTACGGCGCAACTTATGTTGCGGACCATCCCGTAAAAGTTGCCACAATTCCCATCGGATACGGAGACGGATATCCGAGAAGCCTTTCAAACAAAGGCAGTGTCATTATCAGAGGAAAAAGAGCGCCGATTATCGGACGTGTGTGCATGGACCAGATGATGGTAGATGTTTCGGATATCGATGATGTTGACTTTTTCGATGAAGTAACACTTATCGGAAAAGACGGCAGTGAAGAAATCACTTTCGAAGAATTGGAAGAAATTTCGGGTATCTTAAACTACGAGCTTGCTTGTGATTTGAGTAAGAGAATACCGAGAGTTTACTACAAAAACGGCCGAATTGTGGGTACTAAAGAAGCATTTCAGACAGGGGATTATCAAAGCTGGAGAAGATAAGTCTTAAGTCTTGATAAATCGCTTGTTTTCTGATATATTGTAACTTGCGTTGCTGTTAGAAAATAGCAGTTGACATAATTTTAAGGAGAAGAAAATTTATGGATGATGGGAGCCCCATATTTAGTATTATTGTAATTATAGTTTGCTTGATAGTTAACATAATATTAAACGGCTATCAAGAGGCAATTGACACGGTTGCGGATTCGGCTTTGGATGAGGAAAAAGAGAATCATCAAAAGGCCATTTCCAAAATTGAAGAAATGCAGGAAAATCCCGTTAAACTGATTGGTACCGTAAGGGCCGCAACCATGCTCACCACAATTTTGATTATTATATTTGCTTATGTGAGTCTGGGAAGGTTTTTGCTGGAAAGATTTTCACTATCGGGCTTAAGTTTTACTTGGGCTGTTGTGCTTAGTTATTTGATAACAATCATTATATCCCTTGTACTCAATCTTTCCGTGGGAGTTTACATTCCGCAAAAAATTGCCTCATATCATTCGAAAAGCTGGGCGATTAATCTTACGGGGGCAGTCAGTGCTTTTATGGTTGGCTTTACACCGATTACGGCTTCATCAAAAGCTATAGCTCGCCTTATTCTTTTGATGTTTAAAATTGATATAGACAAAGATTATGATGAGGTTACCGAAGAAGAAATCATGTCTATGGTCAATGAAGGACACGAACTTGGAGTTATAGAGGCAAGTGAGGCCGAAATGATTACAAATATCTTCGAATACGGCGATAAAGAGGCGGAAGACATTATGACCCACCGCAAAAATATAATTGCCGTTGACGGAGAACTTCCGCTGAAAGAGGTTATCAACAAGCTTTTGGAGGAAAGTGTTTCAAGGGTGCCCGTTTATGTGGGAGATATTGACAACATAATCGGCATTCTTCATATAAGAGATTTGATGCTTGCGGCCAACGAAGCATCAAACATGAATAAAGCTTTAAAAGACATTAATGATATATTGAATAAAGCTCATTTTATTCCGGAAACAAGAAAATTGGATGATTTGTTCAAACGCATGCAACAGGCCAAAACACACATGGTTATTGTTGTTGATGAATACGGTCAGACTGCCGGTCTAGTTACCATGGAAGATATTTTGGAAGAAATAGTGGGAAATATCTTGGATGAGCACGATGAGGATATTACAAATATCCAATATGTGGATGATGACACATACCATGTTTCGGGTCTTACAACCATAGATGAGTTGGAAGAAAGCTTAGGTATCGAAATAGATGACGATGAACACGACACCGTAAACGGCTTTATAACCGCAAAACTCGGTCGTATTCCGGAGGAAGACGAAAGAAGCACAATTAATGTTAACGGCTGTGAGTTTAAAATTCTCGCAGTTGAAAATAAAATAATATCTCTTCTTGAAGTAAAGCTTCCGAAGGAAGTTGTGGTGGAAGAGGAAGACAGATAGGAGATTAAGAAAATGTCAGGACATTCAAAGTTTGCTAACATTAAGCACAAAAAAGAAAAAAACGATGCAGCGAAAGGAAAGATTTTCACAATCATCGGTAGAGAAATTGCAGTAGCAGTTAAGGAAGGTGGACCTGACCCCGCAAATAACTCAAAACTTCGCGATGTTATTGCAAAAGCAAAAGCAAATAACATGCCTAACGATACAATCGACCGCGGTATTAAAAAAGCCGCAGGCGATGCAAACTCGGTAAATTACGAATCAATCACATACGAAGGCTATGGCCCTAACGGTTCCGCAATTATCGTAAACGCTCTTACCGATAACAAAAACAGAACAGCGGCAAATGTACGTAACGCTTTTACAAAGGGCGGCGGAAATGTAGGTACAACAGGTTGCGTTTCCTTTATGTTTGATGAAAAAGGTCAGATTATCATTGATAAAGAAGAATGCAAAATGGATGCCGACGAGCTTATGATGATGGCTTTGGACGCAGGTGCGGAAGATTTCAACGAAGAAGATGATTCTTTTGAAATCACAACGGCACCGGCTGATTTCAGCGCTGTAAGAGAAGCATTGGAAAAAGAAGGAATTGCCATGGCTTCGGCCGAAGTATCAATGATTCCTCAGACATATGTTGACTTGACAAGCGAAGACGATCAGAAAAAACTTACAAAAATATTGGATCTTCTTGATGAAGACGATGATGTTCAGGAAGTATTTCATAATGTTTCCGATTGGGAAGACTAATTAAAGCATAATAAAAAAGGGAAAAGGAGACCGCTAGAATATGGGAATTTCGGCAGTTGAAATAAATGTCCTGCTTTTTATTCAGGATCATATCAGAAATGCAGTGCTTGATGTAATCATGCCAATTATCACAAATATAGGCTACAAAGGTTTGGTACCGATACTTATTATTCTTTTTATGCTTATCGTAAGAAGATACAGAGCGGTTGGTTTAACAGCTATGGCTGCTCTTATCGGTAACGTTTTGATTGTTAATGTTATCCTTAAAAACATTGTGGCAAGAATCAGACCATACGATTCTTTTGATGCCTTAAACCTGTTATGTGATAAACAGGATGATTTTTCATATCCATCGGGTCATACGGCTGCAGTTTGTTGCGTAGCATTCGTGCTCTTCTTCTGCTTCCCTAAAAAAGTCGGCATTCCGGCTATTATAGTTGCGGTGCTTGTTGGCTTTTCGAGACTTTACATCGGTGTTCACTATCCGACGGATGTTTTGGTGGGCGGACTTGTAGGATTTTTGATGGCTTACCTAAGCTCGTTATATTTATATCCACGATTCAGAAAATTGAAGATATGTAAAAAGAAAAAGCCAAAGGCGAGAAGGGCTGCGGCGTAAAGAGAATAAGAATAGGAGAGATTTAACAATGCTTTTTCATTGTTGAACTCTCCTTTTTACTTGCCTCGGATGTTTTGAATTATAACAAGAAATATTCAACTTTAAAATGAAAATTATTCAACTTTATCGCTTTTATGTGCTGAAACTTTAAATTGACATGCATTGTAATTGTTGTTATCATTATTAGAAATTGAGATTTTATCTTAATAAATTTGCACTTAGCATTACATAAATTGCATTTAAAACAGTGCATTGAAAGGATGTGGCCGAAATGAAAAAAATGGTTATGTCGGTTCTTGTTGTAAATACCGCCGGTGTTTTATCAAGAGTAGCGGGTCTTTTCTCAAGACGTAATTACAACATTGACAGCTTAACTGTTAGCGAAACAGAAAATCCAAAGTTTTCAAAAATGACAATTGTAGTAACCGGGGATGATGAGGTACTTGAACAAATTAAAAAGCAGGTTGCAAAACTTGAAGATGTTCAGGATATTACCATTCTGAAAGACGGAAAATCCGTCTGCAGAGAACTTGTTCTTATTAAAGTGGCGGCCGGTCCCGAACAGAGACAGCAGGTTATGGCTGTAACAAACATATTCAGAGCAAAGATTGTTGATGTTGCCGAAGATTCTCTTATGATTGAACTTACGGGCAACCAAGCAAAACTCGAAGCTTTTATCGGATTGCTTAAAGGCTTTGAAGTTAAAGAACTTGTAAGAACTGGTATTACGGGTCTTTCAAGAGGAAGCGCCGATATGCTTGCAGGTGAGTTTGATTAAATATACAAAAACTTTTTCATAAATGTGCCGCTTGGATTTTGCTTTAAATATCTAAATGACACGAAAGAATAAAAAAAAGTCGGAATTCCGACCATTATGAAAGGATATGATTATCATGGCAAAAATCTATTATCAGGAAGATTGTAACTTAGGTCTTTTGGAAGGAAAGACCATAGCTGTCATTGGTTATGGCAGCCAGGGACATGCACAGGCATTAAATGCAAAAGAATCGGGCTGTAATGTTATTATCGGTTTATACAAAGGCAGCAAATCATGGGATAAAGCTGTTAAACAGGGCTTTGAAGTTTACGAAGCAGCTGAAGCAGCCAAAAAAGCCGATATCATCATGATTCTTATCAACGATGAAAAACAGGCTAAACTTTACAAAGAATCTATCGAGCCAAACCTTGAAGAAGGTAACATGCTTATGTTCTCTCACGGTTTTGCTATTCATTTCGGTCAGATCGTTCCACCTAAGAACATTGACGTTGCAATGATTGCTCCTAAGGGACCGGGTCATACTGTTAGAAGCCAGTATCAGGAAGGCAAAGGTGTTCCTTGCCTTATCGCCGTTCATCAGGATGCTACAGGCAAAGCTCACGACATGGCACTTGCTTACGCACTTGCTATCGGTGGCGCAAGAGCCGGCGTTTTACAGACAACTTTCAGAGAAGAAACAGAAACTGACCTTTTCGGTGAGCAGGCTGTTCTTTGCGGTGGTGTTACTGCTTTAATGCAGGCAGGTTTCGAAACACTTGTTGAAGCAGGTTATGAACCTGAAAGTGCTTACTTCGAATGTATCCACGAAATGAAGCTTATCGTTGACCTTATTTTCGAAAGCGGTTTCGCAGGCATGAGATATTCTGTTTCCAACACAGCAGAATTCGGTGATTATGTAACAGGACCTCGTATCATTACAGAAGAAACAAAGAAAGAAATGAAAAAAGTTCTTACAGAAATCCAGGATGGTACATTTGCTAAGAAATGGCTTGTTGAAAACCAGGTTGGAAGTCCACACTTCATGGCTATGAGAAGAAGAAATGCAGAACATCAGCTTGAGAGCGTTGGCGCTGAACTTCGTAAACTCTACAGCTGGAATGACGGCGAAAAACTCATTGACAACTAATGGCACGACGCAAGTCGTGTTTCGGGCGGTGCTTCATATAATGAGGCGCCGCCTTTCTTATGTTTTAAATACAGGCCTGTAACCAAATCAAATAGTCTTGATTTAATTACACGCTGCGTTTTCTATTCGTTGCGCTCGTCAATTCGCCGACAACCGCTTAAACTCGCTTCGCTCAAACATAAGCTCCTTTGTCGGCTAACATCGCGCAACTCATGTACGAAAGCCTCGCAATCGTAATTAAATTCAATCCTATTTGCTTTCGCTTTAGGCCTGTAATTTTCATTTACAAAAGGCGACTCCATTTAATGTGTTTGCCGGATAGGCAATTCTTTTCTTTCTGTCTTAGCTAAGAGCTTAATCCGCATCGAAAATAAACGTCCGGATTTGTCTTATATAAAGCAATTATTATATCTGTTTATGACATATATTTTATTGCACATAATTGGTATTATCCATTATAATTAATTTATTAACCATCTAGGTTTGAAATTCAGTTTACATAAGATTTGCGTTGCGATATTTGGCAGATTTGTGCTTTTATTTCGTTTGCTTTTCTTTTGAATAATAATTTACTTACGGGAGATGAATTTATGGACAAAAAATATGCTTTTGGTGTGGATATTGGCGGCACTACTATTAAAATCGGACTTTTGACAAACGATGGCGAGGTTGTTTATGAGACTGCTATCGATACGGATACATCTGATAGCGGAAAAAATGTGTTGCCTGATATTGCAGCAAAAATCGCTGAAATCATTAAAGATACCAATACTCCTAAGGAGATGATTGCCGGCATTGGAATGGGTGTTCCGGGTGCGGTTAACTCCAAAGGCGTTGTTAATAAACTTGTTAATATCGGTTGGGGCGTTGTTGATGCCAAAAGCGATATGGAAGCCATTACGGGAATGCGTGTTGAAGTTGGTAACGATGCGAATGTTGCGGCCCTTGGCGAAGCTTGGAAAGGTGCTGCGGAAGGTTACGACGATGTAGTTATGGTTACTCTCGGAACAGGTGTCGGTGGCGGCGTTGTCAGCGGCGGAAGATTAATAGCCGGTGCCCATGGTTCGGGCGGAGAAATCGGACATATTTTTGTTAATCCCGATGAAATCGACAAATGCGGTTGCGGAAATCAAGGATGTCTTGAACAGTATGCCAGTGCTACAGGCATAGTCAGATTTGCAAAAAAAGCCGGTATGGATGTAAGAGAAGCCAAAGACGTATTTGATTTGGCCAGAAAAAACGATCTTAAAGCTCACAAGGTTATCGACCAATTTGCTACAATCTTAGGGGAAAGCCTTGCAAGAGTATCTTGCGTTGCGGATCCGGAAATCTTTGTAATCGGCGGCGGTGTTTGCGCATCTGCGGATTTGTTTTTGTATATAGTGGAACAGGCCTTTAGGAGACATTGCTTCCATGCCGCAAGAGAGACTAAGTTTGTTATTGCTCAACTTGGCAATAAAGCGGGAATCTTCGGCGCCGCAAAGATGGTTTTGGACTAATTGGCTCTTTGTCAAGAGTTGGGGTAAATAATAATTGCCTACCGGGCGGTACTTCATATGTTGAGGCACCGCTTGATAGGCAATTTTTCTATCCCTCTTAGTTAAGAGCATAATCTGTATTGAAAATAAACGTCAGGGCGGCTTTTGATGGTTGAATCAAATTGTGTTGAAGCGGTTTAAAAGGTTTAAGTGAAACTATATTGACATATGTCAGAATAACTGCTATATTCTATATTGACATATGTCAGAAAGGATAAGATATGCCTAAGAATACTAAATGCAGGAAAATTTCAGGACTTCCGGGTCAATTCGGTTTCGCGCCAACGGACAGTGTGGCTGATGATGCGGTGCAGATTACATTTGATGAGTTTGAGACAATAAGATTGTTGGACAAAGAAGGATTGACACAGGAGCAATGCGCGAAAAAAATGGGCGTTGCCAGAACAACGGTAACCGCAATGTATGAAAGCGCAAGAAAAAAGATAGCAACTGTACTTGTCGAGGGTAGAAGTCTTATTATTTCCGGCGGTAATGTGAAGTTTGATATTTCACAAAAATCATTTTTGAAAAATTTGAAAGAAAAAGGAGATAAGACAATGAGAATTGCGGTAACATATGAAAATGGCGAAATCTTTCAGCATTTCGGACACACAGAAAAATTTAAAGTATATGATGTGGAAAACGGAAAGGTTGTAAACGAGGAAATAGTAGATACAAACGGACAGGGGCACGGAGCGCTTGCGGGATTCCTTTTCGGCGGAAAGGTTGATACTCTTATTTGCGGAGGAATCGGAGGCGGAGCTCAGGCAGCATTAAGGGATGCCGGAATCAGACTTTACGGTGGAGTTTCGGGAAGCGCAGATATGGCGGTTAATGCTCTTTTAACAGGAAAACTTGATTACGATCCGAATGTAATGTGTAATCACCACGGTGAAGGACATACATGCGGAGATCATCATAGTGAATCCCATTCATGTGGTAGCCATTGCGGACATTAAAAATAAAAAAATAGACATGTTAAAATTGCAAATGGTATAATTGAGGCAGAGGTATTATTGTTAAAAAATTAGGTTTTATCTCATAATTTATTCAAGGGGGACAAAATAT
>SVDN01000049.1 GCA_015057825.1 Lachnospiraceae bacterium
AGAAAGGCGGCGCCTCAATATATGAAGTGCCGCCTGATAGGCAATTATTATTTTACCCCAACTCTTGACAAAGAGCCAAAAAAAGAAACCGGCACATATGTACCGGTTCATTCCTTAATATTAGTTATATTTACGCTTTCTAGCAGCTTCCGATTTTTTCTTACGTTTAACACTTGGTTTTTCGTAATGCTCTCTTTTACGGATTTCCTGCTGAATACCTGCCTTAGCACAGTTTCTCTTAAATCTGCGTAATGCACTGTCAAGAGATTCGTTTTCTTTTACTATTACGTTTGACATGTTTCACCTAACCTCCCTCCGGTTGTATATTGTGCATAATACAACAACTTTGGGTACTAATCTTGCACTGTAATTCATTATAGCACATAATTTTTATACGTCAACAACTTATTTTGTGAAGAAAATTTGATTTTATTAAATAAGCTTAAATTTTTCCACATCCACAACGCCAAGGGTCGTAAGTCGTAAGTTTGGAATAACCGCAAGACTTGCAAAAGACATATTTAGCAGCGGATCCATTTTTTCGCTGACGCCGAGTTTTCCGGCCGCGTTTTTAATATCTCCCAGCTTCTTTTGCGAAACATCCGCTTCCAAATCGCACATTAGTCCCGCTATAGGCAAGGCCAATTCATCTATCACTTTTCCGTCTTTAACCACAGCTATTCCGCCCTTTAATTTCTTAAGCTCGTTTACGGCAACAGCCATATCCTCGTCATTGCATCCGATACAGATAATATTATGAGAATCGTGGGCGATACTTGTTGCAATGGCTCCTTCTTTAAGTCCGTAGCCCTTTACGTAGCAAAGACCTATATGACCGGTTTTATGATGACGTTCCACAACAGCAAGTTTTATTATATCCTTTGACAAATCGTAAGATTCGGCCCATCCTTCATCGGTGGTTAAAACACCTTTTGGCACAAGTCCTATAACCTTTGCTTTTTCTTTTAACAGGAAATCTTTCGCAGAAACATCGTCAATATTTACGGTATTTAATATTTTGTCATCTGCCTTGTATTCTTCTTGCCAATCGAAAATAACTTCATCGCCCTTATCTTTATCGAAAACTAATTTTCCGTTTTTATAAACTTGTTTTATGTCAACCTTTTCAAAATCATCCAAAATAACAAAATCCGCTCTGTAACCCGGACATATTGCTCCCGCATCATGAACTCTAAAATGGTCTGCGGGATTAATCGTTGCCATTATATAGGCAATTTTCGGCTCAACTCCTAAAGATATGGCCTTTCTGATAATATGGTCGATGTGTCCTTCTTTTTTAATGTCTCCCGCATGCTTGTCATCGGTTACGAACATACATCTATGATAATACGGAGCCTTGCACACCGGCAAAAGGTCTTCCAGATTCTTGCAAACCGTGCCTTCCCTAACCATTACCATCTGGCCTCTGCGAATCTTTTCGATTGCTTCTTCCGCCGTTTCGTTTTCATGGTCCGAATATATTCCCGCTGTGATATAGGCATTCACCTTATCTCCCTGAAGGCCCGGGGCATGACCGTCAATAACTTTATTTGCCTCATGTGTATATGCGATTTTTTTAACCACTTCCGAATCGCCCGCAATAACACCCGGATAATTCATCATCTCCGCAAGGCCAAAAACACGCTCATTATCAAGGTATTTCTTTATTTCATCAGCCATAATCGTATATCCGCTTTCGTCGAAAGGCGAAGCCGGAACACATGAAGGAATCATAACATGAACATCCAAAGGAAGATTTTCCGATGCTTTTAAAATATATTCAACGCCGGCCATTCCGCAAACATTTGCGATTTCGTGAGGGTCCGCCATAACAGCGGTTGTACCGTGAGGAACCGCAACCTTTGCATATTGCATCGGTGTAACCGTGGAGCTTTCAAGGTGAACATGTCCATCCACAAAGCCCGGAACTATGGTTTTTCCTCTTCCGTCCACTTCCTTTTCGCCGGAATATTGTCCGATAGCCGCTATCCTGCTTCCCGAAATTGCCAAATCCCCATCAAAAAATTCGCCTGTAAATACATCGAAAATACGGGCATTTTTAATGACCAAATCGGCCTTTTTTCTGCCTGCGGCCACGTCAATTCTTGCTTTTATCTCTTCCTGATTATTCATATCAATACCTAATTTGTATCTGTATTTACAGTCCCATATGCGTGTATGCGCTTTCCGTTGCCACGCGTCCGCGAGGCGTTCGGTTTAAAAAGCCGTTTTTTACAAGATATGGTTCGTAAACATCTTCCAAAGTTCCCGCATCTTCACCCAAAGCCGCAGCCAAGGTGTCAAGTCCAACAGGGCCGCCGCCGAACTTGTTGATGATAGTATCCAAAATGCTTCTGTCCATATGGTCTAAACCCGATTTATCGATATCCAAAAGATCCAGCGCGTAGTCTGCCACTTCTTTTGTGATTTTTCCGTCGAATTTAATCTGGGCAAAGTCACGAACACGCTTTAAAATGCGATTTGCAAGACGAGGTGTGCCCCTGGATCTTCTTGCTATTTCCACCGCGCCCTCTTCGTCGACTTCCACATCCAAGACTTTTGCCGAACGCTTAACAATTGTTGTAAGTTCTTCTATTGTGTAAAATTCAAGTTTATGAATAACTCCGAAACGATCTCTTAAGGGTGCCGTTAAAAGTCCTGCGCGGGTTGTGGCGCCAATAAGCGTAAATTTAGGCAAGTCAAGTCTTACGGATTTTGCGCCTTGACCTTTACCGATTATGATATCAAGAGCAAAATCTTCCATTGCGGGATAGAGAATCTCCTCTACCTGGCGGTTAAGGCGATGGATTTCATCCACGAAAAGCACATCTCCATCCGACAAGCCGTTAAGAATGGCCGCCATGTCTCCCGGTTTTTCGATAGCCGGACCCGAGGTAATTTTGATATTTACGCCCATTTCATTGGCAATAATCTCCGAGAGGGTGGTTTTACCCAGTCCCGGAGGCCCGTAGAAAAGAACGTGATCCAGAGCCTCTTTTCGGGTCTTTGCCGCCTTAATGAAGACTTCCAGATTTTCTTTTATTTTTTCCTGACCTATGTAGTCTTTTAAAAACTTCGGCCTTAAATGATTTTCGATTTCGATTTCGCCCTGATTAATATCAGTGTTGATTATTCTTCGTTCCATTGCATTTCCCGTATATAGCGAATTTTATTTGTGTTCTTTTTAAAACAAGTTTTTCAAAGCTTGCTTAAGTATAGCATCTGCGCCCTTAACATCCATAGGCACCTTTCTTACAGCCTTCATGCTTTCCGATGCGGAATAACCAAGCGCCGTAAGGGCCTGCACCGCTTCATTTCTGTCATCATCATTAATACCTGCGGGGATTGATGCATCCGATTCGATATTTCCAAGGGTTGCTTCCAAGTCAATCTTGCTCTTAAGCTCAAGGATAATCTTTTGCGCGGTTTTGTTACCAAGTCCCGGGGCTTTTGCAATTGTTTTTGCATCATCCGAAACTATGGCAATGCGAAGGTCGTTGGCACTGATATTTGAAAGAACTCCAAGGGCTGCCTTCGGTCCCACGCCGTTAACCCCAAGAAGCATCTTATACATATCCAAATCGTCTTCGTTTAAAAAGCCGAAGAGATTCATGGCATCTTCCCTAACATTCAGATATGTGTATATTTTAACTTCACTGCCTGTCTGCGGCAGATTTGGAAGCAGAGATGTAGGCACAAAAATGTTGTAACCAATACCCCCGGCTTCAACTATTATCTTGTCTTCTTTAACGGAGACCAATTCTCCCTTTATAAACGATATCATACAAACCTCAATTCCGATTTTTTTCAATCATATATCTTCGGCAGCTTAACCTTGGAAACAACAATCTGCGCGATTATTCCGATAATTACGCCCGTTACAACGCCGGATATAATAAGCACCGGCACGTAATACATGATTTGATAAGAATTAACCACGAAGGCCGCCACAATCAGCTGCCCCACATTGTGGCTGACACCACCCACAACACTTATGGAAATGATGTTGAATATCTTGATTTTCTTTACCAGCCACATACAAAGAAAACTTACAAAAGCCCCGCAAAGGCTGAATACGATGCTGAAAGCATTGCCAAACAAAATTCCCACAACAAGTATTCTTGCTATGTTAATAATAATGGCATCCACCGGCTTCATGGAAAACAGCACCAAGACTATAACAAAGTTAGCCAGGCCCAGCTTTACTCCCGGTATTCCGAAATTAATGGGAACTACACTTTCCACATAGCTGAGTATTATTGCAAATGCCGTAAAAAGGCTAAGATAAGCCAATCTTTTAGTTTTCATTTTACTGTCCTACTATAGCATCAAGCTCAGGAGTTTCGCCTTCGTCATCCACAATTGTTACAACAAGCTTGTGGGGAAGACAAATAACAGACTGACCGGATTTGGATATTTCACCCTGCTTTACGCAAAGCTTGTCGGGACAATCAGCCTCGGAAACATATGCCTTTTTGTCCTTGATTACCAGGGTGTTTACTCCCATATCGGTTTCTATGCTATATTCACCGTTTTCATCCAAATTATATTCATAAAAAATTTCGCCATCAACCAGCACCTGCACCTTTGCTCCATCCTTTGAAATCACATTGTTGATAACAAAAAATGCAACAACTGCAACTGCAAGAAGGGCGAAAATTAAAATAAAATCCTGCTTTTTCATAGTATAAATCTACTGCTGATTATTAATTTTAACGTCATTTGCCGCTGTTAAAATATTGTTAAGGGTTTCGGCGGAATCGTTGTCGCTCGTTTCCGTAACAATACTTGCAAGCTGAGTCTGGGAAAGACGATATAAAACCTCACGACCCGACGATGAATTCATAAGGTCTTCGGCAATAGCTTTGTAATCCGTTGAATTTTTACCCGCAATTTCGGAAAGAAGGCTATCGGAAGTCTGACTTGCAGTCAAATCCGCATCTTCATCGAGATAGCTGTTTAAGACATTCGAAAAGTTTTCTGTCGCTTCCACAGCTGCTGTCGGATTGATATTGTTAATATCCAAAAGACGATTAACGTCTAAATTCGAGCTGATTGATGAAACTAAATCGTTGATGTTCATTACTCTTCTCCCTTAATCTATACTGCGAGCATAAAACTAATTTCACTTAAAATATAACGTTTCATGCTACTTAATCATTATAACGTTTTCACTGTCAATTTTCAATCCGTCAGTCAAGATAATTTCGCCGTCTTTTGTGATAAAAACGGCTTCTATGCCATCTAAAGTTTTTAAGAAAGTTTTTGCCTTCTCAAGTCCCATGGAAAGAAGTGTTGTGCTGTAGGCATCGCCATCCGTTGAGGAGTCCGAAATGATAGTAACGCTTGCAAGCTCGTTGTCCACGGGATAACCGGTTTTTGTATCAAGGATGTGATGATAAAGCTTGCCATCTTCTTCAAAATAGCGTTCGTAAATGCCCGATGTTACGATAGATTTGTCCTTTGCCTTAATATAGCAAATTGCCTCACCGCTTTGCCCAAAAGGCTTTTGCACACCAACATTAAAGTCGCTTCCGTCAGGCTTTTCGCCCACAAGAAGCACATTGCCCCCAAGGGCAATAATAGCGGAATCCACACCCTTTGAAAGAAGGTATTCCTTTAATTTGTCCGCAATAAAACCTTTGGCAATGCCCCCAAGGTCGATTCCGGAAGCGATATTTATATCGCCGACACTGCTTTTCTCATTTGTCCTGTCAATGCTGACCTTCCTACCATCTACATTAACAATATTAAAATCAACAAGTGACTTCGCATATTCAACTGCGTTTTTCTCCGGAACCATCGGATTCTCACTTGTAATATTCCAAAGTTTTGTTAGAGGATAAATGGAAATATCAAAAACACCGTCCGATTCCTCGCAGTAAGAAAGGGCTGCATTAATAACTTCCGCTGTCTTTTCATCCACCTCAACAGGCTCTGTCGAGCTATTAACGCGTGAAACATCACTAGTCTCAATAGTTCTGCTAAGAAGTTCTTCATAAGTCTTGCAAATATCAAAACAATCGTCGATAATTTTTGCATCCTCTTCATCATAAACGGTAATGGAAATAACCGTATCAAAATAAAAGTCCGTTTTAGCGATAGGCTCGGACTTTTTGTTAAAATCGCAGCCAACAAACAGCATCGCCGCAATAATTAAAGTCAAAATAATTGTAATAATTTTTTTCATAACAAACCGCTCATGCTCCCGACAATGGATTATTCCATAATCCTTTTAAAACTCACTGTTTTATTATCTATCATTTCACATTTTTTGTAAAGCACACAAAAAATCATTCAAAATGTCATAAAGATGCAAGAAAGGCGGCACCTCAATATATGATGTGCCGCCCGAAACGGAAGATCTCTAATAAAAATTATGGTAATTCTCTTTACACCTAGTATCCGTTTCATAAGATAACTCACAACAGTATTCTTTATAGCATGCCTGCTCCTCGTCCACTTTTTTACGATGAAGTATCATGTAATAGCATCCATCGCTAAACCAGCATGGGTTTCCACCACCGGCGACTGCATCCAATTCATCATCATCCATCTCCTGTTTTTCGGCAATTGCGCGCTCCATCTCCTCTATGGAGATATCATAGCCTATTTCCTTTGCCGCCATGGAAATTGCTTCACCATCACTTTTTGCGCTTTTTTCTTCAGCAATGCGTTTCAATGCTGCTTGATAAACTTTCTGCTTCTCGGGGTCATTATTCAGTGCCTCTTCAAATTTAATAATCTTATCACTTTTTCCCATATTATCATTCCTCTCTTTTCGATTTTTCTATTTCTATATCAGGCTCCAAGCCTGCGTTTTTAATAGCATCATCTATTGCTTTTTTTACATTTTCAACGCCAATATGTTTATGAATATAACAAGTTCTTTGATCCGGTATCAAATAATTGCCGTCGTCAGTAATATCCGATACCATACAGCCTCCGGTACATTTTCCAAAATGCTCGCATTCTTTACACTCAGGATTGACTTCCAGGAGATCGGAAAGCTTTGTATTCACCACATCTTGATAGTAGGATTCAAGCAATATGTCCGCCAATTCTTCCTCCAACACACTTGGGAATCTATCTCCAAGTATGGTGTCTGAAAAGCCCATACAAGGTGCCACTCTTCCATCCGGTCTTATATGTGTGTTGTGACATACCGACTCGCAATAAGGAACTATTGACATATCATAGTTTCTGTCTAAGGAACTAATAATCGGCATTTTATACTTGGTCTCAGCTGCTTTTACGGAAATATAACCATCCAGATCAATCCCGATATTGGGTCTTTCTTTAAAATACTCTTCTACAAAGCTTTTATAGAGTGCCCAAACTTCTTCTTCCTTAAGTGAATACTTTTCGCTGTATTCTCTCCAAACACCCATTTCCTGAGGGGCATTTACTCTTAATGATTTAACATTCAAATCTGCCAGATATTTGGCCGTAGCCATCAAGGAGTCCTTATTTTTCCTATGAATCATCATGGCTGCAACCACAGGCATCTTATGCTTTTGTAAAAGTCTAAAGGCAGCATCAGCCTGCTTCTCGGCTCCTTCAACACCTCTCAGCCAGTCATGGAAGCCCAATCCATCAAAAGAAATCTGGAAAGTCGGTCTGTGTCCGTATTTTTTAAGTGTTTCCAAAATCTTTTCATCCAATAAAGCGGCATTTGTAAAAAGCACTCTTATGAAAATGCCACGATCGGCCAAAGCCTTGAATATTTCTTCGTAATCGCTTCTTACAAAGGGTTCACCACCTGTTACATCTACCCATTTGATTCCGCATTTTGCCGTAAATTGTAAATCGAAATGCAACCCTTTCCATCACTGAACCTTTCTTTGTAATAGATAATGCATATAGTATGGGGTAGTTGCATCTCCATGTACATGGACTTGATCA
>SVDN01000050.1 GCA_015057825.1 Lachnospiraceae bacterium
GGAAATACCCCAACGCGTTTTCCTATATAGTCGCTTGCATCAAACATCCAGCTTGCAACTTCATCGCCGCACTCAACTATTTCTCCCGCAAATTCATGTCCTAAAATAAGCGGCATTTTATGAGCACCGTTCTTAAAGCTTCTGGGAATATCCGATCCGCATATGCCACAAGCTTTAACCTTAACCAACACTTCGTTTGGCTTAATCTCCGGTTTTTCCGACTCTTTAACCTTTATATCATTTATGTCGTTCAAAACAAGCGCTTTCATTTACTTATAATTCCTTATTCTCTTGACTTTTTCCGAATATGCCTTTTCCTGAAGAGCTTTAAACTTTTCAAGATCCGACATTGTTGTAATCTTAAAGTTGTTTTCATCGCCGTCTATAAGGGCAATTTTCATTCCGGCCATAACCGCAGGCTCGCTGGACCCGTTTATTTCAAGAATTTTGTCGGGAAGCAGCCTTTTATTGGCTTCGTAATAAGCTTCAAATGCATAGCTTTCGGGAGCCTGACCGGCAAATATGTTTTCTCTGGCTAAGAGCCCCGTAATAATCTGCCCGTTTTTGCTTTCGTATACCGTATCTTTCATAGGAAGCACCGGCATGGCACCATCGAAAGTTTTTAATGCGTCAAAACAGGCATTAATGGTAGCGTCCGGTACGCAGGGTCTTGCCGCATCATGAATCAAAACCTTTGCATCTTCATCCGCATAATAAGATATATCTTTCAAGGCATTGTAGACAGACATTTGTCTGGTTACACCGGGCGCGGAAAAAGCAACAAATTTTTGGTACTTTTTTGTGTCTTTTTCAATAATTCTTCTGTATTTTTCATCCGCAACAATCTGAACGGCCTCGATGTGCTTATTTGCCATAACCACTTCAAGAACATAAGAAATAATGGTTTTTCCCCTTACTTCAATGTACTGCTTTGGAATGTCGCCTCCAAGGCGCGTTCCGGTTCCGCCGGATAATATGATTGCTATATTTTTCTTTTTTTCCAAATTTTCACCCCATCGGTGGCTTATGCAGCCAAAACCTGCAAATGCCTTCAAACACAAATATTCCAAATGGCAGAATATTTTTTAATTGTCAAACTCCAAATTTCGTATTTTTTTAATTGTTTCTTTATATGAAAGTTCCTGTCCAAACAAAAGAGTCGTTCCCAATACAAAGCCCGCAACACCCTTTGGCGCATATTCCAAAATTTTATCCGCCGAGCATGCTCCGTCCCAGAAAATCTCAAATCCCGATTCTTTTCTAAACTCCAAAAGTCTGTCGATTTTGTTGCCCACATAAGGCAAATACATCTGGCCCGCATTACCGGGATTTACGCTCATTACCAACACCTTGTCCACAATTCTGAGCATTTCCGTAACCGTTTCTATACTGGTGCCCGGATTGATGGCAATGCCCGGAATCATTCCGGCATTTATAATCTTTTGCAAAGTTGTGGAAGGATGATATTCCGCTTCGGGATGAATATAAACCGTGTCACCTTTTCTTAGATTTTCCAAAAAAATGTGAATATTGTTAGACGGATGTTCAATCATAAGATGTACATCCATAGGTTTTTTTGTGGATGCCGCTATGCATTTCAAATCATTTAAAGACATGGCAAAATTAGGCACATAACGACCATCCATAATATCAATGTGAAAAGAATCTATGCCCGCTTTTTCAAGCTCCTTAACCTCTTTGTTTAAAAAACCGTAATCGGCGCACATCATAGATGCCATAAGCTCAAAATTCATGTAAATCCCCCTAAATATAACTAATTTTAAGTCTGTTTTTTATTAACACCCGAATTTAAATACCTTTTTTAAATACAACTTATAATTATTTTACAGCAAAATTCGCCATTATTCTATCTCAATATTTTGAATCATAATCGGTTTCCCTGTCATTTTATACAGTTGCACAACGCTGGAATGATCGCCGTAATATGCATCACTTATGATAATTGCCCTGTCAAGGTCCGGAGTATCATCATATATACCGAAATTTTCGCGTTTGTAGTCTTCAACGATTTTTACATAGTCGTCGGCAAGCTCCGGCCGCATTGAGCGAAGTGTGCTTTCAAGCAAGGGATGCGGGCGCCAGATTAGTGTTATGCTATCCTTGTTGTCGGCAAAAATTTTCAATACGCGTTTTATTTTTGCCAGATATTTTTCTCTGCCTGCAAGAGCCGAGGCAAGAGATGTGTTGTAAAATACAGCTTTCTTTTTGGAGCCGTCTTCTGTTTTTAGTTTTTCATCCCAATCAGAAGGAATCTCAAGGTCTTCATACTTTGTGTTTTTTAACTTTTCTACTTTTGGAGATCCGCTGCCTTCTATTTTTTTCTCCCAAAGCGGTCTTGTATTTTCCCCCGCAAATTTGCTAAGAATATCCACATAGTGTTTCTTCATGGATTCGGACTGAACAATAACACGGTCCGCATTAATTACTCCGGGCGTAAGGACAAACTCTTCCAAATTTTTCAAAGCACGCTCGTCATCATCCGAAATTTCGTATAAAACAAAATAAGGAATGTAGACTAACTCATTTGTATACTGTTTTAAATTTTTTGCATAAAAGTGCGGGTGAACACTTGTAACATAGTTTGCATTGTCGTATGGGTTGTGAATATAAATAACATCCGGTTTTTCCAGTTCCAAATTATAGTCATCATAGTGAATAATCGGGACGTATTTTGGAAATTCATCCGCCTCGTAGTGCATTTTTGCAAAACTTCCGTCCGGATTCTTTTCGTAGTATGGAATCGGAATAACGTATGCATCTGTGTCAGGGGCGGCATCCGCCTTTTTCCATACGCTTTCCAAACTGTCCCACATGCTGGCTTTGTATGGAAGGAAAACAACTTGTTTTTTGACTTTTAAATCCGTATCAACACTTTTAAGCATTTCATCAAGATATGCATTTAAGATAAATTCCGTAACATCTTCGCATTTTTCATCCGTTAATCCCGATATAAGGCCCGATTCTTCGATTGCATTTAATGCCTTTTCTTTGCTGTTTTGGCAGGATTCGATTGCATTGTAAATAATAAAGACCGCTTCGCAGTAGTTTTCAATAGCGGAAATAATTGTCAATTTTTCAGCTGTCTTAACCTCGTTGTCATTGTTGGCTTTTTCTTTGCATAATCTGTCTTTTGAAAAAGCTCCGTCAATAAGCTCGCCTATCTTAAGTGCCGCTTCCTGAGCCTGGGCAAGCAAATCAAGAGCCTGAGAGAAGTTATCTTCCATCATGCTTTTTTTGATCTCTGTATGAACTTCCTTTAAAAGATTAAGCGTGCCAACCGCCTGTTCCTTTACTTCTCTTTGTCTGCTCATTTTGCTTTCTCTCGTTTCGAATGCCTCTTTTATCTCGTTTTCATTGTATTCATATCTGCAAGGCGGAAATTTCATTTTCTCGTTTAATTGTTCTTCTTGAGCCTTGTAATATGGATAATCGTGCAACCCGCCCTTTTTGTATGGTGTCAAATAGTGTTCACCATATGTCAAAACCATCACTTCGTGAAGATTTCCCGGCACCGGGATGCTTGTATTTTCAAAAGGAATCTCTATCAATTCCTCGTAGTATTCCTTTGGAATCTTAGAATTCCAGTTAAGCAAGTTTACGAAGAGTGAAACATATTTCGCCTCATCCTTTGGCGTTACGCTAAAAATTCTTTCCGTCAAATGCGCAAGCTGCTCGCTAAGTATGTCGACACGCTCTACATGAACGTTAAACTCTTTTTCGATTTTTTCCATGTAGTCGCGGATTTTTTTAAGTTTTAAGGGATCCGTATATTTGCCGGTGGCAACTCCAACCGAATAATCGATTAACTTGGTTGCAACTTCTTTTTGATGCTTTATTAAATCCTCATCGGACCCAAGATAGTCAAAGGGGAAAATATCCACCCCCGCAACGTATGGAAAACCATGATATTTTTCAAGAAAAGGGCCGTCAAAACGAATAGCCGTGGAGTTGATAACTCTGAAAATAAAATCATCCGGGCGACCGTGTTTTCTGTAATTGATTATTTCGTAGCCTTTGGGAAGTTCGGATTTTGCGTGCTCTAAAAAAACATTTAAATCATCACGAAGCATACTGATGTCCAAATCATCGTCCCAAGGAATAAAACCGGAATGTCTTGCAGCACCAAGAAGAGTGCCGAAGGCTGCACAATATTTAATATCATGCCTTTGGCACACTTTTTCAATTTCCGACAAGACCTCCATTTGCGCTGCCCATGATGCTTTTATCATGGCGGGAATGGGAAAGCCTTCTCTTATTTCGTCTTCCAAAAATTCGTGTGAATTTGTCACCACATTCTCCCAATACTAATTTTTCTTCCGATATGTTACATTATACTATCTCAGGGCTGATTTTTAAAGGGATTGAGGGCATAAAAAATGCCCCGGTCGATCAGGGCATTTTTTATTATTATTTATATACACTACCTTCTCATTAGCAAATCAAAAATTTCTCTTTGCTGATATAGCTATATTAGCAGTGCTTTGAAAACAAACCATGAACAAAATGTAAACAAATTTGTCATGTTTTGTAAATAATTTATTTTATTTTAAAAATTTCTACAATATTTTCCCCAAATTCTTCAAAAGAATCTTAGCTAAGGAAATTTTTGTCGGCGTAAACTCTTTTGATTTCGTCTTCCCTGCGAGCAAAATACATGGTCAGCAGGCGTTCGGAAATAAAACCCGGATAGCGGTTTTGGTAATTGTCATCACGAACCCCGTTACGTTCTTCGAGTGCAAAAAGAATAGGAAAAAGCCACTCACAAAAGGCATCAATTACCGGCTTTTTGCCAATAAACATATTGCAAGGGCTGTAGAGATTACCTTTAAAGAAATCCTTCGCAAAAGCGTAATCTTTTGGGTGATGCTCCTTAAGATAGTCCATAACAAAATCCCAATCAGAAGCCACATGACGTCCTTTGTAGTTTTCTTCAACGCTTGGAGAGACATAAAGCGGAATCGGCAAGATAAGATCAACATCATTATCAATCACTCGCTGCAACCAATCATCCGGAAGGATAAAGTGGCGGCGGTAGTGCTCTAAGCCTACATAGTCTTCGGATGCATTCTTCCAAATCCAATAAAGACCCGTAAGTTCACAAAATTGTTTGTTTTTTTCGGAAATATTGTCTCCGGTGTTGTCAAATTTGATTTTGTTTGACACCGCTTTGTTTGGTTTGTTTTCCGAAGGTAAACCGGCTTTTATGGCAGAATCAAGCGAATCAAATAGTTGCCTGGTTTGTTCGTCTACTGCTTCTTCATCTGTTGAAGCACTATCTTTTATCCGTTTATCTGTGAGTGCCGTACCCACCTGTAAAAAGTTTGCATATGCCGGCAAATAATAACCAAGCTTTGGTTCGGTATCAAAGGCTGTTTTTGCCACATAAACGCATGCATTACCTCGCATGTAATCATCTTTGAATGTGCAGGATCCGCAGCCGGCAGGCTTTAAATCATCTATCTTTGCAAAGCGTTTACCGAGAGATAAATAATATTTTGTCAAGTATTTATTTCTGATTTCCATGTCAAATGCAGGTGTTACCTTGATTATATTTTTAAAACCAAGTTCCTTAAGACGCGATTCTATTCCTTCATGGTAAATACCCCGTGTTGCAATGTAAACCGGCAGGCTTGTATCCAAGCCGAGCGAAGCTCTTGCATCACAAGCCCCATCATTTTCTCTCTCTTCCAAAAAATTAAAATTCTCAAGAGATTCATTATGCGTTTTGCTTGTTTTCAGGTCAATAACTTTTACGCCATCCACCTCATCCGGATTTTCCTCGTCATTGTCCACCAAAAAGCCGCAGATAGTCTTATCCGGCTCCAAAAACCTGATATATGCCGCAAGTGTGCGAGCGCGGGAATGAGCTCCGAAAATGTAAAGCATAATAACCTCCAAAATACATTATATTATCAAGATAATTATAGCATAGCAGCCTTACGTTTTTCAGCAAAATGTTGTATTATTTAAGTTATATATAACTATTTTAGAAGGGCAGTATAAAATGGAAGCTAAGAAAAAGATTATCGCCGTTATTATAATGTGCGCGGCAGCTGTTGGGCTTATTATTTTGATTTTTGCTATAAATGCAAACAAAGGCGAAAAAAGTGAAAAAGAAAGCAAGCTAACTACGGCAACAAGTGCGGTAGAAAGCACTAAGGAAACCGAGCCGGAGACGGAAAGCAGTAGTCAAGAGGAAAGCTTTGTTGAAGAAAGTGAGACAGAAGATGCGTCAAATTGGGATAGTTACGGCGCGCCGGCTTCCATAACAAGAGGTTCCAATGGTTATATTGTTGCAATTGATGCCGGTCATCAAGCTTACGGAAATTTTGACCAAGAACCTAACGGCCCCAATTCGGACGTTTACAAAGCCAAGGTTGCCGGCGGTACAAGCGGTGTTGCAACAGGCAAGCCCGAATATCAGCTTACTCTTGAAATAGCTCTTTTATTAAAACAGGAACTTATTAACAGGGGCTATAGCGTTGTTATGATAAGAGAATCAAACGATGTGGATATAAGCAATGCCGAGAGAGCGAGGATGGCAAATGATGCGGGAGCAAACGCTTTTATCAGAATTCACGCCAACGGACTTAATGATTCTTCCGTAAGGGGTGCTCTTAGCATCTGTCAAAGCCCCGCAAACCCTTATAATGGCAACGTCTATTCCCAAAGCAGGTATTTGTCGGAATGTGTTATTAATTCCTATTGCGCCGCCACAGGTTTTTCCAACCAAGGCGTTTCGGAAAGCGACAGTATGACGGGAATTAACTGGTCAAACGTTCCAAATACCATAATCGAAATGGGCTTTATGACAAATGCAGATGAGGATTTGGAAATGAGCGATCCGACATGCCAGCAGTATATGGCCTATGGAATCGCTAACGGAATAGATGCTTACTTTGGGTTGTAAAGAATATTCTACTTTTTCATAATTTGCCTATAATAGGCTAAATAACGATATGCTGTTCTTCTGCTAATCTCACCTTCGGAGACAATTTCTACAATAGACATTCCGTTTTCGTATTTTGTTGCAAAATCGTTATACGAAGCCATCCAAGCCTCATTATGCTTTTTTCGGCCTCCAAAATATCGGCTACGCAATTTTTTATTTTCTTCTTTTAATGCACTGTTTTCTTTTTCTAATTCTTTTATTCTTTTTATAGCTTCTTCAAATGTTTTAATTTGCATTTGTGCCTCCTTGGTTATTGACACATTTATATGTTATGTCTCGTTTTCAAAAATAACCCTTGATTAATCTTAACAAATACATTATACCTTTCAAGCTCTCCATCCGCGGATTAAACCGGCAAAGCAAACCTTGAATCATAACGAAACCAACCATATTTTGCATCTCTTGCATGTTTAGATGTCTTATTCTCTCTGAAATGTTTTCCTTTATAATTGTTCTAATTTAACAGATTTTATACGCCAAAGCTCAAATCATCTATTGACTTTTTCCCAGATTGTCTGATAAAATCAATAGCGGATTCATTCTAAGCCACACGGCTACACAAATCCGGTTATCTTATGTCACAAAAAGGTGGCAAGTATCTGACCGTTTCGGTCATGATTCAAGATTAACAATAATTACAAGAAATGCAAAGTGCATCATTATGCAACTTTCACGTCACCTGTAAAACGAGATGCAACCCCTCTCGTTCCGGCCTGAGGCCATAGTGGGTTGAAAGTGAACACCTTCCGG
>SVDN01000008.1 GCA_015057825.1 Lachnospiraceae bacterium
GACCCACGTGTGGGTGGCTAGTAGTATTAGGGCTATGCCCGAAAATGAAATACCACCCGCTATGCGGGTGGATGTTTATTCTGTATTGGAGTTTATAAAGACAGCTGCCAGCATAATAAAGAATATCAGATTTAAGACCATAGAGTGGAATCTTAGAAAAACTTAGAAAATCTCTGTAAAATAGCAAGGATTGGACAGGACGTCCAATCCAGCAGAACATTGAGCTTTGGCACGAGGTGGCACCCGTAGGGTGACGGAGTCCTGGTGCCTCATGGATGGCGAATGTTCTGCGGTTGCGGACGTTTCAGAAGTTTACCGTGATTTTCTTTAGTTTTTCTTGATGGAACGGTAAGGGAGTAAATCCGATATTCTTTATAAGCGCTGTGCAGCGTCCGTTATATACACAAAAAAAGGGTAGCCAATAAGCTACCCTTTATTATTTACTGCAATTTTCCTGCTTTTTTAAGATTTTCTCTTGCTGTTGCAAGCATAAGCTTAATACGGTTAAGCTGGTTTACTTCGCTGGCACCCGGATCGTAGTCAACTGCCACGATGTTAGCTTCCGGATGTTTGTATCTTAATTCTTTAATAACACCTTTACCGATAATGTGGTTAGGTAAGCAAGCAAAAGGCTGTGAACAAATGATGTTTGGCGCACCATTGTGAATAAGCTCAAGCATTTCGCCTGTAAGGAACCAACCTTCACCGGTTTGATTACCGATAGAAACAAATTCTTCCGCCATTTTTGCAAGCTCTTTAATATCTGCCGGAGGATCAAAGTGTTTACTTGCCTTACAAGCTTTGTAGTAAGGCTTTCTTACGTGATCCATATACATGATAACAAGCTTGGATATGCGAGCGGATTTTTTGCTTATGCCGTAGTGTTCAACTTTAAAGAAAGAGTTGTAAAAACTGTAGTACATAAAGTCTAATAAATCCGGCATAACACCTTCGGCGCCTTCGCGTTCAAGAAGGTCGATGACATAGTTATTTGCCATCGGAAGGAATTTAACAAGGATTTCGCCTACAACGCCGACACGTGGTTTAACCATATCTTCATGGATTGGAAGATTATCGAAATCTTCAACGATACCTTTACAAATCTTAGCAAATTTGCGTCTGGACATAATACCTTTCTTGCAAAGTGCTTCAAGGCAAATCTTTTTCCATTTCTCATGAAGAGCATTGGCCGAACCCGGTACTTTCTCGTAAGGACGCATACGATAAAGAACCCTCATGAAAATATCACCGAAGCAAATAGCGTAGAGGGCTTTGTAAATCATATCAAGGGTTGGTTTAAAGCCGGAGTTTTTCTCAAGTCCCTGTACACTAAGTGAAATAACCGGAATATGTCCCATGCCTGCTTTTGCAAGAGCACGGCGGATAAATCCGATATAGTTTGATGCACGACAACCGCCACCTGTCTGAGTTATGAGGACCGCGGTTTTGTTTAAATCGTATTTGCCAGAAGTAAGAGCGTGCATAATCTGACCTACAACGATGATTGAAGGGTAGCAAGCATCGTTATTAACATATTTTAAGCCGGCATTAACAGCCTGTTTATTGTCATTATCCAAAACTTCAACATTAAAGCCACAGGTTCTTAAGGCTGGAGCGATAAGATCGAAGTGAATAGGTGACATCTGAGGTGCGATAACTGTGTAGTTTTTGCGCATTTCTTTTGTAAATTCAACACGCTTATGTGCTGCCGAAACAATAGTTCTGTCAAGGTTAAGTTTTTCACGAACTTTAAGTGCGCTTAAAAGTGAGCGAATACGTATTCTTGCGGCACCAAGGTTATTAACTTCGTCAATCTTAAGAACGGTATAAATCTTACCGGAACCCGATAAAATGTCATTTACCTGATCTGTTGTAACCGCATCCAAACCGCAACCGAAAGAGTTAAGTTGGATAAGGTTAAGATTGTCCGTTGTTTTAATGTAGTTTGCGGCTTTATAAAGTCGTGAATGGTACATCCACTGGTCAAGTACTATTAAAGGACGCTCCACATCCGCAAGGTCTGAGATTGAATCCTCGGAAAGTACGGCAACACCGTAGCTTGTTATAAGATCCGGAATACCGTGGTTGATTTCCGAATCGATATGGTATGGACGTCCGGAAAGAACAATACCTTGTTTGCCTGTTTCTTCCAAATATTTAAGAACACGTTTTCCTTCATCAAAGATAGCTTGGCGGCAACGTGCCATTTCATCCCAACCTTCTTTTGCTGCCGAGATGATTTCGGCTTCGGTAATCATAAAGCCGTTGTTTCCGGCAAAAATACGAACCAAAGCTTCGGAAAATACTTTAAAATCTGTCATTGCAAGGAAAGGATTCAAGAACTGAACCTTGCCTTTGCAGATTGATTCAACATTGTTTTTGATATTTTCCGGATAAGATGTAACAATCGGGCAGTTGTAATGATTATTGGCATCAGCAACTTCTTCTCGTTCATATGCTACGCAAGGGTAGAAGATGAAGTCAACGTTTTGAGCAATAAGCCATTCAATATGTCCGTGAGCAAGTTTTGCCGGATAACATTCCGATTCGCTTGGAATGGATTCGATACCCATTTCGTAAATCTTTCTTGTTGAATCCGGTGAAACAACAACGCTGAATCCGAGTTTTGTAAAGAATGTTGCCCAGAATGGGTAGTTTTCGTACATATTAAGAACACGAGGAATACCCACGGTTCCTCTTGTGGCTTGTTCTTTGGTAAGAAGCTCTCTGTTAAATAAAAGCTCGTGTTTAAACTTGTAAAGGTTTGGAATAGAGTCGTCTTTCTTTTCTTTTCCGAGACCTTTTTCACATCTGTTACCGGAAATGAATCTTCTTCCGTCGTTGAATTTGTTAATTGTAAGAAGACAATGGTTTGTACATCCCTGGCAACGTGTCATTGATGTTGTATATTCAAATTCGTGAATTTCTTCAAATGTAAGCATATGTGTAACATGGCAGTCCGTGTGGCGTTCTTTTGCGATTAAAGCCGCACCGAAAGCGCCCATGATACCTGCAATGTCCGGACGAATTACTTCGTGTTCCGCAATTTTTTCAAAACTGCGAAGAACCGCATCATTGTAGAATGTACCACCCTGTACAACAATATGTTTGCCCAAACTTTCAGGATCCGCAACCTTTATAACTTTAAACAAGGCGTTTTTGATAACGGAGTATGCAAGACCGGCACTGATATCCGCAACGCTCGCACCTTCTTTTTGGGCCTGTTTTACGTTTGAGTTCATGAAAACGGTACAACGAGTACCAAGATCGATTGGGTCTTTTGCAAACAATGCTTCTTTTGCAAAGTCGATAACAGAGTAGTTAAGGGATTTTGCAAAAGTTTCGATGAAAGAACCGCAACCCGAAGAACATGCTTCATTTAAAAGCACGTTTTCAATGACACCGTCTTTAACTTTGATAAACTTCATATCCTGACCGCCGATATCAAGAATGGCATCAACATCCGGATTAAAGAATGAAGCGGCATAGTAATGTGATACCGTTTCAACTTCGCCTTCATCAAGACGAAGAGCAGCCTTAACCAAAGCTTCACCATATCCCGTTGAACAAGATGAAACGATTTTGGCAGTAGGCGGTAATACTTTTTCTATTTCCTTCATGGCACGAATTGTTGTGCCAAGCATATTTCCGTTATTATTATCGTAGAAGGAATACAAGAGATTGCCGTTTTCATCAACCAATGCAACCTTTGTTGTGGTTGAACCCGCATCGATACCCAAATAGCAGTTTCCCGAATAAGTTGAAATATCCGCTTTTACTACGGTATGTTTTGCATGTCTTGCGGTAAATTCCGCATATTCGGCCTCGTCCTTAAATAGAGGATCCATACGGGAAATTTCCTGGTTCATTTGTATGCCTTGAGATAAACGATCGCGAAGATCGGTAATGGACATTTCGTATTTTTCATCATAATTCATTGCTGCACCCACTGCGGCAAAAAGATGAGAATGTCTCGGAGCAATGATTTGATCTCCCGTAAGCTTAAGTGTTCTTATGAAAGCTTCACGAAGTTCCGATAAAAAGTGAAGAGGACCGCCAAGGAAAGCAACATTACCTCTGATTGGTTTACCGCAAGCAAGACCGGAAATTGTCTGGTTAACAACGGCCTGAAAAATAGAAGCTGCCAAATCCTCTTTTGTGGCACCTTCATTAATAAGAGGCTGAATATCCGTTTTTGCGAAAACACCGCATCTTGCGGCAATCGGGTAGAGAGCTTTGTATTCTTTGGCATATTCGTTAAGACCCGAAGAATCTGTCTGTAAAAGAGAAGCCATCTGGTCAATAAAAGAACCTGTACCTCCGGCGCAGACACCATTCATTCTTTGTTCGATACCGTTTGAAAAATAGATGATTTTCGCATCTTCACCACCAAGCTCGATTGCTACATCGCAGTGAGGAGCATAGTCGCGAAGAGAAGTTGAAACAGCCACAACTTCTTGGACAAAAGGTGTATCAAGATGCTTTGAAAGCTGAAGTCCGCCGGAACCGGTAATAACAGGATGAACGGTAATCTCACCCAATTCTTTTCCCGCATCGGCAATTAAATCAGCTAAAGTTTCCTGTATATTTGCGTAATGTCTTCTGTAATCGGAGAAAAGTATTTCGTTATTTTCATCAATAACCGCAACTTTTACCGTTGTGGATCCGATATCCACTCCTAATTTATAAATGTTACTCATATAAACCTCACACTCTATATATTTCTAAACATAGTATTAGCAGGCTTTGACCCCTGCTAAACTAAAATTACTGTAATTTTCTTCCTTCTTTTCCTATGTATCGAACCTGACCTTTGTTGCCACCCGGTACCTGAACTTCTCCGACTTCGTTAACATCGAATGTAGCACTTTGTATTTCTTCGTTGGACATTTTATGAGCACAGTCGGGACAAAATCTTCCGTAGCGAAGCTTTGCACCGCATATCTCGCATGTTATGTATTCGTTGGATCCCGGCGGAATCTCGAGTCTGCCTTCGCGAAGATATTTATTAATATGTTCTTTTGAAATACCGGTTGCTTCTTCGATATCAAGAGCATTGGCAGGACCGTGCTCATAGAGATAATCGCGTACCGCTTGAAACTGTTCGGCATCAATGCGTGCGCAATTTTCGCAATACATACGACCGATTCCCACATATTCAAATGTTCCGCCGCAGCGTTTGCATATTTTTTTTCGTTTTTTAGCCGTTAGTTTCGGACCCCTAACCAAATCTTCCCACATAATTTACTCCTGTATGAAAAAACAACATAAATTATCTTGATTTTACTATAACATAAAAACAAAAAATATAAAATATACATTTCAATTAATTCGTATATGTAGTATAATATTATTGCTATTATGACAAGAATTTGTGAAAATTCTTTGTTATTTTCAAAAGTTTTTTAAAAAGGTTTTTCGGGGGAATTTTATGAGCTATTTTATTGACAATTTCGAAGAAAAGTTTAGAGATGCTTTTTTAAGTGATTGTGTTGTGTATTTGGAATTCAATCTTACAAAAGATGAGATTATATATAACCGATATAAAGACGTAAACGGTGTATTTAAGGATTACGAAGAAATCTACGATTCTCCGAGACCGACAAAATTTAACGATCTTTTGGAGTTCGGAGCATCCAAATATGAATATAAAGAAAAAGAGATTGTAAGAAACAGGGCTAACAGAGAATATTTGCTCAAAGAGTTTGAAAAGGGCATTCAAAGTTCGACCTTTGGTTTTTGGGGCACGGATTATGACGGAATTCCGGTTTATTATGTTCAGGAATTTTTCATGGTTAGAGCCGATAACGGCGATGTTATGGCAATGCTTAAGATAAAAGACGGTTCTGATTTAAGCTTTTCAAACAAAGAAGAGTTTATGAAAGTTCAAAACAGTTATTTCGAAAGACAAAATTCAATCGAGGAAGAAAAAGAAAGAATCAACCTCGAAAAAAACAGAGTATTATTCAACCTTTCCCACGATATCAGAACTCCGATGACTGCTATTTTGGGCTTTAGCGCTATGGCAAAAAAATACTCATATGATGAAAGCAAAGTTGAAAATTGCCTTTCAAAAATCGAAGTTGCGGGCGAACATCTTTTGGAGCTTATCAATGACGTTGTTGATATGACAAGCATTGAAACGGGACTTGTTGTAATAGAAGAAGAAGCTTGCAATATAAAAGATATTTTCAACGAAATCCAATCAAACGCAAAAGAATACGCTGCGGAAAAAGATATTTCCGTTTCTCTTAATATGGACGAAGTTGTTAACGAATATATTTACGCAGATCATTTAAAACTCATTCGCGTATTTATGAATATTGTAAGCAATGCCATTAAATATAACAGAAAAGGCGGAAAAGTCGACATTAAGGTCAGACAGACCGATGTCAAGGATGACACCGCTGTTTTTGAAATTACGGTTGAAGACAATGGTATTGGTATGAGCAAAGAATTTGTTTCAAAGATTTTCAGAGCTTTCGAACGTGAGAATTCTCCGGAAATTCCGGGCGTTGAGGGTTCGGGTCTGGGAATGAGCATTACTCAGGCAATGCTTGGCCTTATGGGCGGAACAATCGATATTTATTCCGAGCAAGGCGTGGGCACAACCGTTTCTTGTGTTTTAGGTTTCAGAATCAATGAAAACGGCAGTGAAAACGACGACTTCGATGATGATTTTGCAATTGCTCAATTATACGAAAGAAGAGCGCTTATTGTAGAAGATAACGATTTAAACAGAGAAATAGCTTGTGCAATTTTAAAAGAAGAAGGAATGTATGTGGAAGAAGCCGAAAACGGTGAAATTGCCATAGAAAAAATCCGTTCTTCAAAGCCGGGTTATTATGACATAGTTTTAATGGATATCCAAATGCCTGTAATGGATGGATATCAGGCAACAAAGGCCATCAGAGCTTTTCCTGACAAAGAATTGGCCGATATTCCTATTGTTGCCATGACTGCAAATGCTTTTGACGAAGACAGAAAGAAAGCTTTGGAGGTTGGTATGAATGATTATATTTTCAAACCGATTAGTGTTTCCAAACTTCTTGAAATCATTTGCAGATTGTTTGGAGAAAGATAATGGATAAATTATTTGAATTAATATCAAATTCAAAATCTCCCTTTCATACTGTTATTGCAGCGAAAGAGGAGCTGAAAAATGCGAATTTTAAAGAACTTAATCTTAATGAAAAATGGAATGATTTGTCCGAAGGCATATATTTTGTAAACGTATACGATTCCACTTTGTTTGCCTTCGTTATTTCCGCCAAAGATACACCTAGTTTAAAAATCGCAACTGCTCATACGGATTTTCCGTGTTTTAAACTTAAACCGGATTGTGAGATAAAAGATAACGGCTATGCAAAGCTTAATGTTGAAATTTATGGCGGGATGATTTATTACAGCTGGCTGGATCGTCCTTTGAGCGTTGCCGGAAAAGTTTGTATTAAATCGGATAATGTATATAAGCCGGAAATAAGGTTTGCCTGCTTTGACAAGCCTATTTTAATTGTACCGAGTCTTGCAATACATCTTAATAAAGATGTTAATAAGGGCGTGGAATTAAACGCGCAAAAAAATATGCTTCCGATATGCGATCTTACGGGAGAGGATATTGCGGAAGATTTCTTTATGGAAGAATTGGCAAAACTCTTAAATGTTGATAAGAATGACATTTTGGAATATGAGCTTTACGCTTATCAAACGGAAGAGGGCTCATATGTGGGCTTTAATGATAAGTTTTATTCTTCGCCGCGCTTGGACAACATTACAAGTGTAAGAGCCTGCCTTGACGGTATTATATCTGCGGCAAACAATTGCAAAAAAGATTTTAACTCCGACAATTTCAGTCTTAAACTTATCGGGATTTTCGATAATGAAGAAATTGGCAGTTCCACAAAGCAAGGTGCGGCATCTCTTGTTTTTCCGTCTGTTTTGGAAAAAATCTATGAAAGCATGGGAGCCGATAAAGATAAACTTAATTGCGATATTGCGGATGGACTTATGCTTTCGGTGGATGTTTCGCACTGTGTTCATCCTAATTATGCGGATAAAAACGATATCACAAACAAAGATATTTTAAACGGCGGCGTTTGCATTAAATATGCGGCTAAACAGTCATATGCAAGCGATTGCGTGGGCGGTTCCATAGTTTACGGACTTTGCGACAGAGCCGGCGTTAAATATCAAAAATTCGTTAACAGATCCGACGGAACAAGCGGTTCAACATTGGGTTCGATTTCATCAACCAAAGTGCCTATGAAAACCGTTGATGTCGGAGTACCGCTGCTTGCCATGCATTCTGCAAGAGAGCTTATGGGGGTTGAGGATATGAAAGCCCTCAGCGCATTGATGTGTGAATTTTTTAAAGATTAAAAGCCAAATGTTATAACGAAAAAGGGAATCAAAATGAATTTTATTAATAAACTTGAACGAAAAATCGGCAGATATGCCATTAAAAATTTAATGAGATATATCATTATTCTTTATATAATCGGTTATATTCTCATGCGATTCGCACCGGATGTTTACAATCTTCTTGTTTTCGATCCGTCTCTTATAATGCAGGGTCAGGTTTGGCGAATTGTTACCTTCCTTGTATCTTGCCCGGTTAATACAAACATATTTTTTGTAATTATTACACTGTATTTCTATTATGTTCTGGGAAGCAATCTTGAGCAAACTTGGGGAGCTTTCAGGTTTAATTTTTATTTCTTTTTCGGCGTTATCTTAAACATTGTGGTTTTCCTTGTGGCTTACCTTATTACGGGAATTCCATGGTCGATAAGCACATACTTTTTAAATATGTCATTATTCTTTGCATTTGCGGCTACATACCCGAATGCGGAGGTTTTGATGTTCTTTATAATTCCGATAAAAATGAAATGGCTTGCTTTGATTGATGCGGGTTATTTTGTATATATTATAATAAGCACTTTTGCATCTTACAGAATGTTCCCATATCCTTTGAACGTTATACCGGGTGCCTTCACAACATTGGAGATTGTTACGGCATTGGCCAACTTCTTCATTTTCTTCTTGCTTACAAGAAAAGCAAAAAGAATCGACCCGAGAGAAATATACAGAAAACATAAATACAAGAAGAGCTATAATGAAGGTGCAAGAACTTTTTCGGCCAATGTAGGGCACAAATGCGCAATTTGCGGAAGAACAAGTGTGGATCATCCGGAACTTACATTCAGATTTTGCAGCAAGTGTAACGGTAATTACGAGTATTGTAACGATCACTTATTCTCGCATCAACATGTAAAATAGGCTGAATTTAGACTAAATCGTGCATACAGAACTTGAAAAGGGCAATATTCAAATTGCAGGAAATCCTGCAATTTGTTCATATTTTTAGTAAAAAAATTAGTACTTTTTGACCAAAATGAAGAATAATAATTCAAAACTAAAAAAAGATTTAATAGAGAAATTTGATGAAAGTTCGCAAATCAGATTAAACAAATTTATGTCTGATGCGGGCTTTTGTTCGCGTAGAGAGGCTGACAGGCTTATTGAAGCCGGCGAAGTCTTGGTTGACGGAAAAGCTGCAGTAATGGGGCAAAAAATTTTCGTAAGTCAAAAGGTTGAATGTCGGGGTAAAGTTATTAAACGTGATGAAGAACTCATTCTTTTGGCATTAAACAAACCTGTGGGTATAGAATGCACAACGGATGAAACGAATCCCGATAATATTGTGGATTTTGTGGGATATCCAAAAAGAATATATCCGGTGGGAAGGTTGGACAAAAACTCTGAAGGCCTTATTTTGCTTACCAATGACGGTGCCATCGTTAATAAAATATTAAAGGCGGTAAATTATCACGAAAAAGAATATGTCGTGAGAGTTAATAAACCCATTACGGATGATTTTATAAAGAAAATGTCATCGGGAGTCAAGATTCTCGATACGATTACAAGAAAATGCAAAGTTACAAAAGTTAACAAGGATACTTTTAATATTGTTTTGACTCAAGGTCTTAATCGTCAGATCAGGCGAATGTGCGAAGCCTTGGGATATAAAGTATTAAAACTTAAAAGAATCAGGATTATTAATATTCTTCTGGATAACATTCCTGTAGGAAAATATAAAGAAATCAAAAAGTCTGAGCTGGAAGAATTGTTAAGACTTGTGAATAAATAGCGGCTTTCGCTATGTATATTATGAAAAGGGAAGAAAATATGGATTTAGACAGAATCAAAGAATTGGTTGAAATACTCAACAAAGCATCAAAAGCTTATTATCAGGAAAGTCGTGAGATAATGAGCAATTTCGAATACGATGCCTTATATGACGAATTGGTACGGTTGGAAGAAAAAACGGGAATTGTGCTTTCGGACAGCCCAACAGTTAATGTTGGATATGAAGTGCTTTCGCAACTTCCAAAAGAAACTCATCCAAGTCCCATGCTTTCTTTAAATAAAACCAAAAGCGTTGACGAACTTGCTTCTTTTCTCGGAGATAAAGAAGGCATTTTAAGCTGGAAATTGGATGGACTTACCATTGTTTTAACTTATGAGGACGGAAGCCTTAATAAGGCGGTTACCAGAGGTAATGGTGAGGTTGGCGAAGTTATCACTGCCAATGCAAAAACCTTTAAAAATATACCTATGCAGATTCCCTATAAGGGAAGTCTTGTTCTTCGAGGCGAAGCGGTAATCAAATACTCGGATTTTGAAAAGATTAATGCTTCCATTTCCGATGTCGACGCAAAATACAAAAATCCGAGAAACTTATGCTCCGGTTCCGTAAGGCAGCTGGATTCTAAAATTACGGCAATGAGAAATGTGAATTTCTTTGCCTTCAGTTTGGTAGAGGCTGAAGGAGTTGACTTTAAAAACTCAAGAAACGAACAATTGAATTTCCTTGAAAGTCAAGGTTTCGATGCGGTTGAAAGAGTTAAAGTCACCAAAGACAATATTCGTTCAAAAGTAGAGTTTTTCTCGGAAAAAATCAAAACAAATGATTTTCCGTCCGATGGATTGGTTCTTATTTTGGATGATATTGAATATGGCAGAAGCTTAGGTAACACCGCTAAATTCCCGCGAGATTCCATTGCTTTTAAATGGAAAGACGAGACAGCCCTAACTAAATTACTGGAAGTTGAATGGAGCCCTTCAAGGACCGGGCTTATTAATCCCGTTGCGATTTTTGAATCGGTAGAGCTTGAAGGAACAAGTGTGTCCAGAGCAAGTTTACATAATCTTTCGATTATTGAAGAATTGAAACTGGGAATAGGGGACGAAATTGAGGTATATAAAGCAAATATGATTATTCCTCAAATTTTAAAAAATCATACTTGTTCGAATAATCTTGAATTTGCCAAAACTTGTCCCGCATGCGGTTTTGAAACACATGTTAAATCAGAAAACGGTGTAAAAACTTTGCATTGTCTTAACGAAAAATGTCCTGCCAAACATATAAAATCGTTTACACATTTTGTGGGCAGAAATGCCATGAATATCGATGGATTATCGGAAGAAACCTTAGAAAAATTTATTGACGAAGGCTTTATTAAGGAATTTCCGGATATATACAAACTTGAGCAATATGAAGAAGATATTGTGGGCAAAAAAGGTTTTGGGCAAAAGTCTTATGACAATTTGATAGCAGCCATAGAAAAATCCAAAGACGTATATTTGCACAATTTTATAAATGCTCTGGGTATTTTAAACATCGGCCTTTCAAATGCAAAAATGATTTGCAAGCATTTCGGGGACGATTTTGATTTGATGAGAAAAGCCGACAGAGATACTTTGGCCGCTATTGATGGCGTAGGAGAAGTTATTGCCGATTCTTTTGTTTCGTATTTCGAAGATGAGGACAATAAGAGAATCGTTGATGAACTTGTGAAACTTTTGAATATCAAGAAAAATGAATATTCGGAAGAAGAAGGAAGCTTAAATGGCAAAGTTTTTGTCATAACCGGCAGTTTGAATTCTTTTGGCAACAGAGATGAGGCAAAGGATAGAATTGAAAAGCTTGGGGGTAAAGTAACCGGCTCAGTTACCAAAAAGACCGATTATCTTGTTAATAATGATATAAATTCCACATCGGGGAAAAACAAGAAAGCAAAAGAATTGGGAGTGCCGATAATTTCCGAAGAAGATTTGCTTGCTATGTTGGAAAATCAGTAAAATATTATTATTTTTCAGCTTGTTAAAAACATGACTGCTTATTACAATAATTGATTTTTGTATATAGTTAGTTTCAACTTATTGTTTAAGCAATCAAATAGTGATAAAATCATTTTCAAGTATTAAGAATTGATTTATTGAAAAGGGAGCAGTTATGCCTATTAAAGTTCAAAATGATTTGCCTGCAAAGGCAATCATAGAAAGTGAAAATATATTCATAATAGATGAGAAAAAGGCCGGAAATCAGGATATCAGACCTTTGGAAATCGGTATTTTAAATCTTATGCCAAACAAAGAGGATACCGAAATTCAGCTTTTGAGAATGCTTTCAAATACACCTCTTCAAATAAACGTATCTTTTATTTGCTTGGGTTCTTATGTTTCCAAGCATACACCGGCAACGCATTTGAATCAATTTTATGAAAAATTCGGCGAAATCAAAAATAAAAAATTCGACGGTTTTATTATAACCGGTGCACCAATCGAGCTTATGGAATTCGAGGAAGTGGATTATTGGGATGAGTTTTGTGAAATAATGGAATGGACCAAAACTCACGTTACATCAACTTTCCATTTGTGCTGGGCTGCCCTTGCTGCGCTTAATTATCATTACGGCATCAGAAAATGCGTATTGGAAAGCAAAACCTTCGGCGTATTCAAACACAAACTTTTGCACAGAAGGCCTCCGATTGTCAGAGGTTTTGATGATGAGTTTTACGCTCCGCATTCAAGACATACCGGAATTATTTCCGAAGATGTATATAATAATAAAGATTTGACGGTTCTTGCGGAAAGCGATGAAGCCGGAATCTATCTTGTTACTGCAAATAACGGAAAACAGGTTTTTGTGCTGGGACATCCCGAATATGACAGAATTACGCTGGATATTGAGTATAAGAGAGATTTGAAGAAGGGCATGGATATTGACATTCCTAAGAATTATTATCCCAATGACGATCCTTCAAAAGAGCCTATCCTCGGCTGGAGAGCACATTCCAGCGCACTTTACAGTAATTGGCTTAACTACTATGTATATCAGGCAACGCCATTTGATATGGAAGATATCGGTAAATAATTATAAGAGCTTCTTAAAGGAAGCTCTTTTTTATTGAAATAAGCTTAATTAAATGATAAAATTCTATTGAGGGTATTATTAGACTTAAATGTCTGTCAATAAGGGAATTATATATGAAAACCATTCGTAAAAGAGAATCATATCGAACGATAGTCATTATTGTGTTGATTGCACTTGTTGTTGTAATCTTTACTTTTTTTGCGTATAATTTTGAAATTAATCGCAAAACGATAGCTCTTATCAATCATATCCAAGAAAACGTTTACAATTACAGTCCGGAAGAAGCAATGTATTTTGTGGAAAGTCAGCTTTTGGATTTTGCCGTCTTTATAAAAAAAGCCGGAGTTATTATTGAAATAATTTTGTTTGCCACATTTGCTGCCTGCATCAGTATTGCAATATATTCCGGAAGAAAAAGAGCAAAACATCTCGCTACTTTAAATACTCAGGCAAATTATATGTTTGAAGGTGTTAAAGGGATTTTCGATACCTTTATATTCGTTGATTTAATCGAAAAAAGCTATATTTTTCTTATGGATACGGTTCCGGATAATTATGAGATTCCTTTTGAAGGACCTTTTGATATATTGAAAGAACATATTGTTAACAACAGAGTTCCGGAAAAAGATAAAAAAGCCATGAATGCTTATTTGGATATAGACTATATCTATAATTATTTTTCCGATAACGATATTAAATTGTCAAACATGCGTCATAGGCTTATTGATGATGAAAAAAAATGGGTAAATTCAAGAATTGTTTGCTTGGAACGTGTTGACGGTAAGCCTACAAAGGTTATTATTATGCGTCAGGATGTTACATTGGAAGTTGCCCAGGAAAGAATGATAAAAGATGCCTTGAATCAGGCTCTTGAAGCGAATAATTCAAAAAGTAATTTCCTTGCCAATATGTCTCACGATATCAGAACTCCTATGAATGCAATCATCGGTTTTAACAACATGGCTATGAAGCATTTTGATGACAAGGAAAAAGTAGCGGAATGTCTGGAAAAAATATCCATTTCATCTGCGGGCCTTTTGTCGCTTATTAATGATATTCTTGATATGAGCAAGATAGAAAGCGGCAATCAGCATGTTGATGCAAATCCTTGCGATGTAGTGGAAGAAGTTAAGAGAACGGAACTTGTGGTAAGACCTCAGACCGATGCCAAAGGAATTGAATTTGTTGTCGAATATGATATTAAGCATACAAAAGTAATCGCAGACAAAATCTTGGTGAACAGAGTTATAGGTAATCTTTTAAGCAATGCCATTAAATTTACCGAAACAGGCGGAAAGATCACATTTAGAATTTCCGAAAAAGCCGATATTAAAGATGGCTACGCCTTGTATGAATTAAGCGTGAAAGATACGGGCATCGGTATGAGCGAAGAGTTTATCGACACTATTTTCGATACATTTACAAGAGAGCGTACATCCACGGTCAGTGGAATTACCGGAACGGGACTTGGTATGGCCATTTCCAAGAACCTTGTGGATTTAATGGGCGGAACCATTTCCGTTAAAAGTAAAAAAGGTGTAGGTTCCGAATTTAAAGTTGCACTTCCTACACAATTGATTTTGGAGGATGACTCTAAAGAAACTGAAGAAATCGTATTGGAACCTTATAACAAAAAAGGTCTTTCAAAATCAGGAAAAGAAAGTCCTATGATTTTGGTTGTGGAAGACAATGAGCTTAACAGAGAAATTATTTGTGATATACTGAAAACGGAAGGCTTTTCCATTGAAGAAGCCTTTAACGGACTGGAAGCGGTTCAAATTCTGGAAGCATCAAAAAAAGGCTACTTTGATTGCGTTCTTATGGATGTTCAAATGCCGATTATGGATGGCTATGAGGCAACCAAAACCATAAGAGCAAGCAACAATGAATATGTAAACAAGATTCCTATCATTGCCATGACAGCCAACGCTTTTGACGAAGATAAAAGAAAAGCTTTGGAATGCGGAATGAATATGCATATTTCGAAACCTATTAAAGTTGATGAACTTTTGGAAACATTATATGAGTATACTTGAGGTATTGTTATGAAATCGAAAGTTAAAGCAACTCCGATGTTTAAAAGATATTATTTTAGACTTCTTGGAAGAATTGCGATTTTTTTGTTTGTCTTTTTGATGTATCTTTTCAAAAGAGAATGGTTTTATAACCTTATTTTTGATCCTTTTATTTGGAAAATCTCCATATTTCACATATTATGGGCAATCTTCATGTTTATAATGATTATCCATATATTCCCGAATCGCCTTATAACCATGGCTCAAAGAAAATCAAAGCAAATCCATTTTGAAGAAAAGCAATATGACCGTCTGGAGTTGCTTGAATATGTGCAGGATATGAACAGAAAAGCCTGGAAGGTATTGCTTTCCTGGCTTATTATCGATGGTGTTTTCGGAGTTCTTTACCTTACGGGAGTAATCGGTGAAGTCGATTTGTGGATGCTTGTGGTGTTTTATTTCGCCTGCGATATGATTTGCATAATGGTTTATTGCCCGTTTCAGACGCATATTATGCATAACAAATGTTGCGTAAACTGCAGAATATTCGACTGGGGCCATTTTATGATGTTTTCACCGACGATATTTATGAAAGGCTTTTTCTCTTGGAGTTTGTTTTTTACGGCCTGTGTGGTTTTGATCAAATGGGAATTTACATACAGCGCACATCCGGAGCGCTTTTGGAGCGGTTCCAACGCAACTTTGGATTGCTCAAAATGTAAAGATAAATTATGCAAAATCAAAAAAGCATACATTCCGAAACGATTTAACAGTTGGGATGATGTAACTGATGATGAAGAAAACGAAAACTGATAAATACGCTTGCAAAATGGCTTTTTGAAAGCCTAAAAATCTTGACATAATGCATAAAAAGTTATAAAATATTAACGTTGTATTTGTTAATACATATCATCATTTTCTCCGCTTTTCCGAAGAAGATGTATGAATTGAAATATGTACAATGAAAATTAAATAAGGAGGTGCTCCTAGTGCTTAAAATAATCATTGCGATTGTTGTAACTGCTGTGGTCACTGCCATTATTTCATGTCTTGTTTCATCAAAAGCTACTCGTAAAAAGATTGAAGATCAAATCGGTAGTGCTGAAGAAAAATCAAGAAGCATTATCGACGAAGCTTTAAAGACAGCCGAAACAAAGAAAAAAGAAGCTTTGCTTGAAGCTAAAGAAGAGTCGATTAAAACAAAGAATGAATTGGATCGTGAAGTAAAAGAACGTAGAGCAGAACTGCAGAAGTACGAAAGAAGAGTTCTTCAAAAAGAAGAAGCAATTGATAAAAAGTACGACGCAGCCGAAAAACGTGAGCAATCACTTGCAGCACGCGAAAAGGAACTTGAAAAAGTCAAAGCTGAAGTGACAAAGCTTAACGAGCAGCGTATACAGGAATTGGAAAGAATCTCTGGTCTCACCTCCGAACAAGCAAAAGACTTATTATTACAATCTGTTGAAGATGAAGTAAAAATTGACACAGCAAAACTTATCAAGGAAATGGAAACTCGCGCAAAAGAAGAATCAAGCAAAAAGGCGAAGGAATACATTGTCAATGCTATTCAAAGATGCGCGGCAGATCATGTGGCCGAAACAACAATTTCCGTTGTTCAGTTGCCTAATGATGAAATGAAAGGAAGAATCATCGGTCGTGAAGGTCGAAATATCAGAACATTGGAAACAATGACAGGTATCGATCTTATAATTGATGATACTCCTGAAGCGGTAATTCTTTCGGGCTTCGATCCTATAAGAAGAGAAGTTGCGAGAATTGCTCTTGAAAAACTTATTATTGACGGTCGTATTCATCCGGCTCGTATTGAAGAGATGGTTGAAAAGGCCAAAAAAGAAGTTGAAGAGAATATGCGTGAAGACGGTGAAGCAGCCGTATTGGAAGTTGGTGTTCACGGAATTCATCCTGAACTTGTTAAACTTCTCGGTAAGATGAAGTTCAGAACAAGTTTCGGACAAAATGCCTTGAAACATTCTATCGAAGTTGCTTTGCTTTCGGGCTTACTTGCCGGCGAAATCGGTACCGATGTAAGACTTGCAAAACGTGCGGGTTTGTTACACGATATCGGTAAAGCTGTCGATCATGAAAACGAAGGTACGCATATTTCACTCGGTGTTGAGTTATGTAAAAAGTACAAAGAATCCGATGTTGTTATTAACTCGGTTGCATCACATCATGGTGATTGCGAACCTGAATCGCTTATTGCATGTATAGTTCAGGCTGCTGATACAATCAGTGCGGCCAGACCGGGTGCAAGAAGAGAAACATTGGAAACTTACACTAACAGATTATCAGACCTTGAAAATATTTCTAATGGATTTAAGGGTGTAGAAAAGTCATTTGCTATCCAGGCGGGTAGAGAGATTAGAGTTATGGTTGTTCCGGAACAAATCAGCGATGCTGATATGGTACTTTTAGCCAGAGACATTTCTAAACAGATTGAAGACGAGCTTGAGTACCCTGGACAAATCAAAGTTAATGTAATTAGAGAATCAAGAGTTACTGATTACGCTAAATAAGCGTTTAATTTATATTAACGGGATGAAAAAAGACGACGAGAGTCGTCTTTTTTGTTGTTTTAAAGATAAAAATTCAAAAATTGTTTATAAATTCTTTAAAAATTCTTTAAACCTTTTAATTTTACTATGTTATAATAAAAATAGCGGAAAATGTGTTTAAGGCATTGTTTGCTCTTATGTTTTTTGGGGGAATTGTATTTTTGCTACTTGGGGTGTGAAATGGCAGATAAAGAAAAATTTTTTGATGCATTACATAGTTATATAGATAAAGTTCTCGATCACGATGCAACTTGCGATGATGATATTTTCGAATTGTTGGAAGCAACAAGAGCTTCTTTTGATTTGGATAATGTCTATATTGCAAAGAGCATTTCAAGTGGTTGCGGGCTTTTTTTTAGTCACAGCAGCGCAAAAGAAGAATATATGAATATGACCGGCGTCAGACAGGAAATGACAAGGGATTATTGGGAAAATTTTAGAAGTTATATAGATGATGATGGCTATTTTTACGGTAATAACTCTAATACTCCCGGAGATTACGGCGGATTAAACCTCTGTTATGTTACAAATGTGGGGCAAAGACTTGATGCCTATGTTGGTTTTTATGTAATTGATGAGGAACATGTTTGGTCGGAAGATGAAAAGACTGCCATAAGAAAGCTTTCTTTGGTTTTATGCCGTTATTTTGAAATGAGCAGATTTACATCTTTGGATATGACGGAGGCAAAAGCCGCTCTTATTAACGAATTTATATTGGGAGAATATGATGCCATATTGCTCGTTGATTTGGAAAAAGATGAATATGAGTCATATATTCCTATAAAAAGCGTTGATTTTACAAAGAACAGTCGTGGGGTTTATTCCGACAATGTGAGAAAATTCGCTAATTATATCGATGAAGAATACAGACAGCAATGGCTTTCTTTCTCGGATATTGACTATGTTAAAAAATTCCTGGCAAATGAAGACCGTGTTGAATTTGAATATAAAATAAGCGGTTTGAATAAAGACTGGAGACGATGCGTATTTCAAGTTATTCAAAGAAAACAAGGTATTCCTTATATGGTAATTTCCACATTCATAGGTATGGATAGCGCCAAAGCCGAAAAAAACGAACTTAATAAGCGCATAGAGAGTCAGAATAAATTATTGGAGAAGCAGCATGTTGATCTTGAGAAGGCTTTGCTTGCGGCAGAAGCAGCCAACAGAGCCAAATCCACATTCCTTTTCAGCATGTCTCACGATATGCGTACACCAATGAATGCCATTAACGGTTATTCGGCTCTTGCTATAAATCATATTGACAATCCGGATGCCGTAAAAGATTATATTTCAAAAATAAATGTGGCAAGCAATCATTTGCTTGAGCTTATTAACGATATTTTGGATATGAGCCGTATCGAAAGCGACCATGTGGTTCTTAATCCGGAGCTTATCAATCTGAGAGAAGATATGGAAAATATTAAGAGCATAATGAGCTCAGCGGTTAATGCGAAAAACCTTGATTTTGACTGCACCATATCCGTCAGTCACGAAAATGTTTTTTGCGATTATCTTCGCTTGAATCAAATTATTATTAATCTTTTGTCCAATTCCATAAAATTCACACATGGCGGAGGAAGGATAGCTCTGAGCATTACGGAAGAGGACAATCTGCTTATTGATAAAGGCGAAAGAACCGGTGAAGCCGGATTTGTAATTGTTGTTGAAGATAACGGAATCGGCATGTCCGAAGAATTCGTTAAAAAAATATTCGATCCTTTCTCGAGAGAGGAAACATCAACCGTAAGTAAGATTCAAGGCACGGGGCTGGGAATGTCTATTGTTAAGAAGCTTATGGATCTTTTTGATGGTGAAATCAGCGTGGAAAGCAAGAAAAATGTAGGCACCCGTTTTACGCTAAATCTCAGATTAAAAGTATTTCTTAAAGATGACGATCATGTTGAAAATCAAATCGAAGAGGTTGTCAATAAATACAAAGATCCTGAAAATGTTCGTATTCTTCTTGTAGAAGACAATGAAATGAACAGAGAAATCGCTTATGCTATTTTGACCGAACAAAAATACAAAGTGGATATGGCTTGTGACGGTAAGGAAGCGGTAGAAAAATACTCGGCATCAAAGCCGGGCACTTATAATGTTATTTTGATGGATATTCAGATGCCTGTTATGGATGGACATGAGGCTACTAAAGCCATCAGAAGCCTTGACAATGACGGACTTAAATCAATTCCTATCATAGCAATGACGGCAAATGCATTTGATGAAGACAGACAGGAAGCCTTTGATTGCGGTATGAATGACTTTATTGCCAAACCTTTTATGGTAGACGATTTGATGAGAGTTATTAATAAAGTTATTTAAATTGTCTTTGTAATAATCTTATATACAAATGTTCACGTCAGGCGGACAAATTTCAAAAATCAATATCATATTCCGTAGCTCAAAGACAAAATCATATTGTTTATGATTTAGTACAATTTTTTGTTGAAAATTCCCATTTTAAGTGCTATTATTCTATCTGATATTTAATAAAAATTTAGTTTTTTGTGGCATGACTTTGTTTAAAGTCGGTATATATTTATGATTTTTTCGTTGATACATTTATGTATGGTAAGAATGCCACGTTAGTTTGGAGGTAAAAATATGTCACTTGAGTTATCAAGGAAAGCAAGCGCTGTTAAGCCATCATCAACATTGGCAATTACGGCAAAAGCAAAAAGTTTAAAGAAAAGCGGAGTAGATGTTGTTGGTTTCGTTGCAGGGGAACCTGATTTTAATACACCGAAAAATATTTGCGATGCGGCTATTAAGGCAATTAACGATGGCTTTACAAAATATACGCCTGCTTCGGGTATGGACGAGCTTAAAAAAGCTGTCTGTGATAAATTCAAAAGAGTAAATAACATTAATTACGATACAAATCAAGTTGTTATCAGCAATGGCGGTAAACATTCATTAACAAATGTTTTTGCCGCAATTTTAAATCCCGGTGATGAAGTTATCATTCCTTCACCTTATTGGTTAAGCTATCCGGAAATGGTTAAACTTTCCGACGGCGTTCCGGTTTTTGTAAGATGTGAAAGCTCACAGCGTTATAAGTTAACAATAGAGCAATTGGATGCCGCTTATACGGACAAAACAAAAGCTCTTATTCTTACATCACCATCAAACCCTACAGGTATGATTTATTCAAGAGAAGAGCTTGAAAAAATCGCAGACTGGGTTTGTAAACATGATATTTACGTTGTTTCCGACGAAATCTACGAAAATCTTATTTATACCGGAGAGAAAAACGTTAGTATTGCATCTTTAAATGATGAAATATATAAAAGAACAATTACGGTTAACGGCCTTGCAAAAAGCTATGCAATGACAGGCTGGAGAATCGGTTATATAGGAGCAAGTGTCGAAATCGCAAAATTGATTTCAAGCGTACAAAGTCATCAGACTTCAAATCCGAATTCAATTGCTCAGGTTGCGGCAATCGAAGCATTGAACGGCGATCAGTCATCTGTTGACATGATGCTTGCTGCTTTTAAGAATAGGAGAGATTTAATTTATGAAGCGGTTTGCTCAATTGATTACCTCAGCGCCATTGAGCCGGAAGGTGCATTCTATTTATTTGTTGATTGTTCCGAGGCTCTTAAACATAGTTATAAGGGTATTAAGTTAAACGACGCAAGCGATTTGGCGAAATATCTTTTGGATGATTATAATGTGGCTGTTATTCCATGTGCTGATTTTGGTTTTCCGGATCATATCAGACTTGCTTATGCTATTTCGGAAGAAAACATTAAGAAGGGTATGGACAGAATAGCTGAGTTTATCAAAAATCTTGATTAATTTTAAATAAGGAGAAGCGATATGGCAAAGATTGGTTTTATAGGTGTTGGCAACATGGGCTACGCTATGATGCGTGGTATTTTAAAGAACTTTTCGAAGGATGACATTCTGTTTACGGATGTTAATACCAAAAGATGCGCCGAAGTATCAAATGAACTTGGCGTTGAATATGTGCATTCCAATGCAGAACTTGCAAATAATGCAAAATATGTTGTTTTGGCCGTAAAACCACAATTCTATGATGCCGTAACGAAAAATATCAGAGATATTGTAACCGAAAATACGGTTATTATTTCTTTGGCTCCGGGAATTTCCATAGAGGATGTTAAATTTAAAGTCGGAAGCTCTGCTAAAATTGTAAGAGTTATGCCTAATACACCGGCACTGATCGGTGAAGGCATGACAGGCATTTGCTATGAAAACAATAATATACTCAGTCCCGAAGAGAAAGAGACCGTTGAAAAAATCTTTTCGTCTATCGGAAATTTCAAAGTAGTGGATGAGAAGATAATGTCTGCGGTTGTTTGCGCCAGCGGAAGTTCTCCCGCTTATGTATATATGTTTATAGAGGCATTGGCTGACAGTGTTGTTAAATATGGTATGCCAAGAGATATGGCATATGATTTTGTTGCCAATACGGTTGTGGGTGCCGCAAAGATGGTTAAAGAAACAGGCTTACATCCGGGCAAATTAAAAGATGCCGTTTGCTCCCCGGGAGGAACGACGATAGCCGGTGTGGCTGCTTTGGAAGAGTTTGGATTCAGAAATTCGATTATCAAAGCAACGGATGCTTGCTATGATAAATGCGAAAACATGAAATAGAAATCATAGAAGAGTTTTGGGGCGGCGCAGAATTGCGTCGCTCCTTTTTTATTGTAAATATCATTAATTTAATATCGGCAAGTAAAGATTGATTGACTATTACTAACAAATAAATAATATGTAAATCAAATCAGAACTTTGCTAAATGTAAAAATAGTAAAAAGAAGGGCTAAAATTGCAATTTTAAAAATGCAAAATTCCACAATATATTGTCCGATTTATAAAATATTTTCTCTATATCTTGTGAAAAATTATGTTTACCCCAAAGCATTAATTTTTTGAAAAATCCATTTGATTTTATGGGAAAAACTTTATATAATAATACTTACCAAATCGAAATTATGTATACGAAATGTTTACATCAAACTCTAAAATTTGCGTTTTGATAAATTAAGATTTAGTAAAAACTTTGTGGGTTTTGTTTTTACGGTTTGTTAAATATATCTTGGATTTAGGGTGGTTAATATATGAAATCAGCAGTTGAAAATTTTATAGTTTATTTAAAGGACGTTAAAAAGACTTCGGAGAATACTTATGTTTCTTACAGACGTGATTTGATGAAGCTTGTTAACTTCTTAAATGAACACGGCATTGAAGATGTTAAAGATGTAACATCCACCAATCTTACTTCATATGTACTTCATTTGGAAAAGAACGGAAGTGCTGCATCATCGGTTTCAAGAAGCATTGCAAGCATCAAGGCATTCTTTAATTACCTCTTTACTGAAGGTAAAATTAGTAAACTTCCGACAGATTCTTTGAAGCCACCAAAGGTTATAAAGAAATTACCGGAGATTCTTTCCATTGATGAAATAAATTCTTTGTTAAGTCAGCCGGACGATTCAAACGTTAAGGGCTGCAGAGACAAAGCTATGCTTGAACTTTTATATGCAACGGGAATCAGAGTAAGCGAACTTATCGGTTTGAAAATCTCGGATGTTAACTTATCCACTTCAAGCATAACATGCAAACACGGTAGCTCTGAAAGAAGTATTCCATTCAGTAATACCGCAAAAGCTGCCATAACAAAATATCTTAAAGATACAAGATCCGCTATGGTGGATGATAATGCAGGCGATATATTATTTACCAATTGTTCCGGTCAGCCTATGAGCCGTCAGGGATTTTGGAAACTTATTAAATATTATGGAAACAAAGCGGGTATCGAAAAAGATATTACGCCGCACACACTCAGGCATTCTTTTGCCGCTCATCTTGTTGAAAACGGAGCCGACTTAAAATCCGTTCAAGAGATGATTGGTCATTCGGATATTTCAACTACTCAGATTTATGCGGATTTGAGCAATTCGAAAATAAGAGAAGTGTATGCTAAAGCGCATCCAAGAAAATAAATACAAGTCGCTCGGGTTTTAGGTATTAGTATATTACCCTTGTCCTTTATCATACCGAGCTTAACAAACAACCAGTAGACGGGAGGCCACTGGTTGTTTCTTTGTTTAATAATGAATTGTTTAATAATGAGAAAAGTGCAGTATTTTGCGATGCAAATCACTGCACTTGACGACATTCGTCAAAAATCGACGAAAAAGCACTATTACTCATGCAAGCATGGTAATAGTGCTTTTTCGTCTCTTCTTTTCTCATTGTTAAACAAAATGCGGATGGCGGGACTTGAACCCGCACATAGTCACCTACGTCAGATTTTGAGTCTGATGCGTCTGCCATTCCGCCACATCCGCAAAGGTTTCTTTAGCAAAACCTTTATTATATTATCAAAATAAGCCTTAAAAGTCAACGACTTTAATATGGTTTTTATGCCTTTTTCGTGGTAAAATATTATCATTAAAAAAATGTATTGATTAAGGGAAATTATTATGGCAGATAAATTACTTCTTGTTGATGGACACAGTATTCTTTCAAGATCTTTTTACGGTATCAAATCAGATATGACCAATTCCGAAGGCCTCCATACAAATGCAATATATGGTTTTTTGAATACTTTTTTAAATGTATTTAACGAAGAAAAGCCAAACTATGTTTTTGTTGCCTTTGACGTTAAGGAAAAAACTTTTCGTCACAAAATGTATGAAGCATATAAGGGACAGAGAAAACCTTTTCCGGAGGAATTTAGAGAACAGGTTCCGGTAATGAAAGATCTTTTAAAAACAATGGGTGTTACTTGCGTTGAACTTCCGGGCTTTGAAGCGGATGATATTATTGGAACTCTTTCAAAACGAGCGGAAAAAGAAGGATTGCAGGTAACTATTTTATCCGGAGACCGAGATCTTTTGCAATTGGCAACGGATAATATTATGGTCAGAATTCCTAAAGGCGCAAGCGTTATAGAAAACTATCATACAGCCGAAGTTATTGCAAAATTAGGTGTTTCGCCTCTTGAATATATTGATGTTAAAGCCTTAATGGGCGATACATCGGACAATATTCCGGGAGTTCCGGGTATCGGTGAAAAAACCGCAACCAACCTTATTGTTCAATATAAGTCCTTGGAAAATGTTATTGAGCATGTTGATGACATAAAACAAAACAAAATAAGGGAAAATTTAAAAGAAAACATCGAACTGGCAAGACTTTGTAAAAAACTGGCCACAATCAATATTGAAGCACCTTTGACGCAAAAAACGCAAGATGGTGCATTTGGCAATTTCTTTAACCCTGATGTTTATAAATTCTTTTCAAAACTTGAATTGAAACGTTTTTTGACAAAATACAAAAACGAATTTGAAGCTTCTTCGGATGCTTGCGACACAAAGGCAAGGGAAGATGACGACAATAAGATAATTCAAGACTTGCTTGCATCTTTTAATACAAAGAATATTGTTAAAAAGTCGGATCTGGATGCATTCACATTCAATGCTCTTATGATGCAAAAAATCGGAATCGCATTTTGCGAAGAGCCTTATTTTGTTGCTTTTTTAAACGAAAACAAGGAACTTAATATTGTTTGCGAGAATGAGGAAATCAAAAAAAGCGATATTGATGACACAGTAATAAAAGTGCTTAATTCCAATGCAGAAAAATCCGTAAACAATCTTAAAAAGCTGCTTAAAATAACAAACGCCGATTCGTTGGATGTGGTGAATCGCGAAAGCGTTTATGATGTGGGAATCGCAGCCTATCTTTTGAACCCTCTTAAAAGCAGTTATAACAAGGATGACCTTGCAAGAGACTATTTGGATATGCTTCTTTCGCCCGAGGATAGCGAACTTGCATTGGAAGCATATATTTATCTTCAATCCAAAGATATTTTGCTTAATAAACTTGAAGAATCACAGATGAAGGATTTGTATTTGAATATCGAAATGCCTCTTGTTTATATCCTTCACGATATGGAAAAGTCAGGCATTAGGGTTGATGCCGATGCTCTTAAAGAATATGGCGATAATTTGTCTGTTTCAATTGATAAATTAAAAGGCGAAATTCTTGATGAAATGGGTGCCGACGACAGCTTTAACTTGAATTCTCCGAAACAATTGGGCGAATTCTTGTTTGAAAGAATGCAAATTCCGGGCGGTAAAAAGACAAAGACCGGCTATTCCACATCTGCCGATGTTCTTGAAAAATTGGCGCCGGACTATCCTTTTATTGCAAAAATACTTGAGTACAGAACTCTTACAAAACTTAAATCCACATATGCGGACGGTTTGGCTGCGTTCATTAAAGAAGACGGTAGAATTCACGGAACCTTTAATCAAACCATAACCGCAACCGGAAGAATAAGCTCAACGGAGCCGAATTTGCAAAATATTCCTATTCGTATGGAAATCGGTAGACAGCTTAGAAAAATCTTCATTCCTAAAGCCGGTTTCGTATTTATTGATGCGGATTATTCTCAAATTGAACTCAGGGTTTTGGCTCACATTTCGGGAGACGAAAATCTGATAGAAGCATACAAATCCGACCAGGATATCCATAAAATCACGGCTTCCAAAGTTTTTGGCATTCCTTTGGATGAGGTTACAAAAGAACAAAGAAGCAACGCCAAAGCGGTTAACTTCGGCATTGTATACGGAATCAGTTCTTTCGGATTAAGCAATGATATAGGAATTTCCAGAAAAGAAGCCAAAGAATATATAGAATCATATTTTAAAACATATCCGGGAATTAAAAGCTTTTTGGATGATGTGGTTGATAAAGCAAAAAAAGACGGCTTTGTTCGCACCATGTATAACAGAATAAGACCGATTCCGGAACTGAAATCTTCAAATCATATGCAAAAAATGTTCGGAGAAAGAGTAGCCATGAATTCGCCTATTCAAGGAACTGCTGCCGATATTATAAAAATTGCCATGATTCATGTAGACGAACGTTTAAGAAAAAATAATTATAAATCAAGACTTATTTTGCAAGTCCATGACGAGCTCTTAATCGAAGCAGCAAAAAATGAGGCGGAAGAAGTAAAGCAGCTCGTTATCGAAGAAATGCAAAAGGCCGCTGATTTAAAGGTAAAACTTGAAGTAGAGGCAAATATAGCGGATAACTGGTTGGATGCCCATTGATCAGCCTGATTTCTTGATTGAAAAGGACATATAATGATAATAGGACTTACAGGTGCCGTAGGCGCCGGAAAATCGACAATACTTAATATTTTAAAAGAAAAATTCAACGCTCATATTATTGAAGCGGATAAAGTGGGCCATTTAGTTATGAAAAAAGGCGAGTCGGCTTTTGATAAAATCCTACAAAGCTTTGGTAATGATATTTTGGCCGCCGATGGCGAAATTGACAGAATTGCTCTTGGCAAAATTGTTTTCGGAAACGAAGATAACAGAGGGAAAATCAACGAAATAGTCCATCCTGAAGTAAAGAAATATATAGAGGATACAATTAAATCAATTCAAGCAAATGACAAAGATGCCTTGATTGTTGTGGAAGCGGCACTTTTAATCGAAGGCGGATATAAGAATGTATGCGATGAAATGTGGTATGTATATCTTGATGATTCTTTAAGAAGACAACGCCTTAAAGAGTCCAGAGGATATGATGATAAAAAAATCGACGATATTTTATCCGGACAGCTTTCGGATGCCGAATTTCGCGCATCTTGCGATTTTGTAATCGATAATGGTTCGGACATGGATAATCTTACAAAACAAATTGATAAGAAGTTAAAAAAATAGTAAAATAAGAGTTAGTATAAATATATGCAAAGGTCTATTTGCATATATTAATATTGGGAGGGTAAAATGTCAGATTACAGCGCAATAGCAGACAGACTTGTTTTTGGACTTGATATAGGAACAAGAAGTGTTGTAGGTAGTGTGGGCTACCTTGAGAAAAAGAAATTTAATGTTCTTGCACATTATGTTATCGAGCATGATACAAGATCAATGATAGACGGTCAGATTCATGACATTCAAAAAGTCGGAGAAACCATTTCCAAAGTTAAACGCGAATTGGAAAAGCAGCTGGAACTTCCTTTAAATGAAGTTTGCATAGCTGCTGCCGGTCGTGTCTTAAAAACCGTAACGGTTCATGCGGAAATCGACTTCGAAGAAGCAACGGTGGTTACACCGGAACATATTCATTCTTTGGATCTTGTGGGCATCGAGAATGCTTATGATGCAATACGTACAAAAGACGGAGATGAAGAAACCGACTTCTTCTGTGTCGGCTATTCCGTTGTCAAATATTATTTAAACGATTATCAAATCAGCAATCTTGAAGGACATAAAGCAAAGAAGATTTCGGCGGATATTCTTGCAACATTTCTTCCGGACGAGGTAGTGGACAGTCTTTATGCTGCTATAGATCAGGCCGAGCTTCAGGTTGCCAATCTTACATTGGAGCCTATTGCGGCCATTAATGTTGCAATTCCGGAAAAATTCAGAATGCTTAATATAGCTTTGGTTGACGTTGGAGCCGGTACATCGGATATTTGCGTTACAAAAGACGGAAGCATTGTGGCTTACGGCATGATTCCAAAAGCAGGTGATGAAATAACCGATGTAATCGTTCAAAAATATCTTGTGGAATTTGCCCAGGCCGAAAAAATGAAAATCGACAGCGGCTGCAAAGAATTTGTTGAATACAGCGATATTTTGGGACTTCCTGCAAAAATCAAAGCAGAAGAAGTAATAGAATGTTTCGAACCTGTTGTTGATAATATTACAAGCGATGTTGCCGAAAAAATCAAAGAATTAAACGGCGGTAAATCAGTAAGTGCTGTCTTTGTTGTAGGCGGTGGCGGTAAAGCAAAAGGCTTTACGGAGCATTTGGCAAAACATCTCGACATTGCGCCTGAAAGAGTTGCGCTTCGAGGTGAAGAAGTATTAGGAGACGTTGTTTTTGCATCGGATGATGTTAAAAAAGATCCTCTTCTTGTAACACCTATCGGTATTTGCCTTAATTACTTCGAACAAAAAAATAACTTTATATTCGTAAGCGTTAACGGTGAAAGAATCAAGCTTTATAACAGCAATACTCTTACCGTTGCGGATGCGGCAATACAAATCGGTTTTCCGAATGATTGCATTTTCCCTAAAACCGGTAAAGAACTCATATATTATGTAAACGGCAAAAAACGCATGAAGAGGGGAAACAGCGGAGATCCGGCTAAAATTACCATTAACGGTGAGGACGCAAATATTTATTCACCTATTGGTAAAAACAATAAAATCATTATCGAAGAATCCACTGCGGGTGCACCTGCAAGACTTAGAATAGAACAACTTCCGGAATTCACTGAAAATCTTACATTCCAAGTAAACGGAAAAGATATGGAATTTCCGAGATTTGTTAATGTTAATGATGAGCTTCAGCCGGGCTCTTATCAGATTCAAGATGGGGATGCGGTTGATTTTATAAACTACTATACCGTTGAGCAGATTTTACAATTCCTTGATATAAATCCAAGTCTTAACGATGTATATGTTAACGATATTATTGCATCACCCGGCGATTTGGTTTATGAAGGATTCAGGCTTAAGATTGAAGTTGCCAAGGAAGAATATCATCCCGAAGACTATTATGAGCCAAAGAAAAAGGATGAAGAAAAGGCTGAAAATGCAAGCGATTCAGATGATTCTATAAAAGAATCCGATGACAAAGATGATAGCCAAAGAGAAGACGGCGATAATAAGAAGGAATCGGAAGGCAAGGATGTTAGCCAAGCAGAGGAAATAAAAGATGATTCTTCCGATGCGGAAAACAATAATGAGACTGAAAAGGTCGTAAATGAAAAGCCGGAAGAAGCTAAAGAAGTTAAAGAAGAGAAAAAATCCGATGAAATCAATCCGGATGATATAGGTGTTTATAAAGAGCCTAAATATGAAGATCCAAACAAAGGAAAAGCGGTTAGGGCAATTAATGTTTCCGTAAACGGTGAGGCAATCGTTCTTTCAGGTAAAGCGGTTTATACCTTTGTTGATATCTTCGATCATATTAACTTTGATTTATCTTACAAAAAAGGTAAAACATTGGTAACAAAAATAAATGACAGCGACTGTGAATATACTCAAGTCTTAAACGATGGCGATATTGTAACCATCGAATGGAAGGATGATAAATAGTGGCAAGTTTTTTGCCTATATCCAAAGAAGATTTAAAAATGCGAAACTGGGACTATGTTGATTTTGTCTATGTTATAGGTGATGCTTATGTGGATCACCCTTCCTTCGGGCATGCAATAATCAGCAGAGTCTTGGATGCGCATGGGTATAGAGTTGCGATTATATCCCAGCCTGATTGGAAAGACAAAGAAAGCATAACTGTTTTTGGTGAGCCAAGGCTGGGTTTTTTAATATCCGCCGGAAATATGGATTCCATGGTTAATCATTATACGGTTTCAAAAAAACGCCGTGAAAAAGATGCTTATACTCCCGGTGGTATAATGGGAAAGCGTCCCGATTATGCAACAGTTGTTTACGGTAATTTAATCAGACAAACATACAAAAAAACGCCTATTATTATCGGTGGCGTGGAAGCCAGTCTTCGAAGGCTTGCTCATTACGATTATTGGTCCAATAGTTTAAAAAGGTCGATTTTGCTTGACAGTGCGGCGGACATTTTAATTTACGGAATGGGCGAAAAAGCAATTGTTGAAATCGCTGATGCTTTAAATGCCGGAATCGATGTTAAGGATATTACATATGTAAAAGGAACCGCCTATAAAACAAGCAGCCCTGTTGAAGATTTTTCGGAATCGGACGATTCTATTGTCTTATACCCATACAGCGATTTGCTTGCGGATAAGAAAAACTACGCAAAAAGCTTTTATATTCAATACCAAAACACGGATCCTTTTAATGCCAAACGCCTTATTGAGCCTTATCCTAACGGAATAAACATTGTTGTAAACACACCTGCTATGCCCCTTACAACACAGGAATTTGATGATATATACGAATATGATTACACAAAAACATATCATCCTTCATATGAGTCTTTGGGCGGAGTGGCGGCATTATCCGAGGTTAAATTCAGCATAACAAGCAACAGAGGCTGCATCGGTGCTTGTAATTTTTGCTCTTTGAATTTCCATCAGGGAAGAATTATTCAAGCAAGGAGTCATGAATCCATTATCAAAGAGGCAAAAGCCATGGTTAAAGATCCTGACTTTAAGGGTTATATTCATGACGTTGGAGGTCCCACGGCCAATTTCAGAAAACCGGCATGCAAAAAGCAATTGGAAAAAGGCGCCTGTAAAGATAAACAATGTCTTTTTCCCACAGCATGCAAAAACTTGGAAGCCGATCACAAAGATTATTTAAAGTTATTGAGAGAACTTAAAGCCATAGACGGAGTGAAAAAAGTATTTATAAGATCGGGAATTCGCTTTGACTATTTGATATATGACAAAGACGAGAGTTTCTTTAAAGAGTTGATTAAAGATCACATTAGCGGACAACTTCGTGTGGCACCGGAGCACGTATCTTCAAATGTTCTTGAAAAAATGGGAAAACCGGACCACTTGGTTTACGAAAGATTTGTAAAGCGTTTTGATGAGTTAAACAAAAAGAGCGGTAAAAAACAGTTTATTGTGCCTTATCTTATGAGTTCCCATCCGGGCTCAACCTTAAAGGATGCCGTGATTTTGGCTGAGTATTTAAGAGATATAAATCATCAACCGGAGCAGGTTCAGGATTTTTATCCAACACCTTCAACCCTTTCCACCTGTATGTATTACACAGGTCTCGATCCAAGGAATTTAAAGCCGGTTTACATTGCCAAAAATCCTCACGAAAAGGCAATGCAAAGAGCGCTTTTGCAATATAAAAATCCGGCAAACAAAGAGCTGGTTATTGAAGCTTTAAAAGCAGCCGGACGAATGGATCTTATAGGTGTTGAAAGCAAATGTCTGATTAAGACATATCATAAAAATAAATCCTCCAAAGCTAATGCAAAATCCGGTTTTTTAAAAGCAAGCGGCTCTAAGAAGAACGCCGGAACGGATAAAAAAGTAAGCAAAAAGAAAACAATAAGAAATGTTCATAAAAAGAAATGAAAGAAATAGTTGTATCAAAAAATGAAGCGGGCAAGCGTTTCGATAAGCTTTTAAATACTGTTTTAAAAGAAGCGCCCACAAGCTTTATTTATAAAATGTTGAGAAAAAAGAATATTGTTTTAAATGACAAAAAGGCAAGCGGCAATGAAAAGCTTACGGAAGGAGATATTATAAAGATTTATCTTTCCGACGAAACCTTTGCAAAGTTTAGCAATGAAACAAGTCTTAAGGACGATTTTGATGCTTACAAAGTGGACTTTGAAGACTTGAATATTGTATATGAAGATAAGAATATTTTAATTGCAAACAAAGCAGCCGGACGCCTGTCCCAAAAAGCAGAAGCGGGAGATGTCTCGATTAATGAGCAAATAATTGCTTATTTGATAGATAAAGGTGAGATAAAATCGGAAAGCCTAAAAACCTTCAAACCCGGCATTTGCAACCGTTTGGACAGAAATACCAGCGGAATGATTATATTCGGTAAAACCTTGCCGGCATTGCAAAAATGCGCAGATTTATTGAAAAATCATGACTTGGATAAGTATTATTTATGCCTTGCAAAAGGAAAAATAGATAAAGGGATGCTGATTAAGGGCTATTTAAAAAAGCTGGAGGGAAATATAGTTAAAATATCAGAGGATGAAAAGGACGGAAACTATATAGAAACATTTTACGAGCCCTTGGATACAAACGGCAAATTATCGCTTCTTAAAGTGAAACTAATCAGCGGAAAAACCCATCAAATAAGAGCTCATTTGGCATCTATAGGACATCCTATAATGGGAGATAATAAATACGGCAATAAAGAGCTAAATACCGAAGCCGCTAATAAATATAAACTTAAATATCAGCTATTGCACGCATATGAGTTGCATTTTCCCGAAATAGAGGGAGAACTATCCGATTTGTCGGATAAAAGATTAGTATGCGATATTCCAAATCAATTTAAAAGGATATTAAAAGAGGAAAAACTATGCCTACCTGGAAATCAAGGGGCCTAAGAGGCTCCGCCTTGGAGGAAATGATTAATTATTCCAACGAAAAATACAAAGAAAGCAAAATAGCCTTGGTTCAAAAAATACCAACCCCTATAAAGCCCATTGAAATCGATAATTCCACAAGGCATATCACTTTGGCTTATTTTGAACAAAAAAGTACCGTGGATTATATCGGTGCGGTGCAGGGCTTTCCGGTTTGTTTTGATGCAAAAGAATGCAACTCGGATACATTTGCCCTTGCAAATATACATATTCATCAGTTTGAGTTTATGGAAAGCTTTGAAAATCAAGGGGGAGTTGCCTTTATAATTTTGGATTTTACTCATCGAAACGAAATATATTATATTCCTTTTTCGAAAATCAAAGAGTTTTTTGATCGAATGAATTCGGGCGGGAGAAAAAGCTTTAAAATAGATGAATTAAATAAAGATTTTATCTTGCATTCCCACAGCGGAGTGCCTGTTCATTATCTTGAAGGACTTGAAAAAGACTTGGAAAGCAGGAAAAATAATAATTGACAAAAATGATTTAATCTGTTAGTCTTGTAACGAAATAACACGTTAACGCACTAAAGTGCATGCTAAAACTACAGGTAATTGATATGGAAAATAAATTATTACACACTCCAGACGGAGTAAGGGATATTTACGGTAAAGAGTGTTCCGACAGACTATTTATACAAAAGAAAATTGATGAAATATTTGCAAAGTACGGATATAACAATATCAAAACTCCAAGTTTTGAGTTTTTCGAAGTTTTCAGCGAAGAGAGAGGAAGTGTGCCTTCCAACGACCTTTACAAATTTTTCGACAGAGAAGGAAATACCCTTGTTTTAAGACCTGATATCACACCTTCCATTGCAAGATGTGCAAGTAAGTTCTTTTCTGACGATGAATTTCCTGTAAGACTTTGTTATTGCGGAAATATTTTCGTCAATAATTCGGAATTTCAGGGGAAACTTAAAGAACAAACACAAGCGGGTGCTGAGCTTATATGCGATGACAGTCCTTTTGCCGATGCGGAAATGGTGGTTATGGTTATTGAAAGCATGATTGCATCGGGACTTAAAGAATTTCAGGTAGAGCTCGGACAAGCCGGATTCTTTAAGGGAATCATCAAAGAAGCCGGTATTTCCGATGAAGTTAAACTTGAAATCATAAATTTGATTGAAAAGAAAAATCTTTTTGGAATCGAAGAGACACTTAAAAAATACGGTGTTGATGATAAATACATTAAAATATTCGCTAAATTGCCGGAGCTTTTCGGGGATGTAAGCGTGCTTGAATCGGCAAAAGAATTTACCGATAACGAAGATGCAATAAAAGCCATCGATAATCTTTTGGCTATATACGAAATAATCAAATCTTACGGTTTGGAATCCTACGTAAGTTTCGATCTTGGAATGTTAAGTAATTACGAATACTATACCGGCGTTATATTTAAAGGATATACATACGGTGCCGGAGAATCGTTAGTAGGCGGCGGCAGATACAATAATCTTTTAAAACAGTTCGGCAAAGATGCTCCCGCTGTGGGATTCGGTATCAATATCGACAGACTCATGCTTGCCTTGGAACGTCAAAATATTGAGATTAACAGCGAAAGACAAAGACATCTTATTATTTTCAATGATGATAAATTAGACGAGGCCGTTAAAACAGCAGCCGAATTAAGAAAGAAAAACGAATGCGTTCTTATGCTTTCAAGTAAACAGATTAAAGACGAAAAAGAGCTGGATTTGTATAAAGAAAGAAACAGAGTAAATTCGCTTCATAAGCTATTTTAGGAGGAAGTATGAGATATTTAACATTCGCCCTTGCAAAAGGCAGACTTGCAAAAAAGTCTTTGGAATTATTTGAAAAACTGGGCATTACATGCGAAGAAATAAATGATGACAAAACAAGAAAACTTATTTTTGTTAATGAAGATTTAAAACTTAAATTTTTCCTAAGCAAGCCATCGGATGTGCCGACATATGTAGATTACGGCGCAGCCGATATTGGTATTGTGGGAAAAGATACCATATTAGAGGAAGGTCGAAATATTTTTGAAGTTTTGGATTTCGGATTCGGCAAATGCAGAATGTGCGTATGCGGTCCGGCCAAAAACAAAGAGCTTTTAAACAGCGGACGTCAAATAAGAGTAGCCAGCAAATACCCGAATATAGCAAAGGATTATTTCCATAATGTTAAAGGACAGACCACGGAAATCATTAAACTTAACGGTTCTGTGGAACTTGCTCCTATTGTTGGACTTTCTGATGTTATTGTGGATATTGTTGAAACAGGTTCGACTTTGAAAGAAAACGGTCTTGAAGTTTTGGAGACAATTTGTGATTTATCAGCCAGAATGGTTGTAAATCAAGTAAGTATGAAAATGGAAAATGAGCGTATTACAAAGCTTATTAACGGTTTAAAAGAAATTATAGGATAGGAAATGCCATATGAAAGTTGTAAGATTAGACGAAAACTCAAAAAAAGATATATTAAACGATTTGCTTAAAAGAAGTCCGAACAACTACTCCGAATACGAATCGGTGGTTAAGGATATTTGTGAAGATGTTCGTGAAAACGGAGACGAAGCCTTATTTAAATATACAAATAAATTCGACTGTGAATCCATTAATTCATCAAACGTAAAAGTAAGCAAAGAAGAAATTGAGGCAGCTTACAAAGAATTAAATGATGATGAGTTGGTTAACATAATACGTAAATCAAAGAAGAACATCTTTGATTTCCATTCATTACAACTTCAAAAAAGCTGGTTCAATTCCAAAGAAGACGGTTCGATTCTGGGTCAAAAAGTTACTGCTTTGGAAAAAGTAGGCGTTTATGTGCCGGGCGGCAAGGCAGCATATCCGTCATCGGTTCTTATGAACATTATACCGGCCAAAGTTGCGGGAGTGGATAAAATCGTTATGACAACACCTGCGGGAAAAGACGGTAAAATAAATCCGGTTGTTTTGGTTGCCGCAAACGAAGCCGGAGCAGATGAAATCTATAAAATAGGCGGTGCGCAAGCTATTGCATCTCTTGCCTATGGTACGGATACAATTCCGAAAGTTGATAAAATCGTAGGTCCCGGAAACATTTTCGTTGCCCTTGCAAAACGTTTCGTTTACGGCTTTGTAAGCATTGATTCTATTGCGGGACCAAGTGAAATTTGCGTTCTTGCGGACGAAACGGCTAATCCACGTTATATTGCGGCGGATATGTTATCCCAGGCAGAACATGACGAACTTGCATCGGCTATACTTGTAACAACTTGTGATGAAATGGTTTCGGATGTTATTAAACATATAGAAAGCTTTACGGAAAGCCTTGAAAGAGAAAGCATTATTAAGAAATCTCTTGAAAACTTCGGTTATATACTTGTGGCAAACGACATGGATGAAGCGGTGGCGGCCGTTAACGAAATTGCCAGCGAACATCTTGAAATCCTTACAAAAGATCCTTTCCAAACCATGACAAAGGTAAGAAATGCCGGAGCTATTTTCCTGGGAGAATATTCATCGGAGCCATTGGGAGATTATTTTGCGGGACCTAACCACGTGCTTCCTACAAACGGAACAGCCAGATTTTTCTCACCTTTAAGTGTGGATGATTTTATCAAAAAATCAAGCATCATCTCTTATTCGAGACAGGCTTTGGAAGCTGTTCACAAAGATATTATTAAATTTGCGGAAAGCGAGCGTCTTACGGCTCACGCAAATTCTATAAAAGTAAGATTTGATGATTAAATTCATTGTGAAAGAGATATATATAATGTTAAAATAGAAAGAGTAAAAACCAATTTTACGGGAGTTTTATTAAAATGAGCAGAATAGCAACAATTAAGAGAAAAACAAAAGAAACGGACATAGAACTTACAATCAATCTTGACGGAAGCGGAAAAGCAAACGTTAATACAGGCATCGGTTTTTTCGATCACATGCTTGAAAGCTTTGCAAGACACGGCCTTTTCGATTTGGATTTGAAAGTAAAAGGCGATTTAAATGTGGATACTCACCACACGGTGGAGGATACGGGAATCGTCCTTGGTCAGGCCTTAAAAGAAGCTTTGGGAGACAAAGCCGGCATCAAACGTTTCGGAAATATGATTCTTCCTATGGATGAAAGCGTTGTTATGGCTGCGATTGATATTTCCGGCAGACCTTATTTGATTTTTGATATTAACTTGACTGTCGAAAGAGTGGGAGATTTTGAATGCGAAATGTCAAGAGAGTTCTTTTATGCGCTTTGTGTAAATGCAGGCATTAATCTCTATCTCAAAGAGCTTGAAGGAGCTAACAATCACCACATTTTGGAAGCAACATTTAAAGCATTCGCAAAGGCTTTGGATGAAGCTACAATGTTGGACGCTCGTATTAAAGGCGTTCCATCGACTAAGGGGGTTCTTTAATGGATAGTTTTAAACTTGTAATTTCCATCGAGCTGGATGAAAATGCAAATCATGAAGAAAACATTGTCAAGGTCATAAGCTATGCCAATTGCGGCGCCGATGCCCTTATTATCAGAGACAGAACAAAAACGGACGCTGAGCATGATGATTTTATAGGCTTTCTTCGTACCGTCAGCAACGAATGCGATATTGATATATATGCCGGCGGCTATATCAAAAAGCTTGAAGATGTAAAAAAATATCTTTATGCCGGAGCAAAAAAAGTTTTCTTTACTTTTGAAGGCGAAAGAGAAAATGCTGTTTTAAGAGATGCAATCAGTCGTTTCGGTGTTGATAAATGCGTGGTTTTTAACTCAAATTTTGTAAAGAACATCGAAGATATAAAATCAGCCAACAAATTGTTTAATTTAAGCGTTAACACATATAATGAGACGGCTGAAGAAAAAATAGAAATCATTAACATTAGCGAATATGACGGTGATGCCAGAAAATTTGCCGCCGCGGTTAAAGATATTGACATAAAATCCATAGCTTTTAACAGCTGCGATATTGATGTTACTGAATTTATGAAGTTCAAACTCAGTTTAAACATCTTAAACGTCCCTGTTGAGGTGTTTGATACAAGTCTTGAATTCAGCGATTTCAAACTTGGTCCAAACGGCCTTATTCCCGTTATTGCTCAGGATTACAAAACAGGGGAAGTTTTGATGCTTGCTTACATGAACGAAGAAGCTTTTGAAAAAACCCTTGCAACAGGTATGATGACTTATTATTCCAGAAGTCGTCAGGAACTTTGGACAAAAGGTATGACCAGCGGCAATATCCAGTTTGCAAAAAAACTTACTATCGATTGCGATAAGGATACCTTGCTTGCTCAGGTTCATCAAATAGGTGCGGCTTGCCATACCGGTAACAGAAGTTGTTTCTTTACGGATATTGCTTCAAAGTCTTATACGGAAAAGAATCCTGCAAAAATTTTGGAAGATGTTTACAATGTAATCCTTGACAGAAAGGCAAATCCAAAAGAAGGTTCTTATACCAACTATCTTTTTGATAAGGGTATTGATAAAATCCTTAAAAAATGCGGAGAAGAGGCGACGGAAATTGTTATTGCCGCCAAAAATCCGGATAAAGAAGAGATTAAATACGAAATCGCCGACTTCCTTTATCACATGATGGTTCTTATGGTTGAGAGAGGCGTATCATGGGATGAAATTATGGAAGAATTGGCAAACAGATAGTATTTATCAATAAAAAATTCAAAGTAATTAATAAAAATTTATCCAATATGCTAAATATCGCGGTTTTTCGTTGACTTATGGCTTATTTGGATTTATAATTCAAATGATTTAGGGAGTGCTTGCGAAAGCGGGCTGAGAGACATCATGATTCTGATGTTAATCCCGGGGGAAACCCCGCACCTGATCCGGATAATGCCGGCGGAGGGAAACATATTTGATTTTTTTTACCTCTGCTTATATTGGGCAGAGGTTTTTGTTTACCTTCGAGAGCAATGTGGGCTCTTAAATCAAATAATATTAAACGGAGGAAAAAATATGAATGCAAGTGTAGCAATTCAGGTCTTACCAAGTGTTTTGGAAGACAAAGAAGTTGTAAGAATCGTTGATGAAGTAATTGACTACATCAAATCAACGGGAGTGACTTACTATGTGGGTCCTTGCGAAACAGCAATGGAGGGCGATTACGAAAAACTCATGGATATTGTAAAGGAGTGCCAGTATATCGCCATTAAAGCAGGATGTCCAAGCGTAATGAGCTATGTGAAAATCACATACAAACCTGAAGGAGAAGTACTGACAATAGATGAAAAAACAACGAAACACCACTTATAATTTCATACCGATTCTTGTTATTATTGCAATTATTGCGATTTGGCAAATTATAAGTGTTTCGGAACTTGTACCGTCTTATATATTGCCGTCTCCCCTTAAGGTTTTTAAGGCATTTGTGGATAATTTTTCACTTATGGCCGATCACGGCAAAGTAACATTAATCGAAACTGCCATAGGTCTTGCAATAGGCATTGCTTTGGGATTTGTAAGCGCAGCTGTTATGGACGCTTCAAGAAGAATCAGAAAAGCAATTTATCCTTTATTGATAATCAGTCAAACAATCCCTACGGTTGCCATTGCACCATTATTGATTCTTTGGTTTTCATACGGATTGTTACCAAAAATAATTTTGGTTGTTATAACAAGCTTTTTCCCTATTGCTGTTGGACTTTTGGATGGCTTTATGTCTGTTGATGAAGATCAGATTATGCTTTTAAAATCCATGAAAGCAAACAAATGGCAGATATTTTGGAATGTTAAATTTCCGGGAGCCTTAACACAGTTTTTTTCCGGACTTAAAATTGCCGTAAGTTATGCCGTTGTCAGTGCGGTTGTTTCGGAGTGGCTCGGAGGTACACAGGGTCTCGGTGTTTATATGACCAGGGTTAAAAAATCTTATTCATATGACAAAATGTTTGCGGTAATTATACTGATTTCTCTTTTAAGTCTTGCGCTTATAGCAATCGTTAATTTGATTCAATATAAGTCAATGCCATGGAAGAGAGTGAAAAAATAATTTTTACAAATCGAAAAGAGGAATATATTATTATGAAAAAATTCAAAAAAATAGCATTAATACTTGCTTGTGCACTTTTAGCTTTAAGCTTTGCGGGATGTGACTCCGCCGAAAAAAAGGCAAATAATGACCTTAATGTAACAGCGGACGGATTAACGGAAATCACACTTGTACTTGATTGGACACCGAACACAAATCATACCGGTTTTTATGTTGCGGACGCTTTGGGATATTACGAAGAAGCCGGAATAAAAATCAATATTGTTCAGCCGCCTGAAGACGGTGCTACAGCTATGGTTGCCATGGGCAGTGCTCAGTTCGGAATTGATTTTCAGGATTCACTTGCGCCTGCTTTTACAGCTGATGCGGCAATGCCTGTAACGGCGGTTGCAGCGGTATTGCAGCACAATACATCGGGAATCATTTCTTTAAAAGAAGACGGAATATCAAGTCCTAAAGGCCTTGAAGGCAAAAACTATGCAACATGGGATTTACCTGTGGAACAGGCAATGATGCAGTATGTTGTTGAAAAAGACGGAGGAGATTTTTCAAAAGTAAATCTTATACCGGAATATGTAACGGACGAAGCCGCAGCATTACAGCAAGATATCGATGCCATCTGGGTTTACTACGGTTGGGCAGGAATCGCTTGCAATCTTGCGGGTCTTGATACGGATTACTGGAACTTTACGGATATCGATAAAGTATTTGATTATTACAGCCCTGTTATCGTTGCAAACAACGACTTCCTTGAAGCGCATGGCAATATTGCAAAAGATTTCCTTGATGCAACAAAAAAAGGCTATGAGTATGCGGTTGAAAATCCTGAAGATGCAGCTAAAATTCTTTGCAATGCCGTTACTGAGCTTGATGCAAATTTGGTTATGGAAAGCCAGAAGTGGATTTCAGGTCAATATAAAGCAGAAGTCACTCAGTGGGGATATATCGATCAAAATCGTTGGGATGCATTTTATTCATGGTTATACGAAAACAATCTTTGCGATAAAATCGAAGCGGGCTTTGGCTTCACAAATGAGTATTTGTCAAAATAATTGAAATAAACATTTTTTGAGGAAATTTTAGATGATATTAAAAGCGGAACATATTTCAAAATCCTTTGGTGAAAAGAAAATATTGGATGATATATCGATTTGTTTAAATGAAGGCGAAATTGTTTGCATTTTGGGAACAAGCGGTGTAGGTAAAAGTACGCTTTTTAACATCATATCCGGACTTTCAAAGCCCGACGAAGGATGTGTATCTCTTAAAAATGACGGATGCAAAGATGACGCTTTTTGCGATATTACGGGAAAATCCGGAAATATAAGTTACATGCTTCAAAAGGACTTGTTGTTGGAGCATAAAAGCGTTATTGATAATGTTTGTCTTCCTTTGCTTATTCAAGGTGTTAAAAAAGAGGAGGCTAAAACTAAGGCTTTACCTCTGTTTGACAGATTTAATTTGAATGGTATGGAAGATAAGTTTCCGGCGCAGCTATCCGGTGGTATGAGACAGCGTGCTGCACTTCTCAGAACCTATATGTGCGGTGATAAAGTGGCCCTTCTCGACGAGCCCTTCAGTGCTCTTGATACTTTAACACGTTCGGAAATTCATGATTGGTATCTGCAAATAATGGATGAAATCAAGCTTTCGACGCTTTTTATTACTCATGATATCGATGAGGCGATTCTTTTATCGGACAGAATCTATATTTTGAAAGGTCGTCCCGCAAAAATTGCGGCGGAAATTGAAATATGCGAGCAAAAGCCAAGAAACGGAGACTTTTTGCTTAGTGAAGAATTCTTAAAATATAAACGTGAAATTAAGGCCTTGTTGTAAAATTTATATTTAATGTGAACTCAATAAGCAACAGATTTGAAAAAATTGCCATTAACGATGAAACTATCCGTAAACTTGGTATAGAGGCAAGTGTTAAGTTTCCTGTGAATTTTTGATGATTGATATATTTTAAGGGGTTATATTAATGAGCTTTAATATTAAACGTAAAATCTTATCTTTCTTTTTAATTTTTATAATTGCTGCATTACCTTTGTCCGGTTGTCTTGAGCAAAAAAAGGAGACAAGGGTTGGAATTGCTTGGCGAAGCGATCAAACGGCGGAAAGTTTTACGGCAACCGTAGCGGCTGTTGAAGAGGCCGGAGGGGAAGCAGTTGTTCTTGATATGGTTAAATCTAAGGATTTAAATTACGACGGTGAGAAACTTCTTAATGCGACTCTTGATAACGGCTGTTTGTCAGAAGAAGCTGCAAATAGCATCAAATCAACTTCGTGGCAAAATTCTAATGTAAAAGAAGTAGTCGGCGACTTAGAAGCTATCGTATTTCCGGGCGGAGAAGATATAAGCCCGACTCTTATAGATGCTTATAAGGAAGAAGATGTAAAAGTTGTTGAAGGCTATAGTGCGGAAAGGGATGTATCCGACTATTTGCTTATGTCTTATTGCCTTGATAATGACTTAGCCGTTCTGGCAATTTGTCGCGGAATGCAGCTTTTATCCGTGGTTTCCGGTGCATCAATTATTAACGATATTCCGACATATTTTAATGAAATGGGAATAGAATACAACTATGAACATCGTAACGAGCCCGAAAGCCCGGGTGCCTATCGAGATTTCAGTTTTCACGATGTAAAGCTTACGGATAAAGACTCATTGCTTTACAGCCTTGTAAAAAACGATGTTATTAAAGATGTGCCTTCCTGGCATCATCAGGCTGTTAAAGATATTGAAAATACGAAGCTTAAAGTCACGGCAATCCGGAACACCTGCGGTGTGGATATGATTGAAGCCGTTGAACGCCCGGATAAAAGCTTTGTACTGGGCTTGCAATTTCATCCTGAAATAGCAGTGGTTCGCGGCTTGGATGATTTATCGATTTGCTATTTTAAGGCAATTGTAAGCTATGCTTAAGAGCATCTTAAGAGGACGGTTGAAAATACTGCTAAAAAATGCTATTATTCTTTAACAGTTAGCTTATTTTAATTGATATTATATGGAGTATTTTTGATGGCAGATTTAATGTTAAGTCATGACATTTTAATGAATATAGAACAGCCGGCCAGATATATCGGAAATGAAATAAATATGGTGGTCAAAGATCCAAATAAGGTTGACATAAGATTCGCCATGTGTTTTCCCGATGTTTACGAAATCGGCATGAGTCACATGGGCATTCAAATTATCTATGAAATGCTTAATCGCAGGGATGATGTTTATTGCGAAAGAGTATATTCTCCTTGGACGGATTTGGATAAAATAATGAGGGATAAGAATATCCCTCTTTTTGCGCTGGAAAGCCAAGATCCCGTAAGAGATTTTGATTTCTTGGGCATTACCATCCAGTATGAAATGTGTTATACAAACATTTTGCAGGTGCTGGATTTGGCGGGCATTTCCATCTATGCGAAGGAAAGAAAGCTAAACGAACCTTTTGTTATCGGCGGTGGTCCCTGTGCCTATAATCCGGAGCCTTTGGCGGATTTCTTTGATTTGTTTTATATCGGCGAAGGTGAGACATCTTACTATAAGCTTTTGGATGCTTACAAAGAATGGAAAAAGTCAGGCGAAAGCAGAAAAAGAATCGACTTTTTAAAGGCTGCCGCTCAGATTGAGGGCATATATGTTCCTTGCCTTTATGATGTAAAGGCTGATAAGGATGGCCGAATTCTTGATTTTAAGCCTAATTGCCCTGAGGCGCCGGAAACAGTTAAAAAGCAGCTTGTTCATGATATGGGCGATGACTTAACCTTTTATCCTAAAAAGCCTTTGGTTTCTTTAGTTCAGGCTACTCAGGACAGGGTTTCCATTGAAATTCAGCGTGGATGCATCCGCGGCTGCAGATTTTGCCAAGCGGGCATGATTTACAGGCCGGTGCGTCAAAAGGACGTTAACGAGCTTAAAGAACTTGCGGTGAAAATGCTTGATGCCACGGGACATGAAGAAATTTCCCTACTTTCTTTAAGTTCCAGTGATTATGAATCATTAGAAGAATTGGTTACATTTTTAATAGAGAAATATCAGGGCTCGGGAGTTAACTTGTCCCTACCGTCACTTAGAATAGATGCATTTTCTTTGGATGTTATGAGCAAGGTTCAGGATGTTAAAAAATCAAGCCTTACATTTGCTCCGGAAGCGGGAAGTCAGCGTCTCAGAAATGTTATAAACAAAGGCCTTACAAAAGAAGACATTTTGCGTGGCAGTACCGAAGCTTTCAAAGGCGGTTGGACCAAAGTTAAGCTTTATTTTATGCTCGGTCTTCCGACAGAAACGGATGAAGACAGAAGGGGAATTGCGGATTTAAGCGAAGATGTGGCAATGGCTTATTACGATAGCATTCCTCGCGAAAACCGTATCGGCAAAAAGGTACAGGTTACAGCCAGCTCCAGCTTTTTTATTCCAAAGCCTTTTACGCCCCTACAATGGGCGGGCATGCATACATATGACGAATATATGTCTATGGCAAAAACCGTCAACGATCACATGAAGGAAGTTACAAACCATAAGAGCATCAAATACAACTGGCATGATGCCAAAACCAGCGTTATTGAGGGATTTTTGGCCCGCGGCGGTCGCGATATTTCTAAGGTTATTGTTGCGGCTTACAAAAAAGGCTGTATTTACGATGCTTGGACCGAATATTTTGATTACGATAAATGGATTGAAGCAGCAAGGGAATGCGGCATCGACCTGGTGGAATATACAATAAGAGAACGTGACATAGATGAACATCTTCCTTGGGATTTCATCGATATCGGCGTTAAAAAAAGCTTTCTTCTTAAAGAGTATGAGAATGCTTTAAATGAAAAGGTTACAAAAAACTGCAAAGAAGGCTGCAGCGGCTGCGGTGCAGGCACATTCGCAGCTGGAATTTGTCTTAAACACTAAGTTTTGTGAATAAAACAAAATGACTTATGCTTAAAATACAGCGACTTAAACACATTAAAAATAAAATTTAGAATAAATAAAATATGAAACTCAGAATCAAATTTAAAAAATACGGAAAAATGATTTATATTGGACATTTGGATTTGCTCAGATATTTCCAAAAGTCAATCAGACGCGCAGGCATTGATATTGCTTATTCGGAAGGCTTTTCGCCTCATCAGATTATGTCTTTTGCGGCGCCTTTGGGCGTGGGCACTTACAGCAATGCGGAATACTGCGATATCGTGGTAAACTCTGCCACAAGCGCCAAAGAAATGATTAAAGCTCTTAACGATGTAAATGTTGAGGGCGTTGAAATAGTTAATATTACAAAGCTTGAGGATGGCGTGAAAAATGCCATGGCAACGGTTGCAAATGCTGATTATATCATCGATTGTTCGGAAAGATTCCTTACTGAAGTTGATATTAACAGAATTGATGACTTTTATAATCAGGCGGAGATTAACGTTTTTAAGAAAACCAAAAGAAGTGCCAAAATATCGGATTTAAAGCCTATGATTAACGATATGAAAGTTATGGATATCGAAAGCATTTGCGAGACCGATGCAAGTGGTAACGAAAACTGCAGCGCAAAAGCAAAGGTTTTCTTAAGTCTTAAAACCGGAAGTGTGGCCAATCTTAAGCCTGAGCTTGTAATGGACGCATTTTGGCAATATTGCAACGGTGTCAAATACGATGAAGCTTTCTTAAAAGAGCTTGAAAACAAACAAAAAGAGATAGATCTTTTAAGGCAAAAGGGCAAAAAGGTTTTTAAATTACAGTTTGAAGACACAAGCCCTCATATGCCGGATTATTCCATTTGTGTTACAAGAAATGAAATATACGACGAAAATATGGTTAGCTTGGATAAATTGGGCACGGATTTTTAACAGAGGTTTAAATTGCAGGGTAAATTAGTTATTACTGAATATGAAAATCGAATATTTGCCATTCTTTTTGATGAAAAGGACAATCCTCTTGAGATAAATCTGCTTGACGATGAGAACAACATTTTAGGCAATGTTTACGTTGCTAAGGTTAAAAACATCGTTAAGAACATTAATGCGGCCTTTCTTTCTTTTGACGGCGATAATCAGGGATATCTGGCATTAAATGATGTTAGAAATGCGATTTTTATCAATAATAAAAAGAATACTGATATTGTTTCCGGGGATGAGATTTTGGTTCAGATTTCAAAAGAAGCCATAAAAGAAAAGGAGCCGGTTCTTACAACAAATATCAATGTTTCGGGGAAATATGCCGTTTTGGTTTTTAACAAAAAGGATTTAAGCATTTCCAAAAAAATTACATCGGAGAAAAGAAGAGATGAATTAAAAAGTATCTTTGTGCCCTTTATTTGCGACGAATTTAACTTCGTTGTACGCACAAATGCTGCGGATGCAAGCAATGAACAGATTGAAAAAGAGATCAAAAGCTTGATTAAAAAATGGGAAGATATAAAGGCAAGGGCCGGTCACGCAACGCCTTTTTCCCTTATTTACGGCAATACATCGCCTTACATTAAGCTTATAAAAAACAGTTACGACTTTGAGCTTTCGGAAATAGTGACGGATTTGGAAGATGTTTATAATGACATCAATGGATATTTAAAGGAAAACGAGGAAACAGCAAAAAGTATTAGATTTTATAAAGATGAATCATTAAGCCTTAATAAGCTTTTCAGATTCGAAAAGATAATAAATGATGCCTTATCCGATAAAGTATGGCTCAAATCCGGCGGATATCTGGTTATAGAGCCGACGGAAGCCTTAACGGTTATTGACGTTAACAGCGGTAAAAATATTTCCGGCAAGGATAAGGATAAAGAAATCCTTAAATTAAATATTGAGGCGGCAACAAAAATCGCACATCAGTTGAGGCTTAGAAATCTGTCGGGCATTATTATGATTGATTTTGTAAATATGAATGATAAAGAGGCGGAAAACAAGCTTATGAGTCATTTGTCGGCGCTTTTAAACGGCGATCCGGTGCAAGCAAGCCTGGTGGATATTACCAAACTTGGGATTGTGGAAGTTACCAGAAAGAAAATCAAAAAGCCCTTGCATGAGATTGTTTAGTCATGGAAAATGTTTCAAAATACAGATTTTTGTTGACTTTTGCTTTTTTCTATGCTAACATACAGTTTGTATGCCGCACAGTGAGGTTATAAGTTGCGAGTCACACCGAAGCTGGCGAGTATTGATTATAGGAGGTGCTATATGTACGCAGTAATAGCAACAGGTGGTAAACAATACAAAGTTTCTGAAGGCGATGTTATCAGAGTTGAAAAACTTGGTGTAGAAGCCGGAGAAAAATATGTTTTTGACCAGGTGCTTTTGGTTTCTGATTCTGATGTTAAAATCGGTAATCCTACAGTTGAAGGCGCTAAAGTTGAAGCTACGGTTATGAACGAAGGCAAAGCTAAAAAAGTTATCGTTTATAAATACAAAAGAAAAACAGGCTATCACAAGAAAAACGGTCACAGACAGCAGTATACTGAAGTTAAGATTGACAAAATCAATGCTTAATTTGTTTTAAGATTATGATTGAAGTTGTAATCAAAAGTGACAAAAACGGAAATTATTCCGGTTTCAGTGTTAGCGGACATGCAGGATACGCGGAAAGCGGCAGCGATATTTATTGTTCGGCCGTGTCCACTTTGGTAATTAACACCATCAATTCCATTGAAAAATTCACTGATAGTGAATTAAAAGTTAAATCGGATGAGAAAAGCGGTGTTATAGAAGCAAAGTTTGTATCCCAAGTATGTGATAAAGCTGAAATTTTAATGAAGTCCTTGGTGCTCGGTCTTGAAAGTGTTAAGGACGAATGTAACGGTAAATATATCAAGATATTTTTCAAGGAGGTGTAACCACATGATGAATATGAATCTTCAGTTTTTTGCTCATAAAAAAGGTGTTGGTTCTACTAAGAACGGTAGAGATTCAGAAAGCAAACGTCTTGGAGCAAAAAGAGCAGACGGTCAGTTCGTAAAGGCCGGAAACATTCTTTACAGACAGCGTGGAACTAAAATCCATCCGGGTGAAAATGTAGGCCGCGGTGGTGATGATACATTATTCGCTTTAGTAGATGGCGTAGTTAGATTCCAGAGAAAAGGTAGAGACAAAAAACAGGTTTCTGTCCTTCCTGTAGAAGACTAATTGATTATCAGAATGTTTATGAGGCTTCAAACGAAAGTTTGAAGCCTTAAATTTTGATTTTTATCACTGTTTTTTTGCAAGTGTTATATGATAAAATAGTCTTTGAAAGATGCTTTTGTGTCTTTTTGAAGCTATTTGTTTTTATTTTATTAAATGGCAGGTTGAATTATGTTTGCGGATACAGCGAAAATATTTATTAAATCGGGTAAAGGCGGAGACGGTCACGTTAGTTTCAGACGTGAGCTTTATGTGCCTGACGGCGGCCCTAACGGCGGAGACGGCGGAAAAGGCGGAGATATTATATTTGAAGTGGACGAAGGTCTTAATACTTTAACCGATTTCAGACATAAAAGAAAATATGTTGCCGAGGCCGGTGAAGAGGGCGGCAAAAACAATAAACACGGAAAAAACGGCGAAAGCCTTGTTATAAAAGTTCCTGCGGGGACGGTTATTAAAGATGATGAAAGCGGCAAAGTTATTGCCGATATGTCGGGAGATAACAAACGTGAAGTTATTCTTACCGGCGGTCGAGGCGGCAAAGGTAACCAACATTATGCCACATCTACCATGCAGGCGCCTAAATACGCCCAGCCGGGTCAGGACAGTATGGAACTTTGGGTTCGCCTGGAACTTAAAGTTATAGCGGATGTAGGTCTTGTTGGCTTTCCAAATGTTGGTAAATCAACCCTTCTCAGCCGCGTAACCAATGCTAAACCAAAGGTTGCAAATTATCACTTTACAACCCTCAATCCACATCTTGGTGTGGTTGATTTAGGCGATGGTGAAGGTTTTGTAATGGCGGATATTCCGGGGCTTATTGAAGGCGCATCGGAAGGTGTTGGCTTGGGACATGATTTTCTTCGTCATATCGAAAGAACAAAAGTAATCATTCATATGGTTGATGCAGCGGGAACCGAAGGTCGCGATCCGATTGAGGATATAAAAAAGATAAACAATGAACTTGGCTCTTACAATCCGGAACTTCTTAAGCTTCCGCAGGTTATTGCAGCCAATAAGATAGATTGTTTCGCAGAGTTTTACGATGATGATGAAAACGCCGTAAATTCAAATGAAACACTTATTAAACTTAAAGAAGAATTCGAAAAGGATGGTATAAAAGTATATCCTATTTCCGCAGTCAGCGGAAAAGGCGTAAATGAACTTTTATGGCATGTTAACGAATTATTAAAAACCGTGGATCAAACTCCGGTTGTATTTGAAAAAGAATTTGACGTCAGAGCTTTTGTTGACGATGTAACCGCTCCTTACACAGTCCAAAAGATTGAAGACGGAGTATTTTCAATCGAAGGCCCGCGTATTGAAAGAATGCTCGGATATACAAATCTCGAGTCCGAAAAAGGATTTAAGTTCTTCCAGGATTTCATGCGCGATAACGGCATTTTACAAGAATTAGAAGATTTGGGAATAGTAGACGGTGATACTGTAAATATCTACGGACACAGCTTCGACTACTATAAGTGATATAGCTTTGAAATACAAATAATTTATATGCTTGCATATATAATTATTTGTATTTATAAAGCGAACAGATATGAGGAAGAAGCACGAAGTGCGGGATTCCGAATATCTGTAGGATTGCGAGAGCGAAGCGAAGCAATCCGTATATCACTTATAACTATATCAATTATAAACTAAATATAGCCTAACAGATATGAGGAAATTAAATGACAAGTAAAGAAAGAGCTTATTTAAGAAAAATTGCACAAACAACGGAAGCAACCTTTTCCTGCGGTAAATCCAGCATTACACCGGAGTTTACCAAAGCAGTGGAAGAGGCAATTAACGTAAGAGAACTTATTAAAATCAACGTTCTTAAAAACTGCATGGACGATCCGAGAGAAATTGCCGAGATACTTGCGGAACGTACAAAATCGGAAGTCGTTCAGGTTGTGGGCAAAAAAATCACATTATATAAGTTTGTAAAAGAAAATAAAAAACATATATTAAATTAAAAAAATATATGAGGGATTGATTTACATAATAATATTATGTAAATCAATTTTCGGTTAACGCAAAAGTATGAAAAAAATCGGTATTTTAGGCGGTACATTCGATCCCATTCATAATGCACACATCATTTTCTCCGAAGCTGCTTACGATCAGCTGAATCTTGATGAAATGCTTATAATGCCATCACCAAATCCGCCCCATAAGGATAAAAACAAAATAACGGATCTTAATGACAGAGTGACAATGATTAAGCTGGCTTTGGAAGAGCACCCTAAGCTTATATTTTCTGATTTTGAGCTTAAAAGAGAAGGAAAGGTTTATACTTACGAAACCTTAAAGCTTTTTAAAGAACAGCATCCGGACTGCGAGCTTTATTTTCTTGTTGGCGAGGATTCTCTTTACAACATCGATAATTGGTATAAACCGGAAGAAATATTCGCCAATTGTAAGATTGTTACTTCCGTTCGTGATCTTAAAGAGTATGACAGCAATAACAAAAATGCTGCCGAGTATGTAAAAGAGCGAGAAAGCAAATCTTTTGAAGAAGAAATTGCAAATCACAAAAAGAGATTTAACGCCGATATTATTGTACTAAAGCTTGGAAATATCGATATTTCCGCCACAAAGGTCAGAGAAAGAGCCAAGGCCGGGGAAGATATTTGTGATTTGCTACCTCAAAAAGTTGCCGACTATATAGAAAAAAATAAGGTTTATGGTTAAATTTTTAAAGATATAAATGATTATTGCGGGAGATTTTTATTATGGATATCAATTATAAAGAAAAAATCATGAATATTGATATTGAAAAGGAAACTGCTTTTGAACACAACAAAAATGTTGCCAAAATATTGGAAATTTTAAAGCAGGACTTGGACGAAGAACGTTTTATTCATACCTTGGGAGTTGCTTTTACCGCATCATCATTAGCTATGAGATATGGAGAAAACATTTTTAAAGCAAATTATGCGGGTCTTTTACATGATTCGGCCAAATCCATTCCAAATGATAAGAAAGCTGATATTTGTGATGAACTGGGCATTGAAGTAAGAGATGTGGAAAGAAGAAATCCTCACTTGCTTCATGCAAAACTGGGCGCTTACAGAGCCAAGAATGTTTTCGGGATAGATGACAATGACGTTTTAAATTCGATTATATCTCATACAACGGCGGCAAGAAAAATGTCTGCTTTACAAAAAATAATATATCTTGCGGATTTTATCGAACCCGGAAGAACCGATGATATAAAGCAAATGAAGGAAGTAAGAGATATGGCTTTTAAAGATTTGGATGCTGCGGTTTTTATGACTTTGGAAGCTAGTCTTGAATACTTAAAGCAAAAAAAAGCGGAAGTGGATCCTCTTTCCGAAGAAGTTTATGATGCTTTGAAAGTATTTTTTTAAATACTTATTACATTAAGCTGTAAATTTATGTATAATAAATTGAATTTATTTATTTTTGTTAAATTTATGGCTTTTTTAAACAATAAATATGAAGAAAAGAGAAGAGTAATATGACAGCAAAAGAAATTGCAAAAATTGCAGCCAATGCAATTGAAGACAAAAAAGGAATTGATACAAAAATCATTGAAATATCGAAAATATCTGTAATGGCGGATTATTTTGTAATTAGCGGCGGCTCCAATCCGAACCAGGTAAATGCCCTTGTGGAAAACGTTGAAGAAGAGCTTTCAAAAGCAGGTGTTCACGCAAAACACATCGAAGGTCACGGTAATGCAAATTGGGTACTTCTTGATTACGGTGATGTTATTATTCATATTTTCAACGAAGATGACAGGCTTTTCTATGATTTGGAAAAAATCTGGTCAGACGGTAAAGATATTTCAATCGAAGAATTGTAATTTTTTTATTTGGTAGTTTTTATAGTAAAAAGGACAATCGTTGTCCTATGCAATGCATATATTTGAGGTACTTATAAGAAATGACGGAAATATTAAAAAAAGAAAATCCCTTAGGTTATGAACCTGTAGGTAAGTTGCTTAGGAAATTTGCAATACCCAGCTGTATTGCTTTGGTTGTTAACGCGCTTTACAACATTGTAGACCAGATATTTATCGGTCAAAGCGTAGGTTATTTGGGCAATGGTGCAACAAATATCATTTTGCCTTTTACGGTTTTGGCAATGGCTATCAGCTTACTTTGCGGTGATGGTTGTGCGGCTTTTTACAGCCAGATGCTTGGAAGAAAAAAACCGGAAGAAGCGGCAAAGGGTGTATTTAGCGCTATTATTGTTTCCATAGTTGCTTGTTTGGCACTTATGGCTGTTTTCCTTATATTTGCGGAACCGCTATGTAAGTTAACAGGCGGTACAAGCGAATTTATGCCTTATGCTCTTGATTACGGAAGAATTATTGCCATCGGTTATCCAATGACCGGATTTGCATGCGCTTTTTCAGCCGTTATAAGAGCTGATGGTAGTCCGAGATACAGCATGAGCGGATTGATTGCGGGATGTATAACAAATATTATTTTGGATTATATCTTTGTTTTTCCGCTGGATATGGGCGTAAAAGGCGCTGCATTGGCAACGGTTTTAGGCCAGATAGCAAATGTTCTTGTTTATGTTTTCTATTTTAAACGTTTTAAATGCGTTACTATAAAAAAAGAAAACATAAGAGTCAGCCCATCAGCCTTAAAACCGATTTTAAAGCTGGGATCTTCCAGTTTTATTACCCAGATGTCTGCGGTTGTTATTATCATTGTATTAAATAACATCATGGTAAAATACGGAGCTCAATCTGTTTACGGTGCGGAAATTCCTTTAACTTCCTTTGGAATAACCATGAAAATCAATAATATTTTGGTTTCCATAATGGCCGGAATAGGTGCCGGTTCATTACCGATTATCGGTTTTAACTATGGTGCCGGAAATTATGAGAGAATCAAAAAGACAATATTTACAGCCATAAGAGCTGCCAGTATTTGCGGTTTGATTGCAACTGTATTTTTCCAGATTTTCCCTGCACAAATTGTAAATATATTCGGTGCGCAAAATGATTTGTATTTGAATTTCGGAATATTATGTTTAAGAATATTCCTTTCATGTATTATTCTTGACGGATTAAACAATTCAGCGGCTACATATTTCCAAGCAATGGGAAAACCCGTTTATTCGGTTACGTCATCCATTTGCAGACAAATTGCTTTCAATATACCTGTTTTATTGATTTTATCGGCTGTTATGGGAATAGAAGGCTGTTTATGGGCCGGACCGGTTACAACAATAGCTTCGTTTATATTAAATGTAGTTTTACTTATTAAAGGACTTAAGAACTTGAAAGCCGAATTGCATTATTCGCCGATAAAGGCAAATTAAAAATAAATTTTTTGATTAAAGACAGAAGAAAGGCATGGACTTAAAACAAAAGTCCATGCCTTTTATATATGTGTGTTTAAAAAAGTTAATTACATAGTTCTGAATAAAGCAACAACCTTACCGAGAATCTCCACATGATCAACAATAATCGGATCCATACTGTCGTTTTCCGGCTGAAGTCTGTAATGACCTTTTTCTTTATAAAATGTTTTAACCGTTGCGGAATCATCAACCAAAGCAACAACAATATCTCCGTTATTGGCAGTGTTCTGTTGCTGAACAATAATCAAATCGCCGTTATAGATGCCTACATTAATCATGCTGTCGCCTTTAACCACCAGCATAAAAGAGTCTTTTTTCGGCATATATTGAGCCGGAACGGAGAAGTAATCGCTGATATTTTCCTGAGCAAGCAAGGGTTCTCCCGCAGCAACGCGACCAACAATAGGAATGTTAACAACTTCGCGCCTTGCAAGATTGAAAGAATCGTCCATTATCTCAATAGCTCTCGGTTTTGTTGGATCACGTCTTATGTATCCGTTTTTTTCAAGAGTTTCCAAATGAGCATGCACCGATGAAGTGGAGCTTAAATGTACTGCTTTGCATATTTCGCGAACTGCAGGCGGATAACCTTTATTAATTATTTCGGATTTAATAAATTCCAATATTTCTTTTTGTTTTTCCGATATTTTTCCCGGCATAAAAAACCTCCTAATATAAAATCTAATCGATCGACGGCAGTTATTAAAGCTGCTAATAATAATGTTTGAACATTTGTTTTGTATAGAATAACATATGTTCGATATGATTGCAATAATTTTTTCAAACTTTTGTTCGCGAAAATTTGTTCGAAAAAAGTCTTGACAAACACTCGTTCGTATATTATTATAAACCAAACAAATGTTTTCGAACAAAAGTTTGAGAAACGATATGAGTTATAAATACAGGGAATTTTGGATTTATTGACAGGAGTGATAATTATGTACGCAGAAATCAGATCTCAGAAAATTGCTTATTTAAAAGAAAAAAGAAGACGTGAAATCATGAGAACAAAGTTTTTGATTGCTATTGCTGTTATTATTGTTATAGCGGTATTTTTGATATTTATGATTCCGCAAAGAGTAGGTGCTTCATCAAATATCGAACAAGTCAATACTCAAAAAGTGTATAAAAGCGTTGAAGTACAAGCGGGTGATTCCTTGTGGTCAATTGCGTCTGATTACTATAATGACGAATATACACATATTCATTATGATGACATAAATGACTATATTAAAGAATTAAAAAGCATGAACAGCCTTAAGGATGATGTTATACACAGCGGAGCCAATATTACTGTAGCTTATTATATGCCTGTATAAAGTTTTCAAAGTTGAACCCTTTTTATTTTTTCAATATTTTAGATAAAAAAAGACTTGAAAAAATTGCCAAACGCTTATAAAATAGTACAAGTGGTTAAAAGCCATATAATTAAATATTTTATACTATCGGGGTGTGGCTCAGCTTGGTAGAGCGCTTGGTTCGGGACTAAGAGGTCGCGTGTTCGAATCACGTCACCCCGATTTTTAATTGAATTTGCATATTCCACTTTGTGATTTTTTTATTTTCGATTATTTATTATCGTCTATTGTCGGTGCATTGGATTATATTAATTATAAAGATGATAAGGATGTCAGGAAATAAAGCTAACTAATTCATAAGCGTTGGAATGGTTCCTTTTTCCATATGCTCAACAATCAATTTGGTTAATTCTTCAGAAGTTATTTTTTGATCGTTATTAAACCACCAACGAACGCTTACAAGCAAATTATTTACAAGCAAATAGGCATACCATTGTGCGCGTTCTTTTCTTTGTTTTTTGATTTTTTTGTTTGATAAGATGCTTTTTTGCATTTTTTCAACACCGGCCGAAATCATTTCTTCAAATACATTACGGCCCAGAAGTAAGCTTGACCAAAGAATTTCGTATTTTTCTTTGTTTTCTTTTAAATGTTCCAAGGATTCTTTGAAGTGTTTTATATAATCTTTGCTTTCCAGGTCTGAAAATAGCATAAATTCAACATCCATGTTTTCTTCAAAATCTTTTACGATATTGTCGATAATAAAATCTCGAAGAGCAAATTTGTCCTCGAAATGTCTGTAAAAAGTAGAGCGGTTTATGCGAGCTTTTTCTGTTATCTGCTTAATTGAGATGGCAGCAAAATCCTCGGCTTTAAGTAACTCATAAAAAGTATTTTCAATCAGTTCTTCTGTTTTGATTGTCCGCAAATCCATTGATTTCTCCTTTTTTTCTTATGTTCATGTATTTTTAAATCTATAACAAGTATTAAATGAATCCTCATGAAATATATATTATTTTAAATCGGATATTCTTGTTATTTATTAATATATTAAAATAAGCAAAATACTCTTGCAACATTTTTTTAGAATGTGTTGCATATGCAACAGTTGAAATTGCATTAATGATTGTTTGATTTTGCGTGAACATTATAATTAATATATAAGAGTTAATTCTATCTGCGTAAGTAAGCTTATATGTATACTTTTGCGGATATTGAAAAATTTCATGTATATTTTTTGGAGGTATTATGAGCGAGAGAAATCCATATTTTCCAAACCTTTTCAGTCCAATAAAGGTTGGAACGAAAACAATCAAAAACAGAATCGAAGCAGCACCTGCGCTTTTTGCCTTTTTGCATTTGGTAGAGGCTCCCGCATTCGGTTATTACGGGCCGGGTCCGGAGCGTGCATTCAGAATGTTGGAAGCTAAAGCTGCCGGCGGTGCGGGCAGTATAGTGCTTGGAGAGCTTAGTCCTAACCACACATATTGCAAACGTTTCCCTTTTGAGCCGGATATTGACTATAAAAGTCGTGATGACGAGTATTTTAATATCATCAAGAAAACAGCTGAAATGATAAAAAGCTACGGTTCTTTACCACTGGGTGAGCTTTTGTCAACAGGCGAGATTAAAACAGCCATCGGTGACGGCATCAACCCTAAAGGTCCCGATTCAAAAGATTTGGAAGACGGAACCCACCAGGATGCCTTTACAAAAGAAGAAATAAAAGAGCATATCAACGAACATATCGAAGCCTGTAAGTGGTTTAGAGATGCAGGTTGGGAAGGCATTGTTATACATTGTGGTCACGGTTGGCTTCCTGCTCAGTTCTTATCACCAATGTTTAATCATCGAACTGATGAATACGGTGGTTCTTTTGAGAACAGAGCCCGTTTTACAACAGAGCTTTTAAGCGCACTTCGCGCAGCTATGGGACCGGATTTTCTTATTGAGATTCGTGTCAGCGGCGACGAGCACATAAAAGGCGGATTAAATCTTGATGATGCAATTAAATACTGTAAATTATGCGAGCCATACATTGATATGATTCACGTTTCATGCGGTCATTATCTTTCATCTTCAAGAAGTTTGGAATTTACAACTGCTTATGCAAGACACGGCGAAAACATTGACAATGCGGCCGCTATTAAGAAAAATGTTAGTGTTCCCGTTTGTGTTGTTGGTGGTATCAACTCGCCTGAAATGGCCGAAGAAGCCATTGCTTCGGGAAAAGTTGATATGATTTCCATGGGAAGACAGTTCTTTGCGGATCCTGCATTTCCTAACAAAGCGGCAGAAGGAAGAGCAGATGAAATCAGAAGATGTTTACGTTGCGGCAGATGCTATCCGGGTCCTGCTGGAGAGCACGAAACTGAGATTTGGACAATCAAATATCCACCGCTTGATTCTTGCACAATTAATCCGGATACCGTTTGGCCGGCATCACATCATAAAGTTTTACCTGAACTTATGCCAAAACCTAAAGCAAGCAGAAAAGTTCTTATTGTTGGCGGTGGATGCGGTGGCATGCAGGCTGCCATTACCGCTTCCGACAGAGGACACAACGTAATTCTTATGGAAAAATCAGATAAACTTGGCGGTATAATTAACTTTACCGATCATACAGATCATAAGATTGATATAAGAAACTTCAAGGACCTTTTGGTCAGAGAAGTTAACAAACGAAACATAGATGTAAGGCTTAATACGCAAGTAACTCCGGAAATCATTAAAGATTTGGCTCCGGAAGCCGTGATTTTGGCAGTAGGTTCCGATGATTTGATTCTTCCTATCAAGGGTATTGAAAATGCTGTAACGGCAATGGAGGTTTACTCAAATGACTTTAAAAATCTTGGAGACAATGTAATCGTTCTCGGTGGCGGTTTGGTTGGATGCGAAGCAGCATGCGACTACATCGATCACGGCAAAAAGGTTACAATTGTTGAAATGAAGGGCGCTTTAATGCCTGATATTACCGGTCTTTATAGAACAGCCGTACATGACTTTATCGATAAAAAAGGCGGTAAATATGAAGTAAACGCAAAAGTTATTGAAGTTGGAAAAGACTTTGTAAAAGCAGAACAAAACGGAAGCGAAATCACATTAAAAGCCGATACAATCGTAAATGCAATGGGACGCATAGCTCACAATGCCGATAAATTAAAGGATGCTTGCAATTGTCCTGTTTGGCTTATCGGCGATTGCGTAAAAGCTCGTCAGATAGGCGATGCCGTAAGAGAAGGCTGGACCGCAGCTATGGAAATTGTTTAAAAAGTGTAAACTAATTTACCCCTTCTTAAAAGTTAAATTGTGCACTAATAAAGTGTATAACTAAAAACCCGTATGAAAACTGATATGTGTCCAGGATTCTGGGTACATATCAAAAACCATACGGGTTTTTGCTTTTATTTGCTTTTATTTGCTTTTATTTATTGATGAAATCAATAATCTTCTTTGCATCCTCATATCCATGATTATAAAACTTCATCATAGCATCTTTATCATGAGATAATGTATCCACACCAAATGTGTTTGTCGGTGCCATAATAAGGACCTTTCCCTGCTTTTGCAGCTCTTTGATTTCTTCGATTTGCTTGTTGTAAAGTTTATCTTTTTCATCCGTAACTCTAAAAGTTTCCGGATATTTTCGAAGCAAAAATTTCATAAGTTTTGGGTGAGATAAAGGCTTATGAGGCACATCCAAAGGACGGGTAAGACAAATAACAAGCTTATCGCAACCGTCATCAAAAGCCTTTTGATATGGAATAGGATTTGAAACACCGCCGTCAAAATAAGGGATTCCATCAATCATTATGGGTTTGCAGACTCCCGGTATGCAGCAAGAAGCCATTAAAGGCTCATAATGGTCAAGTTTTAAGTCTCTATGACTAAAATACTTAACCTTACCATTTAAGCCGTTTGTGGCCACAATAACGAATTCTTTTGCATTCTCCATAAATGTTTTGAAATCAATTACATCTTCGCCGCCTGTATTGCACATATCAGCATAAATATAATGTAAATCGATATATGAACCTCTTTTTATAAAGTTGCCAAAGCTCATATATTCTTTTCTGAAAGAGTAGTCACGATAATAGCGCAAATTACGCTCGCGCTGTTTTGCCACATAACTTACCAAATTTCCGCTGCCTGCGGAAACGCCTATATAATAATCAAAATATATATCTTTATCCAATAAATAATCATATATTCCGGCAGGGTAGACACCTCTCATACCGCCGCCAACATCAAGTATTCCTATCATTAAATAATACCTCGGTAATTGATTATTAATAAATTATATCATTTAAAAGTTTTTATGTAAAATATTTAATTAATCGTTTTTGCTATCATCCCTTAAAGTTACTTTGTTTCTTGCCATTCTTCTGCGTTCATCTTCAAGAGCAGCATAGTGTTTTTTTGTCGTATTTACATCACTGTGACCAAGGACATCGGCAACCAGGTAGATATCACCGGTTTCGCGATATAATGAGGTTCCGTAAGTACTTCTTAATTTATGAGGAGTGATATTTTTAAGCTGCGTCACAAGTCTTGAATACTTTTTAACAAGATTTTCAACGCTCCTAACAGTAATTCTTCGATTTTGTAAAGAAAGGAATAGAGCATCTTCATGACCTTCTTGCGCTATAATTTGTTTTCTTTCGCAAAGATAGTCCATCAAAGCTTCATCGACTTCGTCGCCAAAATAAACAACAACTTCATTTCCGCCTTTTCTGCGGATTTTAATTCCGTAATTTTTAAAGTCTACATCATCTATATTGAGTCCGACACACTCGGATACACGAATCCCGGTGCCAAGCAGCAAAGTAATAATGGCCAAATCCCTAACTTTTGTTTTTTCGTGGTAAGCTTGCTGCTTTTTGGTCAGCTGTTCGCCGTTTTCCACCGTATCCAATAGTCTTGCCACTTCATCAACATCCAGCCTTACAATCTCTTTTTCGTGAAGCTTGGGAAGGGTTAGAATAGAGGCGGGGTTGTTTTTTATCATTTCCATACGATAAAAATAATTATAAAACGATTTGATACAAGACATTTTGCGCATTACGCCTCGTTCTTGGTTTATGCGTTCCACATCATCCGTATTGTTATAATATTTGATGTAATCAACAAATCCCTGTAAATCAATGGGAGCCAATTTATCGAGAATGGAAATATCAAGTTCGGTAATTTCTTTAGATCCGCAAAAGTTCGTTTCGTTTTTTAAATAATTAAAGAAAATAGTAAGGTCGTAAGCATAAGCTATACGGGTTCTTGAAGATGTATTTTCCTCGATTCCGTGGAAAAACCTGGCGCAAAAGCCGGGAAGACTTTTAAGAAGCTCCTTTAGTTTAATATTATTTTCTTTTATTAATTGCTCATGATAGTTTTTGCTCGCCATTTTCTTTTGCTTCCTTTGCTTTTCTTTTTTCTTCGTTTCGTTTTTCACGAAGAGTAGCAACATCAATAGCTTCGGGCCATCCGCTTAGATTGCCGTTTAAAATAGCAGTAAACATGCGGTCTTTGGCCCCCGGATTTTCATGATTAATGGAAGAGAGGAGCTTTTTAACGTATTCTCTCTTTGTTACTCCATCAGCAGGGCATGGATTCTTGCAAACAGGCAGATTATACTTGTTTTTAAAGCCTATAACATCAATCTCATTCATAAACATAAGAGGCCTGATTACCGTAAGTTCAGTACGATCAAGGAAAGTACGCGGTGAAAATGTATGAATTCGGCCTTCGAAAATAAGAGACATTATCATTGTTTCGATTATATCGTCTTTGTGATGACCGTAGGCAATTACATTTATTCCGTGCTCTTTTGCTGTTTCGTTTAAAGCGCCCTTTCGCATTTTTGCACAGAGAGAGCAGGGATTGGTCTCTTTACGGTCCTCAAAGACGATTTTGCCTATTTCAGTAGGAATAATCGTAAGAGGAACGGAAAGCTCATCACATAATTTTTTGATTTTATCGAAATTTTGAATGCCAAAACCCAAATCAACCGATAAAGCTTCAAGTTCAAAATGATTCGGATAAAAACGTCTAAGACCCGAAAGCGCATATAATAATGTGAGTGAATCCTTACCACCGGAAACACCAACTGCAATTTTATCTCCGTCTTTAATCATGTCATATTGTTCAACGGCACGTCGAACGTAACTGTATAATTGTTGAATTTTCATTTTAGTTCCTATTAATTCTTTATTAATTTATTATAAAATAGCCATACAGAGCATTTACTTAGCATTTACCGTATGACTATATCTTAATATAACTATTCGCAAAAGTCAACTTTAACGAAAAGTTAATCCGTATTTTGAAATCAATTCTTTAAAATACTGTGGCAATTCGGAATCAAATTCCATATAAGCCTTAGTCTTGGGATGAATAAATCCCAAAATCTTTGCATGCAATGTCTGACCTTGGAGTTTCAAATCATCTTTATTGTTACCATAAATATTGTCACCCAAAATCGGATATCCGAGACTTGCCATATGAACTCTTATTTGATGCGTTCGACCCGTTTCCAGTTCACATTCGATATATGAAAATTTATCGGTCCTTGAAAGGACTTTTACATGCGTAACGGCATGTTTTCCGTCTGTGACCACGGCCATTTTCTTTCTGTCGCTTTTTGATCGTCCGATGGGCTTATTTATTGTATATTCATCATTTTTTAAGCATCCTCGTACAATCGCATGATATTTTCTTGTAATTGAATGTTCTTTTAGCTGCTCGGCAATAAAATTATGTGAATAATCGTTTTTACAAACCAGTAAAAGCCCTGTAGTGTTCATATCGATTCTATGAACGATTCCCGGTCTTAAAACGCCGTTTATACCGCTTAAATCATCTTTACAGTGATACATTAGCGCATTCACAAGGGTTCCGCTTAAATGTCCCGCTGCAGGATGCACAACCATGCCCTTTGGCTTATTTACGATTATAAGTTCCGAATCCTCATATACAATATCCAAAGGGATATTTTCAGCCACAATTTCAGGCTCAGTAAGTTCGGGAATATCAATTTCTATTACATCGCCGCATTTAACGCAGTATTTTGCTTTGCAGCTCGAAGAATTAACCAAAACCTTTTCATCTTTTATTAATGACTGGATATAGCTTCTGGACATATCCTCAAGGTTTTCGGCAAGAAATTTATCTATTCTTAAATCTTCGTAATCTTCGAAAACATCAATAATCTTTTTCAAGATTTACTCCTTTATCCGTTATTATGCCGACTTCGGCACATATGTAATAATCAAATTGTTTGTATTCATTGTACAAATATATTCCAATTTACTGCCTGTGCCCGTAATGAGTTTAAATCCCAAATCTTTTTCAAAAGCTTCATCTTTTTGGGATATCATGTCGGCGTAATCCGCAGCATTAAATATCATAGCATCATCACGCAAACGAATGATGTATTTTTCACCTTTTTTAACCAGGCGAATGTCAATAGTTGCTTGTTTATCGGATATTTGCTTTTCACTGAAACCATGTTCGAAAATATTTACCGCCATCTCTTCTATTGCAAGACTTATGGCTTGAACGGTTTTCTCATCTGCCAAATGATTCCTGCAAAAGTTTGCGGATTCCATGGAAAAGTTTACTATATCATCTTTATTTGTAAAGCTTCCTGAAATTTCATCTTCGGCCGGAACTCCGAAATTATTGCCCACAAAGAGGAAATCTTCGGTTTTAAGACTAATTTTTTTCTTATTAATCCATGCAAGTATCATGGTTATAATAGTAACAGTGATTTCTCCGGCTAAAAAAGCATACCATACTCCTTCTCCACCAAAGTGCGGTGTTAACAAAAAGGCAAAGGCTGTTGTGCATAAAAAGCAGTTTAATACGTTAAGTACTGTTGCAATTGCGATCTTTCCTATTGCCTGCAAATAATTTGAAAATATGCCGTTCGGACTGTCGAAAAACAGTATCAGCGCATATACTCTAACCGCAAATCTTGTAGTTTCAAAAGACGGATCTGCGCTGTTAATAATCAATCCGGTAATAGGGCTTGCAAAAATAAATATTATAAGAGCGATTATTCCATTACACAAAAAGCTCATTTTAAATCCATGACCTAAAAGGATTGTCAGACCTTTTTTATCTTCTTCACCGTAAAGAATGCTTGCAAGCATTAAGGTCGCAGCTCCTATTCCGATTGAAGCGGATACGGATAAGGTTGAAATGGTATTTTGCACGGAAAATGCTGTAATATAAATACTGCCGCCAACAATCAAAAGTAAATGATTAAGAGCAATGGTTCTGAAAGGCAAAGTTATTTTTCCGATAACACTTGGAAGTCCGGTAATCACAATATCTTTTAAAAATGTAAAATCGATTTTTAAAAAATTAAAATGATAAGAAGCGGACTTTTTAAAGAAATGTAAAATCAAAAAAACAAGACCGATATAATAGCTTAGTGTTGTTGACATAGCAATACCAAACATTCCTGTTTTGAAAACAGATACCGTTAACAAATCAAATATAATATTAAGTACTGTCATGACGAGAATTGCAATAACCGTTGATTTTTGGTCGCCGTCGGCTTGTGCAAAAGGCGTAAACAACAATGCTGCCATTACAGCGGGAATACATAATGCATAACCTTTTACATAATAATATGTATCATTAAACAATTCCGCATCCGCTCCCAAAATGCTTGAGACCTGAGAAGAACAAATTAAAAGCAAAATGCTGATAACTATACTGATTATGATAATCAATAAAACAGAAAGGGAAAATGCTTTGTTTGCTTCGACTTTTCGACCGGATGCCATAAGTTTATTACAAACCGGCTGCGTTCCTTCCGATAAAGCTCCTCCCAAAGCTGATGTAATCAAAAACAAAGGCGAACACAATCCCAGTGCCGCAACCGATTTTGCTCCCAAAAATTGACCAACAATAATTGAATCTATCAGCATGCTTATTGTTGCTGTTGCGAATGCCAGTATCAAAACAAGCATAGAACCTTTATATAGTTTTTTGATAATCCTTGCTTCCGCTTTTTTCTTATTCATACCCCTTTACCTCCAAAATGTATCAATCAGAAAAGTCTTTTACTCCTTTATTTGACTTAAGCAAAAGATTAAATTCCTTGTCCTTAAAAACAAAAATAATGCAAATAAACAAAAATACAATAGAAATACAAATAATGCAATCAGACACATTAAATATCGGAAAATCAATAAATTGAAAACTTAAAAAGTCAATTACATAATGAAGTCTGATTCTGTCGATAAAATTTCCGAAGGCTCCACCAAGTAAGCATACAAGAATCATTTCAAACATTTGAAAATGTCTTATAAGCTTGTAATTCACCTCACTTGAAGCAAATTCGAGCTTTTGCGCTTTATTGGCTCTGTAAATGAAAAATACAATAACTGCCGCAAAAACAAGGGTTATTATATAAAAAAAGACCATTTTTCCGGAAAAGATCCCCCAAGCTCCCCCTGTATTGCCGTTTAAAAGCATCTCAAAGGAAATAAATCCCGGAATCACGTCGTATTTTCCGCTTTCACCAAGTTTTAAGACCGCAAGATATTTTGTAAATTGATCAAAAAAAATCAATAATGCGAAAATTATTATTTCAATTATAATTTTTAATTTAAAGTTTTTAAACATTGTATTATCCTTATGCCTTATCTTATTGTTTAATAATCAAAATGTATTATACCAAAACGGATAGTGCTTCGTTAATTAATTCATCTGAAACTTCATCTGTTGTTGTTGCTTTTCCGAAGCTTGATAAGATTGTAAATTTAAGCTTTCCGTTATGGTTTTTCTTATCATGATGAATACTTGTAAAAAGCTGTTCTTTATTTTGAATAACATATTTTATCGGCAAATTCAAATCGCTTATAAGCTTAATTGAACTTTCATACTCATCATCCGAAATATTGCCCAATTTTTTGGAAATATAAAGGGCGCAACACATTCCCAGAGCTACGCATTCGCCATGAAAAAGCTTAAAATCACAGTCATTTTCAATGGCATGGCCGATAGTATGACCGAAGTTTAATATCATACGCTCACCCGCTTCTTTGAAATCAGACTCAACCACCAATCTTTTTGCCTCGCAGCTTTCGTAAATAAGATGAGTCAATGCATCGGAATTCAAATTCATTATGTCATCAATATGAGTTTTTATCCAATCAAAGAAGTCTTTATTTTTAATAAAAGCATATTTAACCACTTCCGCGAGTCCTGAAACAAAGTCACGTTTTGTAAGGGTTTTAAGGCTTTCTGTATTGATGTATACAAGTTTGGGATTATAGAATGCCCCCACCATATTTTTATATTCTTTAAAATTAATTCCCGTTTTTCCGCCAACAGAGCTGTCAACTTGAGATAAAAGTGTTGTCGGTATCTGCAAAAAATCGATGCCTCTCATATAGGAGGATGCGGCAAAACCGGTCATATCGCCAACAATTCCGCCACCCAAAGCAATCAAAATATCCGAGCGGTCAAATGAATGCTCGATTAAAAAAGAATATATGTCGTTGATCGTATATATAGTTTTGCTATGCTCTCCCGGAACAAATGAAAAAGCAAATACATTATCGTTAATAGCTGATATAACATTTAAGAATGATTCCAGCTGGCATTCACTGACATTAATATCCGTAATTACGCAAATCTTTTTATTTTTAAATTTTTCGCCGTATATCTCCAATAGCTTATCGCAAAGCAAATCATATGAATCATTTATTAAAATGTCATATGCGGAAATATTGTTAACATGAAGCTTATAGTTCATAAATTCCCTCTTTTAATATATTTTTTATCTAAGTTAAAGCATGTTTATTAAATTATAGTCGCTTATATATTAAATGGTTAACATAACTTTTTTATGTTAACCATTTATATTAGACAATCATTATTTAAACCTTATATTAATTAAATCTTAAAGCGGAATATCAAATCCACCGCTTGAAGAACCGCCCAAGAGTTCTTGGAAATCACCTGAAATATCAACGGTTGCCGGTGTTACGATAAAGATATAATTTGAAATCTTTTGTAAATTACCGTCAATCGAATAACAAGAACCCGAGCAAAAATCGATAATTCTTTGAGCTATTTCCAAATGAAGGCCTTCCAAGTTTAAAATAACCGCACGACCGCTGAGAAGCGTATCCGTTATTTCTCTTGAATCTTCGATTGAAGTAGGTTTAATAACGCAAACTTCCATACCATTAGCACGTGATGAACGCATAGGTACTACTTTCGAAGCAGGCTTTGAAATCGGTTTTGATTTTTCGAAAGTTGATTTTGAAGGCTTTGGAGCCGGTTCATCAAAATCGTCGAAATCATCGAAATCTTTTTCCTCTTTTGACTTTCTGCTAAAGAATGATTTGGATTTTTTCTCGCTTATATCGTCATAATCATCTTCGTAATCATCTTCATAATCATCATAATCGTCATCGTCATCATCAAGACCAAAGATGTTTAAAAACTTATCGCCGAATTTTCCCATAATATGCTTGTCTCCTTAAATAATACTAGCTATAAACTCTTTCACCAAATATACCCGTTCCGACTCTTACAAGAGTTGCTCCCTCTTCTATGGCAATCTCGTAATCACCGGTCATACCCATTGAAAGCTCTTTCATTTCAACATTTTTTAAATTCAATTTTTCTATTTCCGTTGAAAGCTCTTTAAGTTTTTTGAAATAAACTCTGCACTCTTCCGGATTGTCTGTTGCAGGAGCAATGGTCATAAGACCTTTTACTCTTATATTTTCCAACTCGGAAACCGCTTTAATCAAATCAAAAACTTCTTCGTTGCTTGTACCGAACTTTGTTGATTCGTTGGAAACATTAACCTGAATCAAAATGTTGCTTATTAGATTATTCTTTTTAGAATCATCATCAATTTGTTTGGCAAGTCTATAAGAATCAACAGAGTGAATCAAATCAACTTTACCAATAATATATTTTACCTTATTTCTTTGAAGATGTCCAATAAAATGCCATTTTATATCGGAAGGAAGTTTGGGAATCTTATCGCTCAGCTCCTGAACCTTGTTTTCACCAAAATATCTGATGTTTTCATCATATGCTTTTTGTAAAATCTCTACAGGTTTTGTTTTACTTACTGCAATAAGTCTGACTTCGTTTCTGTCTCTGCCTGCTTTTTTGCACGCATTGACTATTTTATTCTCAACTTCGGCTAAATTACTTTTAATGTCCATAATTGCTCTCAATCTTTGATTCTTAGTTTATTTATTGGAATACTACTTCGTTTTCCACAACGGTTGATGCATCCAAAATTATATTATCATAATTTGCAAGACCATAGTAGGTATTCTCATCCACTATGTAGTATTCATTGGCTTCAGCAATAATATCGATTAATCTGAAGCTGGTGTAGCCGGCATTAACATTATATACGCCTTGCAAACTTTCCGTGGCGGATACTTGATAAGTAGACGTGGAATCATTCATAACCACTATATCTCCGGATGATAGAACATCATCATCGATGTAATAATAATCATCGGTCTGTTTATATATTGTCGGTGTAACAAATACCACGGAAGTCGATCCGTCTTCATTAAATTGCTGCTTGTTAAAACCAACTTCGTTTGAATCTCCACCCTTGCTTGCATATGCCGTAGGAATTACGTAAAAATCCTTTGTGGTAACGGAAGATTTGGGAATTTTAAAACCTTCACTGCTGTCTTTGTAAATACATACATCCAAAAATCTTTCCGATAAATATCTTACCATATATTTATCAAATTTAAACTTTCCGAATTGTTGGTCACCGATGCTTATGATTTCAAAATCGGCATTGGTTACCAAATCATCGTTTAAGATCTTGATTTTTAGTGATGTTTTGTCTTTGTATTCCTCCACATCTTCATCGGAAAGTGGTATATACAAATACCAGGTTTCGCTTGTAATTATTTTAAATATAGGAGCACCTTCTTCAACCAAATCATTAGACCCTATATTTTTCTTTTTGTAATCCGCCGAAAAAATGTCATTTGTAATATCTGACTCGCTTATCCCTTCCATGCCATCCGTATAGTGAGTCATGGTGCCGGAAACGGGTGATGTTACAAAGTTTATATTGAATCCGCCGTTTGAATTGATTTGTTCGATAATTGTATTTGTGATATTATCGATAAGTTGCGAATTCAGATTATATTTAAAATCATAAACCTCATCAAAGTCGATTTCATTAAACTTATTATTAAATTGGGAAATAGTAGCATTAATAGTTCCCGATTTGTCGGAAATAAGAGCCTCATCCCCTGCGGCCGCTTCCTTCAAAGCATCATTTACATAACCGCTTTCGTCGATTGCGTATACCTTTCCACCTATGGGAACGGAACTGGCTTCGCCGGAATAAAAATTAATATAGCCGGATTTTTCGGCAGTGGTAACGCTTTCGGATCTCAATATCAAAGCTTTGTATTCGGATGAGAATTCGTTAGCGCTTTGTCCCTTTACGACTTCGTAAATGGTAATTTTATCCCTTGATAAAGTTATTAATGAAAATATTATTAAATATAAAAATATAGCAGTACAAATTACGACGCCTACATTTATATTTATAGGACGTCGAAATTTTACTACATTGCTATGTTTTTTTGACATTTGTTAAGCCTTCGTTATCAAAAGCTGCCAATTATAATGCAGCGATGATTGCACCTTTGTATTTTTCCGGTATTCTGCTGATATTTGAAGAAACGCTTAAAATAAAATCAACATTTGAACTGTTTGAAAATTCCTGCATTTCATCAAATATAGGTTCTAAGTCGGCCTTAAAATCACAGTCCGACATAGTTAAAAATCCGTCAATGTAAATCGCGTTGATATCGTGATTGCCTGCAACCAAACCGCATACAAAACCTTTTAAAGTCTTGTTGTTGAATTCACAATAATCCGAAACATCACAAAGACGAATTTTCTTATCTAAATCATATATATGTTTTTTATTCTTATCAAGATAAACAATCAAGCCATTATCGGTTTTTGCCTGAGTGTTTGCGTGTTCAAGCAAAACTTTTGTTTTGCCTTTTCCATTTTCCCCTACAACAAATTTTAACATAATACCATCCTCCTATGGCACGAGCTTTAGCTCGTGTTTCGAACGTAGTGAGAAATTCGCGTTAGCGAACCCTAATTGTCCTTGTTACATTTGGCACGAGCTTTAGCTCGTGTTTCGAACTGAGTTAGAAATTCGCGTTAGCGAACCCTACGCGTTAGCGAACCTCTGTTGTCCTTGTTACATTTGCTACGAGCATTAGCCCGTATCGGCAAGTTATCTGTATGCATCTCTCCAATCAAGGTCTCCACGATCAAGAGCCTTAATCAAAAGTTCCGCAGTTGCAAGATTTGTTGCCAATGGTATGTTATGCATATCACATAACATAAAAAGTCTTCCTGTGTCCGGCTCGTGTGTGTTTGGAGCCACGGGATCTCTTAAGAAAAACACAACATCAATTTGATTGCACTCTATTTGTGCCCCCAGTTGTCTGTCGCCTCCCAAGTGACCTGCAAGGAATTTGTGGATTTCTAAATGTGTAACATCTTCAATCAATTGACCGGTTGTACCTGTTGCATATAATTCGTGTTTTGCTAAAATCCCCCTGTATGCAATACAAAAATTCTGCATCAGCTTTTTCTTTGAATCATGAGCAATTAATCCGATGTTCAATTTAGTGTTCACCTCCTGCCAAAACGAATTTTTTCGCGTTGCAAACTAACATTTAATACCAATCCCACACCGATGAAAAGGCAAACCAAAGATGTTTGACCATAGCTTACGAAAGGAAGCGGCAAACCGGTATTCGGTATAAGCATAGTCGCAACGGCTATGTTAATAAATGACTGAAAAGCTATCCAGGATCCAAATCCAATACATATTATTTTCCCTTCCAGGGTGGATGCCCTTAGCCCCGTCATCATACATTCAAAAACAATTAACGCAATTAAAACAATAACTGCCGTGGTTCCTATAAAACCAAGTTCTTCGCCGACAATTGTAAAAATAAAGTCGGTCTGTGGCTCCGAAATATAATTACCGTTTTTAACACTGGTAGTTTCGTCGTTATTAAGCCCCTTTCCGGTAAGTCCGCCGGAACCGATGGCCATAACCGAATTTTCCTGCTGGTATCTTATACGAGCCGCTTCGGAATTTTCTTCGTCATAAAAGCCTATAATACGGTCATATTGATACTTTTCGATAATATTGTTTTCTCGCGGAAGTGCAAGAATAACACAAAGTAAAACAATAGCCAAGGGGACGATAATAGCCAAGAATATTCCAATAATTTTATAGCTTAATCCACATATAAATATTATAGCACAAAACGTCAGAAAAATAACTATTGTTGTTGATAAATCCGGTTGCTTGTAAATTAACAGAGCCGGCGCCGCAAATAAAGCAATAGCAACAAGAACAAACTTTATATCTTTAAGTTTATCCTTGTATTTTGCCAAAAATGCCGCAAAGAATAATATCAAAATAATTTTTGACAATTCCGAAGGCTGAAATTGAAAGCCACCGATAACAATCCATCTTTTCGCACCGCCAACTTCGTTTCCGAGCGGTGTAAATTTAATTGCCAACAAAACAAGTAAATTAAGGATGTAGAAAATCCAATAAAATCGAAGAACAAACTTGTAGTTTAAAAGACCTACCACAACCATTACAACAAGTCCCACAACAAGGCCTTGTGTTTGGCTGACATCATAATTAAACTTTGATGCACTGCCGATTACATTGATGCCTAAAATGGTCAATATAAGAACAAAAACAATCAGTCTTATATTTAAGGCCGAATAGTTATACTTCTTTATATTTGAAATGGCAGATTCAAATAAATCCACAAAAAATGTCTTAAGCATTTTAAGTACTACTCCGTTTCTGTTGGCAAGTATAAATTAAACGTTATGTTTAACCTCTTTAATCGGAATATTGGCAAATAATGCAGGTGCATTACCTTCTTCACCGTTTTGACCCGCGGTTGTAATTTGAATATCCAATCCGTCATAGTCAATTTCCATATATTTTGAGATACAACTAATGATATCTCTTTTTAACATTTCCATAACCTCCGGGGAACATTTAGCTCTGTCTGATACAAGTAAAAATTTAAGTCTGTCTTTTGCCACATCCCCTGAGGTTTTCTTTTTAAACAAATCAAAAACGCTCATAATATTCCTCCGATAAAAACTTTAACTGTATGATTGGTTATTTCTTAAATACGCCCGCAAGTTTTGAGAAGAAGCCTTGTTTGGTTTCCAAATTGAGGAAAGGTACTTCTTCCCCCATAATTCTGTGGCAAATATTCATAAATGCTTTACCCGAAAGACAATCCGTTCCAACCAATGGCTCACCGTGGTTGGTTGAAATAACGATGTTCTCGTCATCCGGTACGGCACCTATAAGATCGATTGAAAGAATATCAACAACATCTTCAATAGACATCATATCACCGCGCTTAACCATGTCCATTCTCAAACGGTTAACAATCAAATGCTGCTTTTTGATATTATTGGCTTCTAACAGTCCGATAATTCTGTCAGCATCGCGAATTGCCGAAACTTCCGGTGTTGTAACAATAAGAGCTCTGTCGGCACCTGCAATGGCATTCTTAAAGCCTTGTTCGATTCCGGCAGGACAGTCAAGAATAATATAATCAAATTCTTCTCTTAATTCGTTGATAAGAGCCTGCATCTGTTCCGGTGTAACGCTTGTTTTATCTCTTGTCTGTGCCGAAGGTAAAAGAAATAGATTGTTAAGTTTTTTGTCTTTGATCATTGCCTGCTTTGCACGACAATTTCCTTCAACTACATCAACAAGGTTGTATACTATTCTGTTTTCGAGACCCATAACCACGTCAAGGTTTCTGAGTCCTATATCTGTATCGATAAGGACAACTTTTTTGCCAAGTGTGGCGAGTCCGGTACCGATATTTGCAGATGTTGTTGTTTTACCAACGCCACCTTTTCCGCTTGTTACTACAATAACTTCACTCATAAATTTCCTCCTCTATATTTCAATGTCGTTAAGTACATCTTTGTTTAGTGGTTCTATATAAATATTGTCATCTTCCACGAAGGCAATTTTTACATCAATAGCCTTTTTTCCTTTAAAAGCATAATCAGGACTTCTTGCGATTATATCACAAATTTTGATTTGTATAGGTTGCATATCAAGTGCTATTACAAAGGACTTTTCATTGCCCTTGCCGCCCGCGAATACAATACCTTTAAGAGTTCCTATAACAACTACGCTGCCACCGGCAACAACCTTGCCTCCTGGATTTACATCACCGATAATAACCAAGCTGTTGGGACTTTCAAGAACCTGACCGCTTCTAACTGTTCCCTTGTAAAACTGTGCCATTTGAGAATTAATATTTGAAATTCCCTCATTAACAAGGTTTTTGTATTCTTTTTCCTTTTCGTTTCCGCCTTCGGAAATGCAAACAATATTAAGATCCGAGTTTTCGGAAATGATATCAATCAGCTCTACTTGTTCGTCATCGCTCAGTTGTCTTCCTTCAAATTCAAGCGCTACGGAAGAATCCTTAAAAAAACCGGCGGATGATTTGAACTTTTTTGCAACCAAATCTTTAAGTTCGTCAAAAGATATCTTGTCATCCAAAACAAGTTTGATACCGTTTTTGTTTCCCTTGATTATTACATTTCCTTTCAATGATTATATCCCCTTTCAAAGCGCTTCTCCAAAGCGTTATCTTAATCATGAACCACCGAAGTAGCCGGAATATCCGCCGCATTGGTCAAAACTGTTTCAAGCGGAATTTCTCCGTAATAATATCTCATTACATCACGAGCCATTTCCGTTGAATAACCCGAAGAATCACCAAATGGTAAAACTACAGATACGGCTATTTCCGGATTTTCATAAGGTGTAAAGCCTATAAATACGGCATGGGAGCTTCTGAGTTTGTTTTCTTCGGCTGTACCGGTTTTACCTGCAACACTGAAGTCAACGCCCGAAAAAGTTCCTGCGGCGGTACCGCTTGCCACAACGGCTCTCATACCTTGGTGAACCGTACTTATGGTAGATGCTGAAATTTCACCTTCGCTTGTTATTACAGGCTCATTTTCAAAAATAACATTTCCTTCCACATCAGTTGCTTTATCAAACAAGGTAAGCTTATAGCAAGTACCTCCGTTTGCAACGGTTGTGGTGTATCTTGCAAGCTGAATGTTTGTATATGAGTTAGAACCCTGACCGATAGCGGTTGTTACCGCGTTTTCATCTGAAAAATGAGGTTCGTTTTCACTTATTTCAACGCCGGACTTTGTGGTAAGTCCAACAATATTGGCATATTTTTCAATTAAACTCAGACCGTAGCTTGAGTCATAACCGCCACCGCCGGATGAACCCAGTCTGTAACCCACTTCGTAAAAGAAATAGTTACATGAATTCTGCAAAGCTCCCACAACATTTAGGCTTCCGTGAGAACCCGGATAAATCCAACATTTCGGAGACGGAGTTATTGTCTTAAACTCGCTTAAATCTTGTATATAAGTGCCATCCGTAATAATGCCCTCTTCAAGAGCCGTAATGGATGTAAGCGGTTTGAATGTGGAACCCGGTGCGGTTCTGGTTTGTGTTGCACGGTTATACAAAGGAAGCGATAAATCGTTTGTGAGCTTGTTCCAATATGTGGAATCAACCGTACCGGAAAGTTTGTTATTGTCATAGCTCGGATAAGTAACCAAAGCCAAAACATTTCCGGTATTTACATCCGTTACAACAACCGAACCCGAGCAAGGATCCAATGCAACCATGGCAGGTGTGATTTCAAGTGTTGAAATTTTGCCGACCATCCATGAATATGCTGCATAGTAATTTCCAAGACTCGCATAAGCGGCTTCATCGTAAGGCAAAACACCCTGATCGTAAATCATTCTGCAAATCTCATTGCCGCCGATGCTGCCGTCATAAACCATATAATAATAGATTTTTTTTGCAAATCCTGTATTTTCTTTTAAGTAATTAATAATAAAATCAACAAGGTCGGCATATATTTCATCGGAGTTGGAATATCCCGCGCCTTCCTTAATGTTTGATGTATTAACCCATCCGTTTTGAATAGCATACAACAAGAAGTCCTGCATGCTTATTTCATCGTTGGAAAAAGCAAGATAAGTTTCGTCTTCCGCATCCAAACTTTGAGTATTGATTATATTCAAAGAGTCTGACTTCAAAGCATCGAATATATACCACATATATTCATTATACTCAGGTGAAAGTCCGTTAAGCGGGGCTTCGGTTGTGGAAGTCAATTCTTCCTGAATAATGCTCAAAACATAAGCAAGTCTGTCTTGATATTTGTTGTAAACGTTTAATTCCGTATCGGATGCACCTTCTCTGTTGAGAATGGAAATATCAACAACATTGTTGTTAAGCATCTGATAGTAAACATCTTTGATTGGAACGTAAATAACTTTACTGTCAGTTGTTGGCGTAAAATCATAATTTACGATTTTACTGAGCAAAATACCCGCAATTTTTTGCTCCAACATATGATAGGTCGCAATCTGCAAGTTTTGATCCAAAGTAAGGTAAATATTGTTACCGGCAGTTGCCGTGGATTTCACTTCCGAATCCAGCACATTACCCACACTGTCTACAAATACTTTTTCTTCGCCCTTTGTACCCTGTAAAGTAGTATCAAAATACTCTTCTATACCGGATTTACCTATGGTATCGCCGGATTCGTATTTGAAGCTGTCTGTTTTAGCATTGAGACTTTCTATTTCATCTTCGGAAATTTCGCCGGTATAACCGAGTATCGGTGCAAAATAAACGCTGTTATTGTAGATTCTAACAGTATCTTGACTTATATCTACACCCTCAAGAGTATTTTTGCTTTCCAAAATTTCCGCAACCGTTTCATCCGAAACATTTGAAGCTATTGTTGTTGAAAGATACTTTTGATAATAATTAAGCGATAATTCATATCTTACGCAGGCGATCTTAAGCTTGCTTTCCAAAGAATAATCATCGCTGATGCCGAATTTCTTGTCTGAGCATATAAATTTAAAGGTTTCATCCGCAGACTGTTTATCATAGCCTTTTTCCAAAACCTCTGCTTTTTTGATACCGTAAACGTTAATAAGAAACCTGATAAGTTCCGATTCCGATGATGTTGCATAAGTTAAACTTCCGTCAGATTGCGCTATAATCGGGAAATTGTTAACTACACTGTCACCGTGTTTTTCGATAATCGAAATTGTTTTATCTATAATTGCATTGGTTGTTTCATTATCATTTGAAGGATCTTCCATTATAACGGAATATGCAAGCTTATTGTAGGCCAAGACATTACCGTTTCTGTCATAGATATTTCCGCGAGTTCCTTCCGTATATACGGTCTTTTCGGTTCTTTGGATATAGTTATTCATGTAATAGTCGGCACGAATAACTTGCAAATAAAAAACTCTTGCTATCAAAATAATAGCAAAGATAACAAAAACCGCGCTTACAATTCCTATACGGGAATTAATTATTTTATTTAAATAGTATTTTAAATTACTAACTATGTTTTTAAACAAAACCCGTATACTCCTTTAAAATAATCTAATCCGATTCAGTCCTAAATCTCGTTATTGTTTGAAACGGCAAAATTAATTTTTGCGTCTTTTTCAACATATATGTATTTTATAAGCTTGGACAAAGGAATTAATATAATGCAAAAAACAATAAATGTATAGATAAGCTCCGGTAACATTACTTTTACAAAATAAAAACCTATTTCCAGTCTTCCTTTTAGGAAGAACCATATTACATAAAATACAAAATTATATATTAAATCGTTTAATACCAAAAATATCAATTGAAGCTTAAAGTCATCATCAAAAAAGGTTTTGCCCAGTGTGCCGTCTATATAGCCGAACATCAGTAAAATAAAGGTATTCACACCGAAAACCTGACCGTAAAAGCAGTCAATTAAAAGTCCCAAAAAGAAGCCCGCAAGCATACCGACCCTTCTTCCTCCGAGAAATGAAAGAAGAAATACAATCATAATAATCAAATTGGGGCTTGCATTGCCTATGGCAATCCATTTGCAGACAGTGCACTGAAGAGTAAATGCCGCAATTACCAAGACAATCGCAAGAACTATCTTTTTCCAAAGCATTTTTATTCTCCCGTCTCTTTAAGCTGCGTTATTACCAACACATCCTGCAAATTCGTAAAATCAACAACGGTTGCCACATAACCCGATTTTGTAAGATTATTGTCATCTTCCGTAACCGAATGAATATAGCCTATTAATATACCCGGAAGATATTTACTGCTTATATGTGATGTTGTAATCATGGCACCGTCAGATACTTCAACATCTTTTGAAATGTTGCTGACACTTAAGTAACCATCTTCTATAAGTTGCAAGTCTCCGTTAACGACACACAAATCACTTGTTTCCACGAACTCCGCCGAAACACTCATGTTGTCGTTGATAATGGAACTTACAATTGAATAATTTGGCCCAACTTCGGTAATAATACCTACAAGACCGCCATTTGCAATAACATTCATATCCACAGCCATTCCGTCATTTGAACCTTTGTCGATGGTGAAAGTCGTGAACCATCCGTTTGGCTCCATGGCAATGATTCTGGCACCTGTTGTCGGATATGCGGAATAAGCTTCCTGAAGCTGTAAAAGCTCTTGAAGTCTTTGAAATTCAAGTTCGTTTTTTAAAAGCTGTGTATTTTGAAGAGTTAGATCATCAACCTGTTCTTTGAGCTTTTCGTTTTCTTCCTTCAAATCATCTATTTGAGCGAAAAAATCGGATTTGTCCGCAAACCAAAGACCGATATTGTTGATTCCTTTTTCGATGGGAACGAAAATACTGCCCACCACTCTTTTGAAAGGTGCGGCAAAAGAACTGTTTGATGCGGAAAGACCAATCATTATAACGCACAATAAAGCAAGTGCCATCAAAATATATTTATCAGGCAATTGCTTTCTGTGTCTTACTTTTTTACTTTCCTCTCCGACGTTTTTGTTGTTAAACATTATATATAAATCCCGCTATTTATATTCTTTTTCTTTAGGGAAATATCTGACTTTGTCGTATTTTGAGTCAGAATATATCGTATTGATTCCCGAAATGATGGAAAGTTCCGGATTGTCCGGAATATTAACATCCAATCCTGTTTCTTTCTTGATAAGTTTATCAATATTTTTAATGTTTGCGGAACCACCCGTAAGGAACATACCCGAATGTATGATATCGGCTGACAATTCAGGCGGTGTTTTTTCAAGAAGCATTTTAACGGAATCGATGATTGTATGAAGACATTCTTGGATTCCTTCGTTAATTACTTTTGAATCTATTTCAACTTTAACGGGAAGACCCGAAACAACGTTTCTTCCGTATGCAAACATTTTCTGTGTCTCAGCTTCCGGCTGATCTCCCAAAGCATCGGCAATTTGTATTTTGATTTGTTCCGCGGTTTTGCTTCCGATGAACAAATTGTATTTTTTACGAACCGTATTGATGATTACTTCATCGATTTTTTTACCGGCGGTTTTTATAATCTTTGTAAGAACTATACCACCCATGGAAATAACCGAAATTTCCGTTGTGTCCGAACCGATATTAACAACAAGATTACCTTTCGGACTTTCAATATCAATACCAACACCGATTGCATCCGCTATCGGTTTTTCAACAACCGAAACTTCTTTGGCTTTGATTCTTGACATGGAAACAATATTATAAAAGGCTCTTTTTTCAACTTCGGTAATGTCTGTCGGAACAGCTATGCAAAAAGTTGAGCCGTTAACGATTTTACCGCCGTTAAGCTTTCTGTACATAATGTCAAAAAGCTGCTCCATGCTTTTAATATCGGCAATAACACCGTTTCTGACAGGGAAAACTATTTCGATGTTTTCCGGTGTTCTTTCGTACATTTCGTATGCGAAATCTCCGCTTTCATACAAATCTTTTCCGTCTTTGAGAGCAATAACGTTTTTTTCGTTAACAATACTGCCATTATCCGTACAAACAAGTTTGATGCTGCTTGTACCCAAATCCATTCCGTATTTTAATCCAGCCATTATAGTTCCTCCCGGCTTTATAATTTTCCTATTGTTTTTAAACTAACAAATTTATTATCACCGATTATTATATGATCGGCCAAAGGGATACCAATCAAATTTCCTGAATTTTTAACCAATTCGGTAGTATCCAAATCAGCTTTGCTGGGAAAGGGATTTCCGCTGGGATGATTATGGACCATTATTATTTGATTGGCTTTATCTTTCAAAGCTTCTATGAAAATTTCTCTGGGTGAAAGACATGATGAATTGGCGGTTCCCAAAGATAATTCAAAATCTCTTATAAGAAAACCGGCATTATTTAAAAGCATGATAATAACATGTTCCCTGTCTTCAAAGCGAAGAGTCGGCATGTAATACATGGCAATGGTTTCGGGCTTGTTAAAACAAAGGCCCGTCCATGCTTTGCTCTTTGTTATCCTTTCGGATAATTCCGCAATTGCTTTAATTTGTATGGCTTTAACTTTTCCTATACCTTTAAATTTAATTAAATCATCATACTTATAACGAACAATGTTTAATATTGCGGTTTTGTCATCGTTGCCGTTTAAAATTCTTGCTGCCAGTTCCACACTTGTTTCATCATCGGAGCCGCTTTTTATTATAATCGCAAGAAGTTCGGCATCGCTTAAATGTTTCACACCGTATTTTAAAAATTTTTCATATGGTTGAAGCTCTTTAAATTGTTCTTTAATTGTTTGCTTATCTTTCATGGGACCTCCTAGGACTGCGCTCTCCAAGCCCAAAAGGTGCTAAAGTTAAGCAAAGATTATTTTACCATAATTTTTATGTAAAGTACATAGAATTTATATAGTAAATATGATATATCTACAGCTTATTTTATCAAATCAAAATTTGTGTTAATTAAGTTTCACAAGACCTGCTTCATACATGGATTGCAAAGATTTCATAATTCCGATTTTTGCATGGAACCATGTAAGACCGCCTTGGAAATAAACCGCATAAGGTGGTTTGATCGGAGCATCTGCGCTAAGTTCGATTGAAGCGCCTTGAATAAAGGCACCCGCAGCCATGATTACATCGCTGTCATATCCCGGCATTGCCCATGGTTCGGGAACAACAAAACTATCGATAGGAGAAGCTGCCTGAATTCCTTTGCAAAATTCGATAATATGCTGTTTTTCACCAAATTCAACAGATTGAATAATGTCATATCTTGGCTCTTTTGAATCCGGCACAACTTTAAAGCCAAGTTTTTCATAGATTGCAGCTGCAAAAACAGCACCTTTAACCGCGCTTGCAGTAACGGTAGGAGCCATGAAAAAGCCTTGGAACAAGCTTTGCGTTACACCCAAGGATGCACCTACTTCTTTTCCGAGACCCGGTGTTGTAAGACGGAATGCCGCATTTTCCACACAATCTTTTGTACCGCAAATATATCCGCCGATTGGTGCAAGGCCACCGCCCGGGTTTTTGATAAGGGAACCCACAACCATATCGGCACCAAAATCCGAAGGTTCTTTTTCACATACGAATTCTCCATAGCAGTTATCAACCATGACGATGATATCAGAGCGAATTTCTTTTATAAACTTAATAGCGCGACCGATTTCTTCGGGTGAAAGTGTCGGACGTGTCAAATATCCTTTTGAACGCTGAATTGCGCACATTTTTGTTGCCGGTGTAACAGCTGCTTTAATGGCATCCAAATCAAATGTGCCATCCTCGTTGAGTTCAACCTGTTTATATGTTACACCGTATTCTGCCAAAGAACCTTTCGCAGGCACTATTCCGATAACCTGTTCCAAAGTGTCGTATGGTTTGCCGCTGACTGATATCAGTTCATCTCCCGGTCTTAAATTGGATGACAATGCAAGGGCAAGAGCATGTGTACCGCAAACGATTTGAGGTCTGACAAGAGCATCTTCCGTATGAAAAACCGATGCATATACTTTTTCCAATGTTTCACGACCCAAATCGTTATAGCCGTAACCCGTTGAAGGATTAAAATGAACATCGCTTACTTTATTATCCTGAAAAGCTTTTAAAACCTTAAGTTGGTTGATTTCGGCAATTTTGTCGAATTCTTCAAAACGTTCTTTAAGGTCTTTTTCCACTTCATTGCAAAAATTCAAAACTTTATCATCAATACCGAATTCTTTATACATATTATGCCTTCCTGTTCTTTATATTATGTTTTTGTTTTTCAATCTTTTAATCATTTCATCAAGAAGAATGGCTGAATCATTTGAAAAATCTTCATATTCAAGCATTTCAACGCATTTCTCGCGTCTAAACCATGTCAGCTGTCTTTTTGCAAAATGTCTGGTGTTTTGCTTGATTTTATCAAATGCTTCATCCTCGCTGCATTCGCCATCGAGGAATGCGTATATTTCCTTATAGCCGATTCCTTGCATAGAGGTTAAATTCCTTGAATATCCCAATGATTTCAGATTTGCAACTTCATCAATTATACCCTTGTTATGCATAATGTCAACTCTTTTGTTGATTCTGTCATATAATTCTTCGCGCTTTCTGTTCAATACGAAATAAGCAAAATTATAAGGGCTTTCTTTTTGCCATTGTTCTTTGTTGTGTTCTGAAATTTTGTAACCCGTTTGTTTGTAATACTCTATTGCTCTGGCAACGCGTTTAATATTATTTTCGTGAATTTGAGCGGCCGACTCCGGGTCGATTTCTTCCAAGATTTTGTGAAGATAGTTTGCCCCTTTTTCTTCGGCAGTTTTATAAAGTTCTTTTCGAATACTGTCATCTTCTTCGTTTTCGGCAAAATCAACATCATAAAGAAGCGCCTGAACGTAAAAACCGGTGCCTCCCACAATGATTGGAATTTTTCCTTTTGAATAAATGACATCGAGATATTTCAAGGACAATTCTTTGAATTTATAAACATTGAAATCTTCATCCGGCTCTAACTCATCAATCATATAATGAGTCACACCCTGCATTTCTTCAGGCCTTATTTTAGCTGAACCGATGTCCATTTTTTTGTAAATCTGAATGGAATCGGCACTTATAATCTCGCCATTGATTTTTTTTGCAAGATTAATGGATATATCTGTTTTTCCGACAGCCGTCGGTCCTGAAATTATAACTAAAGGTTTTTTCATAATTACACAATTCTTTTAAATTTCTTTTCGAGTTCATATTTGGAAAAGGATATAAGTGTCGGTCTGCCGTGTGGACAATGATAAGGATTTTCAAGGCTTAACAAATCATCAATAAGCGCATTTACTTCCGCATTCGAAAGTCTTGTGTTACCTTTAACGGCAGCTTTGCAAGCCGCACTTGCGAGTTTATGAAGAATACTATCCGTTTTGCTCAATTTAACTTCATTTACGATTTCGTCAATTATCTCCAAAAACAAGTCTTTGCTTTCCAAAGAATCCATTCCTGCGGGAATTGCGCTGATTGCATAGTCGTTTCCGCCAAAGGAATCTATTTCAAATCCAAGCTTTTTAAAATCTTCAATGTATTTATTTACACTGTCTTCTTCCGCAGCAGTCAAAGAAACTATTAAGGAAGGAGATATCTGTTGCGAATAAACTTGCGACTCTTCTAATTTTTTCAAAAGCCTTTCATACAAAACTTTTTCATGAGCGGCATGTTGATCCATTATATACATTTTGTCCTTGTATTCAACAATCCAATAAGTGTCGAAAACCTGGCCGATAAGCTTATGTCTGTCACGGGCTTTTTCGCTTAAAAACTCATCATTAAACAGGTTTTCTTGTTTATATTCCTTAACTTCCGATTTTTCTTCAATAAGCGGCTCTTTACTTTCAAAAGATATCTTATTTTCAGTTTCCGAATAGTTCTTTTCTTCCGTTTTTTGATATTGATTTTCATCATCATTGTAAACAAAACTTACCGACTCGTTTTCCGTGTCTTTGTCAAAATCATAAATCTTGCCGCTTTCATAAAGTCTTTTGCTTTCAAAGGGCTCGGGAATACTTTTTTCTTTTAATATTTTTTTGATTTCTTCTTTTGATGAATCTTCGGACGCCGCATCCACAATAAATACTTTTCCTTTAAGGGCATTGCTTACGGCTTCAAAAATCAGTTCGTAAACCTCATCCGAATTTTCAAAACGAATTTCCATTTTTGAAGGATGAACATTAACATCCACAAATTCATTGGAAACAGCTATGTGCAAAACGCAAAACGGATATTTGTGTTGCATTATATAAGGCTTATAAGCATCTTCGATTGCTTTTGAAACTATATTGTTTTTAATATATCTTCCGTTGATAAAATAGTTTTCAAAACTTCTGTTTCCGCGAGAAACCACCGGTTTTGCCACATAACCGCTAACTTTAATATCTTCGTTATACTCCGAAACATCCAAAAGATTGGAAGAGGTTTCTTTGCCGTAAATGGCATAAATTACATCTTTTAATTTATCGGAACCCGATGTGTATATTTTTGTTTGTCCGTTGTTTATGAATTTAAAAGAAATCTCCGGATGAGAAAGAGACAACTTTTCAACAATTTCAGCAATATATCCCGCTTCGGTGGACTGACTTTTCAAGAACTTTTTTCTTGCCGGAGTATTGTAAAAAACATTACGCACAATAAATGTTGTGCCATCCGGTACTCCGATTTCTTCTATTTCCTCTTCTTCGCCACCGTTAATTAAAAATCTGCATCCCATAGGAGAATCCTGGGTTTTTGTAATCAATTCAACCTGCGAAACGGCGGAAATACTGGATAATGCCTCACCTCTAAAACCCAAAGAAGATATTTTGGCAAGATCCGACGCATCGCTTATTTTGCTGGTTGCATGGCGCTTGAAAGCGGTGGGAATATCATCTTTATCTATGCCTTTACCGTTGTCGCTGATTCTGATCATATCTATGCCGCCGCCTTTTATTTCAACGGAAATCGCTGTTGCTCCCGCATCGATAGAGTTTTCCAAAAGCTCTTTAACAATTGATGAAGGTCTGTCAACAACTTCGCCGGCAGCTATTTTATTGATTGTTTCTTTATCTAACAGTTTAATAATAGGCATTTTGCTTCCCCATAAAAAGATAATAATAAGTAATGATTTACATAATAATTTTATGTAAACAAAGCTTAAATACGATTATTAATTTTATTTTGTAATTTATAAAGAACATTCAAAGCATCAATCGGAGTTAAACGTCCGAGATCCAATTCTTTTATATCGTTAATAATATCATCATCGTTCAATGTATCAAACAATGTCATTTGTCCCAGTTCAAGCTTGTTTGCATAGTAATCGCTTCCGTTGTTTCTTATTTCATCCGGCAAATTACTTGCTATATTTCTTGCTTTTAAAGTGATATCGGCATTTGAAAGTTCTTCCACTATTTCTTTTGCGCGCTCAATAACATCGTTCGGAACACCGGCAAGCTTTGCAACCTGAATACCGTAACTCTTGTCCGCTCCGCCTTTTACTATTTTTCTTAAGAAAATAATATTATCGTCCTTTTCTTTAACGGCGATGCAATAGTTATTAACGCCTTTTAAGGACTCTTCAAGCTCCGTAAGTTCGTGATAATGTGTCGCAAAAAGAGTTTTCGCTCCCAATAGTTTTGTATTTGCAATATGCTCAATAACTGCCCATGCAATACTTAATCCGTCAAAAGTCGATGTGCCTCGACCTATTTCGTCAAGTATCAAAAGGCTGTTTTTTGTTGCGTTTCTTAAAATATTTGAAACTTCGGACATTTCCACCATAAAGGTACTTTGACCGCTGGCCAGGTCATCCGATGCGCCGACTCTGGTAAATACCCTATCGCAAATAGCGATATTTGCGGATTTTGCCGGAATAAAACTTCCGATTTGAGCCATCAATACTATAAGCGCGGTTTGTCTCATATATGTTGATTTGCCGGCCATATTTGGACCCGTAATGATTGAAATTCTGCTGTTGGAATTATCAAGATAGGTATCGTTTTCAACAAACATGCCATCATCAATCATTTTTTCCACAACCGGATGACGCCCGCCCTTAATATCGATAATTCCTTTATCGTTTATTTTCGGTTTTACATAGTTGTTGTGGTCCGCAACATATGCAAGAGACGCAAAAACATCTATTTCCGCAAGCATCTTGGCAGTCATTTGAATGCGGATAATTTCCGCTGCTATTTTTTCTCTTACTTCGTTAAAAAGGTCGTATTCCAAAGAAAAAAGCTTGTCCTCCGCACCTAAAATAATCTCTTCTAAATTTTTCAATTCTTCGGTTACGTATCTTTCGGCATTTGTAAGAGTTTGACGTCTTATATATCTGTCTTCCGGAACTTCGCTTCTGTAAGTGTTGGAAATCTCGATGCAATAACCAAAGTTTTTGTTGAAGGTTATTTTTAAGCCCTTACCTTTGATTCCCGTAGCTTCTCTTTCTTTTTCTTCCAATTCCGCAAGCCATTTTTTACCGTCTGTTTTGGCTTTTCTCAGCTTATCGATTTGTTCGCTGTAGCCTTCTTTGATGATTCCGCCTTCTTTGATGTTGATTGGCGGGTCATCTACAATGGCGTCGTTTATCAGCTTTGTCAAATCGGATAATTCATCCATATTGTTATATATATCAAGAAGTAAGTCCGAATTATATCTCGATAAAATATATTTGATATGAGGAATCATCTCCAGAGAATTTTTAAAAGCAATTAAATCCCTTGGGTTTGCGGATTTATAAGAAACCTTTCCCACAAGTCTTTCAAGATCGTAAATAGGATTTAAATACTCTCTAAGTTCGTCTCTTTCTGCTATTTCATCGTTTATTTCTTCTATTGCTTTTTGTCTTTTTATGATTTCCTGGGCATTTATCAAAGGCTGTTCCACGAAAGTTCTGAGTAGCCTTGCCCCCATTGCTGTTTTGGTTTTATCGAGAATCCATAATAGCGATCCTCTTTTTTGCTTTTCTCTTAATGTCTCGCAAAGCTCCAAATTACGTCTTGTAGACGTATCAATAATCATGTATTTTCCCGTTGAATAAGGAGTTATCATTGTAAGATTGGAAAGAGCCGTTTTTTGAGTCTCGAAAAGATAATTCAAAACAGAGCCCGCAGCAATAACGGCAAGCTTATAATCCTTTAATCCAAGACCGCCAAGGTCCGAAATCTTAAAGTGTTTTTTCAAGGTATTTTCGCATGTTTTGTCTTCGAAATACCAATCATCCAAAGAAAATACGCATATTGAAAGTCTTTCTTTTAAATCGCACAAATCCACACCGCTTACATTAAAAGCATGATTGCATATTATTTCCGTAGGCATGAATTTGTTGATTTCATCCAAAAGTGCTCTTGCATCTTCAACTTCCGTAACGTAAAAATCGCCTGTAGTTATGTCAACCGTAGAAATACCAAACATCCCGTCAACGTAGGCAATGCTCATTAAATAATTGTTTTTGGACTCATCCAAAGAGTTTGTGTTGGTATTGGTTCCCGGAGTTACAACGCGGACAACTTCACGCTTTACCAGGCCTTTTGCAAGTTTCGGGTCCTCGACTTGCTCACCTATCGCAACTTTATATCCCTTATTCACAAGTTTTGTAAGATAAGTATCAATTGCATGAAAAGGAACGCCGCACATAGGCGCACGTTCTTCCAATCCGCAATCTTTACCCGTGAGAGTGATTTCCAGTTCTTTTGATGCCAATAAAGCATCGTCAAAGAACATTTCGTAGAAGTCTCCCAGTCTATACATTAAAATGCAGTCTTTGTATTGCTCTTTTGTTTCCAAGTATTGCTGCATCATCGGTGAAAGTGCCACAAAAAAACCTCCCTAATCCATTATCGGGCAACAGAGCCCAAATAATAAAATCCTTTACATTCATTTAACTTAACATCAATAATTTGTCCTATAAGAGATTTATCTCCCTCAAAATGAACCACCGTGTTATTGCTTAGACGTCCCGTAACAAGACTTGAGTCCTGTTCGTTGATTTGTTCAACCAAAACAGGAAGCGTCTTGCCTTCGTATCTTTTGACAACTTCGGATGAAATATTTTGAACTTCGCTAAGAAGTCTGTCAAAACGGGATTTAACCACGTCTTCCGGAATTTGATTTTCCATTTTTGCCGCGGGAGTTCCCGTTCTTTTTGAATAAATAAAAGTAAAAGCACTGTCGAATTTAACTTTTCTTACCACATCTATCGTTTCTTCGAAATCTTCTTCCGTCTCACCCGGAAATCCCACAATAATGTCGGTTGTAAGGGCTATATCCGGATTTGCCGTCTTGATTTTTTCAACCAAAGAAAGATAATCTTCTTTTGTATAATGACGATTCATATCTTTTAAGATTTTCGAACTGCCGGATTGCAAAGGAAGATGCAAGTGATTACATACTTTTTTTGAATTTTTTAGAACCTCTATAAGCTCATCCGACAAATCTTTTGGATGAGAAGTCATAAATCTGATTCTTTCGATGCCCTCTATTTTTTCCGCTTCTTTTAGCAAAGCCGCAAAGCTGATGGGCTCCTCCAATGTTTTGCCGTAGGAATTAACGTTTTGTCCCAAAAGCATTATTTCTTTAACGCCGTCGGCAGCCAAATCTTTAATCTCGTTTAAAATATCTTCGGCTTTTCTGCTTCTTTCACGTCCTCTAACATAAGGTACCTTACAATAGCTGCAAAAATTGTTGCAACCAAACATAATGTTAACGCCGGCTTTAAAAGAATATTTGCGGTGTTGAGGCAAGTCTTCCACAATCATTGTCGCTTCGTCATAAACATCAATAACTCGTTTTTGAGAAGAAAGCCTGTCATAAACAAGTTCCGCAAGTTTGTAAATGTTGTGTGTACCAAAAACAATATCCACGTAAGGATAGCTTTGTCTTATTTTTTCTCTGACTTCTTCTTCCTGCATCATGCATCCGCAAACGGCTATAAGCATTTCGGGATTTTTTTTCTTCTTTGTCTTTAAAACACCCAGACGCCCGTAAACTTTGAGATTGGCGTTTTCTCTTACGGTACAGGTGTTGTAAAGAACAAAATCCGCATCTTCGCCGTCTGTGGCCACATATCCTATTTCTTCCAAAATGCCGGCAAACTTTTCGGAATCCTTTGCATTCATCTGACAACCGAAAGTCTGTATAAAATAAGTTAAGGCACGCCCCTTTTCGGATGCGCGCTCTTTAACTATTTCACCGGCTTTTTTCATATAATCAAATTGTTTTTCTTTTTCGGAATTCATTATTTTCTTACTTGTCCTTCTCCATAAATTATATATTTTGAAGTTGTTAATTCGTTAAGACCCATAGGTCCTCTTGCGTGAAGTTTTTGAGTACTGATGCCGATTTCGGCGCCAAAGCCAAATTCAAAACCATCCGTAAAACGAGTGGATGCATTGACATAAACCGCAGCCGCATCAATCTCGTTTAAAAATTTATTGGCATTTGAATAATCTTTGGTAATAATCGCTTCACTGTGTTTTGTATTATGAGTGTTGATGTGCTCGATTGCTTCTTCGATTGAATCAACGCTTTTTACGGAAATGATGTAATCCAAATATTCCGTATAAAAATCTTCTTCGGTTGCCGCTTTAAGTTCCGGCATAACCTTCAAAGCTTCTTCATCACAACGAATCTCAACATTTTTTTCTTTGAGTTTTGCTGCGATTTTAGGAAGAGCTTCAGCCAAAACCTTTTTATGAATAACCAAAGATTCGCAAGCGTTACATACGCCGATTCTTTGAGTTTTTGCATTATATATAATATTTACGGCCATATCGATATCGGCAAATTCATCAACATAAATATGGCAATTTCCCGATCCGGTTTCTATTACAGGTACCGTGGATTCTTCCACGGTTGTCTTAATAAGACGGGCACTGCCTCTCGGAATAAGCACATCAACATATTTGTTCATTTTCATGAACTGTTTTGTAATCTCTCTGTCTGTGGATTCGATAAGTTGAATGCTGTTTTCGTTAAGATTTAAAGATTTTAAGGCATCTTTAATAACTTCAACGATTTTTTTGTTTGAATTAATGGCATCGCTTCCGCCTTTTAAAATACAAGCATTTCCGGATTTAAAGCAAAGTCCGAATGCATCGGCGGTTACGTTAGGTCTGGCCTCGTAAATAATACCTATAACACCGAGAGGTACACGTTTTTTGCCGATCATTAAGCCACCGGCTGTCTTTTTCATAGACAATACCTCGCCGATCGGATCCGGCAAAGAAATCAGTTGCATAAGTCCTTCGGCCATACCCTCTATTCTTTCTTTAGTCAGTAAAAGACGATCGATTAATGCGGAAGACATACCGTTTTTCTTGGCATTTTCCACGTCTTCTTCGTTTGCTTTTATTATTTCGTCGGCTCTGTTAACAAGAGCGTCCGCAGTAACCTTTAATGCATCGTTTTTTACCGTAACGTTTAAAATTGCAAGTTCTCTTTCTGCTTTTACCGCATTTTCTCCAAGTTTTATCAACATTTCATCCATATTAAAATCCTCGCTTTATTTCAAATTGAAAAGTTATTTGTCATGTTTTTTACGAATGCTTTTTAAATCTATTACGCTACCATCGGGGTTTTGGATTTTAACCCTGTCAAGCTGACCTCTTAAATTGTTGTGAAACTCTTTAACATATTCTTTTCTAAGCTTGTCCTGCTCTTTTTTTTCCTCATCAGTCAAGCCCGATTCTCTTTGCTTTTTCGCAAGTTCGTTTATTCTTATTAGTCTCTCTTCGTTTCCCATTTTTTCTTCTTTCATCAATTAATTTTTGAACTATTATATCTTACAACAATAAGAAAAATTAGTCATTATATTTCGGCTTATATTTTTCAAAAATTTTTTCAAAAACCTTTATTCCGTCAACAGCCGCAGATACAATGCCTCCTGCATATCCGGCTCCTTCTCCGCAAGGATATACATTTGATATATTCGATGTTAAATCTTCGTTTCTTAAGATTCTTACCGGAGATGAAGTTCTGCTTTCCACTGCGCTCAAAAGCGCATCATCCATATTAAATCCTTTGATTTGCTTTGAAAAATTTTCTATACCATCAATCAAAGATTCGCAAATAAATGGGGGAAGTATTTCATTTAAATCATTTAATTCATACTCACCTTTTATTTGCGGAGTTACGCTTTTTAATTCATTTGATTTTACTTTATTTTTAAAATCCGCATAAAGCTGAAGAGGTATTTTCCCCTTTGCGGCATTATATGCATTTTTTTCAAGATTCATTTGAAAATACATTCCGCATAAAGGATCTTCGTTATTTTCAAAATCATCCGGTGTAACCGATGTAATAATGGCACTGTTGGCATTTTGTCCGTCTCTTTTGCTGTAACTCATGCCGTTAACGCATAAATATCCTTCTTCGCTTGATGAATTAACAACAAATCCTCCGGGACACATGCAAAAAGAATACACGGCACGTCCGGATTTAGGGCTGTAAGTAACTTTATAATCCGCTGTGGGAAGCAATTTATAAGAACCGCCGTATTGGCTTTTTGAAATAAACTCCTGGGGATGTTCCATCCTAAGTCCCACGGCAAATGCTTTGGCTTCCATGGTAAAATTTTTGGATTTAAGCATTTTAAAAGTGTTTCTTGAGCTGTGACCGATGGCAAGTATTAAAATATTGCATTCAAGACTGAATTTTTCTTGAGTTACAACATTTTCAAAACAACACTTAGATACATGACCATCACAAATATCCAAATCGATTAATCTTGTATTGAATAAGACTTCACCGCCTTTTTGAATTATTTCTTTTCTTATATTTTTAACCACATCTTTTAAAATATCCGTGCCGATATGTGGTTTGTTTAAATATTTGATTTCATTTGGAGCACCGTGTTCGGCAAAAATCTCCAATACTTTTTTAATACGACCGCTTTTATCTTTGATTTGAGTATTAAGCTTGCCATCCGAAAATGTACCTGCGCCTCCCTCTCCGAATTGAACATTGGAAAAAGGATTTAACTTATCTCCCTGCCAAAAGGCATTTACGCTTTTTTCTCTGTTATCAACCGCTTCGCCTTGTTCGATAATTAAAGGTTTAAATCCCGCTCTTGCAAGCATAAGACCACAAAAAAGGCCTGCCGGACCTGAACCTATAATAATGGGTCTATCTTTTAAATCCTCATTTCCGGCTTTTGGCAATTTATATTCTATAGATGTTGTTAACATAATATTATTATCGTTAACAAACTTGACGATTGTTTTTTCCAAATCGGATTTATTTGAATTTTTATCTTTAAAATCTGCCGATTTCACATCAACATCAACACTGTATATGTAATTAATACTGTCTTTTTTTCTCGCATCGATGGATTTTTTTACAATCTCATACGAAAAATCCGCATTTTTCAACTTTAATTTTTTTATTATTATTTTTTCTAATTCATTTTCTTTTTGATTTAAATTTAGTTTTATTTGATTAATTCTTATCATTTAATGTTATTTCCCGCTATATTTCCCGTTGCCCATGCAAAATGAAGGTTGTATCCTCCGCATATGCCGTCTACATCCAACAATTCTCCGGCAAAATAAAGATTTTTTACGATCAAAGATTCCATGGTATGAGGATTTACATCTTTTGTGTCTACGCCGCCGCAGCTAACCTGCGCATTATCAAAGCCGTTAACTTCCAAAACTTTAAAACGAAACTCTTTCATTAGATTCACAAGCTTAAGCGCAAGTTTTAATGCATCCATATTGTGGCTTTTTGATAAAGACGAAAAACTGTCAGTGGTTTTGTATCCGCATGCCTTAACAAAAAACTCGGCTAGCTTTTTGTTTACTATGCCTGAAAGAACCGTAACTATGCTGCGATTTTTTTCGCGTTTTAGGAAGCTTTCCAAGCATTTAACCAACTCGGCATTATCTTTTTCGGGAACAAAATCAACAATGACATATGTATCAAAATCGGCTTCCAAGGCCTTAAATGCCCATCTGGAAAGCTGAAATACCGGAATACCCGATAAACCGTAATTGGTTAATTGAAGATTTCCTTGTTCGTGTACTTCAATTTCCCCTGCTTCCAAGGTCAGATTAACATCACATCTTACTCCGCTGATTGACTTAAAGTTGCCTTCACATATAAGTCCCGTAAGAGCCGACCCCGGATTAATAATTTTGTGACCCATTTCTTTTGCCAGTAAATATCCGCTTCCGTCAGATCCGGTTTTCGGAGCGGCCGCACCGCCGGTAGACAATAAAAGATTTTTTGATTTGTATTTATTGTTTACGACAAAAATGTCAGATTTTTTCTCAACTATCTTAACTTTTTCATTGCTTATAATATCAACACCCAGTTCATCAACTTTGAAGCGCAGCGCATCCAAAATACAAGAGGCTTGCTCGCTTCTTGGATAAATATAGCCTTCCTTGTTTTTTGTCATTACACCCAAACCGTTAAAAAAATCTATTGCTTTTTTATAATCAAATTGCTTAATGATTTCATCGGCAAAGCCTTGATTATCACTGTTATAGCAATAATCAAGAGATTCGTTTTGGACGTGAGTGGCATTAATATGCTTGGAAAAATTAATGATTTTATCATCGTCAAAGCAAATATTGCTGTTGCTGAGATTGCATTTTCCGTTTCCGGTGGATAAAATTTTCTTTCCGACACGGTCATTGGCTTCGATTATCATTATTTTTTTGTTTTTTGCGGCAGCCGCAATGGCACACGACAATCCTGCCGCACCGCCTCCGACTATAATTAAATCGTACATAAAAACCTCGCAAAATATTAAATCCAAAGGTTAAGCTTGCAAAATAAAATTCCTTTACTGAATGTCATTAAATAGTATAACATATTTCCTTTGTAATTATTATCTAATAAAAGCTTTTTAAATTCTTGAAAAGTGAAACAGCCACAGCAGATGCCGTGGCCATTTCGATTAGAAAAGAGATTTTATGAAAATAAACAATACTTAAAGGCTATTTAATTGTCTTCCTTTTGAGCTCTGGCTTCGATTTCTCTTTGCTGAACATCTGAAGGTGCTTGTTCGTAACGATTGAATTCATATTCATATCTACCGATACCACCCGTCATCGAACGCAAATCAGCCGAATAACCATAGAGCTCCGATAAAGGAATCTCAGCTTCAACGGTTGTGTAGCCGGAATCATCCGGTGTCATACCAAGCACGCGACCTCTACGCTTGTTCAAGTCGCCCATAACATCACCGGTATATTTTTCCGGAACAAATACTCTCATTGTGCCGATAGGCTCCAAAAGAACCGGACCCGCTTCCATAAAGCCGGTTTTAAATGCTAACATCGTAGCGGTTTTAAATGCCATTTCCGATGAATCAACCGGATGATAAGATCCGTCAATCAATGTGGCTTTAACACCCACTACCGGATATCCTGCCAAAGGTCCTTTAAGAACACTTTCCTGAATACCTTTTTCTACGGCAGGGAAATAATTCTTAGGTACGGAACCGCCGAATATTTTTTCTTCAAAAACATAAGGTTTTTCAAGATCTCCCGAAGGTTCGAAAACCATTTTAACGTGACCGTACTGACCGTGTCCTCCGGACTGTTTTTTGTGCTTTCCTTCCACTTCCGAACGTTTTTTGATTGTTTCTCTGAAAGCTACTTTTGGTTTTGAAAGTTCAATATCAACCTTATATCTTTCTTTAAGTTTAGCCGCAACAACTTCCAATTGCTGTTCGCCGATACCATACATCAGCATCTGGCGATTTTCTTCGTCATTTACAACTTTCAAAGTCATATCTTCGGCAACCAGTTTGGCAAGAGCCTGTGAAATCTTATCTTCATCACCCTTGTTAACGGATTTGTATCTTCTGTAAGTATACGGAATCGAAAATTCAGGTTTTTCCAGTGTAATAGGGTCTTCTTTTCTGGATAATGTTTCCGTTGTTTTTGTATATGTAAGCTTACTTATTGCGCCGATATCGCCTGCCATAAGCTCTTTTGTCTCTTCTGTGTTTTTACCGCGAATAATATATAATTTAGGGATTTTTTCCGAATAATCCGCTTCTTCGCAATATATTGTGTCATCGGCTTTTAATGTACCCGAGCAAACCTTAACAAGTGAGAATTTTCCCACGAAAGGATCGATAATTGTTTTGAACACATATGCTGCAAGCGGTCCGTCGGAGTCGCATGTAGCTTTGAATTCGGAATTATCTTTATGTCTGATACCTTTCTTAAATGTAGGACGAGATTGATTAGGTGCAGGGAAATATCTGTCGATGGATTCAACAACCATTCTGACACCTTGATCGTAAACCGAAGCACCGCATTGAACGGGAACAATGTCACCGTCGGATACGCTGTTTCTTAAGGCCGAGAAAATCTCATCCATTGTAAACTCTTCACCATCAAAGTATTTGTTCATTAAATCTTCGCTGGTTTCGGCAACAGCCTCCATAATCATATCTCTTGATGAAGCAATAACATCCGTCATATCTGCCGGGAGATCGCATTCATCATAAGAGCCGTCATCTTTATATTTACGGCCTTTTTGTCTGATTACGTTTGCATAACCCACAAATGTGCCGTTTTCTTTCATAGGATAATGGAAAGGTGCGATTTTCTTTCCGAATTTTTCTTTTAAGTCTTCAAGAAGCTTTGTATAATCGGCATTTGAATCATCCAATGATGATACATAGAAAAGACGCGGCAAATGATATTTTTCACATATTTCCCATGCTTTAATCGTTCCCACTTCAATGCCCGATTTACAGTTAATAACAATAACTGCTGCATCGGCAACACTGATTGCTTCTTCAACTTCTCCGACAAAATCGAAAGATCCCGGTGTATCGAGAATGTTGATTTTGACGCCCATAAATTCTATTGGAATAACGGAAGTACCGATTGAAATACCACGTTTAATCTCTTCTTTGTCATAATCACTTATGGTATTACCGTCAGAAACCTTACCGATTCTGTTGGTGATTTTTGTACCATAAGCCATGGCCTCAATCATAGATGTTTTACCGGATCCCCCATGACCAAGTAAAACAACATTTCTGATGTTGTCTGTTTTGTACACATTCATTTAGTTTTCCTCCCATAAAAATTATTATACAAAAGCTGCCTTCCCCATTTGCTTAACAAACTGTTATGCTAATTTAGCTGAGAGTTCTACCCAATTTAAATCTCTTTTCTTGCCGACCTATATATTGTTGAAAAATATGGACATTATAGGTTAGCACGCTAAACGCAACTTGTACTATTTAATTTTACTAAATAAAAGCTTTAAATACAAGATGTTTTTGTAAAAATTTTCCAAAAATTTAAAATTTTCAAACAATTGACACAATTTAAAAAACTATTCAAATTTCGGTATATATAACTTATTGAATTAATCAACAACATTATGAATATTACAAAAATCACCGAAAATCGCATAAGCGACATTTCGGTGATTGTATCACGGTCGTCAAATGCGCGAAAGCAAGCTTTCTGCATTTTCCTCGTCGTGTACACAAAAAGCAGCCGACAATTTTTAAACTGTCGACTGCCATATCATTTAAAACATTAGTATTTTATTCTTCTTCCGAAGCAGCTTCTTCAGCTTCAGGTGCTGCATCAAGACAACATCTTTCACGAACGATATCCGAGATTTCTTTGAATATTTCAGGATGCTCTTTAAGATAATTCTTGGCATTTTCACGACCTTGACCAATCTTTTCTCCGTTATATGCATACCAAGCACCCGATTTGTTTACGATATTTAAGTCGGAAGCAACATCCAAAACGTCGCCTTCAACGGAAATACCCGTACCGAACATAATATCAAATTCAGCTTCTCTGAAAGGAGGAGCTACTTTATTCTTTACAACTTTGATTCTTGTACGGTTACCGATTACTTCTCCGCCACTCTTTAATGTCTCGATTCTTCTGACATCAAGTCTGATTGTTGAATAGAATTTAAGTGCTCTGCCGCCTGTTGTTGTTTCCGGATTTCCGAACATTACTCCGATTTTTTCTCTCAACTGGTTGATAAAGATGATTGAGCAATGAGTTTTGTTGATAATAGCCGTAAGCTTTCTTAAAGCCTGAGACATAAGTCTTGCCTGTTTACCAACCTGGGCATCACCCATGTCGCCATCGATTTCATCCTTTGGAACAAGAGCCGCAACCGAGTCGATGATTATAATATCAACGGCACCGGAGCGAACCATTGTTTCGGCAATTTCAAGTCCCTGTTCACCGTAATCCGGCTGTGAAATATAAAGATTATCAATATCAACGCCTATTGCTTTTGCATACATAGGATCGAGAGCGTGTTCCGCATCGATAAAGCCGGCAATACCGCCCATTTTCTGAACTTCCGCAACCATATGCAAAGCAACGGTTGTTTTACCGCTGGATTCAGGGCCGTAGATTTCGATAATTCTTCCTTTTGGGATACCACCGAGACCAAGTGCAAGATCCAGACTGATTGAGCCTGTCGGTGTTGTTTCGATATTCAAGGCCGCACCTTGATCTCCCAATCTCATGATTGAACCTTTACCATGCTGTTTTTCAATTTGAGTAATCGCTGCGTCCAACGCCTTTAATTTTTCATCTTTGTCCATTTAAACTTCTCCTTTGAAAATATATTAAAATCGAACATCTTTTACAAAATTATTATATAAATTTAAGGATATACACCATTTAATAATGTATGTCAAAAACATTGCGAACTAATGTTCGTAATTAATATAATATATATTTAATTCTTTGTCAATAGTTTTTTCGAAAATTCGTTCGATTTTTTAAAATTGGATACTTTGCTTTGAAAACCATTGATTTTACATACAAAGTAAAGGATTGTATTTAAGAAATTACGAATATGATTGTATTAAAAAATCGAACATAAGTCAATCCATTTTAGCAATAAATTGTTTTCTGCCCACAATTTCGCTTGCAATTGCTCCGCCTATAACCAAATTTGCCCCCAAAATACCTATTGCCGATATTGGCTGTTTCAATACGGTCATGGATAAAATAACCGCCAATGCCGGCTCTATATAGCCCAAAATAGATGATGTTTGGATAGGCAATTTCCCGATCCCGTCAAAATAAAAGCAATAAGCTATTCCCGTTTGAATTATTCCCACTATTGCAATAAGAACAATCGCTTTCAAATCAAAAGCGTTTTCCATGTTTCCAAAGCTGTTTATCGCAAAAGGCAATACGACAATAGCTGATGTTCCCAATTGAAAAGTTGTTTTATCGTAAAAGGATATATCTTTGAACTTTTTGTTGCAAAATATAATAACAACAAAAGACAAAGTAGCGATCCCGGCAATCAAAATCCCGATAGGATCAAAGAAATCCACTTTTTTACCGAATATTCCGGATGCAAAAATCACCCCTATAAAAGTAACTGCAATACATATTAGTTTTGCAAATGAAATCTTCTCTTTGTATATAAAAGCCGATAAAAATATGGCAATCATAGGCGCCATGTAATTTATTAAAGTCGCAACCGCAACTCCCACGTAATTATATGCACTGAAAAGAAATACCCAGTTTATTCCAAGAGCAACGCCGGATATCAAAAGCCATAGAAGATTGCTTTTAATTGCCTTAAGATCGGGCCTTTTTCCCATAGCAAGCATAACAACAATAACCGTAAGAAAGCCCAAACTTCCTCTGAAAAAAACCGTAACAACCGGAGGCATATTCAAATAATAAAGAATAACCGTCAGTGTACCGAAAAGCACAACGGAAAAAATGAATTTGATTTTTTGAACAATCATTGAAATCTCCCTAATCTAATCTATTCTTAATTTATCAAGCTTCCTTGATAAATATTATTGTCTTTAAAATATTTATGAATTGTATTTAAAACATTTTTCTTATCGGCGCTCCACAAAGGTTCGATTAAAAGCTTTTTGGGACCGTCACCCGTAAGCCTGTGAATAACAATATCTTTGGGAATAATGGATAATGCATCCCCAAGCAAAGAACAATATTCCTCAAGAGAAATTATTTTAAATCTATTTTCATGATAATATTTTGCCAAGTCCGTATCTTTAAGAACATGTAGCATATGTAGCTTAATCCCGCTTATAGCCTGCTTGCAAACATATTTTACAGATTGAAGCATCATTTCTTTGTCTTCTCCCGGCAAGCCAAGAATCAGATGAGTAATAATCTCCACATTAGTATCGGCAAGCATCCCAAGCGCATTATCATATACATCAAGGCTATAACCCCGTCTTATAAATTCCGCGCTTTTTTCGTGTATTGTCTGAAGCCCCATCTCAAGCCAAACAGGTTTAATCTCATTTAATCTTTTTAACATTTCAACGACTTTTTTGTCAATACAATCCGGTCTTGTGGCAATGGATATAGCAACAATGTCATCATAGCTCAAAGCCTTTTTATATAGTTTTTCCAAAAAATCCAAATCACCATATGTATTTGAAAAGCTCTGAAAATAAGCCATATACTTCACATCTTTATTGTTTTTTAACTTTGAAGATAAATTCTCCTTAGCCCAATTAATTTGCTTATCAAAGTCCCAATTTGCAGGAGGCGCAAAATCTCCCGAGCCGCCGTTACTGCAGAAAATACAACCACCCGTTCCTGCTTTGCCGTCGCGATTTGGGCAAGTGCAAGAAGAATTAAGGGCAAGCTTGTAAACCTTGCCCCCGAATTGTTTGTACATATATTCATTTAGTGAATAATAGTGTTTTTCAAACTGTAAATCCGACATTTTTAATTCTTTAAATATATAAATCTATCATGCAAAATTCTATAATGTGGCAAAATTCATTCCGGCAGATAATCAACCAACCGCTCTGCGAATCATATCCAAAGCCGTCATAACCGTACCTTGTCTTATGGTTAGTCTGTTGCCTTTTCTTGTTAGCTTTTTAACCACAGTATTGCCTTTATAATAAAGACCGATATAAACCAAACCCACCGGCTTATCTTTAGTTCCGCCGTCGGGACCCGCAATTCCCGTAATTCCTATGCCTATGTCCGCCGCCGAAACAAGAGCAACGCCCTCAGCCATTTTGGATGCCACTTCTTCACTGACCGCACCGTATTTTTCCAAAATATCATGAGGAACACCAAGGCGCTTTTCTTTAGCTTCGTTTGAGTATGTTACAAATGACTCGTTAATAATATCAGAAGAGCCCGGAACATTAATAATAGTTGAAGCCAGCATTCCGCCGGTACAACTTTCCGCACAAGCAATGTGCAACTTATTTGCTTTAAGCAATTTAACGACTGCGGCTTCCAAAGACTCATCAACATCATAAGAATAAATATAATCCTCAAAGCGTTCTTTGATTTTATCAACCATTGGCTCAATAAGACCTAAAGCCTCAGCTTCGCTTTTTGCCTTGGCAGTAACCCTAAGCTGGCTTTCAAAAGGTTTTGCATATGGCGCAACCGTAGGATTCTCGCTGTTAATCAAATCATCTGCCATGGAAGCCATTGTAGACTCGCCGATTCCAATCATTTTAACTGTTCTTGACACAATAACATCATCGGAAAGAGTTTTTAAATATGGCAAAACACTTTCTTTAAACATAAGAGTCATTTCCGATGGCGGTCCCGGAAGCATAATAACCCTTTTGCCGTTATTTTCAACAATGGCACCCGGTGCCGTACCATGATTGTTATAAAGAGGAGTTGCTCCCTCCGGCAAAAATGCTTGTTTATAGTTATTTTCCGTAATAACAAGCCTAAAAGAATGCAATCTTTCTTCCAGCATTTCTTTTGCTTTTGCATTTTCTACAAGTTTCTTGCCCATTGCCTTAGCAATAATTTCTTTTGTTAAGTCATCCTGCGTAGGTCCAAGTCCACCGGTAGTAATAACTATATCCGAACGATTAAGTGCAATATCCAATGCAGATTCAAGACGTTCGGGATTATCTCCCACAACCGTTTGAAAAAACACCGAAAGACCCAAATTTGCTAGTTCCTCCGATAAAAATTTGGCATTTGTATTAACTATATTTCCAAGCAAAATCTCGGTACCCACGCATAATATTTCAACTATCATGATTATTAACCTCTGAAAAACTAATCTTATGCTATTTTATGTTATTTTAACCAATATATCAATAGAAAAAGAGCGCGACTATTGTCACGCTCTTAGGAAATCATAATTATTTTAATGTAAACTGATTTACTATATCATCAAGCTGTTCCGCATAATCGTTACATTCTTCAACCATGTTGAATGTAGATCCCGTCTTTGAAACAATATCCGTAACCGTGCCGGCGATGTTTGTTACACCATCTGCGGATTCACCGATAGTGGAACTGATACCGGAAATCTCTTTAACGATGTTGGAAATAAGCTCAACCAAACTGTTTGTGGATGTCTTAATCTTAAGCATACTATCTTTAAAGTTTTCCGCATCATCATGATATTGTTCGCTAACCTTAGCAAATTCATCATAATCATTAAGAACCGTTGTTTCAAGGAAATCCGTTGTCTCTTTCAAACATTCTGCCATATTTGAAACGGCATTGTTTACCTCGGTAACAATATTATCAATATCCGCAACGGCATTGGACGTTTGTTCTGCCAAAGAACCGATTTCCGAAGCTACAACCGCAAATCCGCGGCCTGCTTCACCTGCTCTTGCCGCCTCAATGGAAGCATTAAGAGCAAGAAGTCCCGTTTGAGATGAAATAGACATAATAGTCTGTGTAAGTTCGTTGATTTTTTCGACAGCTTTGGAGCTTTCAATAGCGGCAGCGGTCTTTTCGCGAACGGATTCATAAATGCTTCTTGTTCTGTTTGTAGCATTTTCTGTTGTCTTTTTAAGTGTTTGTGCCCTATTCATAATCTCGTCGGAAAGTGATGTTCCGCTATCGGCAAGTCCACCGATTTCTCTTGCATCACTGCTCATGTTTTCAACGTTCATATTCATAGTCTCGGCAGATGCGCTAGCTTCCTGCATTCCCGCAGCAAGTTCTTCTGTTGTAGCCGAGTTGTCCGTACAAAGAGAATTGACCTCATTTGTTGAAACTTTAAGGTCTTCAACATTATCTTTAAGACGTTTGCTTGTATCATCAATATTCATAATAATGTCACGTAAGCAACCTCTCATACTCTTAACGGCCCTTGCCATAAGACCGATTTCATCGCTGCGTCTGGAAAGTGCGTCGTTAGCCGGAACATGTTGAAAATTAAATGATGCGGTTGTATCGATAATATCAACAATTCTCTTAAGAGGTTTAAACATAATAGTTGATGCTAAGAATCCAACTATCAATACCACAACAACACAAGCAATGGCAACAATAATCATTATATTTTTAACCATTTCCACAGGAGCCATAATTTCATTATAATCAGCGGTTATAATAACTATGTCACTTGATTGAGTAAGTGCGTAACCGGCAAATTTTTGCTCACCTTTAAATTCGTAAACAATAGCTCCGTCTTCAACTTTTTGACCTGCGGAAAGTTGTGCAACTATTCCTTTAACAGCTTCGTTTTCAACCTGTGAACCGATTTTTTCGGCTGTCGGATGATAAAGCATCAATCCCGTGGGATCAACAAAATAAGCATATGAGCTGGGCACATCCGTAAGTTGAACACTGCCTAAGGCAACCGATAAAACTTCGACCGGAAGTTTAACCCCCAAACCGCCCGAATTTGAAATGGCATCAAGATTATCGGCACATAATCTGGCCATATCCATTGTATAATTCTTATATGATTCCGTTATGGTGTTTTTTGTTCTCGGAACTGTTATAAGAATGTTACAGACCATAATAATGGCTGTAATAATAACGAATACGAGTGCTACTTTTGTAGCCATAGATTTGAAAAAAGGAACTCTTTTTGCAGACAAATTAATATTCATCTTAATTTCTGAATTATCCATTTAAAAATACCTCTCTTATATAATATATATACAGAGAAATTTTAGCAAAAAAACACATTGTAATCAATACTAAATCAGTATTTTTACAATGTGTTTGTTAAAGCAAATTTTAAGTATACAATGTATAAATTTAATATAATATTAAAGCTTAAAAAAAGATTACATATCGTGACCTATTACATTCCAATTTTTAACCAAATAATCGATTAATGAAACAATCGTAAGAACCAATGCCACATAAACCAATATTTGAGTAATTACATAGAATGGGATTATCCACCAAAGATCGATAATCAAGAAAATAATTGCAAACATTTGAAATGCTGTTTTGTATTTGCCCCAATAGCTGGCAGCGATTACTACGCCTTTATTTGCCGCAACAAGTCTGAATCCGCTGATAATAAACTCTCTGGCAATAATTATAATTACTATCCAAGAAGCAATTTCATGCTTTTCAACAAAGCAAATGAGTGCCGAGCAAACAAGAAGTTTATCGGCAAGAGGATCCATAAATTTTCCGAAATCCGTTACAAGGTTATATTTTCTAGCTATTTTTCCGTCAAAGAAATCCGTAAGGGATGCAACGATAAAGATTGCAAGAGCAACCATTCTACCTGCATATCCGAAGTTCGGAATCAAAAGGAAAATAACAAAAGGTACAATCAAAACAACTCTGAATAAGGTTAATTTATTAGGTAAATTCATAGTATTTTTGCGGCAATGCCGCACCTCCCATTAAATCGTTTGTATATAATTAAAATCTTTCAACCACAAGATCTCCGATTAAATCATATTCGGATGAACCCGTAATTAAAACATCAACAAAATCGCCGGACATTAAGTCACTTTCGCAATTAATAAAGACATTGCCGTCAACTCCCGGAGCATCCATATAGCTTCTGCCTATATATACATCTTCATCAACAAGCTTTCCTTCAACCATGACTTTTAAAGTCTTGCCAATCAGTGATTTTAAATAATCAGACGAAATTTCTTGCTGTAATGACATGAGTTTATCAAAACGCTCGGCCTTCAATTCATCATCTATCTGGTTTGGAAAAGCAGCTGCTATGGTATCTTCTTCCTGCGAATAACTAAACGCACCCAGTCGCTCGAACTTCATTTTTTTAACAAATTCCAAAAGATTGTTAAAGTCATCTTCGCTTTCTCCCGGAAAGCCCACGATAATCGATGTTCGAAGAACGATATCCGGTATTTCCTTTCGTAATTTACCGATAATATCAACAAGTTCCGCATTGGATGTTCTTCGGCCCATTTTCTTTAAAATATCATCGCTTGAATGCTGGATGGGCATATCTATGTAATGACAGACTTTTTTGTTGTTTTTAATCTCTTGGATTAATTCGTCGTTTATTTCTTCCGGATAGGAATATAAAAGCCTTATCCACTGAATTCCGTCAATCTTTGAAATTTCACTTAAAAGACGCGGCAACTCTTTCTTACCATACAAATCAGTGCCGTACATCGTGCTTTCCTGAGCAACCAAAATAAGCTCTTTAACGCCTTTGTTTGCCAAAGCCTCGGCTCTTTTTATTACTTTTTCGAAAGGAACGGATCTATAATCGCCTCTGATAAAAGGAATTGCGCAATATGTACAATGTTTGCTGCAGCCTTCGGCTATTTTTAAGTAAGCATAATAGCCGCCGGTTGTTACAACTTGATTATCATCATAACGTTCAATAAAATCCAAACTGTTAAAATACTTATGGAGCGTTTTGTTTTTCGAGTTTAAACAGCTTTGAATTGCATCAACAATAGATGTAAAGGAATTGGTTCCCACAATCGCATTTACTTCCGGCAAAAGCTTCTCGAATTCGTCTTTATAACGCTCTGCCAGACACCCGGTAACAATAAGGGCTTTGCAAGAGCCTGCTTTTTTGTATTCGCCCATTTCGATTATGCTGTTAATGCTTTCTTCTTTAGCATCATTGATAAATGCACATGTATTGACAACAATAACATCCGCATCTTCGGCACTGTCAACAAAAGAATAGCCTGATTCATTCAATAAACCAAGCATTTCTTCGGAATCCACCAGGTTTTTATCACAACCCAGAGAAATAAAATAAATTGTCATTAGTTATTCTCCTGACTGTCCTCGTCAGCAATAATGTGAATCTTTTTGTTATAAAGCTCATCAATGGCAAGTGATAAGTATTTCTTTTCGTTGCCGTCTACAAGAGGTTTTTCGCCGGCAATGATCTGACGAGCTCTTTTAGATGTAGCCATAACGATTGAATAACGGCTCTGGATTACAGGATGTTCTCCTTCGTCCGCCTGTTCGTTAACTACTTGCATTAAATCTGTGTAAGATGGATGTAACATGTTATATCTCCTTAAATAATTAATAATCAATTGATTTTAATAACTTTTTATATCTTCAAAAAAGTACTTTTAATATATTACATTTTTGAAAAATCATCAAGCATTTTATCTATAGTAGGCATATTTCGTGATACTTTACGATGTTCCGACAAAACGATTCCGTGTAATTCTTCCACACATGCATCAATATCATCATTTATCAAAAGATAATCATATTTGTCGACGCCCTTGGCTTCTTCACCGGCTCTTTTCATTCTGCGTTCAATAACATCGGCCGTTTCCGTGCCCCTGCCTACCAAACGTTTTTTAAGCTCCGCAACACTTGGCGGCATAACGAATATCAAAACCGCATCCGGAACCGCTTTTTTAATTTGCAAAGCGCCTTGGATTTCTATCTCCAAAAATACATCTTTTCCGGCATTACGCTGTTCTTCCACATATTCCTTCGGAGTGCCATAATAATTATCAACATATTGAGCGTATTCAAAAAGCTTATCTTTTTTTATAAGTTCTTCGAATTCGCCTTTATCCATAAAGAAATATTCGCGACCGTGTTCTTCTCCCGGTCTTGGATTTCTTGTGGTTGCGGAAACAGAAAGCGCATATCTGTCATATTTCTCCACTATGCTTTTCATGATGGTTCCTTTTCCGCTTCCGGCAAAACCGGATAAAACTAATAATAAACCTTTTTTCATTGGTTTGCTCCTTAATATGAAAGAACTATTCTATATTTTGAATTTGTTCCCTGATTTTTTCAATCTCGGTTTTCATTTCAATTCCAACGGAAGATATTTCAATATCACTTGTTTTGGAAAGAGTCGTATTTGCTTCTCTGTTCATTTCCTGAGCGATAAAATCAAGTTTTCTTCCCACACCGCCGCCTTTTTCAAGTTCGGCTTTCATATTTTTGATATGGCTTTTAAGTCGAACGATTTCTTCGTCAACGCAAACCTTATCCGCAAAAAGAGTAACTTCCATGGCAATTCTTGAATCATCTATTTGATTGCTGCCAAGAAGTTCTTTTACCTTTTCTTCGATTTTTGATTTGTACTCCTCGATAATAATCGGAGATCTTTTCTCGACAAAATCAACCAACTTGTCCAAATTGTCAAGCTTTAACAAAAGGTCGGATTTTAAGTGCTCTCCTTCTGTTTTTCTTGCTTCTACAAATTTTTCCGCAGCGCCTCTTATACATTTTTCCAAAATCTTCCAAAGCTCGTCTTCGTCGATGGTTTGTTCTTCCATGGACAAAACTTCGGGACTTCTGGCAATAATCGAAGCTTTGGCATCGTTTTCAATGCCCAATTCGTTGCTCATAAGTCTGTAATAATCCAAATATTCTTTTGCAAGTTCGGAATTATATTTAAGACTTGCCACACCTTCAGAAGCATCTTCGTATGTAATGTACATATCGATTTTGCCGCGTTCCGCGTATTCTTTCAAAAGCGATCTGATTGCGGATTCAAATAAGTTTAATTTTTTAGGCATTCTGATGTTTGCATCAAAATAACGGTGATTCACCGATTTTAATTCAATGATAAATTTCTTATCATTTTCCAAGACTTCGTATCTGCCGAAGCCCGTCATACTTTTTACCAAATTGTC
>SVDN01000051.1 GCA_015057825.1 Lachnospiraceae bacterium
AGGCGGAGCTAAAGGAACTAAAGAAAGAACTCAACAAATACGGGGTGAAATTCTCCGTGATGAAGGATAAGGCGTCGGGAAACTATCAGGTCTTCTTTCAAGCCAGGGATACCAAAATGATGGATCTGGCTTTCAGTAAAGCTTTAAGCAAGGCGGAAAAGAAGCATGATCAAAAAGAATCGGTACATCAGAAGATCCAAGATCTTAAAGAAAAAGCGAAAAATGTCGTGGATAAGGAGAAGGTGAAACATAAGCAAAAGGAGCAGAGCCTATGAATCATTTAATCACATTTGAGCATATGGAATTTGGGGAACTCACGGTCCTGGAAAAAGACGGTGAGTTTTTCTTTATCGGAAAAGAAGTGGCGGAAAAGCTGGGATATTCAAATACGAGGGATGCTCTCATGAGGCATATTGCAGAAGAAGATAAGGGGGTCGTGAAACACGACACCCTTGGAGGGAGACAGTCCTTTGCGATCATCAACGAGTCGGGACTTTATTCTCTGATCCTCTCTTCCAAGCTGCCGCAAGCAAAGAAATTTAAAAGGTGGGTCACCAAGGAGGTGTTGCCGAGCATTCGCAAAAACGGCGGATACATTCAAAATCAGGAGAGCATGTCCAAGGAAGAAATTCTCGCCAATGCGATGATTGTTGCTAATAACCTTATCGCCGAAAAAGAAAAGGTCATTGAAAGCTTAGAGCCGAAAGCCAGGTATTTTGATGAGCTGGTAGATACCAACCTTTTGACAAATTTCAGGAATACAGCCAAAGAGCTCCATATTCCGCAAAAGGTGTTCATTCAGTTTCTACTGGATAAAGAGCTTATTTACCGAGATAAGAAAAACAGGCTTCTTCCCTACGCCAAGAACAACAAAGGATATTTTGAGATTAAGGAGTGGTGCAGAAAGAATAACGAAGCTGTGGGCATTCAGACCTTCGTAACGCCCAAGGGAAGAAACTTTCTTTTGCTCCTCATAGGGGGTGATGATACTTGTGATAGATAAGATCGTAAAAGATATCAAAGGCTTTTTTAAGGTGCAGGATAAGGCGAAGTTTTTAAAGCAAAACATTCCCTATCTTGCATTTTTCTATTTGGGCGATATCTTTTCCAACCACATCAGAGCCTATTCGGGCGGAGATGTGATCGATAAAATCTTTCAAGGGATCTTAGAAATCGATAAGATGAGCCTTGTCCCAAGTATTCATCCCGTGGACTTGCTGATCGGCTTAGGTATTGCGGCACTGATTAAGTTCATCATCTACAGCAAAGGCAAAAAAGCCAAGAAGTTCAGAGAGGGGGTTGAATATGGGTCGGCACGTTGGGGGACGAGAAAGGATATTGAACCCTATGTGGATGAAAAGTTTGAAAATAACGTCATCTTAACGCAGAGCGAAAGACTGACCATGAACTCCAGGCCGAAAAATCCCAAGTATGCCAGGAATAAAAATGTCCTGGTAGTTGGTGGTTCAGGGTCCGGCAAGACCAGGTTTTATGTGAAGCCGAATCTCATGCAAATGCACTCCTCTTATGTGGTAACCGATCCGAAAGGAACCATCATTGTTGAGTGCGGAAAAATGCTGGAAAAGAACGGCTACGACATCAAGGTCTTAAATACCATCAATTTCAAAAAGAGTATGAAATATAACCCCTTTGCCTACCTGAAAAGCGAAAAGGATATTTTGAAATTGGTGCAGACCATCATCGCCAATACCAAAGGCGAAGGAGAAAAAGCGGGCGAAGACTTCTGGGTCAAGGCGGAGAAGCTCTACTATACGGCACTGATCGGCTATATCTTCTATGAAGCACCGAAGGAAGAAAAGAACTTTGCTACCCTTTTGGATATGATTGATGCTTCCGAAGTCAGAGAAGATGATGAAAACTACAAAAATCCGATCGACCACCTCTTTGATGCCCTGGAAAAGAAAGATCCCCATCATTTTGCCGTCAAGCAATACCGAAAGTATAAACTGGCGGCCGGAAAAACGGCAAAATCCATTCTCATTTCCTGCGGTGCAAGGCTTGCCCCTTTTGACATTAAGGAACTAAGAGAGCTGATGAGTGAAGATGAGCTAGACCTTGATACCATCGGGGATAAAAAGACGGCACTTTTTGTCATCATTTCCGATACGGACGATACCTTTAACTTTGTGGTATCGATCATGTACTCCCAGCTCTTTAATCTCCTCTGCGATAAGGCGGATGATGTGTACGGGGGAAGGCTTCCCGTTCATGTGCGATTTCTTTTAGACGAGTTTGCCAACATCGGTCTTATTCCTAAGTTTGAAAAGCTCATTGCCACCATCCGTTCCCGAGAAATATCGGCAAGTATCATCTTGCAGGCTCAGTCTCAGTTAAAAGCTATCTATAAAGACCATGCCGATACTATTGTAGGTAACTGTGATTCTATGATTTTCTTGGGTGGTAAAGAAAAGACAACACTTAAGGAGTTATCTGAAACGCTAGGTAAGGAAACAATTGACCTATATAACACATCAGAAAACAGGTCAAATCAAAAGAGCTTTGGTCTGAACTATCAAAAGACTGGTAAAGACCTAATGAGTCAGGATGAGATTACAGTCATGGACGGTGGAAAATGTATCTTGCAACTTAGAGGAGTAAGACCATTTCTATCTGACAAGTATGACATTACCAAACATAGGAATTATAAGCTTCTGGAAGATTATGACAAGAGAAATGCTTTTGATGTTGAGCAATATATGAAAAGAAAGAATAGGCCAATACTTAAAGGAACAACGAAAGTATATAAAGTTTAAAAACAAAGTCTAGAGAGGTATAATTAATGATAGATGGACTTTGTGGAGGTTAAAAATGTTAAAAAAAGCTATTGTCAGAGGAATAATTCCCTTTGTAATCATGACGGCAATATCAATTTTGATGCATATGCAGAAAATTGACCCGTTTCAAATCAGGAGTACTTTTTTAGTAGGGGTGATTATATCTGTAGTTGCTTCTGCCAGTGTTATATATGATATTGAGAAGTGGTCACTACGAAAACAATCTATAGTGCATTTTATTATTATGCTTTTTACAGTTTTTCCATGTCTACTTATTAGTGGATGGTTTGATTTAAATTCAACTAAAGATTTTGTTCAAGTACTGGGAATATTTTTATTAGGGGGTGTCTTTCTATGGAGTATAGGGTATTTTGTATTTGGTAAGTTATTAAGTAAATGAAGACATAGTACGATGTTAAATTGACTTTTACAAAATATTCTTAAAACATTTAATGTCGTAAAAGCTTTAATTAAATTAAAAACATTTCAGGACGGTAGAAATCAAAAATCTATCGTCTTTTTTTGTGCCTAAAATCAGGAGGTAAAGATGAATCGGATAAGGAGCCCTACTATTAGGCAAAGTAAAGTAAATAGCACTAATAAAGCGATTGGAAAAGTAATAGATCCAGTCGCTTTTTTGTTTCATGAAAAGGAGAACTAGAAAAAATTATGGAAAGAGAAATGGTAAATATTAACGCTAATCTTGTTAAAGAACCTAATTTTACAAGCTTTGAAAGAGAAGATGAAGAAGAGGTAGCGGTCGTTAATTTTACTTTGGTCAAGAAATACGGCAAGGGCAAGGAATATATCAACTGTTCCGCCTACGGGGAGAAGTCGGAGCTGGCGAGAGACTTTAAGAAAGGCGATCTCATTCATGTCTTCGGCTACTTCAAAGAAAGGCAGTACAAGGATAAGACCTATAAAAACTTTGTCGTGAAGTCCTACAACAAGATTGAAAAAGAAGAAAAGCTGGAGGAGGAATAAGATGGAATTTTTTGGACAAGCAGTCAATGTATTAAAGATTTTGGTGATGGCGGTCGGTGCAGGCCTGGGAGCCTGGGGCGTTATTAACCTGATGGAAGGGTACGGAAACGATAACCGTGCGACACGTTCATAAGTGAAAAGCTTATGCACTAAGTCGAAGGACTAAAAGTTCAAAACTTAGGAGAACTGACAATCTGATAGGTAGAATGAAGGGGTAACGCCCTGAAATGCCTACACTGATACTCCGATTGGCAATGAATATTAGACTACTTCATTGTCAAAAGCTCGGTGAAGTCGACAGAGAGTAGCCGTAAGACTGATATTTCATATCAGACACGAAAGCTGTTCAGAGGTGGACGGTGCTACCTATATGCCGGGTGTCGAATACGCATGGTGAGAATGTGTATACCAAAGCACTGACGTACTTCCGAATGTAAGGGTCTAAACGTTTGAATTTGCCTAAAGGCAATTCCCATCAAAGATGGGGTGTTTGTGGATGAGTAAGAATGGTTGTTATGAAAATCCATATATCGTTACAGGCGATATGGTGAAAACTAAACACAGGCTTAGAGGAAGAACCTAAACGTATTCAAAGATAAGATTGTCGGAACGTGGTAAGCCAAGAACACGGAAGCAGTCTAATGCTAATGAAGTGTTGAATGGGAAAATGACTGTAAAAACAGCATATAACTATTCTTTATCTTGGTGAAAGCGGTGGCACAGTACCTATGAAGCGAAAATAATAAGTTCGTGGAGGGATAGCCACCAGTCACAGGAAAGTACAAGAACTGAAATTAAGACAAACACAGCTTCGAGTATGACAAAGAAAATCAAATCCGAAAGGAGATGGTGACTGTGTCCACTTCGAAACAAACACTGAAACAAAGCAAAATCCGTTATACGGAATACTATGACTTGCAAAAAGTCCTTGATGATTTATACGAGGATAGCAGTAAAAATAAAATATTTTCAAATTTAATGGAGCTGATAACTTCAAGAGAAAATATTAAACTTGCTTATCGTAGTATCAAAGGAAACAAAGGCAGTCATACGGCTGGGGTAGATGGCAGAACAATAAAACATCTATCAAGGCTAAATGAAGAAGAATACATTTCTCTCATACAAAAACAGTTTCATTGGTATAAACCACGCCCAGTAAAGAGGGTAGAAATGCGAAAGCCTAACGGAAAGATAAGACCTTTAGGAATACCGACTATTGTAGACAGAATTGTACAACAATGTATCTTGCAAATATTAGAGCCGATATGTGAAGCCAAGTTTCATGACAGCTCCTATGGGTTTCGACCTAACAGGAGTACGGAACATGCAATCGCAGAATGTGCAAGACTAATGCAGATACAGCACTTACATTATGTGGTCGATATTGATATACAAGGATTTTTCGATAACGTATATCATGCAAAGCTCATAAGGCAGCTTTGGAATTTAGGAATCCAAGACAAAAAGTTACTTTGTATCATTAAGGAAATGCTCAAAGCAGATATTGTTATGCCCGATAAAAAGGTAATTACACTGACAAAGGGAACACCACAAGGCGGTATACTATCACCGCTACTATCTAATGTAGTCTTGAACGAATTAGATTGGTGGGTTTCCTCTCAATGGCTGACAATGCCCACGCATTATCCATATAAACAGAAAACGAACAGTCAAGGAACAGAGATAAAAAGCCATACTTACAGAGCTTTAAGAACAAGCAACCTAAAAGAAATATACATTGTAAGGTATGCTGATGATTTTAAGATATTTTGCCGTAATTATTACGATGCAAAAAGAACCTATCAGGCAGTTACAAAATGGTTGCAAGACAGATTAAAACTAAGTGTTAGTGAAGAAAAATCTAAAATAACAAACCTAAAACAAAGGTATTCGGAGTTCTTAGGATTTAAGCTTAAGGTTAAACCAAAAGGCAAAAAGTTTGTTGTACAGTCGCATATAAGTGATAAGGCACTAAAAAATGCAAAAGAAAATATTTCTAAATGTGTTGCGTATATAAAAAGACCTGCAAATGAAAAGGAGCAGTACAAAGCAATAGCCAAGTATAATGCCACTGTTTCAGGCTTGCATAATTACTACCAAATAGCAACAAATGTAAGTTTGGACTTTGCTAAAATAGCCTTTCACATTAAAAAGCAGATGAACAACAGACTTGATATTAAAACCAGTGGAACGCTAAACAAAGGATTTATCAAAGAAAAATATGGAAAAAGTAAACAGCTTCGCTTCCTTAATGGACATCCGCTAATTCCAGTTGGATATATTAGGACAAAGGACGCAAAACACAAGAAAAAGGTTGTAAATAAATACACTGTAAAGGGCAGAGCTTTCATTCATAAAAATCTACAAATTGATGTAGATACACTTGTCTGGTTGATGAGACATCCTGTGCTTGATAAAAGCATAGAGTTTGCAGACAACAGAATCTCGCTCTTTGCAGCTCAATATGGCAGATGTGGAGTAACAGGTGTAAAACTTATACCAAACGACATACATTGCCATCACAAGATACCGCTTGAACAAGGCGGTACAGATAGTTACAGCAACTTAATTCTTGTTACAGAAGCAGTTCATATACTCATCCATGCAACAAAAGTAGATACAATCCAAAAATATATAAAAGAGCTTGGGTTAACAGTCAAGCAGATTGAGAAATGTAATAAGCTTAGAAAAATGGCAGAACTGCCACTAATTTAGAGAAAAAAATAATTTGTTACGAAGTGTGTAAGTCTTAGTTAAAACGTGAAAATCTTTCTTGTGATGGAACGCCGTGTGCGGTGAAAGTCGCATGCACGGTGTGAAGTGGGGGAAAATCCGGAGATAACATCAAAGGATTACCTATCACTATCTGGTGCTAAATCCCAAGGTATTAAGCAGCTTATGGCTGGAGGGGGAATTGTACTCATAGGTTTAAAATTAATACCGCTATTAGCAAACGTGTTAAAATAAAATGTTTAATATAGTAGATAAGATCAAAGAGTTTTTTTCGGAGATACTTATTGATATGATCAAGGAAAATTTAAGCGGAATGCTCCTTGATATAAATGATAAAGTATCAACGATAGCAGATGAGGTAGGAAAGACTCCGAGCGGATGGAACTCGGAGGTT
>SVDN01000009.1:0-19463 GCA_015057825.1 Lachnospiraceae bacterium
CTTTTGTTGATTATTGTGGTGATTTGAGATGAAAGTTTTGGTGTTCTATGCCTATTTTAATACATTTTAATAAAAAAAGGCTCTAAACTTTGATGGAAAGTATCTCTTACCCCCATCTTTAGTTTAGAGCCGATTTTCCCGCCTTTTTTTGAAAAAACTCTTGACGTAAAAGAAAAGCTAAGTTAAAATATCTAACGTATCGATTCTGATACAATTTTGGCAAAAGATTAATCTAAAGCTAATCGATTTAAGAATGTCTAAAGTAATTATTATTACTCATACTTGGAATTCAATTTAAATCACACCTTACAATTTAATAATTTCGGAAGCATTAAAAAGGCCGGCAATTATTATGTTTTTTAGTGTTTCCAAAATAATCACAAGAATATTTTCTGTATTTGGAGGATACTTATGAAGAAATATTTTACACAGTTTTTTTCTGATGTTTTCCGCAACAAGAAGAAGAGAATGATATTTATTGCTGTTGCTGCTGTTCTTGTTTTTGCAATTGTTGCAAAAGTTGCCATATCCGTAAACTTTAAGCAAAAAGAGGCAAAGCTGACTGCGGCGGCGGAAAATATTGCAAAAAAAGGCGAAAAGATTGAAGAATCAATTAAAAACTTATTTGGGTCTGATGAAAAAGAAAGTGAAAATAAGTTGAATAATTCGGCTGCTACAAAGGTTGGGCTTAACAGCGCCGGTGGATACACACCAGTTGCTGAAGAAGATTATAACAGCGATGAACCAAGCTCATCTGAAGAATGGAGCGATGTGGGAAGCGGCGGATCTTCTTGGACCGGAATTAACGGAAGAGAAAGCGATGGAAACGGTCACTATTCCATTTGTCCCAACTATAGGGAAGTATTCGGAAGTCACTTGACGGATGCTCAAATTAATGATTGGATAGCACGTCATCCAAGCGGTGTTTATGATAATTCAGAAGGTTGGGTTGTAAATACGCCTTATCCGGATCAGCCAATCAGCTCGCCGGAATTGTTGGCAGTTGTGGAAAGTGCGGCGGATAGAGTGGCAAGGGATGAGATATCGGATAGAGAGGCTATGCAAATTATAGAGAGAAGCTATGGTGGTACGGCGTGGGTAAATTATAATCCTAGAAATGCAGCGCAGATTTATAATGATGTATCTGCAAGAATGCAAGTTGATTATTATATTGCAAATTTTTATGATAATAATCCGGCAGAAGACACATCATTTATAAAATACTATATTAAATACGATCAGTCTACAGATAGTGCATATATTTCAATAGTGACAGTTTTCCTTGACTAAGGCTAAAGGTCTGAAAGGAGGAAACATTGACAAAACTATTTAACAATAATAAAGAATCAAGGTTTAAAAGTCTTAAAAATCATTTTAATGGAGATAAGATATCATTAAAGAATTTACTATCCGGATTAAAAACAAAAATGGCGTTGTCATTAATATTTGTTATTTCAGTTCTTTTGATAAATCCATATTATTTAAAAGCACAAGTTTCTTATTATAATGGTGATGCATACAGTTTTTTTAACAGTATGGTTAATAGCGGTATGATAAGTCCCTATGCTGACTCTTTTGCTGTGGCAATGGATGAAAACATATATATTGGCGGCTATGCAAATACTTATAGCCAAGCTACAGTAAGGTACAGCACGATAGGTCTTAGAGTTCATTTTGGGGATAGTGCTCAGTGGTATGTGGATTTACCATGTAATTATGCAAGATGTTTTTATAACGGAGTGTCTCTTTATGCGAGACTTTGTACCAACAATATGAAAACAAATCAATATTACGGGGAACAAGTAGTAGGTGATAGGGTATATTCTTTGTTTATTTTGCCTTTCACCAACCTCCAGCGCCAAATTGTCGACTGCTACGGCGTCGGCAGCGCTCAGGCGCAGTGGATTGCTGCCAACAGCGCTCAAACCGTAACGAAAAGGCTTTATATAGACCATATCTTTACAAAGAGTGTAATTTATGACTACAATCTCTATCCCGACAGCGGAGGGGCTCACATCTACAAAGGATATTATGATGGATTTATCGGAGTTTATTATGATAACAATCCTGCAGCCTGCGCAAGCTTCGATCGATTCAGACAATACTATTACAATAGCACCGGAGCTTGGTTAAATGATGATTTTTACTACTCAAACTACAATATTCCGTTAAGCATTACGGTGGACCCAGGCGATGGTCTTGCCTATAGGCAAATTGTCTATTACAGAAAGAAAGACTACAAAACGGGAACTTATAAAAACTTTAGCTCATCCGAAATCGGAGGGGCGGCAAACCCATCATACTTTTACGCATCATACGGCTCATATTTTTATCCGAGCTATTTAAACAAAACTCCAAAAGGCTATAAAAAAGAAAAGATAAGTCCAACATACAAATTGATAGATCTGGAGGCGAATGATATTAACAGCTATTATGTTGATTACACGCCGATATCTTATAAAGTAAGGTTTAATCCAAACGGTGCAACAGCAGGCACGATGGAGCCTCAATCTTTGGTCTACGATTATAATCAATCACTTAATTCAAACCAATACAAAAAAGAATACAGCTTAAATTTCGACTATATGGGCGGAGAAGGAGACAAAAACTCTCTTTTATCAAGCTACATTTTTAAAGGTTGGAGCCTTAATAAAAATGATTCCGATCATGTTTTTAAAGACAAGGCGGGAGTCGTAAATCTTTCGGCAACGGAAAATGCCACGGTGGATTTGTATGCAATTTGGACAGGAGGAGATGTTTTGATGCCTGATGCAAATAAGCCTCACTATAGTTTTGTCGGATGGACAAAAGATAGGCAATTAGCTGAAAATGCCAATGAATCAGAGGAATGTCCGGATATTAAAATTCACGAAAATCAAAGCTATATTCCCTCGGAAAATGAAAATTTCTATGCCGTATGGTATTCCTTTAAGCCTGAAATCAGTGCTGAAAAGTTTGTTGCCAATGAAGCGGACAAGCTAAAGGACGAAATATTGCTCGAAAATGTAATCGCAACGGATGTTGAAGACGGAGATATTTCAAAAGAGCTTGTTATAACTGACTATGACGGCTTAAATCTTGACAAGCCCAAGGCCGGCAATTATTTGCTTCAATACAGCGTGACGGATTATTCCGGTAAAATTACGACTTTTGAAAGGGAAGTGGAAATCCTAAATGTTCCGCCGACTTTGGAATGCAAAGATGTTATTCAATACAATTTCGGCCGTGCAAAAATCACCAAAGAAAAGCTATTGAAAAAAATGCAAGCAAAGGCGGAGGATGTCTACGATGGCGACTTAACAAGCAAGATTGAAATAGTTGAAAAAAGCGGCTTGAAATATGATGACAAATCAAACCCGCATAAAGATTATAAAATAAAACTTTCCGTTACAGACTCTAACGGAGCGGAGGTTACAAAGGAGGCGAATGTAAAGATAATATACAGATTTGTACATTTCAAAAAATATAAATAATTAATAAACTATTAGAACTAACAAAGAAATAAGTAATAAGAAATAAAGATTAATTTGCAAATATCTTTACGAAAGAAGGAATTAAATGAATTACAATGAATTTTTGGATGCTTTGTTGGAAAGCGTAGAATCTTTAATGGGTGAAGAATATGATATTTATTACCATGATATTTTAAAAAACAATGACAATTCACTCAAGGCAATGATTATTAAAAAAGCGGGTGACCACATTTCTCCAACCATTTACCTGAAAGGCTTCTATGAAGATTATATCTATGGCAAATCTACACTCTTTGATATCAGAGATGAAATAATAAGACTATACAAAGACAATTGCAATGATGTCAGTATAGATGCCCAAAACTACGAAAATTTCGACTATATAAAAAGCAAAATAGCCTACAAACTGGTAAATGCCAAGTCAAACGAGAACATGTTAAAAGATGTCCCTTGGATTCCCATATTGGATCTTGCAATCGTCTTTTATGTAATTGTAAAAATCGACAAATCAGGTGCGGATGGAACCATTCTGATTAAAAACAATCATTTAAAAATCTGGGGTATAAATAAAGAAGAGCTTATTGAGCTTGCCAAAGAAAACACTCCAAAGATAATGCCTTCGGAGATTCGTACGATGAAGAAAGTCATATCGGATATTTTGAAGAAAAGAAATATCAAAGTATCGGAATATGATTTGCCTCTTAATGACTATTTTAGCGAAGATATGTTTGTTGTTTCCAATAAAAAAATGTTATTTGGAGCGGCGGCCCTTATATATGACGGCGTTTTGGAAGAATTAAGCGAAAACATAGATGAAGATCTTTACATATTGCCAAGCAGCATTCACGAAGTTATTGTTTTACCTTGCAGAAACGGAGACGAAGAAAGGTTTAACAATATGGTAAAGGCCGTAAACAGAGAGGAACTTGCGGCAAGTGATGTGCTTTCCGACCATATTTACAGATATTCACGAAAAGAAAAAGCATTGCAAATGCTTTAAAATGCATCCGGCCGGAATCGAACCGGCATTACTGGCTCCGGAGGCCAGTGCTCTATCCATTGGGCTACGGATGCGTAAATTCTCGAATCTTTCTTGATATTGAAAGCATGTTGTATTTTTTCGCATATTCAATATTTGAAAGATCCTCTATATAATTTTTGTCAAAATTCTTTGAAAAACCGCGAGAATGCAGTATATCAACGGCTTTGTTATAGGCAATGGCCGCATTAACCTCGGATTTGTATCTTCCTATTATAATGTTTCCGTTGATGTGAATGGAAGCCGTGAAGAGACTTCTTCCTTTGTAGGTATTCTTTACAACACCTGTGTATTTATTGATAATTTCAATGTTTTCATAGCGTAAATCGGTGTTATCTCCGTTTTTGAAAATATAATCTCTTCCTTCAACGGCGTATTTTTTAATGCCGTAGCGGGATAAAATGCTGATTTGCATACCATAATCGGAAACAAAAAGATGTTTACCGCGCTTCATTATTTTATGTGTGGAAAAATAAAACAAATCATCAACGTCAAATTTGTAGGTGATTTCGGGATCATAGTGGTATTCGAAATGCTTTGGCTTCATGTAAATAGGTGTTTTGAAGTAAATATTGTTGTCTCTGTAATTAACAATACAAACCCATTTTTCAAAAGAAAGAAAGCGTTTTTGAAGGCCGTAATCATCAATGGACAGCGAAGATTCTATAAGGCTTTTGGCCTCTATATATGCAGAATTAGCGTCATCTTCATTGGAATAGCTGCCAAGACTGATGTGCTTGTTTTTGTAAGTGAACGAAGCACGATAGTAGATTTCACCGTTAGCTTTTTTAGCGACATATACACCCGAAAGTAGCATTAACACATCCCCCAATGATTATTATATCGTAGTAAGTATATCATAAATCAGCCTATTTAAAAACGGGATTTTTCGCTAAAAAAGTTCACATAATATCAAAAAAACGCACAAATCACTTTTTTCTAAGCATTAATTCTAAATAAAGTCAAGTATGCCTCAGAATATATCAATGTTAAAATTGCACAAAATTATTTTGCAAAGCTCTAAGAAATTGTGCAAGTTTGCATTAACAAATTTTAGCGCGTTAAAGTGCTTAGGGTTTATTACTGACAAAATTGCTTTTTTTCTATTGACGGCTTGTAACTATGCGCCTATAATGTGGCATGAGTTTTGTAAGTCGGAAGGATTTGCGAAACCAAACTAAAGGAAGAGAGGAAATATATGTTGAAACTTCATAAGTTAGTTGCTTCCTTACCGCAAAAGCTGTTAAGAAGCAGAACGACTTATAGAGTGTGCGCTATGGTCCTTCTCGGAGCAGTGGTCTGTTCTTTGGATGTGACCTCATCAACAGATGTAACAAATTATTCCTTTGCAAAAACTTCATATATTGCAGATGTAGATGATAATGGAAGATTATCACTTACTGATGGCAATGAAAGCGTAAACAGTGTTCTGAACGAAAAGAAAGCAGATTTTGTCAACCGGGAAGCGGAAGACGAAATAGTAGAGTTTCTGGCGGCCAACGATAAGGTCACTGACTTAGCTGCACGTAGCGAAGGTCAGGCGACGATTGAACAACAAGAGGTTGCCGTAACGGTGAGCAGTTCAGAGGTTATTAATAATTTAGGTTTGGAAATTTCCGCACAGGATTATGATGCATTGTGCAGGATAGTACAAGCCGAGGCAGGTAATCAGGACGAAATTGGAAAGATTATGGTCGCTAACGTAATTATTAACCGTGTACTCGATTCGAGATTTCCGTCAACGATTTACGACGTAATATACGCCGGAAGCGACGGAGACACGCCACAGTTTTCACCAACCGCGAGCGAAGATTTTGAGTACATACAAGCAAGTGAATCAACCATAGCATGTGTCGAAAGGGCACTTGCCGGAGAGGATTATTCACAAGGAGCGTTATATTTTACGTCGTGTTATGAAGACACAAGCTGGTTCAATACGGCACTGACTTTCATAACACAAGAAGGTGCACATTATTTCTATAAGTAATCAAAAAAAGAAAACGACAGGTCAAGGAGCGGGCCTGTTTTTTCTTTGCTTATTTTCAAATAAAATCTATACAATTTTAGGGCAATATGTTATAATCACGTGAAAAGTTTTTAAATTATGCTATAGGAAAAGAGGTAATATTATGCAGGTTCTATATAAGAGCACAAGAGGAAACGGAAAAGAGACAGTTACGGCATCAGAGGCAATTTTAAAAGGCCTTGCATCGGACGGCGGTTTGTTCGTACCGACTGAAATTCCAAAGCTTCCGTGCGATCTTGCAGATTTTGCCGATATGGAATACAAAGAAGTGGCTTACAATGTAATGAAAGGCTTTTTGGCGGATTTCAGCGAAGAAGAGCTTAAATCATGCATTGAAAAAGCATACGACGATAAATTCGATACAAAAGAAATCGCAGCCCTTGTAAAAAACGATGATGCTTACTTTTTGGAGCTTTTCCACGGTGCAACAATAGCATTTAAAGATATGGCTCTTTCAATCTTGCCTCATCTTCTTACAACATCTGCAAAGAAAAACAATGTTAAAAACGAAATTGTAATTCTTACAGCTACATCCGGAGATACGGGAAAAGCAGCACTTGCGGGCTTTGCTGATGTTCCGGGTACAAAAATCATTGTTTTCTATCCAAAGGGAGGCGTAAGTCTCATTCAGGAAAAACAGATGCTTACACAAAAAGGCGATAACACATTCGTTGTGGGAATCAAAGGCAATTTCGATCAGGCGCAAAACGGTGTTAAAGCAATTTTCGGCAATAAAGAACTTGAAAAAGAATTACTTGGAAAAGGATTCCAGTTCTCATCAGCCAATTCAATAAATATCGGAAGACTTGTTCCACAGGTGGCATACTATGTTTATGCATATTCAAGACTTGTTAAAAGAGGCGAAATCAAATGCGGAGACAAGATTAATTTTGTGGTTCCGACAGGTAACTTCGGTAACATTCTTGCGGGCTTTTACGCAAAGCAGATGGGACTTCCGGTTAATAAATTTGTTTGTGCTTCAAATGAAAATAAAGTTTTATATGACTTCTTTAAAACGGGAAAATACGACAAAAACAGAGAGTTTATTTTAACAACATCACCATCAATGGATATTCTTATTTCAAGCAACCTTGAGAGACTTATTTACAGAATTGCCGGAAATGATGTTAACAAAAACAAAGAACTTATGGAAAACCTCATTAAAGAAGGCCAATACGAAATAACTGCCGACATGAAGAAAGAATTGGATGATTTCTACGGCAATTATGCAAGCGAAGAAGAAACATCCAAAGCAATCAAAGATTCTTTCGCAAAAACAGGATATGTAATGGATACGCATACTGCAGTAGCAGCGGCCGTATATAAAAAATACAAAGAAGAGACAAAAGACGATACAAAGACGGTTATCGTATCAACTGCCAGCCCTTACAAGTTTGCCCGCGCGGTAATGACTTCAATCAACGCTCAGTATGATAAAAAAACCGACTTTGAGCTTCTTGATGAACTTGAGATTGTGTCAAAAGTTAAACAGCCGAGAGCAATCGAAGAAATCAAGAATGCTCCTATTGTTCATGATACGGTTTGTGAAGTGAACGAAATGGAATCTGTTGTAAAAAAATTCTTGGAAAAATAAGGCGGGATAAATACATATTATGGAACATATAGCAACAGCGCTTACGGATGCGATTTCCGGAGCTTTTGGAGATAAAGCGGTAGCTTTAATCCCGGGAATTATTTCCTTATTTCCGATTTTGGAGATGCGAGGTGGATTGATAGCTGCAAGAATACTTGATATTCCATACCTTCAAGCGCTTATAACATGCGTAATCGGCAACATAATTCCGATTCCATTTATACTTTTGTTTATCAGAAAAATATTCTCATTCCTTAAACGCTTTAAGCATTTGGGAAAACTTGTAACCAAGCTTGAAGAAAAAGCAATGAGTAAAAAGCATAAAGTCGAAAGAAACTTATTTATAGGCTTAATCTTGTTCGTAGGTGTTCCGCTTCCGGGAACGGGAGCATGGACAGGAGCCTTGCTTGCATCCCTTTTATACATGGACATAAAAAAAGCAAGTCTTGCCATACTTATCGGACTTGCACTTTGTGCCGTAATAATGAGTATCATAACTTATTTGATACCATATATAATTGCATCGGTATAAATAGCATAAGCTATTGAATCTAAAACTATAACTAAATCAAAAAGGACCGTTCAACGGTCCTTTTTGATTGTATATTAACTAATTACACGTTTTTCAAATCAAAAGCAATTTCTCCGAAAGGATATAAAACTCTTAAAACCAAAGAAGGATCGTCGTTTACGAGCTTTCCTTTGGAAATTTCAGGAGAAGGAATCTCATGTTCGCCGACTACGTCGCATGTAAGAGAGTAGAGGCCATTGTGAAGATTTAAGAAATCAACTGCTCCGTTTTCAACTGTTGTGCTGTAGTCGCTGATGTTTTCGTTTAAAAATCTCGAAACAAAGTGAACCAAAACATCTCTTTCGGCATACATACTTGTCTCAAATGCAGGTACAATGTCCATAAGCTGCGAAATCTTAATGGTTCTGTCGGATATGGGTTCGTTGTAATCAAATAAAACAAAGTCGTCTCCGATAAATCTTACCAAGTTTCTGATAAGAAGTGTCAAATACTTAACATGCTGATGAGTTCTGTTGTCCGAAGGATCGACAAAACGAGCAACCATCTTTTGAAGCTCATCGTCGTCATAATTGGAATCGCCGATTTCTTCAACGGAATATTTAAGTTTGAAAAGCTTAAGAGATTCCTCAAACTGATCGTAAGTAATTGCACTGATATCAAGAAGAGCCTGAGCTAAAAGCAGATAGCTTTTTCTTTGCTCTTGGATGAGACCTGCAACCTGATCGTGATTAAGATAACCCATTTCGATGGCGATTTCTCCGAAACGCATGTCGACCTGAGTCTGTTTATCCAAAACTTTATGAACCTCCATAGCGGTCATAAGTCCTTTATTAATGGCAAGAACACCCATTTTAATACGGCTGTTCGATTTTTTTTCAAGTGCTTCTTTTAATTCTTGCTTTGTGATGATTTTATTGCTGTAAAGATAATTCCCAAAAAAATGTGTAAACATATAGTAATCCCCCTGATGTCTGAAAAAAGTGTTATAGATAAAAATAATGCAAAAAGATTTTGCAAAATTTAAAACACTATTTTAAGATATATTTATAATACTATACAATTCATCGTAATTCAAATAGATAATTTTAAGTTTTTTCTCACATAACCGTCACATTGGCGGTATATAGTGTAATATGTAAGAATGTATATAAATTGTTAAATTTTTGTAAAATGGAATATAAATAAACAGTTTTAAGGAGAAGTTATGGCGAAAATTTTAGTAGTGGACGACGAGGAAAAAATCAGAGAAATAATAAAAAAATATGCGGAGTTTGAGAATCACGAAATACGTGAGGCTGCCAATGGAATGGAAGCTGTGGAAGCCTGCAAAAAAGAAGATTTCGACATCATAATAATGGACATAATGATGCCTGAACTTGACGGATTTTCGGCCTGCAAAGAGATTTTTAAAACAAAGAAAATTCCGGTAATAATGCTTTCGGCAAGAGGCGAGGAATACGACAAAATTCACGGTTTCGAGCTGGGCATAGACGACTATGTGGTTAAACCATTTTCACCGCGAGAGTTAATGATGAGGGTGAATGTAGTTGTAAACAGAAATACTGCATCCGGCAAAGAAGAAGGGGCTCCCGAACATGAAGTATTTAAGGCGGAAGGCCTTGTGGTGGATTTTACCGGAAGATTCGTAACGGTGGACGGAAAAAAAGTAGACATGACACCGAAGGAATACGACCTTTTGTTTTATTTGGTAAGAAACAAAGGCATAGCTCTTACCAGAGAAAAGCTTATTACGGAAGTATGGGGATATGATTATTTCGGCGATGACAGAACTTTGGATACACACATAAAACTCCTTAGAAACAGTCTCGGAGAATACAGAAAGTTCCTTGTAACGCTTAGAGGGGTAGGATACAGATTTGAAGAGCAATAAGGCAAAAAAGAAACTCAGCATAAAATGGAAAATATTCGGCTATCTCATAGGTTTCATCGTAATGCTCCTTGTGATTTTGTGGATATTCCAAATAGTTTATCTGGATGTGTTTTACAAACATATCAAAACAATGGAACTTGAGGCAGCCAGCGATGAGATATTTACGGAGCTTGAAGGCACGGCGGACAGTGATGACTTGACCCAAAGCCTTGTGGACATAGCCCAGTCCTATAATATTTGCTTGCTTATAACGGATGAAGACGGCCAATGGCTTTATTCTTGCGAAAGCACAATGGGATGTATCATTCACAGGCTGACACCTTTTGATATTCAGGCATTTGCCCTTTTGGCAGCCGAAAACGGCGGTAGTTTGGACCTTGAGTTTCAGGGAATAAAAGAAACGAGCTTTCCGGATGCATTTGATATATGGGGCGAGGAAAGCGATTCCGACATGCCTTTGGATAATAAAATACCGGAAAACGATCCTAACTATCAAAACAATACGGATAATAAGCAAAACAGCGGATTTTTCAGAAAAAGAGCCAACGATGATGTGGAAGGCGTTGTAAGGGTAGCGATTGTGGAAGAAGAAAGTGGAGAAGAATACTATGTATTCATAAACTCCATCTTAACTCCGGTGGATGCAACGGTGCAGACCCTTAAAGTGCAATTGCTTTATATATCCATTATTTTGATAATACTGGCCATATTTATTGCTTTGCTTATATCAAGGCGTGTTTCAAAATCCATAATAAAGGTAAACGAAAGCGCCTTGGAACTTGCAAAAGGTAATTATGATGTAAGTTTTGAAGGTAAGGATTACAAAGAAATAGAGCAGCTTTCCGATACATTGAACAAGGCGGCCGAGGAACTTTCAAAAACAGAGAAGCTGCAAAGAGAGCTGATATCCAACGTATCACACGACCTTAGAACGCCTCTTACCATGATAATCGGATACTCTGAGGTTATGCGTGATATTCCGGGAGAAAACAAACCGGAAAACGTTCAGGTTATAATAGACGAGGCCAAGAGACTTTCGGGTCTGGTTAACGATATACTTGATATTTCCAAATTGCAGGCGGGAGTCAGCGAGTTTAAGCCTACGGTTTATGATTTGACCGAAAGTATCGAAAAAGTAATCGACAGATATTCAAAACTCATAGCCCAAAAAGGATATGAGATAGTTTTCGAGTATGATAGGCATATTTTTGTAAATGCCGACGAATTTAAGATATATCAGGTAGTCTACAATCTTATAAACAATGCTATCAACTACATAGGTGAGGACAAAAAGGTAGTTGTGCGACAGATTGTGAAAGACGAAGTGGTACGAATCGAAGTAAGCGACAAGGGCGCCGGAATTCCGCCGGAAAAACTGGAACATGTATGGCAGCGCTATTACAAGGTGGACAAAGAACACAAAAGATCCGTTATGGGAACGGGCCTTGGTCTTTCCATCGTAGAAAACATCATGAAGCTGCATCATGCGGATTACGGTGTGGAAAGCGAGCTTGGCGTTGGAAGCACATTTTGGTTTGAACTTAGATACGAAAAGTGAATAATGTGAAAATTTTAAAAGGCTTTTATTTAGACAGTTTTTAAAAAGACATCAGATAGTTATCACATAGAGACTTTATAGTTAACTCAGGATAGAAAACATCCTGTGACTGTAAAGTCTCTTTTGCTTTTATTATTTTATATTTGCTTTTATAAAAGAATTATTTGAGGGATAATTAAACGGAGGTGTAAAAATGGCGATTGAAGTCTTTGACAGATATGAAAAAAAGTTTCTCTTAACAAAAGAAAAATACGAAATCGTTAAGGAAAAGCTTGAAGGCAAGATGGTTGCCGACAAACACAGCAAAAACGGTGGATACAGTATCTGCAATGTCTACTATGATACGGAGCATGATGATCTGATTGCAAGATCCGTGGAAAAGCCGGTTTATAAAGAAAAATTAAGACTTAGAAGTTACGGTGTTCCAAAACTTTCCGACGACGTATTTCTTGAAATAAAGAAAAAGTTTGACGGAAAGGTTACCAAAAGAAGAATCACACTTCCTTTGGAAGAAGCTTTGGATTTTCTTAATAACGGCAAAAAGCCAAAACACAAAGTAAACGAGCAGATTTATAAAGAACTTTGCTATTTCACCCGGGTCGAATACGAGCTACTTCCAAAGCTTTATCTTTCCTACGACAGAGAAGCATTTTTCGGAAAAGACGATCCGGACTTTAGAATCACCTTTGATAACAATATAAGAAGTCGCAGAGAAAATGTGGCATTACAGGCCGGAAATTACGGCAGGCAGCTTCTTGGAGAAGATATTCATTTAATGGAAATAAAGGTATCAAATGCAGTGCCTTTGTGGCTTGCAAGATTCTTATCCGAAAATGAAATATATTCACAATCATTTTCAAAATACGGAACGGTATATAAAAACGAACACGTAAACAATTTAGGTTTGGAAGGAGAAATAATATGTTTGAATCAATACTTAGCTCAAGCACCACAACAGGGCTTTCGATTTCAACAACACTCATTTGTATCTTAGTGGCATTGGGACTCGGATTTGTAGTCAGTCTCATATATATGTTCGGAGGTAAAGCGCGCAAATCCTCAAACTTCGCATTCACATTGGTGATTTTACCGCCAATAGTAGCAATAGTAATAATGCTTGTAGGCAGCGATGTGGCCAGAGCATTCTCACTTGCGGGTGTGTTTGCACTTGTAAGATTCAGGAGTATTCCGGGTGATTCCAAGGATATAGCCAGCATATTCTTTGCAATGGCAGTGGGTCTTATGGCAGGTATGGGCTTTATCACATATGCGGCAATCGCAACGGTGCTAATCGGACTGGTTTACATAATCTTACTCAAAACAGGCTTCGGCTCAATAAAAAATATCGGAAAAGAGCTTAAAATCACAGTGCCGGAGAATTTAAACTACGAAGGCGTATTCACACCAATATTTGAAAAGTTTACAAACGGCGCAAAAATCAAAAAAGTAAAAACAACAAATATGGGAACACTTTTTGAACTTACCTATAGTGTAAATCTTAAAGGAGATGTAAGCGAAAAAGAATTTATCGATGAGCTCAGATGCAGAAACGGTAACTTAAAAATCGCAATCTACGATCCGGCGGATAAAAACGAAGTGTTGTAGAATCTTATAGGTAAAATGGCCGCCTACGGGCGGCTTTTTTGCTGTTAAAAAAACCTTACCGAAGTATATTTGTGCCTGTTTAGAATACTCAAAAAGCCATGTTATGAACTGACATATTTAAAGTAAAGATAAAATGGGAATTTTAGTGTATAATATAATAGATTACAAATGATGAAGGGAAAAAATCTGACTTATGAGTAAGAAATCAAGATTAAAATATTTAAGCTTAACAGTGGCAACAATCCTTTTGACGGGAGTGCTTCTATCCGGTTGCGGTGCCGCAGACTCACAGGGTGAGACAAACAGCATGTCTGAAAATCAAGAAACAATAGGCATTATCGGAGCCATGGAAGAAGAGGTGGATAGCCTTAAGCAAGCAACTGATATTGATAGCAAAGAAGAAATTGCTTCGATGGAATTTTGTAAAGGTACTATCGGTGATATAAATGTAATAATTGTTCAATGCGGCATGGGTAAGGTAAATGCCGGCATATGCGCAAGTATCCTGATAAATGAGTTTGGTTGTACAAAGGTTATAAATACAGGCGTTGCCGGATCTTTAGATAATACTATGAACATTGGGGATATTGTTATATCCACGGATGCCGTTCAACATGATTTTGATGTTGAGCCTATCGGCTTTGCAAAAGGTGAAATACCTTATACGGGATTGTATGCATTTCCGGCTGATGAAAAATTGCGAAAACTTGCAGTTGAAGCAACACAAGCGGTTGCAAATGACATAACCTATTATGAAGGCAGAGTATGCTCGGGCGACCAATTTATATCGACAAGAGAGCAAAAAGAAAAAATAATATCGGAATTTGGGGGCTTGTGTTGTGAAATGGAAGGCGGTGCGGTGGCTCAAACTTGTTATTTGAATGATACACCGTTTGTGATAATAAGGGCTATTTCGGATAAATCCGACGGATCGCAAAGTGTAGAATATGAAGAATTTAAGGCAGAGGCAGCCAAACATTGTGCAGACATAGTTTTACACATGATTAAGTCGTTGTAGAATAGCCAATAAAGCCATTACCGGCTTTTGACGATTTCAGGTGTCAAACATCCGATGCTTGGCGGACTTGCGGCTTTGATTGTAAGTAAAAGAAGCGAGGAAAATTAATGTTTACATAAAGATATTCTCATTGATTAACGAACGAATGTTTGTTAAAATGTATAATAGACTAACCATGGGAGAATGATTTTTATGGATACGAAAGCCAGCAATTTTTTCTCCATGTTGTCCCGCATGAAATACATTAATCGTTGGGGACTCATGAGAAATACCATAACGGAAAACATTGCGGAGCACAGTTTGGACGTTGCCATTATTGCGCACGCTTTGGTTGTTATAAGCAATACTTATTTCGGCGGAAACTTTAATGCGGAAAGAGCGGCGGTTTTGGCCCTATTTCACGATGCGTCGGAAATCATAACGGGAGATTTGCCAACGCCCATTAAATATTTTGCGCCGGAAATTAAAGATGCATATAAAAATGTTGAGGGCCATGCGAAGGTTCAACTTACAAAGACTTTGCCCGAAGAAATGAAAGAAACTTATCTTTCCATTATGGACGAGCCTTTGGACGGTAAGGGTAGGGAAGCGGATTTGTGGCGCTTTGTTAAAGCTGCCGACAAGCTTTCCGCCTATATTAAGTGCCTTGAAGAAAAGAGAATGGGCAACAAAGATTTTGAAAAGGCCGAAAAGTCCACACTTAAGGCTGTTAAGGATATGAAGATGCAGGAAGTGGATTATTTCTTAAAAGTCTTTATGCCGGGTTACAGCTTAACTTTGGACGATCAAGGAAAATAAAATATGGGAAAATCATTATTTATAGCGGAAAAGCCAAGTGTCGCAAAAGAATTTGCAAAGGCGCTTAAGATAAACGGTTCCGGGTCCGGCGGCTATATAGAGTCAAAGGATTATGTGGTTACTTGGTGTGTGGGACACCTCGTTTCCATGAGTTATCCGGAAAAGTACGATGAAGCTCTTAAAAAATGGCGAATGGACACACTTCCTTTCGTTCCGAAAGAATATAAGTATGAAGTTATTGACGGTGTCAAAAAACAATTTGACATCGTTAAATCTTTGTTAATCAGGCAGGATGTGGACACTATCTATGTTTGCACCGACTCGGGACGTGAAGGGGAATATATCTACCGTCTGGTGGAGCAGGAAGCTCATGTGGAAGGAAAGGGACGTCGCCGCGTCTGGATTGATTCTCAAACGGAAGAAGAAATAATAAGAGGCATAAAAGAAGCCAAGGATTTAGCCGAATATGACAATTTGTCGGATTCGGCGTATTGTCGTGCAAAAGAAGATTATCTTATGGGCATTAACTTCTCCAGAGTTTTGTCTTTAAAATACGGCAACAGTATTGCAGGCTATTTGGGCCTTAAGTTTGCGTCGGTTTCCGTAGGTCGTGTCATGACCTGCGTTCTTGGTATGGTTGTTAAGAGAGAGCGCGAAATCAGGGCTTTTGTAAAGACACCGTTTTACAGAGTTATAGATAAAGCCTCTTTATTGGATGAGGGCAAAGGAAATATTGAGTTTGAATGGAAGGCTGCGGAAAAATCGGGCTATTATAACTCGCCTTTATTGTACAAGGAAAACGGTTTCAAAGAGGAAAAAGATGCAAAGATGCTGATTGGGGCCATAGGCAAGGCGGCCTGTGAAAAGGAAGGAAACACTGCCGTGCCGAAAGGCAAGGTTGTGGCCTTGGAAAAGAAAAAAGAAAAGAAAAATCCGCCTCTTTTGTTTAATCTTGCGGAACTTCAAAACGAATGTTCCAAGCTATTTAAAATAAGCCCGGCTCAGACTTTGGAGATTGTGCAGGAATTATACGAAAAGAAGCTTGTAACCTATCCTCGTACCGATGCCAGAGTTTTATCAACAGCCATTTCGAAAGAGATTCATAAAAATATTTCGGGACTCAGAAACTTTTCAAAGCTTTCGGCTTTTGCATCCGAGATTATGGAAAAAGGCTCTTATAAAGGCATCGAAAAAACAAAATATGTAAACGATAAGCTTATTACGGACCACTATGCCATTATTCCTACGGGACAGGGCATCGGCGGCTTTGACAAATTAAGAAGCGAGGCACAAAAAGTTTACGAGCTTATTGCAAGACGTTTCTTAAGCATTTTTTATCCCGCTGCGGTTTACAACAAGGTTAATATGACTTTGGAATTTGATGCCTTGTTTGAAGGAGAAAACGGCGATAAAAAAGAATCCGTCGAAAGCTTTTTTGCTTCGTCGAAAGTGCTTTTCGAAGAAGGATATCTTAAAGTCGCAAGTGTTAAGAAAAGCGGCGGAGCCGAAGGAAGTTTGACCAAAGAAAGCGATACGGAATCGGACGACAATGGCTCCGATGAGCAATCATCATCGGAAAATGATGCAAAACTTGGGGAACTTGTTAAAAACCTTAAAAAGGGAGATTTGATTGAGTTTAACGAATTTAGCATAAAAGAAGGGGAGACATCCCCGCCAAAAAGATACAATTCCGGCTCCATTATCCTTGCCATGGAAAATGCGGGCCAGCTGATTGAAGACGAGTCCCTTCGTGAACAAATCAAGGGTAGCGGTATAGGTACCAGTGCCACAAGGGCGGAGATTCTCAAAAAGTTGGTTAACATAAAATACCTGGCTCTTAACAACAAAACTCAGATTATCACCCCGACTCAGATGGGTGAGATGGTTCATGACGTTGTGGCTTTTTCCATCAAACAGCTTTTGAATCCGGAGCTTACGGCCAGCTGGGAAAAGGGCTTAACTTACGTTGCGGAAGGAACAATCAGCGGAGACGAATACATGGGCAAGCTGGAAGATTTTGTTAAAAGGCGCGTGGACAATGTAAAAACAAAACCTATCGTGAACTTAAAAAAATACTTTGATTATGCTGCGCAGTTTTACAAATAATCTGGGCTTATAAGACTTGGGCCTTTGTTTACAAATGCAGGCAAATGTAGTAAAATGGATAGGCTGTCTTAAGATGGCAAATTATATTGGATTTAAAGGAAATTATTATGGGTAAATATTTTGGAACAGACGGATTCAGAGGCGAAGCAAACGTTGGTCTTAACGTTGAGCACGCTTTTAAAGTCGGCAGATTTCTTGGATGGTACTACTCAAAAGAGGGTAAACCGGCAAGAGTCGTTATCGGCAAAGATACAAGAAGAAGCAGCTATATGTTTGAATATGCCTTGGCTGCGGGACTTACATCATCGGGTGCGGATGCATATCTTTTGCATGTAACCACAACTCCGAGTGTGGCTTATATCGTAAGAACGGAGGATTTTGATCTGGGTATCATGATTTCCGCAAGCCACAATCCTTTCCATGACAACGGTATCAAAATCGTTAACAAGGACGGACACAAGCTTGAAGCTGATGTTGAAAACAAAATCGAGGAATATATTGACGGTCTCATTCCGGAAATTCCTTTTGCCACAGGTCTTAATATAGGTCGTACGGTAGACTACTTTGTGGGAAGAAACCGTTATACGGCATTTTTAATGAACCTTGCTTCATCATCATTGGAAGGCAAAAGAATCGGCCTTGACTGTGCAAACGGCAGTGCTTTTACAATAGCAAAAAGCGTTTTTGACGCATTGGGCGCCAAAACTTATGTTATAAACAACGAACCGGATGGTTCAAATATCAACAACAATTGCGGATCGACTCATATCGAGGGCTTGCAAAACTTTGTTATCAAAGAAGGTCTTGATGTTGGTTTTGCTTACGACGGCGATGCGGACAGATGTTTGTGCGTGGACGAAAACGGTAAAGTTGTTGACGGCGACGGCATTTTATATATGTGCGGACGTTTCATGCACGAAAAAGGTGTCTTAACAAACGACACGGTTGTTACCACGGTTATGAGCAACATGGGTCTTTACAAGGCTTTCGACGAGCTTGGTATCAAGTACGAACAGACTCAGGTCGGTGATAAATACGTTTGCGAAAACATGATGGCCAACGGTCATTGTATCGGCGGCGAACAAAGCGGTCATATTATTTTCAGCAAACATGCCTCAACGGGCGATGGTATCTTAACTTCTCTCAAAATCATGGAAGTTATGATTCAAAAGAAATTGCCGATTTCAGCTCTTATGAATGGATTTACGGTTTATCCTCAGGTTCTTAAAAACGTAAGAGTTACCGACAAATCCGTTGTTTTGGAAGATGCTGATATCAAAGCCGTTGCGGATGAAGTTTCAAAAACACTCGGTGACGAAGGCAGGCTTTTACTTCGACCGAGCGGAACGGAACCTCTTATTCGTGTTATGGTTGAAGCAAAAACAAAAGAAATTTGCGAAGAAATGGTTGAAAAAGTGGTTAAAGCCATTGAAGATAAAGGCTTTGCCGTAAAATAGTTTTTTGATTATAAAAGGAGTATCGGCAAGGACCGGTAGCTTGGAATTATGTTAACTATAAATGATTTATATTCACTTGAAGAAACAATTGCAAAAGATGTTTTTGAAGGATGCACTTATCCTTGGGAGGTTCTTCCGAAAATCAGCGCTTTTATTATAGAGCTGGGAAACAAGCTTCCCTCGGATCTTTTCGAAAAAAGAGGCGAAAATATTTGGATTGCAAAATCAGCGAAAGTCGCTCCTACGGCTTGTCTTAACGGCCCTTTGATTGTGGATGAGGAAGCGGAAATCAGACATTGTGCCTTTATCAGAGGCAATGCAATTGTTGGAAAAGGCGCGGTTGTGGGCAACTCAACAGAGCTTAAA
>SVDN01000009.1:19473-97161 GCA_015057825.1 Lachnospiraceae bacterium
TATTTTGTTCAACAAGGTACAGGTGCCTCATTACAATTATGTGGGGGATTCAATCCTTGGTTTTAAGGCTCATATGGGAGCAGGCTCCATTACATCAAACGTTAAATCCGACAAGACTTTGGTTGTGATTAAATCAAAGGATGAGGAGATTGAAACCGGCATCAAAAAAGTGGGAGCAATGCTTGGTGACAATGTAGAGGTAGGTTGTAACAGCGTGCTTAACCCGGGAACAATTATCGGTAAAGATTCGCAAATTTATCCGGTTTCGTGCGTAAGGGGCGTTATCCCCGCAAACTCGATTTATAAATCACAGGATGATATTGTTACAAAATATAATATACATTGCTTTTAAGTAATAAATGCATAGATAGTCAGATAATTAAAAAGAAAGAGAATTATTATGTGTGGAATAGTTGGATACGCAGGAAAAGAACAATGTGCGGACATTTTGATTGACGCACTTTCAAAGCTTGAATACAGAGGTTACGATTCGGCAGGTATCGCGGTTTTCGAAAACGGCGTTATTAAAACCGAAAAATCAAAGGGTAAGCTTGCGGATTTAAAAGATAAGCTTGCAGCCGAAAACTCAAAACCGGAAGGATGTGTGGGTATCGGTCATACAAGATGGGCAACTCACGGTGAACCATCGGATGTCAACTCTCATCCTCACGGCAATGCCAATGTAACCATCGTTCATAACGGTATTATTGAAAATTACAAGGAAATCAAAGATTTTCTTCTTAAAAAAGGCTACAATTTCGACAGCGAGACAGATACGGAAACCGTAGCAAAGCTTCTTGATTATTTCTACGAGGGCAATCCTTTGGAGACAATTATCAAGGTTATAAGCGAAGTTCGCGGTTCTTATGCTTTGGGTATCTTGTTTAAAGATTTCCCTGATAAGATTTTTGCGGTTAGAAAAGAAAGCCCGCTTCTTATCGGTCTTGGTAAAACAAGCAACTTTATCGCATCCGATATGACGGCTCTTCTTAAATATACAAGAAATTATTACTTGCTTGAAGCTAACGAAATCGCCGTTATTTCAAGCGAAAATGTTGAAATTTTCGATACACACAAAAATCCTGTGGCAAAAGAAGTAAATGTTGCCAACTGGGATGCTGACGCTGCGGAAAAAGGCGGATACGAGCATTTCATGCTTAAGGAAATCCACGAGCAGCCAACAGCAATCAAAACAACCATTTCTCCTCGTATAAATGCCGGTATGCCTTATCTTGAGGAATCGGGACTTAACATGGAGGATTTAAAGAAATATCGTAAGATATTTATCGTTGCTTGCGGTACCGCAATGCATGCCGGTATCGTAGGTAAATACATTATAGAAAAAATGGCGAGAGTGGAAGTTACCGTTGATATTGCATCGGAATTCAGATACAGAGACCCGATTCTTACAAGCGAAGATTTGGTCATCGTTATTTCACAGTCCGGTGAGACAGCGGATACTCTTGCGGCTCTTCGTCTTTCAAAAGAGGCGGGAGCAAAGACCATGGCAGTGGTAAATGTTAAGGGCTCTTCAATCGCAAGAGAAGCGGATATTGTAATTTACACCCATGCGGGTCCGGAGATTTCCGTTGCTTCAACAAAAGCTTACACGGTGCAGCTTTCCATTATGTATCTTCTTGCCTTTGAGCTTGCTTATGCAAAAGGCAGAATAAGTAAAGAACGTTGCGAGCAATATATTGCGGATTTTGTTAAGATTCCGGACATTATCGAAGATGTTATTAAATCCAGCGAAAAAAGCTGCCAGTTTGCGGCTTCAAAGCTTATGAATGCAGACAGTCTTCTTTATATAGGACGCGGACTTGACTATGCACTCAGCATGGAAGGTTCTTTAAAACTTAAAGAGATTTCTTACATTCATTCCGAAGCATATGCCGCAGGTGAGTTAAAACACGGTACAATTTCACTTGTTACAAGTGAAATGCCTGTAGTTGCAGTGGCTACACAATCGGATCTTTTTGAAAAGACCGTAAGTAACATAAAAGAAGTTAAGGCAAGAGGCGCAAAAGTTACTCTTATTTGCAAAGAATCAGATAATGTAGACGAAGATGTGGCGGATTATCTTGTTAAGTTGCCTGTTATTGACGACGTATTTATGCCTATTTTGGCGTCGGTACCTTTGCAGCTTATTGCTTACTATACATCGGTTCTTAAAGGCTGCGATGTGGACAAACCTCGTAACCTTGCAAAATCGGTTACTGTTGAATAAAGATTTTATCAAGCTTGATAATTAATCTTTATTTAAGTAAAATAGTAATTAGTTTTACGGATAATAAACAAAAACTTTTTGAAAGCCTTTTTGGCATCATTCATTATGAAAAAAATTTTTAGAAAAAGGAGAGAAATATGTCAACAAAAGCGTTTTACAAAAAAAGCGAAATAGGTCCGGGCAAAGTGGGCTTCTCAAAGACACGTTCTATCATCGAAGCTGCTTTCTACGGCAACAATGTTGTTAAAGTTAACAATTTACAGGAAGCTTACGAGCTTGCTAAAAATTCACCGGGCACCGTGGTAACGGATATGCCTGTATATAACGGAGAATCTTTCGGTCTTCCAAAAGATGCTCAGGTTCTTTTGTTTAACGATGGTTCGGTAACAGGTAGATGTGCCGCAGCAAGAAGAATTATCGGCGAGCCTGATGTTAATCAAACAGATCTTGATAAAAAACTTATGGATGCCGTTTACGATACAAGATGGCAGACAATGTACCATGCTGAAGTTTACATCGGCTTGGATCCTGAATTTATGGTTAAAGCGCATCTTCTTATTCCGGAAGGAGAAGAAAACATCCTTTATTCTTGGATGTTAAACTTCCAGTATATGTCTGAAGAATATCAGAAGATGTATGCAGGTTCAAAAGCAATCGAAAACGAAGCTGACATTTACATTTTCTCCGATCCTCAGTGGGCTCATGATGAGCATCCTTTGGGTCTTACATATTTTGATACAGAGCACAACTGTGCCGCACTTCTCGGTATGAGATATTTCGGTGAGCACAAAAAAGGTACTCTTACAATTGCTTGGGCTATCGCCAACAGACACGGCTATGCAAGCTGCCACGGCGGTCAGAAACGTTACAAACTCTCAGACGGAAGCACATACGTTGCATCTGTATTCGGTCTTTCGGGCTCGGGTAAATCAACACTTACACATGCTAAACACGGCGGCAAATATGATGTAACGGTTCTTCATGATGATGCATTTATCATTAATACGGAAACATGTTCATCAATTGCTTTGGAGCCTACATATTTTGATAAAACAGCTGACTACCCTGTAGACAGCCCTGATAACAAATATCTTCTTACAGTTCAAAACTGCTCGGCTACAATGGACGAAGACGGCAAAATCGTGGTTGTAACAGAGGATGTAAGAAACGGTAACGGTCGTGCCATTAAGTCAAAACTTTGGTCACCGAACAGAGTAGACAAGATTGAAGAACATGTGGATGCTATTTTCTGGATTATGAAAGATCCTACAATTCCACCTGTAGTTAAACTTAAAGGCGCATCACTTGCAGCTGCAATGGGCGCAACACTTGCTACAAAACGTTCATCTGCAGAGCGTCTTGCACCGGGCGTAGATCCTGATGCTTTGGTAGTTGAGCCATACGCAAATCCATTCAGAACATATCCTTTGGCTAACGACTACAGCAAGTTCAAAAAACTCGTTGAAGAAAAGAACGTTGATTGCTATATCGTTAACACAGGCGATTTCATGGGCAAGAAAGTTCAGCCAAAAGATACACTTGGTGTTCTTGAAGCTATCGTTGAAAAACGTGCTGAGTTTAAACAGTGGGGTCCTTTCTCTGACATCGAAATCTTCGAGTGGGAAGGCTTTGTTCCTGATATGAACGACAAAGATTACCTTGCAAAACTTAAAGCAAGAATGAAAGACAGACTTGATTTCATCGAATCCAAAAACACTCTTAAGGGAGGTTATGACAAGCTTCCTGAAGATGCTTACGAAGCAATCAAGAAAGTTATCGATGAATTAAAATAGTTAATTATTCGATTTGATTAAAAGATAAAAAATAAGCGGTTTTCAAAAACCGCTTATTTTTATGCTTTTATTAATCGTAACTAGTAATCGTCTCATTCAAGTCATAATTATAGGGATTTCTGTCGTGTGTCATTTGAATGAGTGTCTTATATTGTTCGTTTGTTATCGGCAATATAAGAAATTTGGTTTCGGATGACTCTGATTTTACATTATCGAAACTTGTATAAGAAACATTGATTAACTGCATATCAGAGTTGAATTTGTTGTCTTTTGCCGACTCCAAAAAGGATATTATGCTTTGCATTTCTTCATCCGAGTAATCCCTGCTGATATTTAACGGATTATAATTAAAATCGTTAAATGTCTTTTTCATAGTGATAGAGACTTGATCCACATTGTATTGCATGATACCGAAGATATCCAGTGTAATGTCTTTGCAACCCTCATCGCTTAAAACATCATTCTTTAATTCAGCTATAACTTTATCTATATCTTTGCTTTCATTTTCCATTAAGAAAGTAAAATATTTTTCCGCTATTTCGGGCATATCGCTTTTTATCGGAATAGAAGCGGTATAGCTGCTTTTATCGTCATATATGTTAACAAATATTGTAGTATAAACGGTTTGCGATTCGTTATTTGTAAAAATCGCATTTTTAAGTAAATCTTTATGAGACATGGAATTATAATAATCATAAATCATATTATATAATTCTTTTGTCTGCTTGCCGGTTAATGCATATGGCGAATCAATGTAAATATAGGAGTTATCTTCTATTTCGTCGTATTTAGGTATGTATTTGATGTTGTTTACATAATCCGGATCTTCGGTCAATCTGTCAATAATTGTCTTTAAGTCCTCATTGTCAAGAGTTATGATTCGCTGTTTTGACAGACCATCGCTGTTAATGTTTACTGCAAGATAATGATCGTCATAATCCAAGTATTTGTATTCTCTTACATATTCGCAATTTTCTTTTAAAGCATCGGAGATTATTTCTTTTATCTTATCATCCGTAATTTTGTAATTCTTGGTACCGGTCAAAAAGTAGGAATTATCATTGCTCATATAATTACCGTTTAAGCTTGATTCGCAAAAATCGATGTTTATATATTCTATTTCATCTTTTGTTGGCTGATAATTCAATATGCTATTGTAGCCAATATACATAAAGAGTAAAATAAGCATATTTGCAATTGCCACGAAAAGCAGCTGTTTTGCGGATTTGGCCAGATTTTTCGCAGATTTTGTGGCTATTATGTCATAGACAAAATATACAACAATCGCAACTACATATAGTATTACGATTAAGAAAACAATAATTTCCGAATAATTACTGTCAAATATAATACTGTTGGCAATTAAATAAATAGGAGCAAGGCATATAACAAGGCAGATTATAATACGGAATGCAGCCTGCAAAGCCGGTGTCGGAGCCGCAAGCCCCGCACTTTCGCTTTTTCTTTTCTTGAAAACGAAAAGAGCGATTATTAAATATATAAATCCCAGTACAAGTGTATATATTATGCTTTTTAAGCTAAACAGCCCATTAGTTAAGCCTAAAATCGTTGTATATGTTGAAAAATAAATGTTATAAGAGCTGTCAATAAAAGGCAATGACATTAAGTCGCCTCTGACAATAGGAATATTGCCGATTACAATTGCAGTAGTTACGGTTATTACGATTCTTGGTATTAAAAGAATCATAAAGGACACAACAAAGTTGTTGAAAATATTTCCCGTTAAGCTCATGGCCAATGAAACCGTTGCCACAAGATAAAATGAAGTAACCAAAACACCTATGGAAACCACTAAGATGCTTGAGCTGCTTACCACATAGGTTGATGACATAAAAAGTGATGTGATAACACTTATTAAAGTTGAACCCACCGTTAGCAATACAATCCAAAACATTATGCCGGTTACCATTGAAACAAAGATTGTGCTTCTTTTTTTAGGTACCGCATGGAAATAATCGCAGGCATTTCTGTGATTTAAAAAGTTGAATACTACCAATGTGAATATTGGCGCAAAAGCAAAATAAATCAAGAAAATAAAGGGATGTACGTCGTATAGAGTGTAGTTGCGAACACCCACATTTCCACCGTCTACGGCATTTGTATTCATAAGGTAAATAAGAATCGGAAAAGCGATTGCTTCGATTGAAAGTATTACGGCAAGAGTGATGCCCAGTACTTTTAATCGCCTTATGGTATCTTTTATTATTGCAAAATCAAATAATTTATTCATAATCAAAATTCCTCCCCTTGCTTTACAGTGGCAATACATTGTCGAATGTGTAGCCTAAACTTTCCGTCTCGTAAGTAAATACTTCTTCCAAAGAAAGGGGAAGAACATCAAGAAGTATAGGATTCATGGCTTTGAGCTTATTAACCGTTTCATCCTTATCTCCTCTTATAATGAGGCTTGCAACGGAAGCTGTTTTTGAAAAGTGAAGCATTTCGATGCCCGTAAATTTATTTTTATCATAATCTTCATTAAAAGCGATTTGCACCTTAAAGAGAGAAGTTTTAAGGTTTTGAACGTCACTTTCGAATACAAGACCGCCGTTATGCAAAAGTGCAAGCTGATCGCATGTATCTTCAAGCTCACGAAGCGAGTGAGATGTAATGATCGCCGTTGCGTTTCTTTCTATTACGTCATTACAAATAAGCCCTTTTACAAGACTTCTCATAACCGGATCCAGTCCGTCAAAGGTTTCGTCAAAGAAGTAATAATCCGCCTGACATGAAAGAGCAAGAATGATTGCCACCTGTCTTTTCATACCCTTTGAAAAAGTGTTTATGGATGCAAACGGATTGAGTTTGAAAGAATCCGTAAGATACATAAATCTGTTCATATCGAAATTCTTGTAATAAGACTTGTAAAACTTTGCCATTTTGTCCATGGAGGAGCCGCTAAGGAAAAACAAATCATCCGGAACATAGGCAAGTTTTTCTTTTATTTTAGGATTTTCGTAAACTGCCTCATCATCTATAAGGATGCTGCCGCTTTCCGGTTTGTAAACACCCGTAATAATGCGAAGGAAGGTTGATTTGCCCGCACCGTTGGAACCAACCATCCCATATATGCTTCCTTTGGGGATATTGCAGCTTATATTGTTTAATGCCGTAAAGTTGTTAAACTTTTTTGTGACATTTTCTGCTTTAATCATATTAACTCTCCCTTCAGCCCTTTGAATTCTTTGAATCATAGGCTTCATCAACACATTTTAAAACATCTTCTTTAGGAACCCCGGCAAGAGCCAGCTCGCCTATAAAATCGGTTAACTCCCCAAGTTTACCCGCTTTATTGGCACTGAGTACGTCGAGAGCATTTTCCGTAACATAGCAACCTCGGCCCGGAACGGAGTAGATAATGCCTCGTCGGTCCAGCTCGGAATAGGCTTTTTGAATTGTGTTCGGATTGATTGACAATTCAATTGAAAGACCACGCACCGATGGTACCTGATCGCCTATTTTTAATATTCCTTTTAAGACAAACGATTCAACCTGCTCGATTATTTGTTCGTAGACAGGAGTTCGCGACATAGTGTCTATTTGGAACATATTAACCTCCTGTGGCTTAACTGACGTTAAGTCTTCTTTGCAACCTATACATATTACTAGTGAATTTAGTGTACTATTATATGTAGTACACTAATCATACACCATTTAAAATCCCTTGTCAATCGTGTAGTTTCAAATAAATTGCACCCCTTTAGTACAAATAATAAAACAATGTGAAATGGGCAAGCGGTAGATTTTTAAGCTCAAAAATGGTATGATATTTCTAGTATGTTTTAAGGAGCAATTTATGGCTGAAATTATTAAAGGAAAAGATGTTGCTGCTAAAATAAAAGAGCAAATTTCCAAAGATTTAAAGAAACTTGAGGGTGTTAAACCAACACTTGCAATCGTTAGAATAGGAGAAAACGCAAGTGATGTTTCTTACGAGCGAGGAACCGTTAAAACCTGTGAAGAAGCAGGCATTGAATGCAAGGTTTTTGCCTATCCCGAAGATATTTCAATGGATGATTTCGTAAGAGAATTCAAAAGCATTAACGTAGATAAAGACATTGACGGCATCTTGGTTTTCAGACCTATGCCTTCGCAAATCGATGAAAAGGCAATTTGCAATTTAATTGACCCCGAAAAAGATATGGACTGTATGAGTCCCGTTAACCAAGCAAAGGTGTTTTTGGGAGACGATAGCGGTTATGCACCATGTACGGCCGAAGCCGTTATGGAAATGATAGATTATTCCGGAGTGGAGATTGTCGGAGCAAATGCGGTTGTTATAGGCAGAAGCGAGGTTATAGGAAAACCCGTAAGCTTTATGCTTCTTAAGAAAAACGCAACCGTAAGCATTTGCCATTCTCACACAAAGGACATTAAAAAACTTATAGATGATGCGGATATAGTGCTTTGTGCCGTAGGCAAAGCCGGCTTTTTGACGGCGGATATGGTTAAAGATTCCAAGGATTTATCCGTATTTGATGTGGGCATTAATTTTGAAAACGGTAAAATGTGCGGTGATGTGGCCTATGATGAGGTTTTGCCGTATTGCAAAAACATTACTCCGGTTCCCGGCGGTGTGGGCGGAGTAACCAATGTTGTTTTAAGCAGTCATGTGGTAAAGGCAGCGCTTAAAAAACACTAAAGGGTGGTTTTATGGACGAACAAAAAGATTTTGTATTGGACGAAGAAGTGATGAAAATCATCAAACAACACTTCTTTAAAGAAAGCATTAATCTTGAAAATATGCGAATGGAAATCGAAGAAGAGAGACGAAAATTCGAGCGGGAAAAGCGAGAGTTTGAGTCTGTTATGGATGCAAAGGAAAGCATGTATCAGCTTTCCAGAAACCAGCTTTTGAGAGAACGAAAAACCTTCGATCAACAGCTTAACGTACTTAAGGTTGAGCTAAGAAAGCTCGCAAACGAAAAAGAGCAGCTTAAAAAAGACAGAGCAGCCTTCGAAAGCGTTAAAAACAAGTTCTCTTATTTTTCAACGTCCGACAGCAGAGCTATTCAAAGCATTTTCTTTAAAGGACTTACAAGTCCCGACAAGATTCGTCAGCGTTACAAAGACTTAACGAAGATCTTTCACCCGGACAATATGAACGGTGACGATGAAATGATGAAAATGATAAACCTTGAATATGACAACATTAAAAAGGACTAAGAAATGATTAGCATCGAAGATATCATAGAAATTGCAAATGCCAACGGGGCAACGGATGTACATTTGAGCGTGTCGTCCCCACCGAAAATGCGCATAAAAGGGGAACTTCAGGATATGAAATATCCGGCTTTGGATGTTCATACCTGCGATCAAATTATTAAATCGGCCATGAACGAGGCTCAAAAAGAAACGCTGGATAAATGCGGAAATATTGAATTTTCCTACAATTTTGAAAATATAGGAAGATGCAGAATCGCCGCTTTTAAACATATGGGCAACTTGGCCGCATCTTTAAGAATAGTTAACCAAAGGATTCCAAATACGGTAGAGCTTAGGCTTCCGCCGGAAATCATAAATGTTTACAGGCAAAAATCGGGGCTCGTGCTTTTTGCAGGCAATGCGGGTAGCGGTAAATCCACTGTTATAGCTTCTTTGATTGACCTTATTAACGAAAACAGAAAAGTTCATATATTAACATTGGAAGAACCGGTGGAATATATTCATCAAAATAAAGCTGCGGTTATTTCTCAAAGAGAAATCGGCTCGGATGTGGCAAGCTTGGAGGAGGGCCTAAAGGTTGCCGCAAAAGAAGATGCGGATGTGGTTTATTTCGAGAACTTTTCCACACCTGAGGTTATGGAAAGAGCCATGGAACTTGCAGAGAGCGGGAAACTTGTTATTTCCTCCGTTAAAACCTATGGAAGTATCTATGTTTTGGAGAGAATCATTGACAGTTTTCCACCGGACAAGCGTCATCAAATCAGGCTTATTTTGTCCAATGTGCTTATTTGCATAGTGTCCAGAAAACTTACACATATAAAGGATAAGGATCCTTTGATAAACTACGAAATATTGGATGTAAACGAAGAAATTCGCGATGCCATTGCAAAAGATGACAAACAGACAATTAAATCAAATATAATATACAGAGGATAAACATACAAAAACCAATAAGTATCTTGTCTTATTGGTTTTTTTGTGCTAATCTTTTAATGCAAATTAATCTTTATTTATATTATTCCCAAGATTTCTGGATTTTAAGCTTTGCTTAAATATCAAAATCTTTAAAAAATCAGACTCTTAAATACAATCCGGGAAAATTTAATATCTTATTGTGAACAGGAGGAATACTATGTTTTGCAGTGTTTTTTCGGCTGCCCTTTACGGAGTTTCCTGCCTTAAAGTCAGTGTGGAAGTGTCGGTAAGCGGCGGGCTTCCAAACTTTCAGATGGTGGGACTGTTATCTTCCGAAGTGCGTGAAGCAAAGGAAAGAGTAAGTGCGGCGGTTACAAATTCGGGATATGAGATTTTCTCCCGAAAAATTACGGTAAATCTGGCTCCGGCGGATATAAGAAAAGAAGGTTCGGCCTTTGATTTGCCAATAGCCATGGCGATTCTTTGCGGCCTTGGTTTTGTAAATGACAAGTGTATGGAAGATACCATATTTGTCGGAGAGCTGGGCCTTGACGGCTCTTTGAAAGAAATAACGGGGATTTTACCCATTGCGGTTATGGCCTATGATGAAAATATCAAAAGACTTGTTGTGCCGGCGGGAAATGTAAGAGAAGCAGCCTTGATAGAAGGAGTAGAGGTGTTGGGCTTTGAGTGTCTTAAAGATATTGTGGATTATTATAACGGTGAAAAAGCGGAAATTGTTGTGCCGGATAAGAGTCAAGGGGAACAAAAAGACATTGACTATGCGGATTTTAAGGATATTTTGGGCCAGCAAAATGCCAAAAGAGGAGCGGAAATTGCCGCGGCCGGCATGCACAATCTTTTGCTTATAGGGCCTCCGGGCTCCGGCAAAACCATGATTGCCAAGCGCATTCCCTCGATTTTACACAGCTTATCAAAAGATGAGATGCTTGAAGTCGCAAAGGTCTACAGTATTATGGGTATGCTAAATCCCGACACCATGTTTAAAAGGCCTTTCAGGGAACCTTCCAATACCGTGAGCCTTGCGGGACTTATGGGAGGAAAGGCAAATCCCCGCCCGGGAGAAATCACCCTTGCAAACAAAGGCGTTTTGTTTTTGGATGAATTTCCCGAATTCAGGCGCGAAACAATAGAAGCATTAAGACTTCCTTTGGAGGAGAAAAAAATAAGGGTATCCAGAAGCGGAGGAACGGTTACATTTCCCGCGGATTTTATGCTGGTGGCCGCAATGAATCCTTGTCACTGCGGATATTATCCCGACAGAAACAAATGCAATTGTTTGGAAAGGGATATTAAGAAATATCAAAGCAAGGTTAACGGGCCGATTTTGGACAGAATCGACCTTTGCGCAAAAACAGAACAAATCGATATTATCAGTCAAAGAAGATCTTATAAATCTGAGAATAAATCAATCATTGAAGATTCCAAAACAATTAAAGAAAGAGTGGATAAGGCGGCTCTTATTCAATTTGAAAGATATAGGGATAAATCAAACAAATTCAATTCGGGTCTTGAAAATTCGGAGCTTGAAAAGTATTGCGCTTTAAGCGACACTCAGGAAAAACTCTTGGGGCAAGCGGTTAAAAAGCTGGATTTGAGCGCCAGAAGCTATTCAAGGATTCTTAAAGTTTCAAGGACTATTGCCGATTTGGACGGGAGCGAAAAAATAAGGGATGAGCATATTTTGGAAGCTTTGTCTTTTAAATTGAAATAAGGAAGGTGTTTTATATTGAACGAAGAAGAATATTGGTTTTTTCTGACAAATATTCAAGGAGTGTTTTTTGATAAAATTAAAAAGCTTCTTGATTTTTTCGGCAGTCCATGGGAAGTCTACAAAGCTGATGAAAAGGCACTTCTTACGGCAGGATTAAGAGCGGAGGATATTGACAGAATTGTTTATGCAAAAAAGAATTTTAGAGAAATAAACAAGCTCGATTATTTATATAATGAAGGAATAAGATTTTTATATCCTACACATCCCGCATTTCCCGCCAAATTAAGGGAAATTCCGGACATGCCATACAGTCTTTACGTTAAGGGCAATCTTCCGGATGAAAATCTTCCGACGCTTGCAATGATAGGAGCAAGGGCTTTCAGTGAATACGGAAGAGCTTGCGCTAAGGGACTTGCATCGGACTTTGTGGGGGCGGGGATTCAAATAATCAGCGGTTTGGCAAGAGGAATTGATTCCATTTCCATGTCATCCGCCATAGATGCGCAGGGAAGATGTTTTGGAGTGCTGGGTTGCGGAATCGATATTATTTATCCGCCGGAAAACTTTAAACTTTTTGAAAGAACTTTGGAAAAAGGCGGGATTATCAGTGAATTTCCTTTGGGAACCAAGCCTCTTTCTCGCAATTTTCCTTTCAGAAACAGGATAATAAGCGCATTGTCGGACCTGGTTTTGGTAGTGGAAGCAAAGAAAAAAAGCGGCAGCTTACATACGGTGGAATATGCACTTTCTCAGGGTAAAGACGTATTTGCCCTTCCCGGGCGCATAAGCGATCTGTCAAGCGAGGCCTGCAACGCTTTAATCGCCGACGGGGCGGGGATTGTAACATCATCAAAAGACATTTTCGAATACTTTGGCTTGGAAGATAAAACACAAATCTTTCAAAATAAAAAAAATAATTTTAGTCTTGCAAAAGATTATGAGGTGTTGTATAGTTGTGTAGAATTTCAACCAAAAACAAAGGATGAAATCATCGAAGAAGCGGGGATAGACTATAAAGCGGGACTTGGGGCTCTGATAAAACTCGAACTTGACGGTTTGATTTACGAACCATCTCCGGGCTATTATTGTCGTAATTAATCCCTAGATTTTAATTTTATGAGGTTATGAAATGCCAAAGTATTTAGTTATTGTGGAATCACCCGCAAAAATGAAAACAATCAAAAAATTTCTTGGCTCGAACTACGAAGTTTTGGCTTCCAACGGTCATATAAGAGACCTTCCGAAAAGCCAGATGGGTATCGATTTGGAACACGATTTTGAGCCTAAATATATAACAATCAGAGGAAAGGGCGAAAAGCTTGCGGAGCTTAAAAAAGCCGCAAAAAAAGCGGATAAAGTATATCTCGCAACCGACCCGGACCGCGAAGGAGAAGCCATTTCATGGCATCTTGCATACGCCCTTAAGCTTGATGATTCGCGTATGTCAAGAATTACATTCAACGAAATTACAAAAAATGCGGTAAAGGCATCTTTAAAAGAGCCGCGCAAAATCAATACAAACCTTGTTGATGCACAGCAGGCAAGACGTGTATTGGACAGAATTGTGGGTTATTCCATAAGTCCTGTTTTGTGGGAAAAAGTCAAAAGAGGCTTGAGTGCCGGCCGTGTTCAGTCCGTTGCTCTTAAAATGATTTGTGACAGAGAAGCCGAGATCAACGCTTTTATTCAGGAAGAATATTGGACTTTGGATGCCGAGATGAAGGTTAAAGGCGAGAAAAAGCCTTTGATTGCCAAATTCTACGGTAACGAAAAAGGTAAAATCGATATAAAAAGTAAAGAAGAAGTAGATAAGATAAAAAAAGCTCTTAAGAAAGAAAAGCTTATTGTATCCGATGTTAAAAAGAGCGAGCGCAGCAGAAAACCGGCCCTTCCTTTTACAACATCCACATTACAGCAGGAAGCATCGAAAGTGCTTAATTTCCCTACAAAAAAGACCATGCTTTTGGCACAGCAGCTTTACGAAGGTGTTGATATTAAAGGTCAGGGAACAATCGGTCTTATTACATATCTTCGTACCGATTCCACACGTATTTCCGAAGAAGCGGATAAAGCAGCAAGAGATTTTATTACGGAAAACTACGGCAAAGAATATGTGGGTAAACAGGCCGCAAAAAAAGCGGGCGGAGCTAAAATCCAGGATGCTCACGAGGCCATTCGTCCGACGGATGTTAATCTTCTTCCTTCGGAGGTTAAAGAAAATCTTTCCAGAGATCAGTTCAGACTTTATCAGCTTATCTGGAAACGTTTTGTTGCCAGCCGTATGGAAAATGCAAAATACGATACAACAAACGTTAAGATAAATGCAGGCGATTACGTATTTAAAATGAATTCTTCAAAAGTTGCTTTTGACGGTTTCATGTCTGTCTATGTCAACGAAGACGAAGAAAGCGAAGAGCTTAATCTTACAACTCATGTACTTGATAAAAAATCCGTTATCGAGTCCGTGGATTATGAAGAAAAACAGCACTTTACACAGCCACCTGCTCATTTTACCGAAGCTGCCCTCGTTAAAGTTATGGAAGAAAAGGGAATCGGTCGTCCGAGTACCTATGCGCCTACAATTTCTACAATTTTGGCAAGAAGATATGTTGTAAAAGAAGGCAAAAACATCTTCGTAACCGAACTTGGAGAAGCTGTAAACGAGATTATGGTTACAGCCTTTTCACAGATTGTAAATACCGAATTTACGGCCCTTATGGAAGGCCTTTTGGATAAAGTCGAAGAGGGAAGTATCGAGTGGAAAAACGTTATAAGAAACTTCTATCCGGACTTTGCCGAAGCTGTTGAAGAAGCGGGCAAGAAGCTCGAAAAAGTTAAAATTGAAGATGAAGTGACCGATGTTGTTTGCGAAGAATGCGGACGAAACATGGTTATCAAATACGGTCCTCACGGAAAATTCCTTGCATGTCCGGGCTTCCCTGAATGCAGAAACACAAAGCCTTACTACGAAAAGACAGGTGTAAAATGCCCGAGATGCGACGGAGAAATCGTTGTCAAAAAGAGCAAAAAAGGCAGAAGATACTTCGGATGCACCAATGCTCCTGATTGCGACTTTATGTCATGGCAAAAGCCTCTTGAAAAACGTTGTCCTAAGTGCGGCGAGGTAATGCTGGAAAAAGGCAACAAAGCAGTTTGTTTCGATCAACAGTGCGGATATAACGAGCCGCTTGAAAACAAAGAAAAATAGTTTAAAAATTCCGAAAAGTGTGAAAATTTGTCTATTATTTATAAAATTTACTTGTTTTGACGAAAAAATAGTGATAAAATTAGTCTACACATTAAATTTTAGGACAAATATGCAATTTGCTTGACGGAGGTGCTTTAATATGAGTATTCAATTGCTTGATAAAACACGAAAAATAAATAAATTGCTTCATAATAATCATTCACAAAAAGTCGTGTTCAATGATATTTGTAAGGTCCTTAGTGATATTTTGGAATCAAACATTATTGTTATCAGCAAAAAAGGTAAAATCCTTGCTACCGGTGCATATACTGGAGTTAAGCCTATAGAAGAGCTTGCAAAATATGATGTTGGAAGCTTTATCGATAAAGATTTAAACGAAAGACTTTTGGGAGTTCTTTCCACAAAAGAAAACGTTAATTTACTTACATTGGGATTCAGCGAAAAATCCGCAAAACATATGGCCCTTGTTACAACCATTGCCATTGCGGGAGAAAGACTGGGCACTTTGTTTGTTTACAAGAATTCAAAAGCTTATGATATTGACGATATTATTTTAAGCGAATACGGAACAACCGTTGTGGGCCTTGAAATGCTCAGATCCGTTAATGAAGAAAGCGCGGAACAAAGCAGAAAACTCCAGGATGTTCGTTCGGCTATCAGCACTTTGAGCTTTTCGGAAAGAGAAGCGATTATTCACGTATTCAATTCTTTGGAAGGCAACGAAGGCGTTTTGGTGGCAAGTAAAATTGCCGATAATGTGGGAATTACACGTTCCGTTATAGTTAATGCCTTAAGAAAGTTCCAAAGTGCCGGTATTATTGAGTCTCGCTCTGCCGGAATGAAGGGAACACATATAAAGGTTATTAACGAAATAGTCTTTGAAGAACTTAGAAATATGCACGCATAATTGTATTTTAAAAAATACAATTATTTACTAAAATCTAATAATTATAATCCGATAAATATTATGTAAAAGATTATTGTCGGACTTATAAACGGAATTTAAACTGTCCTTATATTGCGACCGGAGGTTGCAAAAAGGGCAGTTTTTTATTTGTTTTTAAGGACGATATGGTTAACATAACATACAAAAATAGGTAGACATAAATTTACAAGAGCAACCACTATATTTAGTGTTTGATTTGTGAAAAATCCAATTTGAACCACAAAATGTGCTTGATATTTTTAGGCATATTATCTATAATAGATTTTGAGAAATTGTGCCTATCTTACGACAAAGGGGGTATTTGATGTTATCTTCGGGAGCATATGATTTCGTCGATATTATGACAAAAGCCGCAGATGCCAGCTGGCTCAGAGAAGAGGTTATCTCTAACAATATTGCCAATGTTGACACACCTAATTTCAAAAGAAAAGATGTTGCTTTTTCAACATATCTTTCTGCAGCTTTAAACGAAGGCGACGAAAAGAATTTAAGACAAAGAATAAAGAATTTCAAGGAAGACAGCGTGGAACCGCTTGTTTACACGGATCACAGAAATCTTTCCTACAGACTTGACGGTAACAATGTGGATATCGATACCGAAAACGTTGAGCTTGCATCGGAACAAATTAAGTATAACGGACTTATCGAAAGTATTTCAAAAGAGTTCTCGATGCTTAAAAATGCTATGCAGACACGTTAGTAAGAGAGGTGTAATTTATGGGTCTTTTCAACTCGTTTAATATCAGTGCATCGGGTATGACGGCAGAACGTTTAAGAACCGATGTTATTGCAAACAATATAGCAAATTCGGAGACGACACGTACATCCAACGGCGGTCCTTATGTCAGACAGACTCTTGTTTTTGAAGAAAAAAGAGACTCTGTTTTCAAGAACGTCTTTGAGCGTGCAATGGGAGACTACAACGGCACGGGTGTTAAGGTGGATGCCATCATTCAGGATACATCAACACCTGTGAACCTTGTTTACGACCCGGATCATCCGGATGCGGACGAAAACGGATATGTTACATATCCTAACGTAAATATAGTAACGGAAATGACAAACTTGATTGACGCAACCCGTGCTTACGAGGCAAACGTAACGGCTTTCAACGCCAGCAAAGCCATTGCCAGCAAGGGTTTGGAAATAGCCGACAGTTAATTAGGAGGTAAACATGGCCGAAGTATTTGATGTTAACGGTCTTTTATCCGTTAATTACGATGATTTATTCGGAAGAACAAAATCAGCTGAAAGCACAAATCAGGGAAAAGCTTTTGGAACTGTTTTGGATTCGGCTTTTCAGCTTTTAAATGATACAAACAATCTGGCTAACGATGCTCAGGCAAAATCCATTGATTTTGCCTTGGGAAAAACAAACAGTACCCATGAAATGACCATTGCGCTTCAAAAAGCAGCGGTTTCATTGCAATATACCGTTGCAATCAAAAATCAGTTAATGAGTGCATATAACGAGATTATGCAGATTCAAATATAATGGCACGACCTTGTGGTGGCAGTGCTCTATTGGGTTATTTATTAAGTATTTGGGAGATGGATTACAATGCAGGAACGTTTACGCGCATTTCTGGACAGAATCAAGGGATTTTTCGGCAAATATACGGCTAAACAGAAAGCTATTATGGCTTCGGTTGTTTCCATAATAGTTGTATTTCTTATTATAATGATTGCCATTATTTCCAGAGACAAGTATGTTACTTTGGTTGTTTGCGAAACCGGTGAACAGGTTCAGGGTGTTGAACAGATTCTTGATGATGAAGGGATCACATATCAGCTTGGTGATGATGCCCTTTCTATTTTGGTTCTTGAAGAGGACAGAGCAAGAGCTTCCGTGGCGGTAGCCGGCGGAGATGTTTTGAGCGATAATGTTGGTCTTGCCGATTTACAATCATTGCTTAGCGGCGGATTTTCGCAGACTCAGTCCGACAAAGAGCGACTCTATCTTGAATATCGTCAAAGCTACATTAGAGATATAATTGAAGGATTGGATTATGTTAAAGCAGCATCCGTTAAAATCACGGAGCCGAGTGCATCATACAGTGTACTTGCATCCGATAAAGAAACAGCGGTTGGTGTTTTTCTTACTTTAAAATCAGAGGTTCCGGACGGCGCGGGTGATTCCTTGGCTCGTTTTATCGCTACAACGGTAGGTAATGATACAACGGATAAAATCACGATTATCGACAGCGAAGGTAATCTTATTTTCAAAGGTACAGACAACGAAGACGTATCAAACGGTGTAAGCGCAAGCACGCAAGAAGAGATAACCGCCAACTTAAACAATCAGGTTATTGATAACGTTCAAAAGATATTTACGGAATTCGACCTTGTAAATGTAGCTCCTCATCTTCAGATTAGCTTCGATAAGGTATCGACACAAAATATCACATACGATACGGGTGACCGTAAACAAGGTCCTTACACCAAATCCTACGAGGTCAACGAAGAAGGTAACTCCGGTGCGAGTGGCGTAGTGGGAACCGATTCGAACGACGAAGACATTACAACCTATACCATAGATAACGGCGACGGAACACAGAGTACATACGAACTCAAACAGTATGAATATGCGGTAAACCAGACGGTTACAACCACAGATCATGCAGTGGGAACAATCGATTACGATCAATCATCTCTTTCGATTGTTCTTAACAGATATACTCTGTATGACTATGAAGATGTGGAAGAAGCCGGTCTTTTGGACGGAACCACATGGGAAGAATATGTTGCGGCAAATTCCGAATCGGAAGAGATTGAAATCGGAGATGACGTAAGAGAAGCCGTAGCATTTGCAACGGGATTTAATCCTAATTCAATCAGCATCCTTGCTTACAACATTCCAATGTTCCAGGGACCGGTTGAAGGCGGTACGGATTTCAGAACCCTGCTTCCGATTATATTGGCTGTTGCTATATTGGCACTTCTTATATTTGCCGTATACAGAAGTCTAAGACCTGTTGAAGTTTCGGATGTTGAGCCTGAACTTTCGGTTGAGGATCTTCTTGCAAGCACAAAAGAGAAAACACCTGTTGAGGACATCGATCTTAACGATAAGTCCGATATCAGAATTGCTATAGAAAAATTCGTTGATGACCAGCCGGAAGCTGTTGCGCTTCTTTTGCGTAACTGGTTGAACGATGATTGGGGGTAATTAATCATGGATGATGAAATACTGGGAATACAAAAAGCAGCTATATTGTTAATTGCTCTCGGACCCGAAAAATCCGCTTCCATATTCAGACATCTGAAAGAAGATGAAATAGAGCAGCTCACCCTGGAAATAGCAAACACCAGAAGTGTTTCGCCGGAAGTTAAGGAGAGCGTTTTAAAGGAGTTCTACGAAGTATGTCTTGCACAGCAATATATCGCGGAAGGTGGTATCGGTTATGCAAAAGACCTTCTTCAAAAAGCTTTGGGTGAAGAAAAAGCTCAAAACGTTATGACAAAGTTAACCGCTTCATTGCAGGTTCGTCCGTTTGAGTTTATCAGAAAATCAGATCCATCGCAGCTTTTGAACTTTATTCAGGATGAGCATCCACAGACGATAGCTCTTATTCTTTCATACCTTCCCGCAAGCCAGTCGGCGACGATTGTATCGTCCCTTCCGCTTGACAAGCAGGCGGATGTTGCAAAGAGAATCGCCCTTATGGACAGAACCTCACCTGATGTGGTTAAAGAAATCGAAAAAGTATTGGAGAAGAAATTTGCTTCTCTTGTTAACCAGGATTACACAATTGTCGGTGGTATCGATGCTATCGTAGAAATTTTGAATACTGTAGACCGTAGTACAGAAAAACATATTTTGGAAAGTCTCGAAATCGAAGAGCCGGAACTTACAGACGAAATCAGAAGAAGAATGTTCGTATTCGAGGATATTCTTGCGCTTGATGATAAAACCATCCAGAGAATTCTTCGTGATGTCGATAACAACGACCTTGGTATTGCTCTTAAAGGCTCCAACGAAGAAGTACAGAATGTTATCTTCAACAATATTTCCAAACGTCTTGCTGCTATGATCAAAGAAGATATGGAATTTATGGGACCTGTCAGAATGCGTGATGTTGAAGAAGCTCAGCAGAAGATTGTTTCCATTATACGTAAGTTAGAGGATACAGGCGAAATCATTATCGCACGTGGCGGAGGTGATGAGCTCATTGTCTAGTAATTTGATTAAGGCCATGCAGGTTTTGGCTGAAAATGACAGCGTAACAATTGATAACAATGATAAGGTTAGGGAAAAAGTCGAAACGGCCATTCAAAACCAAAGCTTGCTGAGAAAAAGCGTAAAAGCGGCGCCGGAAAGAAAAGAAGAAGCCGATCAGGGACTTGACGAAGAAAGTGCCAATGCGCTTTTGAACGCCGAATATCATGGTTCTGACGATGACGATTGGGATTCTTGGGAAAGAGGCGATGACGAGCCTATAGAAGAGCAAGAAGCTCCCGTTAAAGAAGCTGAGGAGCCACAAGACTTCGAAGAAGATTTTTCACAAGCTCCACAGGTACAGGATGCGGGGTTCAATCCGGGAATAAACGCACCGGAAGTTGAAGTTGCGCCAAGCGTTGATTATGCGGCTGAGGCTACAAAAATTATTGATAATGCTTATGCTCAGGCGGATGAGATTTTGGCTCAGGCAAAAGCGGAAGCCGAAGAAATCAAGGCGCAGGCTCATGAAGACGGCTATAACAGCGGTTTAAACGACGGCAAAGCGGAGCTTGATCTTTTAAAAGAGTCGGCAATGAACGAAATCGACGAAATGAGAGCGCGAGCCAAGGAAGAGATGGAGCAGGAAATGTTAAGCATTGAGCCAACTTTGGTGGATACCATTTTGGAGGTTTTCAGACAGGTAACGGATGTGCTCAGCGAAGACCGCAGAGATATTATTTTGCAATTGGTTAACAACGTTTTGAGAAAGGTTAACATAAGTCACGACTTTATAATCAGAGTTTCAAAAGACGATTATAGTTATTTGACCGAAAACAAAAGCAAAATATACGGAGCGGTGCTTGGAGAAGGCAGCATCGAAATAGTGGAAGACATTGCTATGTCCAAGAACCAATGTATAATCGAGACCGCAAGTGGAATGTACGATTGTAGCTTGGATGTTCAGCTGGACAATTTAATCAGCGAAATAAAAATGCTTTCATGCATAAATAATGACAATCAATAGATTAATAATCTTTTATAGGGTATTGAGATGGTAACTGTAGATGTAGAAAAATATTTGAATTTATCGGATAAACTCTTTGCAAAGAAATTGGGAAGAGTTGATAAAATGGTAGGCTTGACGGTGGAATCCACCGGCCCCGAGGCTGCCATTAACGACATCTGCAATATTTATGCCAAAGATGACGAAGAAAGAATCATCAAAGCGGAAGTTGTAGGCTTCAGAGAAAAAAAGCTCCTTCTCATGCCTTTTGAAAGCATCGAGGGAATTGCAGTGGGCAGCCTTGTGGAAAATACCGGCAGCCATTTAAAAGTTCCCGTTGGTGATGAGATTTTGGGAAAAGTCGTTGACGGTCTGGGAAGACCTATTGACGGCGAAGAAATAGAAACAAGCAAATATATGAGCGTTGAGGCGCCGCCTCCGGATCCTTTGGAAAGGGAAATTATTTCGGAAGTTTTGCCGCTGGGAGTAAAAGCCGTTGACGGTCTTATTACCGTCGGAAAAGGTCAACGTCTTGGTATATTTGCCGGCAGTGGTGTCGGTAAAAGTACATTGCTCGGTATGTTTGCAAGAAATACAAAGGCAGATATAAACGTAATTGCCCTTATCGGTGAGCGTGGTAGGGAAGTCAGAGAGTTTATTGAGCGTGACCTCGGTGAAGAAGGCATGAAGCGCAGCGTCTTGGTTGTGGCAACCAGTGATAAACCGGCCCTTATCAGAAATAAAGCGGCAAAAACCGCAACGGCCATTGCCGAATATTTCAGAGACCAGGGAAAAGACGTACTTCTTATGATGGATTCCCTGACACGTTTTTCTATGGCTCAACGTGAAATAGGACTTGCCTCCGGTGAACCGCCGGTAACAAGAGGATATCCGCCGAGTGTTTATTCGGAAATGCCAAAGCTTCTTGAAAGAGCGGGCAATTCCAATGTGGGAACAATAACCGGTTTGTATACGGTTTTGGTAGATAACGACGATTTTAACGAGCCTATTACCGATACCGCAAGGTCGATTCTTGACGGACACATTATTTTATCCAGAAAAATTGCCCACAGAGGTCATTATCCGGCAATAGACGTAATGCAGAGTATTTCCAGGGTTATGTCTCAAATTGCAACACCGGAACATAAAAAAGTCGCACAAAAACTTAAAATGGTAATGGCAACTTATTCCGAGTCGGAAGACCTTATTAATATCGGTGCATACAAAGCGGGAAGTAACAAAAACATAGATTTTGCGATTTCGAAAATCGATCAGGTTAATGATTTCTTGATGCAGGGCACGGAAGAAAAGTTTTCTTTTGATGAGGAACTTCAAATGCTTATGTCGATTTTTGAGGAACCCGCACAGGCAGTGGCAGAGTAGTAGGGGATTGTCATGGCAAGATTTGTTTACAGTATGCAAAGCGTTTTGAATGTTAAATACAGCTTGGAGGACCAGGCAAAAGCCACTTTTGCCACAAGAGCCAGACAGTTGGAAGACGAAAGAGCCAAACTTCAAGCTATTTACGATAAAATCGCTTTCTACGAAGAGGAAATAAGAAGAAAATCTCTTGATGTTTTAAATGTTCGCGAATTGCAGTCGTATAAAGACGGTATAGAAAACAAAAAAGAAGAAGCAAAAAAACAGATAGTTCAGGTTAATGTTGCGACCAAAAACTTGGAAATCGCAAGAAATAAATTAACCGAAGCCATAAAAGAAAGAAAAATACACGAAAAACTCAAAGAAAGACAATTCGAAGAGTTCAAGGAAGAGCTTGCAAAAGCCGAATCCTCCGAAATCGACGAAGTTGTAAACTATAAATACACAAGCAGACAGGTAGGTGAGACGGATGGCTAACGAAGATATGGAAGAACAGGTTGGAGATGTAGCTCCGATGCTGGATGATGACGATGATGAAGGCAAAAAACCAAGTAAACCTTTTTCTATTATTATTGGTGTTTTAATAGCGGCCATCTGGATTGCGGTTCTTTGCGTTTTGATAAAGCTTGACGTTGGTGGATTTGGCAGCAAGGTGCTGGCACCGGTATTTAAGGATGTACCTATTATAAACAAAATTCTTCCGGATACAACGGATGAAGAATTGATAGCAAGCGAAGAATATCCGTATTCATCCCTTGCCGAAGCAATCAGCTATATCAAAGAGCTTGAGCTTAAATTGGATCAGTACGAAAGCCGCGAGGCGGTTAAGGACGACACCATAAAAGAATTGGAATCGGAAGTTTCCAGACTTAAGTCATTTGAAGATAACCAGCTGGTATACGAAACAATAAGAGAAAAATTCTATACGGATGTGGTATTCGGCGACAAAGCGGTGGATATTTCCAATTATAAGGAATATTATGAATCCATAGAGCCTGAAATAGCCGAAAAAATCTACAAACAGGTTGTTGAGAAAATGGTCCTTGATGAGCAGTATCAGACATTTGCCAATACATTCAGCGAAATGGATCCTAAGAGTGCGGCATCCATACTTAACGAAATGTCAGGAAACCTTGAGACTGTTGTGGGTATTTTGAATGCAATCGAGACGGAAAACAGAGCTCAAATTATGGAAGAACTTGCTAAGATTGACCCTGTTTATGCGGCAAAGGTTACACAACTTCTTGTTCCGTAGTTTACATAAGTTTGTTTTGAAATAAATACAATTTTTAACTACAGCTTTTAGAAAAAAGGTCCGATATAAATTGTGTAAAGCTGTTGAAAGACAGTTTTATATAAAAGGAGCGTACGCTATTAAAAAATTGCTTCGCAATTTGGGGCGGCGCCAATCACAAGCAATCAGCCGGCTACGCCGGCAGCTTATGAAACAAAGGAGGACAATTCATGGCAGATGTTAGCACATTAAATGCAAGCTTTCTTGTATTTAACGCTACGGTGCAAAGCCAGGATTTGTCATCGGTTCAGCCAGGAAAGACTGAAAATGCCGGTTTCAAAGATGCGATTCAATCGGCAGCAAACAAACTCGACAACAATAAGGCAGACGATCAGGTTAAATCCGACAGTATCAAAGATGATACTTTAACCGAAAAAACCGATATCAAATCAGTGATTAAAGAGTCGAAGCCGGAAGAAAAAATCATCGAGGAAGCTTGCGAAAGCGTAAATGATTGCATCAAAGAAATCAAACAGCTCATTGAAAACTTCACAGACTTATCTGAAGAAGATTTGGAAGAAATCATGGAACAGCTTGGACTTGTATCCACAGATCTTCTGAACTTCGAAAATGTCATTCAGGTCGTAATAAGTGGTGAAAACGTGCCTGACATTTCAAATTTGATTATGAACGAAGACTTTACAAATCTTGTAAAAGAAATCTCGAATCTTTTTGAAAAAATAACATCCGACATTTCAAAAGAATTGGGAATCAGCCTTGAAGATGCAGCTAAAATGCTCGAGGGATTTGAAACGGTCGACAATGAAATCAAATTTGATCCTAAACTCATTGTTAAAGATGAAAACAATGAAGTTAAAGGGGAAGCGATTCTTCAAAATGCGGCTATTGCAGAAGATGAAGAAGTTGCAGATGTCAGACCTCAGACCAACAACGCTTCAAATCAAAACGAGAGTGAAAATCTCGAAGACAATGAAACAATAAAAGCGGAAGTTAGAAAAGACACCACCGAAAAAACTTCTAACGAAAAGACAAATGAGAATTTCCAGACTACATTTAATAACTTTACGGAAAAGGTTTCCGAAGTTATTGAAGAAAGCGCAGGGATTGCAAATGCAAGAGAAGTTGTTGAACAGATAGTTGATGAAATCAAAACAACAATCAAGCTTGATACATCAAGCATCGAAATGCAACTTAATCCCGAACATCTCGGCAAGGTTTCAATCAATATTGCAACCGAAAACGATGTTGTTAAAGCAAAAATCGTAGTTACGGACAGACAGGTTGAGCAAATTGTTAAAGCCAACTTGGAAATTTTAAGAGAAAATCTCAACAATCAGGGACTTAAGGTGGAAGACCTTGAGGTTACCATAGCAAGCAGAAGTTTCAATGACCAATTCGCCGGAACAAAAGAAGAGCAAAACGGCGGAAAGAAATCTAAAAAAGCATTTAAGAGTTTTGACGATGACGAATTTGGAATAGCATCAGAGCAAATCAACGAAGAAGAGGAGCTCATGCTCAAAGGAGCAACGGTTAGTTACTCAGCTTAAAGCACAGGAGGAAAGATATGTCAGATATTAATGCAATTATGCAAGATATTAAATCGGAATACAAAGCTACCGAAACATATCAAAAAGAAGACACCAAAGGCACCAGCAAACTTGGTAAAGACGCTTTTTTAACACTTCTTACAACTCAGATGAAATACCAAGATCCTATGAATCCGTCGCAGGATACGGAATTTATCGGACAGTTGGCACAGTTCAGCGCACTTGAGGAAATGCAGAATGTTTCGTCGGCACTTTCAACTCAGACGGCACATTCGCTCGTAGGAAAGAATGTTATCATGGCAGTCGGTTCATCAAGCGGTGAGACATCGGCATACAAAGCGGGAATTGTTGAATACACAGAAGTAAAAGCCAATAAAGTTTATCTCTCAATCGAAGGAGAACTTTACAATGCAGATGATCTTTACTCAGTTGTAAGCGACGCTTATCTCAAACAAATTGCTGATGAACAGTAGATTTAAGAGGTAATTATTATGGACATTAAAAATAACAACTTTATATCCATTGAACAAGTTACCAACCAATACTTAAACAAAAACAAGCCAAATAAAAGCGGAAACGAAAACGGTGTTTCATTCCAGGATATATTCCTTGAACAAACACATAAAACCGCAGAAGTAAAAGAACTTAAGTTTTCTAAACATGCCGGAGCAAGACTTGAAAGCAGAGAAATCGAAATGACATCGGAACAGCTTGACAGACTTAAAGCAGGCGCACAAAAAGCCGGCGAAAAAGGAATCAGCGAATCCCTTGTTTTGGTAGATAACATGGCATTTATAGTAAACGTTGACAACAACACGGTTGTGACAGCAATGGATAGTGCAAAAGCACAGGAAAAAGTATTTACAAATATTGACGGAGCCGTAATTATATAAACTTGGACCAATGTGGAAACACAAAGGAGAGTTTTAACTCCCGAACGCCTGACGGAGTTAAACAAAATTTACGGATCTGCCTTCAATAGTATTCATGGAGGTAAATCATTATGATGAGATCACTTTATTCTGGTATAGCCGGTCTTAAGGTTCACCAGACAAAAATGGATGTTATCGGTAATAACATCGCAAACGTTAACACAGTTGGCTACAAAGCACAGTCAGTTACTTTTAGCGAACTTTTCTATCAGACAACTCAGATTGCATCGGGCGCTAACGAAACCACAAGAACAGGTGGTCAGAACGCAAAACAGATAGGTCTTGGTTCTCAGGTTTCAGCAATTTCAATCGATATTAACGGACAGGGTGGTACACAGTCTACAGGACGTGCATTTGACCTTATGATTAACGGTAACAGTTTCTTTATCGTTCAGGACAACAGCGGTACTTACTTCTCAAAAGCAGGTAACTTCCAGACTGATGAAAACGGTAACTTGGTTACTCCATCAGGTAAATATGTTATGGGTTACACAGCCAATGGCGTAGGTGGCGATCTTCAGACAGACGAAGTAAGACCACTTCAGATTTACAGCGATTCATTCAAAATCGCTCCTCCATCGGCAACAACCGATACGACATTTAAGGGCAATATCGACTGTAACTCAACAGATACCGTAACACGTATCGCATACGCATACGACAGCCTCGGCACACAGTACGGTATTCAGCTTAATATGAAACAGACAGATACAGCAGGTATTTATACAATGAAAATCGGTTCTGTTCTTAACGGTAGCGAAGTTACCGATTACACAGCAAGCTTCTACAAAACAAAACAGGAAGCTGCAGCAGGTGATGAAACAGTTACATTTAACGCAGGAGATAAGGCTGCCGAAGAAAATACAATTTATGTTAAATATGATGAGGCTACAGGTGCTATTTCGGGTATTTACGGAACATTGGCAGATGCTCAGTCGGGTAACAACCGTATTGATGAACAGGATCCTGAAACAGGCGAATATTTAAACAATATCCACTTAGGTTTCGATGGTGATACAGCTGCTACACCTCCTACATCAAAGACATCTCTTCGTACAACAACCATTGAATTTGACCTTTCAAATACAAGAAGTTATGCGGGCGAAAGCACAATCGACTGCAAAAAAGGTAAAGAAGACGGTATCGCAGGTGCAGGTAAAGCAACAGGTGAAATGTCAAGCGTAGGTATCCAGACTGACGGACGTATCGTTGCATCTTACTCAAACGGTGATACATACGTAATCGGCCAGATCGCGGTTTCGAATTTCTCAAACCCTGCAGGTCTTGAAAAAATCGGTGATAACCTTTACAAAGCAACACTTAACTCAGGCGAATTCAACGGTATCGGTTATCAGATTACAGCACTTGGCGAAACAATGTCATCGGGCGTTGTTGAAATGTCAAACGTAGATCTTTCAAAAGAATTTACAGACATGATTACTACACAGAGAGGTTTCCAGGCTAATTCAAGAATTATTACAACATCGGATACAATGCTTGAAGAACTTGTAAATCTTAAGAGATAATAATTAAATATATAAGTTAACCAAAGGGGGTAGTCGATTGGCTACCCCATAGGTGCTGTATAGAAGTTTTTGGGGAATAAGTGACAGCTTATGACAATAAACAACATTTTGCGAAGCAAAACGTCGCCGGGTCATAAGCAATCAGTCAGCTTCGCTGACAGCTTATGACAAAAAAGGAGGTATTTATGATTACTGTAACAAGATTGAACGGAAAAGAATTAATGATTAATCCCGATATGATTCAACATATTGAGGACACACCGGATACGGTTATTACTCTTTCGGATACGAAAAAGTTTGTGGTAAGCGAAAAGAGTGAAGAAATCAGAAGAAAAATTATCGAATTCAAAAAAGAAATTTATTCGGGAAGATAAAATTTTTTCGAAATATTGTTAAAAATATGTTAAAAATGCCGATTTTTTAAGAATTTCATAGGAAATTAGTACCGGTTGCATACAAAAATCTTGTGTTTTTACTTGTAACTAAAACACAAGATATGGTATAATAAACCAAAGTAGGGTGATTTTGGTTTCAATTTTTTAACTTAAATTATTTTACATTCGGAAAATGTATTTTGCCGAATTAATTTGTCGGCTTTTTGCATAACAGGAGTGAAGTAAATGGATATAGCTACATTAGGTGGTATCGGAATGTGTATCGGTCTGGTTATGTTTGGTATTATCCAGTCCGGTGGTGGTCCTGCGGCTATCGCAAGCTTCATTGATATCCCATCGTTTATCATAACGGTTGGCGGTACAATCGGTTGTATCATCACGATGAATACGATTCCCGATGTTATTAAATACATCAAAGCGGTGGGCGTGGTTATGAAAACACCCACTATTAATGAACCTGAAACAATCAAAAAAGTAATAGAATTATCAAACGTTGCACGTAAAGAAGGTCTGCTTGCCCTTGAAGAAGCAGCACAGAGTCTGGATGAAGAATTCATGAAAAAAGGAGTTCTTCTTATCGTTGACGGTACCGACCCTGAGCTTGTTCGAGGTATTTTGGAAACAGACCTTGTTTGCGTTGAAGCAAGACATGCAAAAGTTATCAGTTTCTGGGAGCAGATGGCTGCCATGGGTCCTGCCTGGGGTATGATTGGTACCCTTATAGGTCTTATCAACATGCTTGGTAACTTGTCCGACGTTTCTACCGTTGGTCCTAACATGGCGGTTGCCCTCATTACAACATTATACGGTTCTTTGATTGCCAACTGGCTTGCAACTCCTATTGCAAACAAAATGAGAAATAACAATGCACTCGAATCTACTCTTAAAGAGGTTATGATAGAGGGTCTGCTTTCAATACAGGCAGGCGAAAATCCAAGAGTTATAGAAGAGAAACTTAAATCCTTCTTATCACCTGAGCAGAGAGCTGCCATGAGCTCCGGCTCCGAAGAAGGAGGGGAGGCATAATTGGCAAAGAAAAAGAAAGAGATGGATGGGCCACCACCTGCCGGTTGGATGGCGACGTTCTCCGATCTTATGAACCTGCTGTTATGCTTCTTCGTATTACTTTTCTCCATGTCAACCGTTGACGAAACCAAGTTTGAAGAACTGGTAAGAACTTTATCGGAAAGCTTGGGTATTATAGAAGGAGCTTCGGACTCGGTTCTTGAAGGCTCGATGGTTACGGTTGGTACAGAGGCTCTTATGGAGCTTACGGATGCCTATGAAACAATGGGTATCAATGATTACCAGAATTCACAATCAGTCATCGAAAAAGGCGACGGCGATCAGGCTCACGATCCGACCGATGCCGAAACAACAATGAAAAACGATGATCCCGTAACTGAAGAGGAAGTCGAAGAAGAAATGAAGGAACAATCCGAGGCGATGGCCAAGGATATAGAAAAAATGCTGCAGGAAGAAGAGCTGGAAGAAGATGTCCAAATGGATGTTGAAGCAAGATACGTTCTTTTGACATTGGACGGCGCAACGCTGTTTAATTCCGGCGCTGCCGAGATTGCGGAGGAAGCCATTCCGATTGTAAACAAGGTCGGAAGAGTACTCCAGCATTATCCTGACAGCAATATAGAAGTTATAGGCCATACGGACAGCACGCCGATAGTAAATTTCTCCGTTTATGCGGATAATATCGATTTGTCTTTTGCGAGGGCAAAAACGGTTGCCAAGTATTTGGTTAACAACTATGATTTGAGTATCGAAAAAATGCGATTCTCCGGTCGCGGCGAATACGAACCGGTTGCATCAAACGATACGGAAGAAGGCAGAGCACGCAACAGACGTGTGGAAGTCAGAATTTACAATGAATTAAATTCATATTAATAAGGAGAATCAGCTGTGAAAAAAGGTTTAATTAACATGATTGCAATGGTGCTCACTCTTGTAAATCTTATACTTACGGGTTTACTTGTATTTGCCATTGTACCGGCTATGCAAAGCACAAACAGCGTAGTTACCAAAATAGGGGAGATTATCGACCTTGATGCCGTAACAAAAGTATCGGGAGATTCGGACAGTGTTCCGGTGGATCAGCTTGCGGTTCATACAATCGAAGAAAAACTTACCATCACCCTTGCTGATGACAAGAGCGGTACACAGCATTATGCCGTTGTTTACGCTTCTGTTTACTTCGATACCAATAATGAAGAATATGCAACTTTGATTACCGAAGAAAGCAAAGTTACACAGGAACCGATGATGAAAGCTTATATCGACGAAGTTTTGAGTACATATACCGCTGATGAACTTAACGGTCCGGATGCAACAAAGAACAGAGATAAAGCTGTTAAAGAGATTAAAGATAAATTAAATAAGATGTACGGCACGGATGTTGTATATGAAGTAGTTCTTCGTATGACGATTTCATAGTGCATAAAATCAAAAAGTAGTTAAAAGAAAGAGAGGTGAAGATGCGTGGGAGAAGTCTTATCACAAAATGAGATAGATAATTTGCTTAAAGCTTTAAGTTCAGGCGAATTGGATGCGGAAGACTATAAAGAAGAAGACGAGAAAGTTATTAAAAACTACGACTTTTCGCGACCTTCCAAATTCTCCAAAGAGCATCTTCGTACTCTGGAAATTATATTTGAACATTTCGGAAGATTGTTGTATACCAACCTTCCGGCATACCTTAGAAAAAGCGTACAGGTTGAAGTTATTAACTCCGAGGCGGTTGCCTTTTCGGAATTTTCCAACGCCCTTCTTAATCCTGTACTTTTGGGAATTGTTAATTTTGCTCCTCTTAAGGGCTCAATCCTTATGGAAATGGCATCAAACCTTGGTTATTGTATGATTGACCGTTTGCTTGGCGGAAGCGGAGCCGCTCTCGAAAAGAAAAGGGAGTTTTCGGAGATAGAAATTACAATCCTTGAAAGAATGTTTAACATTTGTATAAACCTTCTTCGCGAACCTTGGAAAAACGTTATAGACATTACTCCGCGTCTTGAAAAAATCGAAACAAACTCACAGTTTGCACAGGTTATTTCTCCAACCGAAATGATTTCAATCGTAACATTGAATATTAAAATCGGTAACGTGGAAGGTCTTATGAACATTTGTCTTCCTTACGTCGTTTTGGAACCTGTTATGGATAAGTTGAATACAAAATATTGGTATTCCAACATGCAGGCCAAGGATGACAAAACATATGAGGATGCTATCGAAGTTCTTATCCAAAAAGCTCAAATTCCTATTAAAGCTGTATTGGGTACCAGCGAGATTTCGGTCAGCGACTTTAACAGCTTAAACGTGGGAGATATTATAAGACTTGATTCAAAGATAGATAACGAACTTAAGATTTATGTTGGAAATATAGAAAAATTCAAAGCTTTACCGGGTACTACAGGCGAAAAGAACGCAGTACAGATTACGGAAGTTTTAAAGGAGGAATAAGTCATGGACGGAATGCTTTCACAGGAAGAAATTAATGCCCTGCTAAGCGGAATGGACGTTGGTGGCGATGCAGCTGCAGAAGAACCGGCAGAAGCACCGGTTGAAGAAACTGCAAATGAATTAACAGATATGCAAAGAGACACCCTTGGTGAAATCTCTAATATCAGTATGGGTACTGCCGCAACGACATTGTCCTCATTGCTTAACCAAAAAGTTAATATCAGTACACCTGTTGTTACATATGCAAAATGGGATGACCTTGTTTCATCATATGACAGACCGTGCGTATTTATGACTCTTGCATATAAAGAAGGTTTGAACGGTAAAAACGTTTTGGTATTAAAACAAAACGACGTTAAGATTATTACCGACCTTATGATGGGTGGAGACGGATCCAATGTGGATGGAGAAATCACAGATCTTCACTTAAGCGCCATCGGAGAGGCTATGAACCAGATGATGGGTTCGGCCGCAACATCTATTTCATCAATGCTTGATATGAAAATAGATATTTTACCTCCAACGGCATCTCTTATTGATTTGAATGACGGTGAAGCTGCTCCTGCGGATGCAAATCTTGATGAATTTGTAAATGATATTTTCGTTAAAATTTCATTCAGCATGGTTATCGGCGATCTTGTGGATTCACAGATTATGCAGCTTTATCCGATTGATTTTGCGAAACATCTTTGCGAAAAATTTGAGGTTTCTCTTGAAAAAGGCGCAGATGCGCCTATCGAAGAACCTGCAGCAGCGGATGTTCAGGCAAGCGTAACACCTGATGCGGCACCTGCACCTGCTCCGGCTCCGCAGGCGGCACCGCAAGGAATGCCAATGCAGCAAATGCCACCGCAGGGAATGCCGATGCAGCAAATGCCACCGCAAGGAATGCCGATGCAGCAAATGCCGCAGGGCATGCCTATGTATTATGCTCCGCAGCCGGATGTTAATGTTCAGCCGGCTCAGTTTACACAATTTGCGCCAAATCCTATTACAATGGAGCAGAGGGAAAACATCGGTCTTATTATGGATGTTCCTTTGGAAGTCACGGCAGAACTGGGTCGTACTTCAAAATCCATTCAGGAAATTTTGGACTTTGCACCGGGTACAATTATCGAACTTGATAAGATGGCCGGCGAGCCTATAGATGTGCTTGTAAACGGCAAATTCGTTGCAAAAGGCGAGGTTGTAGTCATTGAAGAAAGTTTTGGTATTAGGGTTACCGAAATAATTCAGAACCAATAGGTATTGTAATTCTTTCAATGCTTTGATAAAATAATAATGGGTATTTTTTAAACCAGAAGAGGAGAATGTGAATATGGCGAAGAATATTTTAATTTGCGATGACGCGGCATTTATGAGAATGATGATCAAGGATATCCTTTCAAAGAACGGATATGAAGTTGCAGGCGAAGCAGAAAACGGTGCTATTGCAGTTGAAAAATACAACGAGCTTCATCCGGATTTAGTACTCATGGATATTACAATGCCGGAAATGGACGGTATTCAAGCTCTTAAGAAAATCAAAGAGGGCGATCCGAACGCAAGCGTAATTATGTGTTCAGCTATGGGCCAGCAGGCAATGGTTATCGAATCAATTCAGTCGGGAGCAAAAGACTTTATTGTTAAACCATTCCAGGCAGATAGAGTTATCGAGGCGGTAAAGAAAGCAGTTGGTTAATTTCGAACTATTTCTTGCAGCGTCAGGATTTCAAGGGGTTTTGAAGTTTATCGCCATCCTGTTTATATTTATAATCGTGTTGCTTATAACTCACTATACAACAAAGTGGATCGGCGGTATTCAAAAAAAACAGTCAATGGGTAAAAATATTTCCAGTGTTGAAATATTTAAATTGACTAACAATAAGTATGTTCAGATTCTAAAGATTGGGAAAGAATATGTAGCCGTTGCGGTTGCTAAAGATAATGTAACATACCTTGGAAAAGTTAATGAAGAAGATTTAGATTTATCAAAAGAGACTGTAGGTGAGGGACAGTCTTTTGGTAGTGTTTTAGACTTCATAAAGAAAAAGAAAAATGAAGACAAAACACAATAATCCTCACAGACAAAATTTTGCCTTGGCGAAAAAACAGAGGTTTGTTACATGTTAAAGCTGCTTAAAATGAATAGCAAAAAACTTAAAAAAGCTTATAAGATTCTTATTTTATTTGCAGCTGTTGTAATAATTTTTTCATTGTCGGGCACGACGGTGCAGGCTGCCGATACAGGCGGTGCAAACACCATTAATGTCGGCGATGGCAATAACAATCTATTCGGAATAACGATTTCGGGAGTGGACACGGACGATACTGCGGGTATTTCGTCAACTTTGCAGGTAATGCTTATAATCACGGTTATAGCATTATGTCCGTCCATTCTTATAATGGTGACATCCTTTACCAGGATTCTCATCGTTTTACATTTTACCAGATCGGCGCTCAATACCCAAAGTGCGCCGCCAAATCAGATTTTAATCGGTATTTCCTTATTTTTGACATTTTTTGTTATGGCTCCGGTGTTTTCGGATGTATATTCAAATGCAATCGTTCCTTTAAACGAAGGTACGGTTACAGTCAGAGAAGCATATGATTTGGGAATCGAGCCGATAAGGGAATTTATGTTTAATCAGGTAGATGATTCGGATCTTGATACCATGTGCGGAATAGCGGGACTCGAATCGGTAAGTTCACAGGAAGAAGTCCCAACTTATGTACTTATTCCTGCTTTTATTATAAGCGAACTCAGAATAGCTTTTTGGATTGGTTTTTTAATATATATACCGTTTATTATTATCGATATGGTTGTGGCATCCACCCTTATGTCAATGGGTATGATGATGTTACCTCCGACCACCATATCTTTGCCTTTCAAAATATTGCTTTTTGTTTTGGCAGACGGCTGGAATTTGATAATTGTAAACTTAATTAATACTTTTGTGGTATAGCACGGTTTTATAAAGCAAAATCGTGCGTTTGTTCTACAGGGTGATAAAGGGAGGTTTGTTATGACAGAGGATGCGGTTCTTGATATATTTAGCGATGCAGTATGGACTATAATCATTACAGCGGCACCTCTTCTTTTAATTTCATTAGTTGTAGGCTTAGTTGTTAGTATTTTTCAGGCAGTTACTTCCATTCAGGAGCAAACACTTACGTTTATACCTAAAATACTAGCAATTTTTATTGGAATTTTGTTGCTTGGTTCTTTTATGTTGAACAATGTCACAACATACATGGAAATGCTTTGGTCTAGCTTTGGAGATTACATTTAATGGTTGATATTTCTTTTACGCAAGCAGATATAGAGTGTTTTATTCTCATTCTGGTAAGAATAACATCATTTATGTTTACAGCTCCTTTTTTTAGCCAAGCAAACACACCGGCAAGGTTAAAGATCGGTTTTGCTGTATTTTTGTCGTTTATACTATATCTTGTTTTGCCGGATAAAACAGTGGATTATTCATCTATTTGGGAGTATTCCACAATCGTTATAAAAGAAGCAATCGCAGGACTTTTGCTTGGATTCTTCACACAAATCTGCAATATGGTTATCATATTTGCGGGAAAAATAATCGACTTCGAAACAGGCCTTTCAATGGCGGAGGTTTACGATCCAAACACCAGAAGCCAGGTTTCGATTGTGGGTAATTTGTATTCGTATTCGATTTTGTTGCTTTTGCTTGCAACAAATATGCATAAATTTTTACTGGGTGCGGTGGTGGATTCCTTTACCGTTGCGCCTCTGGGAGAAGTTGTTATTCAGCACAGTCTCTTAGATACTTTTCTTGGATTTGTGGGCAATTATTTTATTATCGGTTTTGAAATTTGTCTTCCGGTTTTTGCCATGGGTCTCGTCCTTAATGCGGTACTTGGTATTATGGCAAAAGTTGCTCCTCAAATGAATATGTTTGCCGTAGGTATTCAGATTAAAGTAATAGCGGGCCTTATAGTTATATTTATTACAACAGCCCTTTTACCTACAATAGCAAATTTAATATTCGACCAAATGAGACTTATTACAGTTGATGTTTTACAAGGGTTACATTAGTTTATTATGTATGATGAAAGAGTGTTATTAAGCTTTAATCTTCAGTTCTTTGCTGAAGGAGATGCCGGTGATAAAACGGAACCGGCTACAGCCAAAAAACTTAATGATGCCAGAAAAGAAGGTCAGGTTGCAAAAAGCACGGAAATCATTCACAGCGTTATGCTGATATCATTTTTTGTGGTGCTTCGAATTACCGTTGGTTTCATGGCAGAAAAAATGATGGAAGGGTTTCCGAATTTTTATAACAGAATATCAACTCTTGCGGTTTCGAAGCAGGTTGATACTTCACTCGGAGCGGTTAACAGTCTTTTTCAAGAAGGCATTATAGAACTTTTAGTTACGCTGATTCCGATATTTGCAGTGGGATTTTTGATTGCTTTTGTGGGAAATGTTGTACAGGTTAAATTTGTTGTTTCCGCAAAGCCTTTGATGCCCAAGTTTTCAAAATTGAATCCGGTTAACGGCTTTAAGCGTATGTTTTCCCTTCAATCGCTTATAAACCTTATGAAATCGGTGCTTCTTGTTGCAATTATAGGCTTTGTCAGTATATCCACAATACGTGACAACTACGGCCTTTTGATGAATATTCTGGATTATTCTTTGCCGGATGCGGTTATTCAAATCGGAACCATGGTATTGGATCTTGCAATAAAAATAAGCGCAATTTATTTGGCAGTGGGTTTTGTGGATTTGATATATCAAAAAAGAAAATTCGCAAAAGATATGCGAATGTCAAAACAAGAAGTTAAAGAAGAATACAAGCAGACAGAAGGTGACCCTCAGATTAAAGGGCAGATTCGTCGAAGAATGAGGGAGGCGTCCCAAAGGCGTATGATGCAGCAACTTCCCGAAGCGGATGTTGTAATCACCAACCCTACACACCTTGCTGTTGCCATAAAATATGACGCAAATGAACAATTTTCCGCTCCCGTGGTTATAGCAAAGGGTGAGGATTATTTGGCACAAAAGATTAAAGAAGCGGCAAAGGAACACGGCATTGAAATCGTTGAAAACAAGCCGCTTGCAAGAGCTTTATATTACAATGTTGATATAGGCTCGGAAATACCTCAAGAGCTTTACGAAGCCGTGGCAGAGGTATTGGTATTCGTATACAAACTCAAAGGTAAAACAAAAAGTAGCGATTTAAGCAATTAAAATAAAAGGAAGGAGGTATGGATATGTTAAAAAGAGCTGATATCGGTGTAGGCATTTATTTGCTTGCTGCCATTATTTTTCTTATCATATCCGTGCCGTCGGGACTTTTGGACATTTTACTTGCTCTTAATATTTCCATAGCCTTAACGGTATTGTTTAATGCTATTTTTTCAAAAGAAGCGTTGGAAATGTCATCATTTCCGTCAATTCTCCTTTTGACGACTATTTTCAGAATATCCCTTAACGTTTCATCCACAAAGCTTATTCTTTCAAAGGGTGATGCCGGTAAGGTCGTAAGTACATTCGGTGAATTCGTTGGCGGAAACAATCTTATTATCGGTGTAATTGTTTTCGTTATTTTGCTTATTGTTCAGTTTATGGTTATAAACAAAGGTTCCGAACGTGTTGCCGAAGTAACGGCAAGATTTACACTTGATGCCATGCCCGGTAAACAGATGGCTATCGATGCCGACTTAAATACCGGTGCCATTACGGATGAAGAAGCTACAAGACGCCGTCTGAAAATCCAGGAAGAAGCAAGCTTCTTCGGTTCGATGGATGGTGCTGTTAAGTACGTAAAAGGTGATGCCATGGCCGGCCTTATCATTACGGTTATCAACGTTGTGGGCGGTATCGTAATGGGTGTTATGATGCAAGGCATGGAAATCAGTGAAGCTCTTACAAAATACACTATTCTGACAATCGGTGACGGTTTGGTAAGTTCCATTCCATCACTTCTTATATCTCTTGCAACCGGTATGATAGTAACCAAGGCTTCCAAAGAAGCGGGTCTCGGAGGACTTGTTATTTCTCAGCTGTTCTCCATCTCCAGGGTTATGTTTGTGGTTGGTGCGGCTATGGCTTTCCTTGGCATAGTAACACCTCTTCCTATATATGTATTCGTACCTATCGGTATTATTTTCATCGTTTTGGGTCTTCGTCTCAGAAGAAAAGAGGGCGTTTCCGAAATCGAGGAAGAAGTTGGTACGGAAGAAGCTGAAGCAGAGGAAATCAGGCGGCCGGAAAACGTTGTTTCCCTCTTACAGGTGGATCCTATCGAGCTGGAATTCGGATATGGTATCATTCCTATTGCCGATGTAAGCCAAGGCGGCGATCTGCTTGACAGAGTTGTTATGATAAGGCGGCAGATTGCCTTGGAACTTGGCGCCGTTGTGCCTATAATTCGTTTAAGAGATAATATACAGCTTAATCCAAATCAATATATTATCAAGATTAAGGGCATCCAAATCAGCGAAGGTGAGATTTTGTTCGATCACTACATGGCCATGAATCCGGGTTATGTGGAGGAAGAAATTACGGGTATTCCTACATTTGAACCTTCTTTCCATTTGCCGGCCATTTGGATTACGGAAAGTCAGCGTGAAAGAGCCGAAACTCTCGGCTATACGGTTGTAGACCCTCCTTCGATTATTGCAACTCATTTGACGGAAATAATAAGAAGACATATTGACGAGCTTCTTACCCGTCAGGATGTTCAAAATCTTATCGATAACGTTAAAGAAGCAAATCCTACACTTATTGACGAACTTACAAAAGCATTGGGTGTGGGTGAAATACAAAAAGTATTGCAGAATCTGCTGAGAGAAGATATTTCAATCAGAGATCTTGTTACGATTTTTGAATCCTTGGCAGATCATGCAACGGTTACCAGAGACACGGATATTTTGACGGAATATGCAAGACAAAGTTTGAAACGCGCAATTTCCAGCAAATATTTCCCGGCAAACGAGACTACAAGTGTTGTAACTCTCGATCCGGAAGTGGAACAGGATATTATGGGTTCCGTTAAACAGACTGAAACGGGCGCATACCTTTCTTTGGATCCGGAAAAATCAAAATCAATTATTAAATCCGTGGAAGAAGAAGTGGACAAAATGGAAAATATGGGCAAAACCCCTATAGTCCTTACTTCTCCTATTGTAAGAATGTATTTTAAAAAACTTACTCAGGATTATTTCAGAGATTTGATTGTGGTTTCCTACAATGAGGTTGACTCAAATGTTGAATTGCAGTCTGTAGGGATGGTGAGCGCTAAATGATAATAAAAAAGTTTCAGGCCTATAACGAAAAAGATGCCGTTAATATGGCCAAGGATGAAATGGGAAATGAGGCCGTAATCTTAAATATTAAAACCATTAAACATCGTGGTTTTGCGAGGCTTTTCAAGAAAAATATAATAGAAGTCACGGCAGCTTTGGAGGAAAAAGAAGTTAAAGTCGAAGCTTCGCGACCAAGAGCCATTGACTATACCGCGGGAGATATGACTTATGCCAATCCGACTCTTAACAAGGATGCGGATAACGGCAGCAATATCGAAGCAAAATTAAACAGCCTTCAGGAAATGCTTGAAAAGCAGATTTCTGCCGGTTCTTCCAAAAACGATAAAAAAGAAAAAGAAGCAAAGGAAGAAAAGGAAGAAGAAATCGAGGATGAAGTTGAAGATAAAGGCGTAAACAAAGCCTTTACAAAGCTTATATACGGAAAACTCGTTGAAAATGAAGTAGATGAAAACATTGCAAAGAAAATAATTGAAGAAGTGGAAGAAAGCCTGACGAGCCAGTCTAGCCTTGATACTTATCTTTCGGGTATTTACCAAAAGATTATTTTAAAGCTTGGCCAGGCAAAAACCATAGAACTTGCGGAAGGCAAAACAAATCTTGTGTTTTTTGTGGGTCCGACGGGTGTTGGCAAAACGACAACCATTGCAAAACTTGCTTCTCATTTTAAGCTTGATAAAAAGGCAAAGGTTGCCCTTATCACTTCCGATACATACAGAATAGCCGCCGTTGAACAGCTTCGCACATATGCGAATATTTTGGATATTCCTATGCAGGTAGTATACACTGTAGAGGAATTCAACGATGCGGTGGAGATGTTTGCGGGCTTTGACCTTATTTTCGTTGATACAGCCGGACGTTCTCACAAGAATCTCGAGCAGTGCAATGAAGTAATGCATTTGGTTAATGATTGCAAAATCGATGAAGAGAAGATAAACAAGCAGGTTTATCTTGTCTTAAGTACCGCAACAAAATACAAGGATCTTCTTAAGATAACGGAAGCTTATGCGGGGCTTAAAAAGTATAACCTTGTATTTACAAAGCTTGATGAAACAACATATCTCGGTAATATTTTAAATATTAAACTAAAAACCGATGCACCTCTTTCATATGTTACCAGCGGACAGGTGGTTCCCGATGACATAAGCAGACTTAATGCTCAAAAGGTTGCCAAACAGTTATTGGGAGGCGGTGAATAATATGGATCAGGCACAAAATTTACGCAATATTATACGAATGCAAAATGCAAACAATTCCGACTTGGCGGCACGAGCACGTATTATAACCGTTACCAGCGGAAAAGGTGGCGTCGGCAAATCCAGTGTTTCCATTAATCTTGCAATGCAGATGAGAAAACTGGGTAAAGAAGTTATTATTTTCGATGCCGATTTCGGACTTGCAAACATTGAGGTTATGTTTGGTGCGGTTCCGAAATATAACCTTGCGGATATGATATATAAGGGTATGGGAATAAAAGACATCCTTATAAAAGGTCCCAACGGAATAGGTTTTATTTCGGGCGGTTCCGGTGTTGCCGGACTAAGTAATATGACAAAAGATCAGGTTGCTTATCTTATATTTAAGTTGCAAGAGCTCGAAACCATGGCGGATGTAATCATCATAGATACCGGAGCGGGAATATCGGACAGCGTATTGGAGTTTGTTGCTTCATCGGCGGAAGTACTTTTGATAACAACTCCGGAGCCTACGTCTATAACCGATTCGTATGCGCTTTTAAAGGCTTTGAATACCAGAAACGGTTACGAAAAAGACAACACGGTTATTAAGATGATTGCAAATCGTGTAAATGATTATGATGACGGAAAAGCGCTTTTTGAAAAGTTAAGCGTGGTTGTAAATAAATTTTTAAATGTCAACTTGGAATTTTTGGGATTTATTCCTTTGGATAACAATATTGCAAAGTCGGTAATCCAGCAAAAACCGATATCTATTGCTTATCCTAACTCTCCGGGAACAAAGGCATTTGTGGAACTTACGGAAGCATTACTTGAAAATAAGCAGACGGAGGCGCCTAAAAAAGGTCTTGGTCAGATGTTTCTTAAAATGTTCAAGAGCAAAAAATAGATAAATTAGGAGACGCAGCATGTTTTTCTCAAGTATTGAAGAAGGCGATATCGTAGAAATCAAATATTTGCCGGGCCAGGACGGAAGCGTGGCGGAAGGAAAGCTTCCGGAAGAGACATTCAAAACCAAAATTTTCAATCTTTACGATGACAGAACGATCGATATTATTATGCCGTTAAAAGACGGAGCGATGGTTGTTCTGCAAAATGACAAGGATTTTTTCGTTGTTGTTTCAAACAAAAAGAATTTTTATCAATTTGAATGTCATTCCGTAGGAAGAAGAAAAGAGGGAACTTTTGCCGTTATTACCGTAAGGGTTGTGGGTGAGGTTACCAAACTTCAAAGAAGAGACAGCTTCAGAATGGATGCCACACTGGATGTGGGTATCAGAAAACTTGATGAAAAGACAGCACAGACAGTATATAAATCGGATAATTCCAGCAGATTTATCACAAGCTTCGGAGTTACATTAAACATCAGCGCCGGCGGTGTTAAATTTATTTCTAATGAAGAATTTGAAAAAAGTGATATAATATTTATGGAGATTGTTTTTCCGGATCCCTTTGATGAAGAGGACGGAAGCGGAATTGTTTTCGGTCCGAGACGTGACGGTGGATTATCGGAAAGACAGGGAAATAAAGACACATTCCTTTATTGTTTGTTTACGGTGGTTGAATGCGTAAAAAATGATAGAGGTTATTTTGAAACTCGCGGTTATTTTTCAGAAATCGACAAAAAAGACAGAGAGAAAATTGTTCGATACGTTTTCTGGCTTGAAAGAAGACTCAGAAAGAAAGAAGTAGAGGAAAATGTCTAAAAAAATTTTAATAATTGATGACTCTGCACTTATGAGAAAGGTTATTTCTGATATAATTAATTCAGATGATAGGTTCGAAGTTGCAGACACAGCTAAAAACGGTTTGGAAGGTTTGGACCTTATCGTCAAGAATTATGATAAGTATGATGCCGCTTTGCTGGACGTTAACATGCCTATGTTGGATGGGCCGAGCGTTCTCAGGCGACTTCAGAAATCCCCTAGTAAGCTTCCTGTTATAATGTCAAGTACGGAAACTACGGAAGGTGCGGAAATAACTCTTGATTGCCTCAGCAACGGAGCTTTTGATTTTGTTCCTAAACCGGAAAATGTTTTTGAACTCAGAACGGAAGAATACAAGCAGAGGCTTATTAATACTTTGGTAGCTGCTACCAATGCGGATGCTTCATTTCCGACAAAAACGGTCGATAAACCAAAAGAAGAAATACCCGTTCGACCACAAGTTGGTGATACGGCAAAAGCACAGGCGGCAGAGCCTAAAAAGGAACCTGTTAAACATGAGATTTACAAGGGTCCGGTAAGAAGCAAAAAAGGCAATAAACTTATTGCCATAGCTTGTTCAACCGGCGGTCCGAAATCTTTAAACGAGGTAATTCCTTTTATTCCAAAAAATATAGACGCGCCGATACTTTTGGTTCAGCATATGCCAAAAGGCTTTACGGAAACACTTGCAAGACGTCTTAACGAAGTCAGCGAAGTTACCGTAAAAGAAGCAACTGACGGTGAGCTTATTCAAAAAGGACATGTATACATTGCTCCGGGCGGTAAGCACCTGAAAGTTAAAAAGACACCCGAAGGTGTTAAAACACTGATATCGGATGAACCGGCGGTTGTTGGCCTTAAGCCGTGTGCGAATCTTATGTACAATTCGCTTATCGGCATGGGATATGATGAAATTACATGCGTTGTTCTTACGGGAATGGGCGCTGATGGCACCGAAGGTATTGGTAATTTGGGGAAGAAAGAAAACATTTACGTGATAGCGCAGGACAAGGAAACCAGTGTAGTTTACGGCATGCCTAATATGGTTGCCAAAGCAAATCTAACTGATGAAATCGTTCCACTGGGCAGCATTGCTAAGGCTATCGAAAATAACGTGGGGGTGAAATGACATGGATGTAAGTCAGTATCTCGAGATTTTTATCGATGAAACAAAAGAACATTTGCAAAGTTTAAGCGATCATTTGATGATTCTTGAAAAAGAACCGGAGAACTCTGAAACTATCAACGAAATATTCAGAGCAGCTCATTCGCTTAAAGGTATGGCAGGTACTATGGGTTATAAGCGCATGCAGAAGCTTACCCATAATATGGAAAACGTATTTTCTGAGGTAAGAAACGGCAAAATGATGGTTGACTCAAGTTTGGTCGATCTTTTGTTCCAATGCCTTGATGCTTTGGAAAATTACCTCGATACAATCGCTTCGACACAGAGCGAAGGCGAAGAAGATAATCAGATCTTAGTTGATCAGCTCGATGCGTTCCTAAACGGTGGCGGAAGCGCAGCAGCAGCACCTGCTGCGGAGGCGCAAGCGGCAGCACCGGCAGCTGATGCCCAACAGACGGCAGAAGCGCCTGCAGCGGCAGCCGGAGGAGCGGAAATCGAATATGCTGATTTTGAAAAACATGCCATTCAAGAAGGTCTTGAAGGCGGCATGAATATCTACGAAATGAGAGTCTCTATTCAAGATACATGTGTTTTGAGATCCGCAAGAGCATTTCTTGTATTCAAACACTTGGAAGGCAATGGAGATATCATTAAATCAGTTCCAAGCGTACAGGATATTGAAGATGAAAAATTTGATTTTCATTTTGACATAGCTGTTATTTCCGAAAAATCATTCGATGAAATCAAGAAACTCATTATGGATGTTTCCGAAATTTCGGATGTTACGGGAAGACAGATTACAGACATCAGTCAGATTAAGGTTGCCGGCGATGATGCGGAGGATACTTCGGCACCTGCGGTTGAACAGACAACAGCTCCTGCAAAAGCAGAAAGCACCGCACCCGCAGCCAAGAAAGATGATAAGAAACCGGCTGCTAAGAAAGAAGGCGGCAAAGAAGCCAAAGCCGTTGTCAGCAGAACAGTTCGTGTAGATATCGAAAAACTTGATGTTTTAATGAATCTTGTCAGCGAGCTTATTATCGCAAAGAACGGTCTTGTTTCGGCCAATGGCGAATCAAGCGACAACTCCGCTGCAAATCAGAGCTTTAATGAACAGATTGAATACTTGGAGAGAGTTACAACCAACCTTCATGAATCTGTCATGAAAGTTCGTATGATGCCAATTGAAACGGTTACCCAGAAATTCCCGCGTATGATCAGGGATCTTGCTAAAAAGACAAACAAGAAACTTGAGCTTACGATTTCCGGTGAAGAGACGGAATTAGACAGAACCGTTATCGATGAAATCGGCGATCCTTTGATGCATTTGCTCAGAAACTCAGCCGATCACGGTATTGAAGCTGATGCGGCACTTCGTGCACAGAGAGGTAAAACGGAAGTTGGTAACATTTCTCTTAAAGCATACCAGGATGGTAACAACGTTGTTATCGAAGTTGAAGATGACGGTAATGGTATCGATGTAGAGAAAGTCAAAAATAAAGCCATTGAAAAAGGTACAATTACCGAGGAACAGGCTGAAACAATGAACGATCAGGAAGTTATCGATCTTCTTTTCAAACCAAGTTTTTCAACAGCCGAAAAAGTTTCCGATATTTCCGGACGAGGCGTTGGTCTTGACGTTGTTAAAACCAAGATTGAAGCTCTGGGCGGTGACATTGAAGTTAAATCAAAACTCGGCGAAGGCTCGACGTTCATTATCAGACTTCCGCTTACACTTGCCATCATTCAGGCACTTATGGTTGAAATCGGTGATGAAAAATATGCAATTTCACTTGGCTCTATTCAGACAATAGAAGATATCGAAATTGCGGATATTAAGCTTGTACAGAATAAAGAAGTTATTAATCTTCGTGATTCCGTTATACCTATTATCAGACTTAACGAAATTCTTGACATTGAGTCAAAGAATCCGGATGCATCAAGCCTTACGGTCGTTATAGTTAAGAAAGGCGATAAGACAGCGGGTCTTGTAGTTGATGAACTTATTGGCCAGCAAGAAATCGTTATTAAGTCACTTGGCAAATATATTAACAATGGCACTAAGTTAATCGGTGGAGCAACTATTCTCGGTAATGGTGATGTAGCACTGATACTTGATGTTAACACATTAGTATAGGAGGGGTGATTTAAATGTTAGATACAAATGTTGTTGTAGAATCAAAACAGTATATAATCGTTACTCTCGGTATAGAACAGTATGGCATTGACATCGGATATATCGATAACATTGTTAAAATGCAAAAGATTACCAGAGTACCTAAGGCACAGGATTATTTCCTCGGCGTTATCAATCTTCGTGGTGAAATTATTCCGGTAATGAGCCTTAGAAAGAAATTTAATTATGAGCCTGATGAGTTTAAGGATACTACAAGAATTATTATCATTAAACCCGAAGAACAGTCGGCTGAAAAGATTGGTATTATTGTTGATACGGTAAGAGAAGTTCTTACACTCGGAGATGATTGCATCGAAAAAGTTCAACACGATCAATCACAGGATAAACAAAAATATGTTAGTGGCGTTGGTAAAAACAAAGACGCACTTATTTCATTATTCAATATTCCGAACCTTATTGGTGAGGCAGTTGATAAACAATAAGCATTAATTCGGAAAGGATAGAACGAACAATGGCAGAAATGAACTTTGATGAATTGTCAAATATCCAATACGATGTGCTTAGAGAACTTGGCAATATAGGCGCAGGCAATGCAACCACAGCATTGTCTTCGCTTATTAATGCTAAAATAGGAATGAAAGTTCCGAAAGTACAGCTGGTTGATATTAAAGACATTGCATCTTTTGTTGGCGATGAAGAGACTGAAATGGTAGCTATTATGGTTATGCTTAATGGCGACATCGAGGGATTTATGATGTTTCTTCTTGAATCAAGCGTTGCAAAAGAACTTGCCGGCTTATTAATGGGCGGTATGGTTTCAGAAGGCGATGATTTTAATGAGATGGAATTATCTGCGGTACGTGAGGTTGGAAATATTATTACAGGGGCATACCTTACATCATTGTCGGATTTGACTCATCTTACGATTTCGGAGTCCATACCTTATATTCAGATTGATATGATAGGCGCTATTATGAGCGTTCCGGCTATTGAATTTGGAAAATTAGGAGACAAAATTTTACTTATTGAAACAGAGTTCGAACATGATATTACTATTAACGGATACTATATTCTTGTTCCGGAACTTGCTTCATACGAGAAGATTTTAAAAGCATTGGGAGTATGTTAAATGGGTGAGACTTTTAAAATTGGTATTGCGGACATGGCAACATGCAGCCCACCTGATAAAGTCACAACACTTGGATTGGGGTCTTGCGTGGGGATTGTTTTGTTTGATCCGGTATCGAAAATAAGCGGAATGGTTCATGTTATGCTTCCGGACAGTACCAAGATCAGAAATAACTCAAATATCGCCAAATTTGCAGACACCGGTATTAAGGAATTATATGATAGAGTAGTCAAATTGGGGGCCAATAAAACAAGGCTTGTAGCTAAGATTGCAGGCGGAGCAACTATGTTCTCCGGCAATAATGTTGAAATGCTTAAAATCGGCGACAGAAATGTTGAAGCGACGAAAAAAGCATTGAAAGCACTCAATATCAGAATTATTGCCGAGGATACGGGTAAAGACTATGGTCGTACAATCATATTTGACCCGGAAACTGCTGAACTTACGATAAAAGCTGTAAGAAGGGAACCTATGGTTATCTGATGAAAACAAAACTTATACCGTTAATCAGTATGACTGTGTCAGGACTGATTGCGCTGTTAATTTGCTTATTATACAACAGAACATTGACGGATATGCTCATTATTGTTCTGATTGTTATGGTTATCTTTTTTGTAGTAGGGTATATTGCAGAACAGATATTTAATAGTTTCCTCGTAGTAAACGAACCCGAGGCGGAAGCTTCTGAGGAAGAAGACGAGGAAGAAGGGGAAATTGAAGACGTGGAAAATGTTGAGAATTTCAACATTGACATGGATGAAGAAAACGAGGCTGAATAGTGGACGCAAGCGAGAAGGAGAAACTTTGGGCTGACTATGCAAGGTCAAAAAGCTCGGAGCTGAGGGAAAAACTTATAATTGAATATGCGCCTTTAGTCAAAATCGTTGCAGGACGACTTAGCATGTATTTAGGCTATAATGTTGAATACGATGATTTGTGCAGTTATGGCATTTTTGGCTTAATTGATGCTATTGATAAATTTGATTATTTAAAGGGAAATAAATTTGAGACTTATGCAAGCCTTAGAATCAGAGGTTCTATTTTGGATTATATCAGGAAAATGGACTGGATTCCAAGGACGCTTCGTCAAAAACAAAAGAAACTTGATGCGGCAATTACCACGCTTGAAACGAAGCTCGGCAGAAGCGCAACGGATGAAGAATTGGCCGCAGAGCTTGGTATAACGGGAGATGAGCTCCTTGAATGGCAAGGCCAGGCAAATGTAACAAATGTTGTTTCTTTGGACGAATTTGTTGAAGCAGGGGGAGAAAAAAGCGTACAGCCTGTAAAGGCATCACATCTTGAAACACCGGAAGAGTTTGTGGAAAGAGAAGAGCTTAAAAAACTTATTATCGAGTCCTTACAAAATCTTACGGAAAAAGAGAAAATGGTTATTACTCTATATTACTATGAGGAAATGACGCTTAAAGAAATCAGCGCAATCCTTGAAGTATCGGAATCAAGAGTGTCGCAGCTTCATACAAAGGCATTAGGTAAGATGAAAGCAAAATTAGGTAGTCAAGCGGGTTATATCTTTAATTAGTGGTTTGTTAAGGAGTTGACGCGATGGAAAATGAGGTTAAAAATGGGTATTTTCAGATTATTTACATAGCTGATGATGCCAAACTTAGAATTTTTGGCCCCGACGAGGGAGGCGAACTGGCAAGAATAGCTGAAGTAACAGCTTATTTGGACAGAAACAGTTTCAGAGGATATGATGCTGTTGAGATTAATGCGGCTATTAACAAAGGTGATAAACAAATTGACATTGATTTACCTAAGCCAAAAGACGGACAGTATTATCCTATCAGTGAAGCTATGATGGTTAGGGTTTCGGAAGATAAAATGGAAGCAATTGTCAGATTTTATCCTCCAAGCAATAACGGTGAAAAGCTCGGTAAAGAAGAGATTATAAAAGAGCTTAACAATCAAAAAGTTGTAAGTGGAATTGATGACCAGGTGATTAAAAATCACATTTTATCACCGCGCTATTGCACCGATATTTTGATTGCCAAAGGTACTCCTTATGTTGAAGGTAGGGATGCCTCAATCGAATACACATTTGAAACGGAATTGAAAGCAAGACCAAAACGTAATGAAGACGGATCGGTTGATTTCCACAAATTAGACATTATGAATCCTGTTCATGAAGGAGATTTACTTGCGACTCTTACAAGAGAAGATCCGGGTGAGCCGGGATTGGATGTTTACGGAAATATGACAAGACCGCCTAAAGTAGTGCGCAAAATTCTTCGTTTTGGTAAAAATATAAGATTATCGGAAGATGAAACTCAGATATTTTCTATGGTTGACGGACATGTAACCCTTGAAGATGAAAGAGTTTATGTATATAACGTTTATGAAGTTGCCGCTGATGTTGATGCCACAACGGGTGACATTCAATATGACGGTAATATTACCGTAAAAGGCAATATCCGTACCGGTTTTAAGGTTACGGCCAGCGGAAATATCGAAGTTTACGGCGTTGTTGAAGGCGCGGCAGTAAAGGCCGGAGGCGACGTTATTTTGCGCCGAGGCATTCAGGGAATGGGCAAAGGAATAATTGTTGCAAAAGGAAATATTGTTTCCAAATTTATCGAAAGTGCAACGGTTGTTTCGGAAGGCTTTATCGAAACCGAGGCGGTTATGCATAGTAGGATGAGTGCCAAAGGTGATATAAAAATCCAAGGCTCGAAAGGCAACTTAATCGGTGGCTTTACAAGATCGACTTGTCTTATTGAAGCCAAGGTTATAGGTGCACCAATGGGCACCATTACAAATGTTGAAGTGGGAATAGATCCTGCAGTTCAGGATAAAATAAATAAAATCAGAACAGACATTGCCGAAAAATCAAAAGAACTCGGCAGACTTAAGGATGTTTTCGAAGTATTTAAAGCTAAAAAGCAAAAGGGGAAAATCGATTTTTCAACCCTTGCTTCAATGACAAAAACAGCTCAGGAAATACAGGAATTGAATTCCAAGATTATTGAGCTTCAAGATGAGCATGAAAAGCTTAAATTAGAATTCCATGTTAACGAAAGTGCGAGAATTGTAGGTAAAACGGTTTATCCGGGTGTTAAAATGATGATAAGCGGTGAACCATTTTATGTAAACAATGAAATATATATGACACAGTTTAAAAAAGTTAACGGAGAGATTCAGCAAACTATCGTTTAAAGGAGTGTAAGCGATGATTGGACCGGTAATGCTTCAAGGCATAAATCAGGTAATGCCAGAAACATCCACTATTAAGGCTCATGAAGATGTTAAGCCCATGTTAGACCAGGCGGGAATGATTCAGCAAGGTCATAAAGAGGCGGATGCAAAACAAGAAACCGTTGTTAAACGAGAAAACGCATCCTTAGAGCATGAAAAACATGATGCCAAAGAAAAAGGAAAAAACGAATACGTTAATTTAAGAAAAACGAAGTCGTCCAACGAGAAAAAAGACGGAGACGTTAGCTTAAAGACGCCGAATAAAGGTGGTTTTGACATTAAAATATAATGTATTTAATACCGAAAGAAATTTCGGTATTAAATTTGTATAATGAAAGGGATTTATATGGTAGTTGAAATATGTCTGATAATAATAGGTATTATTATTGTTATTATTAGCTTTGTAAAAACGGCAAAGGAATCGACAAATGATAAAGTCGATGCTTCCGATATTGATATAGAAAAGATTGCCGGTGATATTATCCGGGATAAAGTCGATAAAGAAGTAGATAATGTTATTGATGATAAGGTTGAAAACTTTGAGATTCAAATCGACAAACTCAGCAATGAAAAAATAATGGCTCTCGGAGATTATTCCAAAACCATTTCGGAAGATACCACAAAAAATCACAACGAGGTATTATTCCTTTATAATATGCTTAAGGACAAAGAGACGGAAGTTAAAAACATGATGACGGATGTTGAAAACCTTAAGAAAAGCGTAAAGAACAATGATGAAATGCCTCTTGAAGAAGTTAAAGATGCGCCTGAAGAAAAAGAAGCTGATATTCCGGTATTTTCAACTAAAGCAGCCGAAGAGGAAAGCAAAGAAAAGGCAAATCCTCAATCGGAAGGCGAAAACAATAACAATGACAGAATTCTCAAACTTTACAAAGAAGGCAAATCAAATGTTCAAATTGCCAAAGAACTTGGTCTTGGTGTAGGTGAAGTTCGCTTGGTGGTTGATTTGTTTAAAAATGCTAATTAATAACAAGGTGATAATATATGAAGTCAAAATTTTTTTTAAGAGGTTTAGGCACAGGCATTGTGCTTGCTACGCTGGTATGTCTGATTGCTTTTAATGTTGATAGATCAAAGGCTGCTTTGGAAGAAAAGTCCACAAAAGAGCAGACAACAATTTTTGATGAAAAATCAAGCGATGATATAGACAACAGTGAAAAAGAAGAAAGCACGGAAGAAATTGAAACAAAAGAAGAAATAACAACGCCTGAAGCAGTTACGGTTCCCGAAATCGAAACGGAGATTCCGGAGCTTGAAACAACAACTTTTGCGCCTACACCGGCTTCCAACGGTTCTATAAGCATTTTACCGGGCATGACATCGGAAGCTGTAAGTGATGTATTACAGTCCAATGGTATAATAAATGATGCAATCGATTTTAATAATTTCCTTACGGGATCGGGCTATGCAACAACGATTCATGTGGGAACTTTCGATATACCGGTCGGCTCTGACTATGAATCCATAGCAAGAATTATTGCCGGAAGATAAGCCTAAATAAGAGACAGAGGGAAACAATACTATGAAAAAAGAGACAGATGAAGAAAAATACGTAAATGAAAATATGCAGGGAATTGCCGCAGGAGCGGGTATGGAGTCTTTTGTGGAAAAAAGATGTCCTATCTGCGGAAAAGAGATGCACGTTATATCAAGCGGGTATAAGTGCGAGTGCGGCTATGTGGAAAGCTTTTTGGAATAATAATGCGGTGACACAATCTTTGTGTTGCCGTTTTCTCTTTCTTGGGGGTAAACGGAGAGGAGTATAAATGGCTATTAGGGATATTGCAATTGTAATCCAGTTTTTCACTATTGTTGGGGTGTTTTTGGAAAGTTGGATTGTTTTCAGAAATATAAAAACCAAGCTTCATTGTTATTTGTTGTTTAGCTGCATTGCTATTCTTATTAATAATGCGGGTTATCTTTTTGAAATAACATCCACAAGCGAAGCATCTTGTCTTGTTGCGCTTAAATTATCTTATGTGGGCAGAGTATGGCTTGCCCTTTCATTATTCTTGTTTATAAGCGAACTTTGTCGCTTTAGAATCCATCGATTAATTAAAACATCATTTGTGGTTTTTCATTGTATTACATATCTTTTTATATTAACTCTGGAAAAACACAATCTTTATTATACATCGATTAATTATGTTGATGACGGCATTTTTCCACGACTCGAACATGGAAATGGCATAATTCATCATATTTTTATGGCTCTTCAGCTATTTTATATTTTCTTTGGCATTTCATGGCTTATATACAGCTGCTACAAAGAAAAAAACAAAACCAGAAGAGGTTCTCTTAATCTTGTAATAGCGGCTTTTATTATTGAAAGTGTGTTCTTTGTTATTCAAATCACTAAAGCATTGCCTATTACCGAATACTATGATGTTACGATGATCGGATATTTTATCGGAACAATATTTATGATTATTTCGATTTTGTCCTTTGATTTGCTGGGAACCAGGGAATTGGCCAAGGAATTTATGATTGATAGGATTTCCGAAGGCGTAATAGCGGTTGATAATTATAATCAGATTCAGTACTATAACGATTCGGTTGAATCGGTATTTCCTGAAATAAAAAATGATTCAAAAAGTGTTTTGGATGAAATTTCATCGGCAATAAGCAACAAAGAAAACATTGAAAAGGAAAATCGCATCTTTACTCCCGAAGTTAACGAACTGGTGAATGAAGGCAGAAAATACGGAAAACTCTATGTTTTGGTAGATGCAACCGAGCATTACAAATATATGGAGGAGTTGGAAAGGCAGAAAGAAATAGCAGACAAAGAAAATATGTCCAAAAGTATGTTTCTTGCCACTATGTCTCACGAAATAAGAACGCCTATCAATGCGGTTTTGGGCATGGATGAGATGATTTTGAGGGAAGCAAAGGACAATGCAATAAAGTCCTATGCCGCAGACATTAAATCAGCCGGCAACACGCTTTTGTCCATAATCAATGATATTTTGGATCTATCCAAAGCAGAAAGCGGAAATATCGAGATAATTCCGGTTAAATACGAGCTGGCCTCAATGATAAATGATCTTGTGAATATGATTAACGGTCGTGCAAAAAGCAAGGAACTTGCCTTTAACGTAAATGTTGACGAGAATATACCATATATGCTTTACGGCGATGAAATAAGAGTTAAACAGTGCGCATTGAACATATTGACCAACGCGGTTAAGTATACCAATAAAGGTAGTGTGGACTTTTTTGTCAGCTACGAAAAAAAAGACGAAGACAGCATAATGCTAAAAATCGAAGTAAAAGATACCGGTATCGGTATGAAAAACGAGGATATGGAAAGGCTGTTCTCGCCATATAAAAGAATCGATGCAAAAAGAAACAGAGAAGTCGAAGGAACGGGCCTTGGAATCAGCATAACCAAGCTTCTTCTGGAACTTATGGACAGTAAGCTTGATGTGGAAAGCGAATACGGAAAGGGCTCTTGTTTTTCATTTGTTGTTGAGCAAAAAGTTGTATCTTGGGATGCCATAGGTGATTATTCCAAGCGATACATAGAAAAGAACGAAATGGATTTGAAGTATATGGAGCTTTTCCATGCGCCTAACGCCAAGATTTTGGTAGTGGATGATACGGAAATAAATCTAAGCGTTATGGAGAATCTTTTAAAGAGTACGCAGATTCAAATAGACTGTGCATCATCCGGAAGAAAAGCTTTGGCATACACTCAGGGAACAAAATACGATTTGGTATTTATCGACCACATGATGCCCGGAATGGATGGTATAGAAACCCTTAAGTTTATGCGAAAAGCAGGGGCAAACAAGGAAACACCGGCCATTGCTTTAACGGCAAATGCGATTTCAGGTGCAAGAGCTGCTTATATCGAGGCGGGATTTACTGATTATCTCTCAAAGCCGGTAAGCGGTTTGAAGCTTGAACAAATGATTATGGTTTATCTTCCGGGAGATAAGCTGATTCTTCCAAGCGATCCCGGATTTGCCACAAGCGGCAATGATAGCGAGGAAGAGATAAGTGAAGTACCGAAATATCTAAAAGACATAGAGGAAATAAATATAGATAAGGGTATAGAAAACAGTGGGTCAATCGAAAGTTATTTATCGATTTTGGATGTTTTTGCAAAAACAGCAGATGATAAAGCCGTCGAACTTGTTAATTATCTGGCAAATTCAGACATCGCAAACTATACAATCAAGGTACATGCGCTGAAAAGTTCGGCCAGAATTATTGGTGCGGATGATCTTTCGGAAGCAGCAAGAAGGCTGGAAGATGCGGGAAAAGTCATGGATTTGGACTATATCAACAAATATACCGGAAAGCTTGTGGAAGACTATTTGCAGCTTAAAGATAAGCTTTTAAGCGATAAAAAGGATGACAACAAAAAAGCGAACCTTCCGGAAATCAACCCGTCGCTGTTAAAAGAAGGATACAGCACCATATTTGAGGTGGCCATGGAAATGGACTATCCGATGATGGAAGAGGTTCTTAAAGATTTGCGCAGTTACAAACTGCCGGCAAATGATGACAGTATTATCGCATTGATTGAAAAATATCTTACGGAACTTGATTGGAATAAAATAGCGGAATTAGCAAAAAAAGGGCTTGAGTAAGCCTACTTAAGGAGTATAAATTATGGCATTAAACAACGAATGTAAAGTTGCGATTGTAAGCGCAACAGACAGCTTTTTGGCAAAAAGCCTTACTACAAAACTTGGAGGAGAGGGTATCGGCTCGGCATTTGTTCATGCGGATATAAGCGAAATTACGCCTTTGGCCGATGAACTTGAAATGCTTATATTGTTTATGACCGAAGAATTGGTGGAAAATACCGATTCAGTGGTTTACATAAATGATATGATAATGGATAATGAATGGGGACTGATTCTTATTGGGGAAGAAACGCAATATGACCTAATAAAATCGATTATTCCGGAGCACATGATTACGCGCTGGTTTAAACGTCCTTTGGATATTGAGATGTTAATTAAAGAGGTAAGCACATTTTTGGTGGAAAATACCGATGATAACAAAAAGAGAACAGTGCTTATCGTTGATGATGATGTTACTTATATGAGAACGGTATATGAGTGGCTTAAAGGATATTATCACGTAGGAATGGCCCAAAGCGGTGTGCAGGCAATAAGTTATCTTGCCAAAAACAAAGCGGATTTGGTTTTGCTGGATTATGAAATGCCAATAGCAAACGGGCCGCAGGTACTTTCTATGCTTCAAAACGATACCGAGACCGGTCAAATTCCCGTTATGTTTTTAACCGGACACAGCGACAAAGACAGCGTTGTTTCGGCTCTAAATTTAAAACCGGCAGACTATTTGCTAAAAACCATAGATAAGAAATCACTTCTTGAAAAATTGGAGCTTTTCTTTAAAACGAATCATAAATAAGGGCTAAAAAAATAGATTTAAACGGCTTTTATAAAGCGTTTAAATCTATTTTTATATTAATCTTAAATTATTTATTTTTGTTTTCGGCTTCTTTCATTGCGCGAACCTTAAGCGATAAACCGAAGAGGTTAATGAAGCCCTCGGCATCGTGATGATCGTAAAGATCGCCGGTTGTAAAGCTTGCAAGAGATTCGCTGTAAAGTGAGTACGGTGATGTTGTACCCGCTTTGATGATATTACCTTTGTAAAGCTTGAATTTAACTTCGCCGGTAACATTTTCCTGTGTTGATTCAACAAAAGCGATTAAAGCCTTGCAAAGAGGAGTGAACCATTTACCTTCGTAAACCACATCCGCAAGTTTGTTTGCGATTTCTTTTTTAACGGTAAGTGTAGCACGGTCCAAAATAAGCTCTTCAAGCTGTGTATGTGCTTCCATGAGAATTGTACCGCCCGGAGTTTCATAAACGCCACGTGATTTCATGCCTACAACACGGTTTTCAACTATATCAACAATACCGATGCCGTGTTTGCCGCCGAGAGCGTTGAGTTTGCGAATAATGTCGGCAACTTTCATTTTTTCGCCGTTTACCGAAACAGGAACACCTTTTTCAAACTGCATTGTAACATATTCACCTTCATCAGGCGCTTTTTCAGGAGAAACACCAAGCATAAGAAGGTGGTCGTAGTTTGGCTCAACGGCAGGATCTTCAAGTTCCAAGCCTTCGTGGCTGATATGCCAAAGGTTACGATCACGGCTGTAGCTTTGTGATGCATCAAAAGGAAGGTCAATGCCGTGAGCTTTGCAGTAAGCGATTTCATCTTCACGTGACTGCATTTTCCATGTTTCGTTGCAACGCCATGGAGCGATTATTTTAAGATCCGGTGCCAAAGCTTTGATGCCAAGCTCAAAACGTACCTGGTCGTTACCTTTACCCGTTGCACCGTGGCAAATGGCAACAGCGCCTTCTTTTCTGGCGATTTCAACAAGTCGTTTTGCAATAACAGGACGAGCCATTGATGTACCGAGTAAATATTTGTTTTCGTATATTGCATTTGCTTTAACGCAAGGCATAATGTAATCTTCGGCAAATTCGTCTGTTAAATCTTCAATATATAATTTAGCGGCTCCGGAAAGTTTTGCTCTTTCTTCAAGACCCGTAAGTTCATCTTCCTGACCTACATTTGCGCAAACGCAAATAACGTCGTAATCATAATTTTCTTTTAACCAAGGGATGATAGCGGTTGTATCGAGACCACCCGAGTAAGCAAGAATAACTTTTTCTTTCATTATTAATTCCTCCTGTATAAAAAATGCATAAAATTGCAAATCATTTTTTGTCTGTAGCTAATATACACCATCTAAAAATAAATTGCAAGTGCCAATTTGATAATTATTCACAAAATTTAAATTTATATAAATTCCTGTTGCTTTATATACAATGTGGTTGTATAATTATTAAGGTAAATCCAAAGTCAGATATCGAAATGGCTGATTTTTACTGCATTTTCGACTTATCCGACTAAAAAATAACAAATATGAAAGAAGGATTAATATGATTAAGGCCGGAATTATTGGTGCAACAGGATATGCCGGAGCCGAACTCGTAAGACTGCTTACGGCTCATAAAAACGTAGAAATAGTATGGTATGGCTCAAGAAGCTATATTGATAAAAGATTCAGTGAAGTGTTTGGAAACTTCTTTAATATAGTAGATGAAAAATGTTTGGATGATAACATGGATGAGTTAAGCAAAATGGCGGATGTGATTTTTACAGCAACGCCGCAAGGCTTTTGCTCGTCTCTCGTTAAGGAAGATATTTTAAAGAACACGAAAATAATTGACTTGAGTGCGGATTATCGTATCAAAGATGTTGATATTTACGAAAAATGGTACGGTCTCAAACATCCGACACCGGAATTTATAAAAGAAGCGGTTTACGGACTTTGCGAAGTTAACAGAGAAAGCATTAAAAATGCTCGCTTGCTTGCAAATCCGGGTTGTTATCCGACATGTTCAACACTTTCGATTTATCCTTTATTAAAAGAAGGAATTATCGATGCGTCAACAATTATTATTGATGCGAAATCGGGTACATCCGGTGCGGGGCGCGGAGCCAAAGTTAACAATCTTTTCTGCGAAGTTAACGAAAACATCAAAGCTTACGGTGTGGCAACTCATCGTCACACACCTGAAATAGAGGAACAGCTTTCCTATGCGGCAGGCGAAAAGGTATTGCTTAATTTTACACCTCACCTTGTGCCTATGAACAGAGGCATTTTGGTTACCGCATATGCAAGCCTTAAGAAAAAAGTTTCATATAGTGAAGTTAAAAGCATTTACGAATCATATTATAAAGATGAAACTTTTATTCGCTTGCTTGATGAAAATGTTTGCCCTGAGACACGCTTCGTTGAAGGCAGCAATTTTGTGGATATTAATTTTAAAATCGATGAAAGAACAAATCGCATAATCATGATGGGTGCCATCGATAACCTTATTAAGGGTGCTGCGGGTCAGGCCGTTCAAAATATGAATATAATGTTCGGACTTGACGAGACCGAAGGTCTTATGCAGTTGCCGATGTTCCCATAAAACAGATTTGTTTATATTAAGGGGAAGACACTAAAGGGGAATTTAGTGCAAGGATGAAATAATTTATGGTTAGAACAATGACAATTAATGATTACGAAAACGTGGAAAAACTTTGGAAAAAGATAAAAGGTTTTGTAATCAGAAGCATTGATGATTCGAAAGACGGAATAGAGCGCTTTTTAAAGCGTAATCCCACAACATGCGTGGTTGCCGAAGAAGAGGGACGCATTGTGGGAAGCATTCTTTGCGGTCATGACGGAAGAAAAGGTTGCATGTATCATGTATGCGTGGATCCGGACTTCAGACGCAAAGGCATTGGAAAATCCATGGTTTTATTTGCCATAGAGAAACTTCAGGAAGAAAAAATCAATGATGTTTCCATTATTGCATTTACCGCAAACGATATCGGAAATGCATTCTGGAAAAAGCTCGGTTGGGAATTAAGACGTGATATTAATTCTTACGAAGTTGAGCTTAACAAGGAAAACCTAAGAACGGTTAATAAATAAAAATGCTTTTGAAAGAGGAATTAAAATGAAAGTAATCGAAGGTGGAGTAACAGCATCAAAAGGTTTTAAGGCTGCCGTTTGCGCAGCGGAAATCAAATACAAAGGAAGAACGGACATGGCAGCTCTTGTAAGCGACAGCCCATGTAAATGTGCCGGAACTTTTACCACAAATATTGTAAAGGCAGCACCGGTTATTTGGGACAAAAACATTGTTGAAAACAGTGAGTTCGGCCAGGCCGTTATTATAAACTCCGGTATTGCAAATGCATGCACCGGCGAAAAAGGAATGCAATATTGCGAAGAAACCGCCGAAGCTGTGGAAAAAGCTTACGGAATAAACAAAGACTATGTTTTTGTTGCATCAACCGGAGTTATCGGCATGCAAATACCGATAGACCGCATTTGCAATGGCGTAAACATGATGAAAGATAAATTCGATTATTCTTTGGAAGCCGGCACAAATGCTTCAAAGGCGATTATGACCACGGATACGGTTAATAAAGAAGTGGCTGTTTCTTTTGAAATAAACGGAAAAGAAGTTCACCTCGGTGGAATGTGCAAAGGATCCGGTATGATTCATCCGAATATGTGCACAATGCTTGGATTTGTAACAAGTGATATTAATATATCAAAATCTTTGTTAAAAGAAGCGCTCTCTGAAAGCGTAAAAGACACATATAATATGGTTTCCGTTGATGGTGATACTTCCACAAACGACACGGTACTTCTGCTGGCAAACGGAGAGGCAGAAAATGACGAAATAACAACAAAAGACGAAAACTATGAAAAGTTTTTGGAAGCTCTAAACTTTGTAAATACAACACTTGCAAAGAAAATTGCCGGTGACGGTGAAGGAGCAACGGCTCTTTTCGAAGTGAAAGTTGTGGGGGCCGCATCAAAAGAAGATGCCGTAACCTTAAGTAAATCAATAGTTACATCATCTCTAACCAAAGCTGCTATTTACGGACATGATGCAAATTGGGGCAGAATCCTTTGCGCAATGGGCTATTCCGGCGTGGTATTCGATCCCGAAAAGGTTGATTTATTCTTTGAAAGTGCAAACGGTAAAATCCAAATCGTTAAAGACGGAACAGCGACCGATTACAGTGAAGAAGAAGCAACAAAGATTTTATCCGCCGATGCGGTTACGGCCATTGCTGATGTTAAAATGGGTGATAAATGCGCAACCGCTTGGGGATGCGACTTGACTCATGAGTATGTATCCATTAATGCGGATTACAGATCATAATCATTTGATGTTTAGACAATATATCAAAAAGAGGTTAGAAAAATGAACAAAGACGAAATGCAGATGTATCTTGATAAAGCCGGCGTTTTGATTGAAGCGCTTCCATACATTCAAAAATTCAACAGAAAAGTAATTGTTATAAAATACGGCGGCTCGGCTATGGTAGATGACAAGCTGAAAGAAAGCGTAATACAAGATGTTACCCTTCTTAAACTTGTTGGCTTTAAACCGGTAATCGTTCACGGTGGCGGTAACGAAATCAGCTCATGGCTTGGAAAAGTCGGCATGGAAGCCAAGTTTAAAAACGGACTTCGTGTTACGGATGAGCCAACCATGGAAGTTGCGGAAATGGTTTTGAATAAGGTTAACAAAAGCCTTGTAACCATGGTTCAGGGCCTTGGAATCAAGGCAATCGGAATCAGCGGCAAAGACGGAGGACTTTTGCAGGTTGACAAAAAATATGCCGGCGGCGAGGATATAGGCTTTGTGGGAGAGGTTAAGAAAGTAAACGCATCCGTTATTACGGATTTGCTTGAAAAAGACTTTCTTCCGATTGTTTGCCCTATCGGAATGGATGATAATTTTAATACATATAATATAAATGCCGATGATGCGGCACAGGCTATCGCCCAGGAAATGAAGGCTGAAAAGCTTGCATTTTTAACAGATATCGAAGGTGTTTACAAAGACTATGATGATAAGTCATCGCTTATTCCGGTGCTTACACCAAGCGAAGCAAGAAAGCTTATTGAAGAAGGTTCTATTCAAGGCGGAATGCTTCCTAAGGTTAATAATTGCATTAATGCTGTGGAAGCGGGCGTTTCAAGAGTGCATATCGTTGACGGAAGGGTTCCTCATTGTTTGCTTCTTGAAATGTTTACAAAACAAGGTATCGGAACAATGTTTGTAAAAGAAAAAACAGACGAAGAAAGGTAATTGGCAGGTAATAATTATGACAACAAAAGAATACATCGAAAACGGCGAAAAATATTTAATGCATACATATAACAGATATCAAGTTGTTTTGGAAAAAGGCGACGGTGTCTATCTTTATGATACGGATGGTAAAAAATATCTGGATTTCAATGCGGGCATTGCGGTTTATGCCCTCGGTTACAACAACAAAGAATATAATGATGCATTAAAAAACCAGATAGACAATTTGCTTCATACATCAAACTACTACTACAGCGCTCCTACAGCTGAAGCCGCAAGAAAAGTATGCGAAGCCAGCGGCATGGAAAAAGTATTTTTTACAAATTCCGGAGCTGAGGCAATAGAAGGAGCCTTAAAAATCGCAAAAAAATATGCTAAAAATAAAAATCATGAAATAATTGCAATGAAACACTCATTCCACGGACGTACCATCGGTGCCTTGTCCGCAACGGGAAATGAGCATTACAGAGAGGCTTTCAATCCTCTTGTTCCAAACATTAAGTTCGCTGAGTTTAATAATCTTGACAGCGTAAAAGAACTTGTAAATTCCAATACATGTGCTATTATTTTAGAGACAGTACAGGGCGAAGGCGGAATCTATCCTGCAAGCGCGGAATTCATTAAAGGTGTGCGCAAAATCTGCGATGACAATGATTTGATCATGATTGCGGATGAGGTTCAATGCGGCATGGGTAGAACCGGAAAAATGTATGCTTATCAGCATTTTGATGTCCTTCCGGATGTTGTTTGCACAGCCAAGGCCTTGGGATGCGGTGTACCTGTAGGTGCATTCCTTGCAAGAGGAAAAGCAAAAGACGTTTTGGTTCCGGGAGATCACGGAAGTACTTACGGCGGCAATCCTTTCGTAACATGTGCTGTTTCAACGGTTTTTGATTTGTTCGAAAAATATAATGTTTTGGACAATGTTAACAAAGTATCGAAATATTTGGAAGAAAAGCTTGATGGACTTGTATCCGAATTCGATATAGTTGACAGCCGCAGAGGTTTGGGCTTTATGCAGGGACTTGTTTTAAAAGAAGATCTTGCGGGAAAAGTTGTTTCCGAAGCTTTGGATAAAGGTCTTATTATAATAACAGCCGGCGCAAATGTTGTTCGCTTTGTTCCGCCGCTTGTTATCAAAGAAGAAAACGTTGATGAGATGATTGGTATTTTAAGGGGAATTTTAAAAGACATTTAAAGGAATTCTTATATGATTAAAAAAATTCAGGGTTTAGTGGCCATGATTATCGTGGCATCGGTATTCTTTTGGTGTTATCATTCCTATGCTCAAAACAGGGAAGAGATAATGCCGAAGGAAGAAATCGAAAAAGAAATCGAAATGGAAACATCAAGTGCGGATGTTGTTATTTGGTATTCGGATTCAGCACTTGAAAGTTATTTAAATGATATCTCGGAAACATATTTTAAGAAAAACAATGTTTCGGTAGCTGCTATTTATGTGTCTTCCGTTGACTTTCTGGAGACGGTAAATAACATGAACATAAGCGGCAAAGGAGCGCCGGATATTTTTATTACCGGTAGCGAAATGCTTGAAAAAGTATATTTGTCGGGACTTTATAAGGAAAACACGGATACAGACACTTACAATGAGGACAATTATCCTGAGATTGCGCTTAATTGCGTAACATATGAAAATCAAATGTTGGGATACCCTCTTTCATTTAATGTGTCTTTTTTGGCTTGTAATATGGATAATACGGACTCGCTTCCGAAAACATTCGATGAAATATACAATTTCTCCAACAATTTTGTAAGTCCGGAAAATTCAAGCGTACAATCGATTCTGGAATGGAATGTTTCGGATTTGGTTTATAATTATCCTTTTATAGGCGCTTATTTGAACCTTGGTGGTGAAAGCGGAATTGATTCCTCAAAAGTTAACCTTAACAATCAAAATGCCTTAAAAGCTTTAAAATACTATCAAAACTTAAATACTATCTTTGCGGTTAACAAAAATTCGACGGAAGAGAATATTGAGGATGATTTTGTTAATCAAAAAACGGTTTTCGCTATTCTTGATTGCAACAGTGTTTCGAAGCTTGAAAAGGCTGAGTTCGATATAGATATAGCTGAATTTCCGGATTTGTCAAATAGTTTAAAAACAAAGGCCCTTTCTGAAACAAGTGTTTTGATTATCAATCCTTACACAAAAAATGCCGAAAAAGCTCAGGATGTTGCCAAGTTTATGACCTTCGATTATGCAGATAAAATGTATGAAAAAGGCGGTTTGCAATCTTGTAGGCTCCTTAAGGATTACGCAAACGATTACAACGAAAAAATAATCGGATTTTACGAAGAATCCACAAGCTTGCCTAAATTCAGAGTTACCGGGGATTACTGGTTAAGTCTTCAAAACATGCTAAACAGTGTATGGAACGGTGGAGATGCAGAAGAAGAACTTAATGCTTTGCAGAGCGGAATCGAAGAAAAAATGCAGATTTATAAATAATTATTTTGTTGCCAGTTTAGGGATTATTTTGTAGAATAGAAATGTCCTTAGGTTATTTTCCTTGGAAAGAGGAAAAGAGTGAAATTTAATAAAAAAATCTTATTTGCATTGATTGCGATATGTTTTATTGTTCTTGGATTATTCTATGCTAATTCCGGCAGCAAAAATGAAGATTATCCCTTGGCGCAGGATGATGAAATCGAATACGAAAGCGCAGAGAGCGAAACTACGGAAAAATCTATGATTTACGTTCATGTTTGCGGCCGGGTTAATAATCCGGGTGTATTCGAACTGGAAAGCGGAAGCAGAGTTTTTGCGGCTATCGAAGCAGCCGGTGGAATAAGCGAATTTGCCGATACGCAGAGTATTAATTTGGCAAAAGAGATAAAAGACGGAGAGCAAATATATATTCCGGAAATAGGGGAGCAAGCAAATGAAGCCGGGTCTGTGGCATCGGATGGATTGGTAAATATCAACACGGCATCGGCGGATGAACTTACAACACTTCCGGGTATAGGTCAGTCAAGAGCAAAAACGATTATAGATTACAGAGAAAAGAACGGTGGATTTTCGGCAATTGAAGACATTATGAACGTTACGGGTATCAAAGACGCTTCGTTTGCCAAAATCAAAGATTTGATAAAAGTATAAATGTATAATTAGGGATTAAAGGAGAATGTAATGGCCGGTAAAGTCCTTGTGGTAGACGATGAAAAAATGATAGTTAAGGGGCTGAAATTCAGTATTGAGCAGGATGGCTATGAGGTGGATTGCGCATACGATGGCGAAGAAGCGGTGAAGTGCGCAAAATCTTGTGAATACTGTGTTGTTTTACTTGATGTAATGCTTCCTAAACTTGATGGCTTTGAGGTTTTAAGGCAAATCAGAGAGTTTTCGGATATGCCTGTTATTATGCTTACGGCAAAAGGCGATGATATGGATAAAATCCTTGGTCTGGATTACGGCGCCGATGACTATATTACAAAGCCTTTCAATGTGCTTGAAGTTAAAGCCAGAATGAAAGCCATAATGCGCAGAAGCGCAAAACATTCCGACGATAAGGAACAGCCAAAGGAAATAATAAGCAAGGATATGCGTCTTGATTTGGAAGGAAGACGCCTCTATATAAACAATAACGAAATCAATCTTACGGCAAAAGAGTTTGATTTGCTTGAGCTTTTATGCACAAATCCAAACAAAGTATACAGCCGTGAGAAACTTCTCAGTCTTGTGTGGGGTTACGAATACCCGGGTGATGCAAGAACTGTCGATGTTCACGTTAGAAGACTTCGTGAAAAAATAGAATCAAATCCTAAAGAACCTAAATATGTTCATACTAAGTGGGGAGTTGGTTATTATTTTAAGGACTAATAATTTTACAATTCACAACAGATATATTAAAAGCATGCGCTTTGCGGTGCTTTTAATTCTTATTGTTGCCGGAATTATCCCACTCATACTCTTTAATTTGGTTTATGTATCTTCAACCAAAAGTCAGCTCATAGACAAGCGTATCGAGCTTCTTTCTAAGCAATGCACTGTACTTAAAAACAGCATTATTTCGAAGGGTGATGTCAACAACCTGGATTATGAAATCACATCATTGTATGACAGCAGAATCGTTGTTATTGATAAAAGTTATAAGGTTGCCTGGGATTCATATCAGATTGACAGATCCAAATATTGTATTTCAAAGGCCGTAATAAATGCATTTAACGGAAGCGACCTAAAAAATTATGATTCGGATTACGAGCTTGTGGAATTTGTGGTTGGTATGACAGCATCCGAAGAAGACAAGCCTTCTGCGGTTTTGTATGTTACATATTCCGTAAAAGATATTCAGACATCCGTAAATCAGTTGATGATAAACGGAAATATTATGATATCCCTTTTTAGCGTGCTTATTGTTATTTTTGCCATTATTGTTGCGGAAAGATTCGTTAAGCCTCTAAAAAGAATAGAAGACGGAATCGAGCTTGCTACGGTGGGTGTTTTTGACAGAACCATTAAAGAATCCAGCTTTTCCGAAACAAAAAACATTGCGGATGCTTTTAACGGATTGGTTGCAAAATTAGACGAATATGAAAATTCACGTCAAGAATTTGTTTCAAATGTATCACATGAGCTTAAAACACCTATAACTTCCATAAAAGTACTTGCTGATGCCATAGTATCAAGGGAAGATGCTCCGGTTGAACTTTACAAAGAGTTTATGAGCGATATTGTCAGTGAAATCGACAGAGAAAATGATATAATAAACGACCTTTTAACCTTAGTCAGAATGGACAGAAACGCTACGGCCTTAAATATGGAAAAGGTTAGTATCAACGATCTTATAGACCTTATATTAAAGCGAATTCATCCGATTGCCGAAAGCAAAAACATAGAAGTCGTATACGAAAGCTTAAGGGAGGTTTATGCCGATGTAGATGAGAAAAAACTTACAATGGCCATAACCAACCTGGTGGAAAATGCGGTTAAATACAATGTTGATGACGGATGGGTAAGAATCAGTTTGAATTCCGACTCAAAATATTTTTATGTAAGGGTTGAAGATTCGGGTATCGGAATCGCCAAAGAGGATTACGATAAAATATTTGAAAGATTTTATCGCGTAGATAAGGCAAGATCGAGGGAAACCGGCGGAACCGGTCTTGGTCTTTCCATAACCAAAAATATAATTCTTATGCATAAAGGTAACATTAAGGTTAGCAGCGAGGAGGGCCACGGAACGACATTTGCCGTGAGAATACCTTTGGTTTATACACCTCCCGAAGATGCGGAAAGGCAAAAATAATGAAAAAATTTATCATATCATTTTTGCTTGCAGTGGCCTGTTCTTTTGTATTTATGGGATGTGCGGGCAAGGAAAGAAATTATTCATATGTGGAAGATTATGTATATAATTCAATAGATCTTTACTATGTCAGCAATATGATTGACGAGTTAAAGCCTTTAAAGCATACTCTTGCAGCCAAAACAACGACGGAGCAAGTCGAAGAAGTTTTAGGTTTATTGTTTACGGATTCGAAGGATTCGGGATACAAGAATCCTTTTGATGACAATGTTCAATGTCTTGAAAACAGCTTTAATAATTCGATTTTATCACTGAACTTTAATTCTGAGTATTTGTCAATGGATAAAGAAAGAGAGCTGCTTGGACGTGCGGCAATAGTACTCAGCCTTTTACAAATCGATGGTGTAAGCTATGTTAATTTCAACATTGATTCACAACCTTTAACGGATTCTGCCGGAAGAATTATAGGAAATATGAATAGGCAGTCCTTTGCGGATGTTGTGGCCAGCGGTGAGAGCTTAAACAGCTTTATAAATCTGACTCTGTATTTTGCGGATGAATCGGGAAATGCTCTTATTCCGGTTTCAACCACTATTGAATATGATGAAGTCGAATCCGTTGAAAGACTGGTGGTGGAAGCTCTTATTGACGGACCGGAAAGTCTTGGAAAATACAGCCTTATAAATGCAAGCGAAGAGGATGCAAGCCAAGAAGTTTATCCGACATTGGAAGATGATATTGAAATAGTCAGCGTTTCAACAAAAAACGGCATTTGCTATGTGGATTTTGATGAAGAATTCATTAAACAAAATACCTCGGTTGACAATGATGTGATTATTTATTCTTTGGTAAATTCCTTATGTGAGTTAAACTACGTTAATCAGGTTCAGATATCGGTTTTGGGAGATTCGCAAATAGTCTTCCACGGAGCAATAGAACTTAACGATCCGTTTATAAGAAATCTTAATATTGTGAAAGGATAACAGCGTGAACAGACCATTAACTTTTGCATGTCTTGGTCTGGTGCTTGGAGAGGCTACAGCTGTTTTAATAGCTAAGAACGGCAAGGTTACAAATACCTTGCTGTTTTTGCTGCTGATATTTGTTATAGCCTTGTTGACTATTGCTTTTAAAAAAGTGGTAAACTCAACAAAATTCGCAAATCTTAAAAGGCTTTTTTTGATTTTGTTGATGTTTTTATTTATAGGGGCTTTGCGTTTGAGCTTTTTCGACCAAAAACTTAAGGCTAGTGATTCCTTCAAAACAAATGGAGACGTGATATGCCTGGGGGAAGTCGAAAGAATTGAAACAAAGGATGACTATTCGAAATGCTATATTAAAGCAAAATACTTATTGGACGAGCAAACGGGAAAAAGCATTAAAAACATTAAGCTTATTTTAAATGCCGAGGCTTTTGACAATATAAGAGTCGGAAATATTATAAAGGCCAAGTGTACTAATAAGGGCTTTAATACAGCAAGAAATCCCGGTAATTTCGATCAAAAAAAATACAACAATTCATTGGGATATTTTGCAAATTTAAAAGTAAAAAACATAAGTGTAAGGGATTATGGCGTAAATTATTTCAAGGAAGCCATATATAATCTTAAAGGCAAAATCCAAACACTGATTGATGAAATCGCCGGCGACAAAGCAGCTTTGATTAAAGCGATAATTACAGCGGACAAAGGAGATTTGAGCCTTGATACGAAAAATGCCTATCAACTGGCGGGAATATCCCACATCCTTGCTGTTTCGGGCCTTCATGTATCTATTATCGGTATGGCCTTTTATAAGTTGCTTAGAAAAGCCTTTTCCTTTACGCCTGCGGCAATTGCAGCCGGATTTCTGATGATTTCCTTTAGCTTTTTATGCGGAAACAGCGTATCGATTATGCGCGCGGTTATAATGTTTGCCATAAAGCTTTTGGCTGATGTGTTGGGAAAAAGATACGATATTATAACGGCTCTCAGCCTTGCGGCAATCTTACTTTTGCTGGCTAATCCCTTATATTTGTTTAATGTATCTTTTGAAATGTCGTTTCTCGCCATAAGCGCAATAGTACTTCTCGGAAACGCGCTTATAAATGCTTTTGAAATAAAAAGCGATATTGCAAAAGCAGCAATGACGAGCCTTAGCATAACGGTGCTTTCGACTCCCTTGCTTATTAATTCGTATTTTCAAATGTCTCCCTACAGCGTATTGGTTAATCTGATAGTAATTCCGCTTATGTCCTTGCTTTTAGCCTCCGGGCTTTTGTCTGTATTTATCGCAAGTTTTAGTTTGCTTTTGGCAAAAATCTTTTTGGCGGCAGCTTATTATATTCTTTGCTTCTACGATTTGATTTGCAAGTTATTGGAATGCCTTCCGTTTTGCGTAATAAACATAGCCCACATGAGCATAGTAAGAATAACAATCTACTATTTGCTTGTTTTGATGATTATTGTTATATGTTTTTTACGAAAATATTGCTTGAAAAAAAATGATTTTGGGCATGAAAATATTAAAGCTTTTTTAATCAACAAAAAAAAATTTGCACTTACCATGCTTATATTGTTTGCTTTTGTAATCTTTTCTTGCACCATAAGATTTAACTCCAATCTTCAAATTATTTTTATGGATGTGGGTCAGGGAGACGGTATAGTTATTAAAACTCCGAATAACAGGGTTGTTTTGATTGACGGAGGAAGCAGTGATGTAAAAGATTTGTATGAAAACAGGCTGGAAAGCTGTTTGAAGTATTATGGTATAAAATCCATTGATTACAGTATAATAAGCCACGCAGACAGCGATCACACAAGTGGGGTGATTGAAATGTTGAACAGTCCTTATGTTGACAAAGTCAAAGTTAAGAACATTATTCTGTCAGAAGCGGCCAAAAACAACGACAATTACAGGGAACTTAAAAGCGCGGCAAAAAACGCCGGTTGTGAAATCAATTATATTTCAAGGTCGGCAACAATCAGTCTTGATGGTGTGATTTTAAAAAGCTTATATCCCATAAAAGGCGATTACAGCGATGATGAAAACGAAAATTCCCAGGTTCTGACTCTAAGCTTTGCTGAGTTCGATTTGCTTTTAACCGGGGATTTGGGGAAAGAAGGGGAAGAAAAGTTACTTAAGGCGGGTCTTGATAAAGATAAATACGAGGTGCTGAAAGTGGGACATCATGGCTCTAAAAATTCATCCACAAAGGAGTTTTTAGAGGCTGTAAATCCCGATACGGCCGTTATTTCCGCCGGAGTAAACAACAGATACGGGCACCCTCATAAAGAAAGCCTTGAAAGATTGAATGCTACGGGTGCAAAGATTTATACAACAAACACAAGCGGAGCGATTATCCTTGAAACGGACGGAAAGAGCTATAAAATTAAGCCTTATTTGATTGACAATAAAAGCCAATACAATTAAAATTTATATAGTTGTTTATTGATTTTTTAATCGATAGCAGGGAATTATTATTAATCGGGTAAGTATATGAAAAAAATCAACGAAGATATTAAAAACTCTTCATTTGAAGGCATTTATCTGCTTTACGGCGAAGAAGCATATCTTAAAAATCAATATAAAAACAAATTAAAAGATGCCATTGTGGGAGACGACGGCATGAATTATTCGTATTTTGAAGGCGATTTAAATTACGAAGAACTCGAAGATATGGTGGTAACCATGCCGTTTTTTGCAGACAAAAGGCTGATCGTTATTGACAATTCCAAGGCTTTCAAGGCGAAGAAGAAGGATGATGAAGGGGCGGATAAAGACAAAAAAAGCGAGCATCCCCTTGAAAAAATCCTTGATAAAAAAATCGAAGAAGTGGTTATCGTATTCGTTGAAGAAGATGTGGATTTAAGAAGCAGGCTTGTTAAGCGCATTCAAAAAGAAGGCTATATTTGCAAATTGGATGCACAGGACGAGAGCGTGCTTTGTAAATGGGTTCAAATGAAAGTTGCGGAAAAAAACTGCAATATAAGTCCCGCAATTGCCAATTATCTTATAGAATGCGTAAGTACAAATATGGAAAATCTCATTAATGAGATTGATAAGCTTTGCGCATACGTGGATGACAAAAAAGACATCAGCAAAGATGATATTGACAAATTGTGCGTTAAAAACTTAAATACCGTTGTATTTGCCATTACCAACAATATGATGGAAAAAAACGTTAAGAAGGTTTTGAAGATTTTCAACGACTTGCTTGCCGAGAGGGAGCAACCTATGAGAATCTTATATTTGCTAAGCAATCAGTTCAATATTATTTATCAAATAAGCTGTCTGAAAGAGTCGGGCTTAAGTCCTGCGCAGATTGCCGGTAAACTTAATATAAAAGAAGCAAGAGTAAAGGTAAATTTACCTTTTACAAAAAATTTCAGCAAAAAAACTCTTAAGGCCGCCCTTGATGATTTTTGCGATTATGAAGAAAAAGTAAAGACAGGCAGAATAGATGAAGTGGTTGGGCTTGAAAGCTTGCTTGTTAAGTATTCTTCAAAAACTTCCTGATTAACATTTTAAAAATAGGGATATTTGTAAGAATAAAAAAATCATTGACAAGCAAATATCAAAAGGTTAAACTATAAAATGGTTTTTACATTGGATAGTCCGCATCCATAAAGATGTAATTATTCTATGTCGGAAATGCTCACTCTCTAATTTGCATGGATGACAAATAGATTATTATTCGGAGGTGCCGCAAGTGGCAAATATTAAATCAGCTAAAAAAAGAATTTTAGTAACTGAGAAAAGAGCTGCTAGAAACAAATCTATCAGATCTAAAGTAAAAACATCAATCAAAAAAGTTGACGCAGCAATCGTTGCAGGTGATAAGGAAGCAGCAGCAACTGCTTTAAGAAATGCAACAGTTGAAATCGAAAAAGCTTGCACAAAAGGTGTATACCACAAAAACAATGCAGCAAGAAAGGTTTCAAGACTTGCTCAGGCTGTTAACAAAATGGCGTAAATTAAGCTTAATTTAAAGAAAAACGGGTAGTTATCTACCCGTTTTTCTTATATACCCCTAATTGTTACCCCCAAGGTTTTATTTGCCCGTTGAACCAAATCCCCCGGTTCCGCGGCATGTTTCTTCCAATTCGTCAACTTGATTAAAGCTTGCTGCGGCAAAAGGTGCAATAACCATTTGTGCAATTCGTTCGCCGTGGTGAATGGTTGCGGGTTTTTTTGATTGGTTAAAAAGAGAAACCATTATTTCACCCCTATAGTCCGCATCAATAACACCGACTTTATTTGAAGGAGCAAGTCCTTGTCTTGCGGCAAGACCGCTTCTTGCATAAATGAAACCGCCATATCCCACAGGTATTTCCATTGCCAAGCCCGTTTTGATAATAACGGCCTCTCCCGCAGGGATTGTAACATCTTCATCCAAACAAGCGTATAAATCGGCACCGGCACTGAATACGGTACCATATGTCGGTGTAATGGCCTTATCGTTTAGCTTTTTAAAGTTAATTATCATTTCATTCATACAAATTCTCCTAAAAAAGTAAACTCACCCTAATACATTATCATAATAAACTTATATTGTTAACATATCTTGTACGAATTGTTAACATTTTTAAGGGAAATTTTTAATAATTAACGAAAAACGTTTTCAAAATAATGCTTATTTCTTGATTAAAAATGCAAAATATTGTAAACTATATAAGGCATGAAATCATAGATTTTGTGACATATTTTGGATTTTATTTTAAATATGACTTTGTGTCACATATAAAGATATCAAGCACCGTTTTAAATCAAAGGCGGATTTAATAATCGGTGTAATACATAAAAAAGGAGTAAGTATATGATTTACACACATGAAGTTGAAATGATGTGTCCCGTAGCCCGCGGTACAAACCACGGACCTGCACCTATCCCTCAGGAAGGTAAATGGACACAGGTAAAAGAAGTGAAAGACATTTCCGGTTTGACACACGGTGTCGGCTGGTGTGCGCCACAGCAGGGTGCCTGTAAGTTAACACTTAATGTTAAAGACGGCATCATTCAGGAAGCTTTGGTTGAAACTATCGGATGTTCGGGTATGACACATTCCGCTGCTATGGCATCGGAAATTTTACCGGGCAAAACTATTTTGGAAGCTTTAAACACAGACCTTGTTTGTGATGCTATCAATACAGCAATGAGAGAACTTTTCTTACAGATTGTTTACGGAAGAAGCCAGTCAGCTTTCTCCGAAGACGGTCTTGCCATCGGCGCAGGTCTTGAAGACCTGGGAAAAGGCCTTCGTTCACAAGTTGGTACGATGTACGGTACACTTAAAAAAGGTCCTCGTTATCTTGAAATGGCAGAAGGCTATGTTACAGGCATTGCTTTGGATGAAGATGATGAAATCATCGGTTACCAGTTTGTAAGTCTCGGTAAAATGACAGACTTCATCAAAAACGGCGACGATCCTAACACAGCTTGGGAAAAAGCAAAAGGTCAGTACGGAAGAGTTGATGATGCGGTTAAAATCATCGACCCGAGAAAAGAATAATAAAGGGAGGAATAAGACATGGCATTATTTGAGTCATACGAAAGAAGAATTGACAAAATCAACTCTGTTTTAAACAGCTATGGTATTTCTTCCATAGAAGAAGCAGAAAAAATTACAAAAGACGCAGGTCTTAATGTTTACGATCAGATTAAAGGCATTCAGCCTATTTGTTTTGAAAACGCTTGCTGGGCATACACTGTAGGTGCGGCAATCGCAATCAAGAAAGGTTGCAGAAGAGCAGCGGACGCAGCAGCAGCAATCGGTGAAGGCCTTCAGGCTTTCTGTATTCCGGGTTCCGTTGCAGACCACAGAAAAGTTGGTTTGGGTCACGGTAACCTCGGAAAAATGTTACTTGAAGAAGATACAAAATGTTTCGCTTTTCTTGCAGGTCACGAATCATTTGCAGCCGCAGAAGGTGCTATCGGTATCGCTGAAAAAGCAAACAAAGTCAGAAAAGAGCCGCTTCGTGTTATATTAAACGGTCTCGGTAAAGACGCAGCCAAGGTTATTTCACGTATCAACGGCTTTACATATGTTCAGACCGAAATGGATTACCACACCGGCGAAGTTAAAGAAGTTTCAAGAAAAGCTTATTCAACGGGACTTCGTTCAAAGGTTAACTGCTATGGTGCAAATGATGTAACTGAAGGTGTTGCTATCATGCATAAAGAAGGCGTTGATGTTTCCATTACAGGTAACTCAACAAACCCAACACGTTTCCAGCACCCTGTTGCAGGTACATACAAAAAAGAATGTATCGAGCAGGGTAAGAAATATTTCTCTGTTGCATCGGGCGGTGGTACAGGACGTACACTTCATCCGGATAACATGGCTGCAGGCCCTGCTTCATACGGTATGACGGATACTATGGGCAGAATGCATTCGGATGCACAGTTTGCGGGTTCTTCATCTGTTCCGGCTCACGTAGAAATGATGGGACTTATCGGTATGGGTAACAACCCAATGGTAGGTGCTACCGTTGCCGTAGCCGTAGCGGTACAGGAAGCTGCAGATGCGGGAAAATTTTAAATAATTGTCTATCAGGCGGCAGTTCATATATTGAGCTGCCGCCTTTTGCGTGCCGCAAAAATAATATTTGTTTTTAAACCGGTCGTTCGATTAAGAACAAGTAAGGAAAATCATTCTATATAGCTACAATAGTCCGCAACCGGCTCACATTCGCCATCCGGGCTCAGAGTTCGCCTGGATTGGACGTCCTGTCCAATCCTTGCTTCTTTACAGAGATTTTCCAACATGTTCTAAAATCTCACTTTATGGTTTTAAAACAAATATTATTTTCACGGCATTTAACGGCGGCTAAATATTTGAATATGTGACTGATAGGCAATATTTTTTCTTTCCCTCTTAGCTAAGAGCATAATCTGCATCGAAAATAAACGTCAAGGCCTTGACTTTTCAAGGTGCGTACGCAGCCTTTACGTTATTTTCGAGCAATTAAAATGCAGCTATGAGGAAATGGAAAGTATCTCTTACCCCCATCTTTAGTTTAGAGCCCCTTTTGTATGCCGCGCCTGATATACTACGCATATCAGTTGTAGTAGTCACTTGACAGTGACTACTACAATATAAAAAAGTATTGGTTGCCCTTTATTATCGAAAGGATATATTTATATGAAATTATTTAGTTTTATTAAAGATTTAATAACAAAATCACTTGTAAGCAAGATTTTGACTGTTATTATATTATGCGGTATAGCAGCCTCTGTTGTTATTCCGGTAGCTATTAAGAACAACGCTTCCGATATGGTTGTTGCTGAAGTTAAAGAAGAACAAGAAAATAAATCATTTACTTCAGAAATTTCTATTCCTATAAGTGAACCGGAAACTACAACAACAATTGAAGCTGAGACACTTAATAATACAACAGGTAATACAGCATCTGAGTATTTCAGTGGCGACGAAAGCACATCTAATAGTGAATTTGTCCGTCAAGAAGGTTATGTGCCACCAAATCAAAGATTGGATGGACACACTTATCATAACGGCTATGACGTAACCGGAAGAGAACGGGATGTTATTGACCTTGCTGATTATGTAAAAGCTTATTCTCCTAGAGGCCCTGAAATGTATTATATGATGTCTGGAGCTGAGCTTAATAATGTTTTACCTAACAACCCCGGTTGTGAAGAACGTAGAGCTGCTGATTTGGCTTTCTACGAAGACTGGTATAGAAACCCTAAACCACAATTTTATGAAAACGGTGAACAAATGTATATGGCTAACGGTGAACCTTATTTGTTTTATTGCGGTATTCCGGGTGCGCCTGCAAATTATAGATATTGTTGGGGATACTGGGATTTAGGTGATGAAGCTGTTGTGTGGCCTGATGCAATTTATTGGTATGATGAAGCTACAGATACATTATATGCAGATAGAACTATGGCATAAAAAAACGCCTTGCGGCGTTTTTTGAAATAAGATGCTACATTTTTGGAGAAACGTTCAGCGAAAGGATTTAATTATGAAACATATTAAAAAAATTATATTTGCATTGGTTGCAGTGCTTTCACTTTCAGTATTTACAGTAGCCTGCGAAAAAGAACCTACAGTATCAAAAGAAGAACTTGTATATCCGGTTGATTTAAAGGCAGAGCTTAAAGACGGAGTTACATACACAGCCGATACGCCTATTAACCTTGATGACTTTAAATTCACCCTCATTTACAGCGACGGCAGCGAAAAGGATATTCCTTCAAGCTTAGTTAGCGATTATGCAACGGTTTCAAATGAAAACGGTGAAATAAAAGTTAAATTCACATATGTATACGATGAAGATAAGCTCATTGAAGAGCTAAAAGCAGAGAAAAAGGCAGAAGAAAATAAAGAAGAATTAAAGACAAATGCATCTACTAACTGGGATACAATGACAGATGCCGAGAAAAAGGTTGTTTGGAATGATTTGAGCCTTTCTGAAAAAGAAGAGATTGTTAAGGTGGTATATGCGGACGAGATTGCATCATTAGATCCGATTGAAGGCGCAAGTGCTTATGAGCAGATGGGAGAAAATTCTTCTACTTATAAATGGCTTGATACCGATTATTATGAAGGTGATCAACTAATGACTTTTGAAAGTGCACTTCAAAGTATTAGTGAGCATTATAATTTTGATCCCGGCAATTCCATTTGGTTAGCCTGTAACATAATTATGGGAAGAACAACTTATGATTATTGTGTTTCATATGGTGCAGATGCAACTGATTTAGCCAATAAGATTGCAAAATATAAGGTGAATTATTTTGTTAATAACCTTGATGCAATACTATAAGATAAACAAGAAAAAGGTTTTCATCATTTGATGAAAACCTTTTTTTATTAAAGTCCTGCTTCAATATATGATTGTCCTTTACCCGGTTCGAAATAGAATGTATTTGTTCTTCCGCAAAGATTGCACCTAAAATCACCGGATATCATGCTATTACTTACTGGGTTAAAACCACCTTGCAAGTAGTACTGATGTTTACCTGTACATGCTACGCCTGTATCCCATCTTGCGCCACATGTATCACAATGAGCATCTTGTGTCCAATTGTTTTCAGGGCCTCTACAACCATTAAATTCAGTCCAACTCCATAAATGTCCGGCCCAACTATCGGTATAATCACATCTGCTACAATCTCTCCAATGGCTACCGTTATCATGAGTCCATTGCATATTATGTCCCCACGCATATTCGTATGTGCCTGTATTTGTTCCTTGAGTATGGCATCTTGAACATGTATAATATCTTACACCGTTTGCCGTACATGATGTATATTGTGTTACAGCACCATTTAAATCTGTAAAACTATGGCCCCAACGGGTTAATGTTTCTGTATATATCGCTCCACATACTTTACAGCGGTATTTCTGATATCCATCTGCTGTACATGTTTGGCTTTTATAATTTCCCGTACCTGATAGTTTTTCCCATGTATGTGCTTCTTGTACTTCGTTTCCACATTCTCCACAGATTTTATAATGTATATTGTTTGAACGGCCACTGGTTTTACCGTTTATTGTTGAGTCTGTTATGCTTGCTAGCGGATATTTCGTGGGGGATTTATTCACCCCAATAATCTATGGACTCTTGTGAACGCATTTTAACACCAAAAAGATCATATATAAAATCTTGTTTATTGTTGTACATTTTTAGTATGGTAATGGTTGAATCGTTTTTGCTATAGATGAAGTAATTCATATTAGAATATAGTAAGAACCAGTTATCCGGACATTTAACATTATATTTTTCTTTTATATTGCTACCTATATCAGCGAAATACTGTAAATTATCCAATGAAGACATGATTTCAGAAAATCTGCTTGTTCCTATTGCTTTGCCATGAGCATTTAAAAGATAGTTTTTCAAGTCTAATAGTTGATGTTGAACCTCTTTTTCAATTATTACATTGTGCATTTAAACATCCAGAAACTCATGAAGTTCGGAGAGAGTAACATAGTTTCCTTTTGCGACGGACTCTTCTGCGGCTTTAACTTCTGAAACAAATCTTTCTTCTGCTGCCTTACGTGTGGCTGTTTTATCAAGAGATGTGTTTAGATAATCACAGAGTTTTGAAAAGTCATTATCTGACATATTATCAATTAAAGAATGAGCTTCCTTTTTTGTAGTTACCATGACTAATCCTCCTGTCATAGAGTCGTTCTCCTTTCTCTGTAAAATCACAAAGAAAAACCTCTTAATATGATTATTATAACATACCAATAATATTGTAACTATACAAATAAAAATTTACTTTGTGATATTATAGTTTTAGTGTTGAATTTATGCCGATTTGGGCAAGATTTCATACAGACGAAATATGTCTCGCGCGATTTATAAACATATTTCCGACGCTATTTTAAAGGAAACTAAATAATATGTCAAGCAAAAAAAACGCTCGCACACTGATATACTACGCATATGGGAACAAGAAATCGGAAAAAATTTGTTTTAATATTCATAATATGATACAATAACAATATAAAAGTTGAAAAAATGGGGTTTTTAATTTTTAGGGGTTTATAATTATGATGAGTAGAACTATGCTTTCGCTGGCCGGTAAGCAAGCAAGCGTTAAATTTTATATATCTTTATTCGCAGAGCAGTGTTTTGAGACTGTTGATTTTGAATGTGTAAATATAGGCATGAATTTGTAATTTTAACGAATTCATGCCTTTTTATTATTTAACTTAGGTGAAGGAGGGGCGTTTGCTGATTATATTTAAGCAACAGCGTTTAGACAGGACATGTATTACAGATTAAAAGAACCATATTCCTTCAGAGGTTGGAAGAAGAGACCATTTGCCATACGTGCAGAGTATGGACCAAATAAATATGATAGGCCGTTTTTCTTAAGAAAAAACGATTTTCTGGATATATTATATTGTAACGGCGTGGAAGAGGTAGATGAAAACGAGCTTTCCGAATCTTCGGCACAGGCTTTTAAAGAATTTGAGTATCACGGAATAATAGAAAAATCCGATAAACCGATGGAGCCTTTAAAACCTTGGCAGAGATATCATGTTTTCCCTACAAGATATGTGGAAGTAGTGCACTGGTCGATTACGGGTAAATGCAACTTTAATTGCAGACATTGCCTTGTATCGGCGCCGGATTCACATCATCCGCAGCTGCCGCTTTCGGACTGCATGCATATAATCGATCAGATTGCAAAATGCGGAATCGCTGAATAGCAAGGCGAGATGCTGTTTTGTACATGGAAATGCAACTTTGTAAATTGAAAACTTCATATTTGTAAGC
>SVDN01000010.1 GCA_015057825.1 Lachnospiraceae bacterium
TGAAAAAACAGAAAAAAATAATCGAAAAAAGCCCTCTCGGGATAAAAAATCCAAAAAGGGCTTTTGTCTTCGGTCTGTAGAGCTATCAACCTGAGGTTGATAGCTCTTCACTTTTAATTTATTCATTATTCCTCCCGTTAATACTATAATTTATTTACTGTATTTATTATCAAATTGACAAATAATGACTATATTGTTTGTCATTGCTTTTAAGCGAGTCTTGTGGTGAGCTTGCTTAAAATATTTGTTGATAGGAGGACGAAATGAAAGGAAAATTTTTAAAAAAGACTTTGACGCTTGTTTTTGCCGGAGCAATGCTTCTTGCGACACTTGCGGGATGCGGTGGCGAAAAAAGCGAGTCGGGTGCACAGGCTGAAAGCAAGGGAACAATTATGTGGCTTTCAAACCTTACATCCGGAATTAACTACGAAACAAACAAAAACTGGGCCGAAGCAATTTGCAAAGAGTTGGGATACGAACTCAAAATTGTTTACGGAGATATGTTTAACGATCCGGACGGTAACCTTCAGGCAGTTAAAAACGGCATGACAAATGATGTTGTCGGTATTATTTCAAGCCAAGACGGCGGTATCGGAGCAATCATGAAAGAATATCCGGATCTTTATGTAGCGGGCTTTGGCACGGATATGAATTCGGTATACAGTGATAATCCGCAGTTTGCCGTAAATGCAGACGTTTTGAACAACGATAAATGGTTGGGCACGATTGCCGACGGACATATAAACGGAAAAGATCTTGCCAAAGAAGATTTCGATTATGTTAAAGCTCAGGGTTGGACAAAAATCGGAGTTATAACATTCCCGGGATATGCTTATCCAAACCTTGAAGAGGCATCAAACGAAATTCAGTCTCTTTGCGCCGAGGCAGGCATTGAAATTGTAGGCGGTGTAACAACATTGCAGTTCCAGCCTTTGGAAGAAAGCTATTTTCAGGAAGCCGGTCGCGATAAACTTGACGGCATAGTTGCACTTTGTGCAGGTACACAATTTGTTTATCCTACAATGCAGCAGGCTGTTGCCGACGGACTTTGCTCGGCTGATACAAAACTCGTAACAGGTGGTTTTGATGACGACCAGTCCATTATCAGCGATATCGGTGGAGATGGAACAATCCAATACATTAGCTTCTCACCTGCCGAAAACATTGCATATGCTTTAATTCTTTTGGATAATGCAATTAACGATTGTCAGTATCCGGACTTTAAGCCTGAGCGCTTTGAATCTGTAGCATATGTAATCGACAGCAAAGAAGATATTGATAACGTAATGACAAAATCCATGGCAGGAACAGCGGATGTTTCACTTTCGCAGATGTCACTTGATGATGTTAAAAACTTGTGCGTAAGATTCAATCCGGATGCCACACATGCAGATCTTATGAGCTTCTTCTTGTCGGATCAGCTTACTACAGATGCGTTGAAATCAAGATAAAAGACTAAACCATAACAAGTTTGAGTTTGATTATTGACCTTAAAGATTATATTTGAAATAATTAAATAAAAAACGTGTTATATGGAGCGATAGTATGAGTAATTTTTACAGAACAATTAAACTTGAAGATGATATTTACAGGATTACAAGTGCCGAAAACGTATTTATCGAACTTATTGTAGGCAAGGATAAAGCAATGCTTATAGATACGGGATACGGTTTTGGCGATATTAAAAAAACGGTTAGGGAGATAACCGATAAGCCTCTCATAATTTTCAACACGCATGGTCATTTGGACCATGTGTGTGGAAATTTCAGATTTGAAGAGCCGGCATTTATTTCAAAAGAAGATATGCCTTTGGCCTTGGAACATACAAGCAAAGAGCAAAGAACTTCCGCCGCTGAAGATGCCAAAGAAGTAATAGATTACGGAACGGGAAGAAAAATAAGCGGTTTACCCGATGACTTTAATCGGGAAGAATATATAAATGCCCCGGCGGGAGACTATATTGAAACTAAAGATGGTGAAATTTTCGACATCGGCGGTTACACTTTTGAAGTTGTAGCCACGCCGGGTCATACAAAAGGAAGCTTATCCCTCCTTTTAAAGGAAAAAAACTGGTTATACGTTGGAGACGCAGCAAACGGTTTTCTCTGGCTTTTTATGCCGGATGCCACAGACCGCCAAACATACGTCTCAACATTAGATAAACTAATTAAACTAAACCCTATAAAAATATGGGGCGGTCATGCGCCGTTTCCGATGGATAACACACATTTGGAAAGGTTTAGGAAAACTGCATTGGAAGCTGACTTCGATAAGGGAATCCCTTTCCAAATGCCTTTTAGCAATTTCCGTTTAACAGAAGAGCCGAGAATCTGTTTAATGGAAGGCTGTACCATGAACCAGCTTGGACAGCCGGATTTTGCTGCGATAGTTTTGGCAAAGTCAAAACTATAGCTCTTTATATTTTTTGCCTTTTAAACACAAAAGGAGCTGTCAAAAGACAGCTCCTTTTGTGTTGCGTTTATTCCTATAAGGAATAATTACAATTATGTTACAAAGTTCTGATTGTTAAAAATCACCTAAATAACAAAATTATGTTAACTGAATAATATGCAATCTGTATGGTGAAATCCCTTATTTTTCAATGTTTCCGGCTAAGTACAATTTATTATTTCCATAAGGGAATAAAAATTTACGTAAATGTTTCAATTAAGAATTTTGAGATAATTTCAGAGCCTTTTTTGTGACTTGTTAACAAAATTGTAAGATTTGAAAGGGGCAGTTTTGTTGACATTTCATAATAATCAGCGTAAAATTTGGATTGTACTTGAGAGCGAAATTAAGAAGGTTCGCTTGGGGGTATGGAAAAATATATTTTGGTCTTTGAAAGGAGAAAAAAGGATGAAGAAAAGAAGTCTTTTGGCTTTCGGAATCGTAGCGGCACTCGGCGCAAGCATGCTTGCAGGCTGCGAGAACGGTGGCTCAGGCGGTTCATCAGGCGACGTAATCAAAATTGGTTACGTAAACCCAACAACCGGTGCCCTTGCAGGTAACGGTGAAGGTGTTGACTGGTTGGTTAACGAAATCGAAACATACGTTAACGACAAACTCGGCGGTATCGAAGTTGACGGTGCAGCTAAAAACATTGACGTAATTGTTTACGATTCACAGTCAGATTCAAACACATGTACAGAAATGGCTCAGAAGTTAGTTGAAGAGGACAACGTAGATATGCTCGTTGCTATTCAGACTCCTGAAACAGTTATTCCTGTAGCAGCAGTTGCAGAACGTTTTGGTGTTCCTTGTGTAGCTATTCAGGCTCCTGTTAACGCAGTAGCAGGTTCAGCTGACAAATTCGAATGGACATTCCACGCATTCTGGACAATCGAAAAGGTTTACGAACAGTATAAAGCTCTTTGGACAGCAGCAGGATATGCTCCTGGTTCAGGTGCTAAAGTAGGTATCGCTTTTGCTAACGACGCAGATGGTACAGCTTGGTACAACGTATTCAAAGAGAAAGTTGCAGAAGATGGTTATGTACTTGTTGATCCGGGTCAGTATCCATCAGGTACAACAGACTTTTCAAGCTATGTAAGCAAATATGCTTCAGAGCAGATTGATATCCTTGCAGGTACAAACATCCCACCTGATTTCTTAAATCTTTTGAAAGATGTTAAGGCTACAGGTATTAAACTCGGATGTATCACAATGGGTAAATGTTGCTTGCTTGAAGGTGACGTTGCAGCTTTGGGTGATGATGCCGAAGGTATCATGACAGAAGTATGGTGGGCTCCTACAAACACATTCGTATCTGCACTTACAGGTGTATCTTGCGAAGATCTTGGTGCTAAATACTTAACAGATAACGGACGTACAATGCCACAGCCTGCAGGTTATGGTTATGCAGCTCTTGAACTTGCAGTTCAGGCATTCCAGGCAGCCGGAACAACAGATAAAGAAGCAGTTCGTGATGCTCTTGCAAAAATCGATACAGAGACAATCGTTGGACCAATCAAATATGACCAGACAATGGGTGGTTTAACATACTCTGACACATGTATCGGTGGTGGACAGTGGCAGATGGTTGACGGTAAACTTTCACTCGTAGTTATCGACAACTCTGTATACGATGTAGTTCCTACAACAGGTACATATGTAGCAGGTAACGCTACAAACAGATAATCTTTAACCAAATAAGATTAAATTTTTAAGAAAATTATCAAAAGAGGTGGAGGAGTTTGACCTTCTCCACCTTCTTTTGAAAATTCGAACCTCAAAATGCCTAATGCGGCGTATAAATAAAAGGAGAAAACATGGACAACATATTAACATTTAAAAACGTTAATGCAGGATATGGTAGAGTTCAGATTCTTAACGACTTATCATTTGAGGTAAAGAAGGGTGACGTTTACGGCGTCATCGGCCCAAACGGTTGTGGTAAGACAACAATGTTTAATGCTCTAATCGGACTTATTATTCCGACACAGGGAGAGATAACATTTAATGGACAGAACGTTACCAAGATGCCGGCAAATGCCCGCTGCCAGCTTGGTATTGGTCGTACATATCAGGTACCTCGTCCTTTCGAAGGAATGAGCGTATTTGAAAACGTGCTCGTTGCAGCAGTTCACGGTGCGAAATGTTCTGAACACGAGGGCCGCGAAGTTGCCTTGGAAGCATTAAAGTTAACATCATTATATGAAAAAAGAGAAATTCGCGCAGGAGAATTAACCCTCCTTGACAGAAAGAGAATGGAGATTGCTCGTGCACTCGGCACGAAACCACAGCTTTTACTTCTTGATGAAGTTGCTGCCGGTCTTACAGAAGCCGAAGTGCAGGACGTTATGAAAATGGTTGCCGACCTTAAGGCAGCTAACTATTCGATTGTTTGGATCGAACACGTTATCCAGACAATGGTTGAGTCAACAGACGTACTTATGTGTATGGCTGAAGGCCACAATTTACTCGTAGGTGAGCCGAGAGAAGTTATGAACTCCAAGCTCGTAGAAGAAGTATATCTGGGGGTGGAAGAAGATGAGTGAGCCGATGTTAAAGGTTGAAGGTGTTCAGGCTAAATACGGCGATTTCATCGCAGTACATTCCGCAAGCCTGGATGTACCACAAGGAAAAATAGTATCCGTTATCGGTGCAAACGGTGCCGGTAAATCAACACTTATGGATACTATTGCAGGTATTCATAAAGCAAGTGCGGGAAAAGTTTACTTCAAAGGTGAAGATATTACAAACCTTCCTGCAGAAAAAATCGTTACAAGAGGACTCTCACTTGTGCCTCAGGGTAGCCGTTGCTTTATAAGAATGACAGTAGAAGACAACTTGATTATGGGTAGTTTTCCGAAGAATGCCCGTGCGGGAGTAAAAGACACACTTGATATGGTTTATACACTTTTCCCTGTACTTAAGGAAAAGAGAAATGACTTATCGGGAAGTCTTTCCGGCGGTCAGCGTCAGATGGTAGCTGTAGGTCGTGCTCTTATGACAAAACCTGAGCTTATCTTGTTTGACGAGATTTCTTTGGGACTTGCTCCTACAATTATAAAAGATATATACGCTACAATCAAAAAAATCAACAAAGATACCGGTCTTACAATCGTACTTGTTGAACAGGATACAAAGCGTGCTATTAAAACAGGTGAAATCAGCCACGTTATGCTTAAAGGTAATGTTGTGCTTTCAGGTAACTCTGCAGAGCTCGGCGAAGAAGAAATCAAAAAAGCATACTTTGGTATTTAAGGAGGTATATTATGCAAATAGTAATCAGTGGTATTTTGCTAGGTGGTATATACGCTCTCTTAGGTGTAGGTATGACTATGATCTTCGGTATCGTTAAACTTACCAACTTAGCACATGGTGAATTCGTAATTATTGGTTCTTACCTTTCAACAATCCTTGCAAAAGCAATGGGTGTTTCTCCAATCTGGAGTTTGATTATCACAGTTCCTTTGCTTTTCGTAGTAGGTATCGTACTTCAGTATGGTCTTATTAACAGGGTTATGCTTAAAGGTTCCGAACCTGCACTTTTGGTAACATTCGGTTTATCAATTATTTTACAGGATGCTATGCTTCTTCTTTTCTCAGCAGATGCACAGCATGCAAACATTTCATTCATCAAGAACATCTTCGGAAGAGAAAACATCTCACTTCCTGGTGGACTTTATGTTTCAATCCTTGATGTATTGATTTTGATTATCAGTTTGGTTACAATCGGTGTTCTTACAATTTTCCTTCGTAAGACATACCTTGGTAAATCAATCAGAGCTACTTCGGATGATACACAGGCAGCTTCACTTATGGGTGTAAGTGTTAAGAAAACATATGCAATCGCAATGGGTATCGCTATGGCTACAGCAGCTATTGCAGGTATGTGCGTTGCAATGCGTTGGACATTCTACCCATCTTCGGGCGGAAGCTACCTTCTTATAGCATTCGGTGTCGTTGTTATCGGTGGTATGGGATCTATCCCGGGTACACTTGTTGCAGGTCTTATCTTTGGTATCGCACAGGTTGCGGGTGGTGCTAACTATGGTATGTTAATCAGTTACATCATCCTTATCGCAATGCTTGCTATCAGACCTCAGGGCTTGTTCAGTAAGTAGGAAAGGAGGAAAAAACAATGGATAATAAACCACGTGGAACTGTCAAAGTATTTGGCGGAACTCCATTAATTATAATTTGTGTTATCGCTATTGCCCTCCTTGCTATTTTGCCGATGACAGGCGTTATAACAAGCAACGGACAGCGTTATCTTCTCAAGATTTTCCTTTACTGCGCTCTTGGTATCGCATGGAACTTAATGAGTGGTTACACAGGTATGACATCTTTAGGTCAGCAGTCATTTATCGGTATCGCAGGTTATGCACTTTGCGTAGTTACCACAACATATCATTTGGGATATGCAATGGGCTTCTTCGTAGGTGCAGTAATCGCAGGCGTTATCTCACTTGGTCTTGCTGTTATCCTCTTCAGAATGAGAGGTATGTATTTCGCAATCGCAACATGGGTTGTTGCCGAAGCACTTAAGACATGGTTTACAAGTTGGAGTTATGTAAACATGGGTGGTGGTATGTCAGTTACCGTATCACCTTACCCAAGGACAGGTTCAATCTACTACATGGCTCTTGTTCTTGTAATCGCAGCCTTCATAGTTGTTTACTTCTTACTTAAGAGTAAAATCGGTCTTGGTCTTACAGCCATGAGAGATGATGCCGATGCAGCTTCATCGGTAGGTGTTAACATATTCAAATCAAAACTTCTTTGCTTTGTAATATGTGCGGTTATTACAGCCGTTGCAGGCGCAATATTCTATCTTAACAAAGGTACTATTTATCCAAGTGCCGGATTTGATATCGGTTGGACGGTTTCAATCGTATTTATCGTTATCATCGGCGGTATAGGAACAATGTTGGGACCTATCCTTGGTGCGTTTATCTACGTTATTTTGGAAGAAACATTGTCACATTACCCTGGATGGTCAAACATCATCTTAGGTATAATCGCAATTTTGGTTATCTTATTCCTTCCTGACGGTATCATCGGTACCCTTCAGAAGAAACTTAACTTCGAGATATTCTCACAAAGAAGGTTCTCGGAGTCTAAGGCTAAAAAGAAAATTGCGGCTAAAAGCGAATAGTTTGTAAGAATATATTTTGAAACAAAATATATTTTTCAAGGAGCTCCTTTGAATGGGAGCTCCTTTTTTTAAAATTTTTCTTTTACAAGAATGTATTGTGTGCTATAATCTTATTATATAAGGGAATACCCAATTAAGAGAATAGAATTGAGGAGATAAAGGTATGACAATTAATAAGACATTGGACGGGTCAAAGCTTTGCGTAAAGGTGGAAGGCAGACTTGATACGACAACAGCACCTGAACTTGAAGGGGAATTAAAAGCTTCTCTTGACGGAATTGACAATTTAGAGCTTGATTTTTCAAATCTCGAATATCTTTCTTCGGCAGGCTTAAGAGTTCTTCTTGCAACACAGAAAACTATGAACGCACAAGGTAAGATGGTTGTTAAAAACGTAAACGACACAATCATGGAAGTGTTTGAAGTAACGGGCTTTGTTGATATTTTAACTATCGAATAATTTTTGAATGCGCTCTTTTATTAAAGGGCGCATTATGTTTTTTACGTGGTGGATGATAAATGGGGAAGAAAACTAAAATTTCCAGAACATTCTTAAGATGGCTTGTTGTCTGTATAGTTGTTGCATTTATTGCAATGACTCTTATTTTGTGGCTTCTTCAGACAAAATTGTCCGAAGAAAATGCAAGGCAAATGCTGCAAATTAACTTGGAAGACGTAGAAAATGCCATTAATGACGAATCTGATGCACATCTTCTTGAAATCGCAAAATTCCTGGCCTTTGATGTGGAAACGATAGGCATTGACAATCTTGATGCCGAGGCTTTCAACAAACTTATGAAATCCTACAATGTGGCTGAAATCAGTTATATCAACAAAGAGGGCATTATTACTCATTCTTCAAATCCGGATTTCGTGGGCTTTGATATGGCTTCGGGAGAGCAATCCGCCGAGTTTTTGCAGATTCTTTCCGGGGCTACTTGCTATGTTCAAAAATATCAGCCAATCACATATGATGCAAGCATATACAGAAAATACGCGGGATATATTATAAACACCGGCGGATTTGTTCAGGTGGGATATGATGCTGCGCAATTCAGAAACGAAATAGTAAATCAATTAAAAAATGTAATCCAAAACAGGCATGTGGGCGAAAACGGATATATTTTGGTTTGCGACGAAAACGGCAAACTTCTTTGCAACAGCAAAAACAACTATTCATCCACAAGTACCTTGGGCTTTAACAAGGCGGATTATTTTAAAGATGAATATCAAACATTTAATGTAAAAATAGAAGATAAAGACTTTATAGGCATGTACGGTGAAGCGGAAGGCTGCTATATTGTAACACTTATGCCGAGGGATGAAATTGTCCTTACAAGAAATATTTCCCTTACCATGACCGTTGCCATGGAACTTATGGTAGTGGTTATTCTGATTATCTTAATTTACATGCTGATAAACAAATCGGTTGTCAGAAACATTAACAGAATCAATAAATCCTTGGCGGAGATTTCAAAGGGCAATCTTGATGAAGTGGTGGATGTAAGAGTTAACGAAGAGTTTAACGAGCTGTCCGACGGTATCAATGCCACGGTGGGAAGCTTAAAGCATTATATCGAAGAAGCGGCGGCACGTATAGATCAAGAGCTGGAATTTGCCAGCACCATTCAAAATTCGGCATTGCCAAACGTATTTCCACCATTCCCACACAGGAAAGACTTTGACATTTACGCTCATATGGATACGGCAAAAGAAGTGGGTGGCGATTTTTACGATTTCTACCTTATGGGTGAGGATAAATTGGCGATTTTGATTGCCGATGTGTCGGGAAAAGGTATTCCTGCGGCACTCTTTATGATGACCTCCAAAACTTTGCTTAAGAGCATGACGGAATCCAATATGGAACTGAATGAGGTTTTCACCAAGGCCAATACGGAGCTTTGCGAAAACAATGACGCGGGCATGTTTGTTACCGCATGGATGGGAGTTTTGGATACAAAAACCGGCCTTATCAAATATGTAAATGCGGGACACAATCCACCGGTTCTCTATAGAAAGGGCGGAAAATTCGAATTCCTAAAAAGCCGTCCGGGCTTTGTGCTTGCGGGCATGGAGGGAGTCAGGTACAGATTGAACGAAATCCAACTTTATCCGGGAGATACGCTTTTCTTATATACCGACGGCGTGACGGAAGCGACGGATGCTAACAACAATCTATACGGCGATGACAGACTTATCGAGACTTTGAATAAATCCATCAAAGTCGGTGCAAATGGTGAAGAGGAAGTGGCCTTAAACACTCGTCAGCTTTCGGAAAGCGTAAAGGCGGATGTGGACGAATTTGTGGGAGATGCTCCTCAATTTGACGATATTACCATGCTTGCCCTTAAGATAACAGGCGAATCCGGAGTTAAAAGTAAAGAAGTTACTTTAGAAGCAAAGGTTGAAAACATTACCGTCATTACACAAATAGTGGACGAAATGCTTGAAGAAGTCGACTGTCCGATGAAAACTCAGGCTCAGGTGGATATTGCAATAGACGAGATTTTCGGCAATATTGCAAAATACTCATATAAGGACATTTTAAAAGATCCGACGGAAGGAAAAATCAATGTTCGTATTGAGACGGTTAAGGCTCCGCCGATTGTTTCCATAACCTTTGTGGATGACGGAATTGCTTACGATCCGCTAAAGAAGCTGGATCCGGATGTAACACTTTCCGCGGAAGAAAGGTCTATCGGAGGCCTTGGTATATTCATGGTTAAAAAGAGCATGGATGAAATGACCTATAATTACAGAGACAGCAAAAACGTGCTTAAAATAGTAAAAAGACTTGATGCCTGAAAGGCTTTAAAAAATGCGACATCAAAACTTGGTAAATGTCGCATTTTTTGTGTAATTTCTTAAAGAATTCGCACTTCGTTTAAGTTGCAAAAAACGCCAAAAAATAGTACAATACAAAAGTATAATTGCTATGACTATGGGCAGATTTACAAGGCATAAAATTATAGTACATTGCAAAAAGGGAGACTTAAATTGGCAACAAGTAAAAAATCTTCCGGTAAAGGAAGAACAAATAAAAAATCATCTAATAAAGCAAGAACTTCATCCGCAAGAAATCAATCTACTGGCAGAGCTCATATTCTGGAGGATTCAAAGCTCAGAACGGAAGTTAAGCTGATTATAATGATCGGCATAACCATCCTCTTTGAAATCAGTGCCTTCGGCGGATGCGGAAAATTAGGCTATGGTCTTGGCTTTTTCCTTTTCGGAATGGTGGGCCTCATAGGCTATATTTTTCCGGCCCTTCTTTTTGTGGGACTCATGTTTTTACTTATGAATATAACAAACCGTCGAGTTGTTCTTAAGGTTATTTTTTCGGCGGCTTTGACTCTTTTTGTTTGTGCGCTTATCCAGATGTTTACAAGAATGGACAGCGGTGTAAGCGTAGGAAGCCTCTTTACGGACGCAGGCTATTACAAACACGCGGGGGGACTTTTGGGCGGCTTGGTTGCCCTTGCCCTTTTTAATGCCATCGGAAAAGTCGGCGCCTACATTGTAATAATTGTTGCAATCATAGTGTTCTTGATTCTCATTACGGAAAAATCTCTTTTTGAAGGCTTAAAAAACGGCGGCAAAAAGGTTTACGATTACAGTAACGAGGAGATGGACAGACTTAAGGAGTCCAGCGAAGAACGCCGTATAAGACGTGAGCAGATGAGAGAGGAAAGAAGAAGACAAAAAGAACTTGAGCGTCAGGCTGAAGAGGAAAGACAAAAAAGACTGGAAAACGAAAACAGACGTATTAACAACAAAGGCATAGGTGTGCCTCTCAATCCTCTGGTAAGCGATGAAAACATGGTTAATGACGGTATGGTTGAAATCACAGCGGATGACTTAAAAGATGAAGGTATGCAGGTGGAAACTCAGGAAGATATGAGTTTCGGCTTTGATAACGAATTTGATAATGAAAACAAAGAAAGTTATGTAAACCAAGAAGAGGATTATATGGCTCCTGCTTTTGAAGCGGGCTTAAATAATAAAGAAAAAGAATCCGAAAATGTTATTTTCGACGATTCGGACAATAATGCCGCGGAAAATGCAGGGGAGTCCCATGAATCGGATAGCAAAGAAGCTAAGATAAAGAAGACAAAGAAAAGCGGAGCCTACAAATATCCGCCAAAAAGCCTTCTTAAAAAGCCGGAACGTGCTTCAAATGCAAGCAATCAGGAGCTTTCCGAAACAGCAGCCAAATTGCAGCAGACTCTTGCAAATTTCGGCGTAAAAGTAACCATTACGGATGTAAGCCAGGGCCCATCCGTTACAAGATACGAGATGCAGCCGGAAATGGGTACGAAAGTAAGCCGTATTACGGCCCTTGCGGATGATATCAAACTTAATCTTGCGGCGGCGGATATTCGTATAGAAGCGCCTATACCGGGTAAGGCCGCGGTTGGTATAGAAGTGCCTAACAACAGCAGAAATACTGTGCTTTTGCGAGAACTTTTGGAGTCACCGGAACTTAAAAACCACCCTTCAAAACTTGCCTTTGCGGCAGGTAAAGACATAAGCGGCAAGGTGGTTGTGGCGGACATTGCAAAGATGCCCCATATGCTGGTTGCCGGTACTACGGGCTCGGGAAAATCGGTCTTTACAAATTCAATAATTATGACTATTCTTTATAGGGCAAAACCGTCGGAGGTTAAACTTTTGATAGTGGATCCTAAGGTGGTTGAGTTTGGCGTTTATAACGGTATTCCGCATCTTTTGCATCCTGTTATAACAGACCCTAAGAATGCGGCCAGCGCTCTTAATTGGGCCGTGGCTGAAATGACAAGACGTTATCAGCTTTTGGCCGAAATGAATGTCAGAGATTTCAAGGGATATAATGACAAGCTTGACGAACTTGCGGCAAAAGGCGAGGATGTTCCCGAAAAAATGCCGCAGATTCTTATTGTAATCGACGAGCTTGCGGACCTTATGATGGTTGCGGCAAAAGCCGTTGAGGAATCCATCTGTCGTATTGCTCAGCTTGCAAGAGCGGCGGGTATCCACCTTATTATCGCGACTCAAAGACCGTCGGTTGACGTTGTTACGGGTCTTATTAAGGCAAATATTCCTTCAAGAACGGCCCTTCTTGTATCATCGGGAACGGATTCACGTACCATTATCGATATGAACGGTGCGGAAAAACTCCTCGGTAACGGCGATATGCTTTTCTATCCTTCGGGATATGTTAAACCTGTCAGAGTGCAGGGCGCTTTTGTATCCGACTCGGAAGTTGCGGGTGTGGTTGATTTCTTAAAATCAAACGCAGAGGAAACGGTTTATGACGAAAGCATCGGAGAATCAATAAAATCGGGTGCAGCTGCGCAAAATAACGCAGAGGGTCAGACATCAAACGAAGACAGCGGAAGGGACCCGTATTTTGCCGATGCGGGACGCCTTATAATAGAAATGGACAAGGCGTCATCAAGCATGCTGCAAAGACGTTTCAGAATAGGCTTTAACAGAGCCGCAAGAATAATAGATGAGCTTTATGAGCTTGGCGTTATTGGACCGGATGAAGGTTCGAAAGCCAGAAAAGTGCTTATGAGCGCAGAGGAATTTGAAGAGGTAATCAGACAATGACATTAAAAAAACTAGTTGAAAATCTTGAATTCAGACAAGTCAGCATTCACAAGGAAGGAGAGAGTCCTTGCGATATAGAAAAACTTGAGATAAAAGATATAAAAATCGACTCAAGAAAAGTTGAGGAAGGAGACTTGTTTATCTGTATAGCGGGTGCGGAATCCGACGGACACGACTTCGTAGCGAATGCCGTAAAGGCAGGAGCAAAAGCTCTCATTATCGAGAATGAAGAAAAAACAATGAGCAAGCTTATTGAGTCGGGGCTTTCCTTAAACGACCTTGCGGTCATTAAAGTTGAAGATACAAAGCTTGCCCTTGCTCTTGTCAGCGAAAGCTATTTTGACTATCCTCATAAGAAAATCAAAAGCGTTGCACTTACGGGTACAAAGGGCAAAACTTCCACAAGCTTTATGATTAAGAGCATTCTTGAAAAACACGGTCATAAAGTCGGTGTTATCGGCACAATGGGATGGTTTATCGGCGAAAAAAACGAGCATCTTATTAATACAACACCGGATTCTTACACAATCAACCGCATTTTGAACATGATGGTGGAAGAAGGCTGCGATGTGGCTGTAATGGAAGTATCATCACAGGCATTGATGCTTAAAAGAACGGCGGGCATTGTATTTGATATAGGCGTATTTACAAACCTTTCACCGGACCACATCGGTGAAAATGAGCATAAAGATCTTGATGATTATATTTTCTGGAAGAGCACTTTGTTTAATCAATGCAAGCATGCAATCGCAAATATTGACGATGAGTGTTATGACAAAATGGTTGAAGAAGGAAAAGGCTACGATATAACATCTTTCGGCCAAGACGAAAAGGCAGATCTTAGATGCACTGACATAAGATATGTGTCAAAACCGGGCTTTATTGGGGTTGACATAACATTAGACGGCGTTGTTAAAGGTGACTTTGAAATCAGTTCTCCGGGCAAATTCAGCGCATACAATGCAATGGCTGCAATTGCTGTTGCAAGCAAGTTTGATGTAAACAACGATGACATAAAAGATGCCCTTAAAAACTTCCATGTAAGAGGTCGTGTGGAGGCCGTAAAGGTTAGCGACCGTTTTACACTTATGATTGATTACGCTCACAATGCCATGAGCATGGAGAGTTTGTTGAATACAATAAAAGCTTACAATCCAAAGCGTATAGTAAGTCTTTTCGGATGCGGCGGAAACCGCTCAAAACTTCGTCGATTTGAAATGGGCGAGATTTCCGGAAAATTGGCTGATTTTTCTATTTTAACCGCGGATAATTCGCGTTTTGAAAACGTAAATGACATTATTGCGGATATTGAAGTGGGAATGAAAAAGACAGACGGCGAATATACCATCATTCCGGACAGAAAAGAAGCCATTAAATATGCCATTGAAACGGCAAAAGACGGCGATATCGTCTTGCTCCTGGGAAAAGGTCACGAAGACTATCAGGAAATCGAAGGTGTAAGATATCCTTTCGATGAAAGAGACATTATTGCCGACATAATGGTAGAGTTAAAGAAAAAAGGATTCAAATAATTGTTTGCAAATATTATAGTGGATATTTCCCACGAAAAATTGGACAGAACTTTTCAATATGCCATACCAAAGAAACTGGAAGACAAGATTTTTCCGGGAGTATGCGTTGACATACCCTTTGGTAAGGGAAACCGTGTAATAACGGGTTTTGTTCTTGAAGTTACGGACAAATGCGAATTTGATATTTCCAAGATAAAAGAGCTTTTGGGCATATCAAAAAAAGCGGCGCCCGTGGAAGCAAGGCTTATTTCCCTTGCTTGGTGGATTAAGCAAAATTACGGTTCAACCATGAACAAAGCTTTGAAGACTCTTTTGCCGGCAAAGCAAAAAATATCCAAGGTTATTGTAAAACATGTGCATTTAAATCTTTCCGAAGATGAGACAAAGCAGATGATTTACGAGCTTTCGGGTAAAGACAGATTTATTGCCAGAAAAAGGCTTTTGGAAGAACTATTGGAAAAGAAAGTTTTGCCTTATGATATAATAACCGGAAAACTTAACGTTTCGGCCTCTGTTATTAAAGGCCTTGCGGATAAGGGTATTGTAAGAATCGTTACTAAAGAGAATTACAGAAATCCGGTTAAAATAAGCAACAGTAAAGCTTATGACATTGTTTTAAACGAAGAGCAGCAAAAAGTTTGCGACGAAATTTGGATGGAGCCGGGTAAAGTTCATCTTCTCCACGGAATAACGGGAAGTGGAAAGACTGAAGTTTATATAGAATTAATATCAAGAGTTGTTGAAAGAGGCGGTCAGGCTATAGTCCTTATACCCGAAATTGCCCTTACTTATCAGACTCTTACAAGATTCTTTGCAAAATTCGGTGACAGGGTAACGTACATTCACTCAAGGCAATCTGCCGGTGAAAAGTATGACCAGTTGGAAAGAGCAAAGGCCGGAGACGTGGATGTAATGATAGGTCCCCGCTCGGCGCTTTTCACACCGTTTGCAAACCTGGAACTTATTATTATCGATGAGGAGCATGAAAATGCTTATAAAAGCGAGAATGTTCCCAAATATCACGCACGTGAAGTTGCGAAAAAGCGTGCCGAAACAGAAGGGGCAACGCTTGTGTTGGGATCTGCCACTCCAAGCGTAGAGTCATTCTATAAGGCACAAAAAGGTGAGTATATTTTACATAAACTAAGTGCAAGAGCAAAGGGAAGCTCTCTTCCGGACGTTGAAGTCGTGGACTTAAGAGACGAGCTGAAGCGGGGAAACAAAAACATTATTTCCGTTAGGCTTGACGAACTTATAAGGCAGCGTCTCGAAAGAAAAGAGCAAATCATGCTTTTTATAAACAGAAGAGGTTATGCCGGCTTTGTATCTTGCAGAAGTTGCGGTCATGTACTTAAATGTCCGCATTGTGATGTTTCCCTTACATACCACAATGATGGCAAAGTTAAATGCCATTATTGCGGATATGAAGTGGAAAATCCAAAAACCTGTCCCGAATGTGGCAGCAAATATATAGGAAAATTCGGAACGGGAACGCAAAAAATCGAAGAAGCCGTAAAGAAGCTTTATCCAAATGCAAGAGTTTTAAGGATGGATATGGATACCACAAGCGGAAAAGACGGCCATACGGAGATTTTATCCAAATTTGCCAACCGAGAGGCTGACATTTTGGTGGGTACTCAAATGATTGTAAAAGGTCATGATTTCCCATATGTAACTTTGGTAGGTGTTTTGGCAGCGGATTTGTCTCTTTATTCGGGAGATTACACCGCCGCCGAAAAGACCTTTCAGCTTATAACACAGGCTGCGGGACGTGCAGGAAGAGGAAATGCAAAGGGTTGCGCCCTTATACAGACCTACAATCCGGAAGAAACATCCATAATTGCGGCAAGTAAGCAAGATTATAATATGTTCTACGAGAACGAAATCAGATACAGAAAGTTATTGGGATATCCGCCTATTATGGAATTTCTCGTTATTTTGCTTACGGGCACAAATGAAGAATTGCTTGATAAAAGGGCAAAGGATGTTGCCGAAACAATCAACAAAAGCGAAAATAGCTTGGAAGATGTGATTACCGTCATCGGCCCCACAAAAGCAAATATCGCAAAAATAAACGATGTTTATAGACGAGTTTTTTATTTGAAAAGCACAAATTATGCCGATTTGGTGCGAATTAAAGATATATTGGAAAGTAAATACGAAGGCAGCGAAAAAGATATAGGTCTTTATTTTGATTTTTCGCCGCTGTCAAAATATTAGTAAGTTAGGAGATTATTTTATGGCAATCAGAAATATAAGAGTTGATGGGGATGAAATTTTAAGAAAGAAATGCAAACCTATAAAGGAAATGACTCCGAGATTAAAAGAACTTATTGCCGACATGTTTGAAACCATGTACGATGCGGACGGCGTTGGCCTTGCGGGCCCTCAGGTAGGAGTTTTAAAAAGACTTTGCGTAATCGACACGGGAGAAGAGGGAGAAAAAGTTGCTCTTATCAATCCCGAGATAACAAAAGCCGAAGGCGAGCAGGAAGGTGGCGAAGGATGCTTAAGTATTCCCGAAAAATTGGGAATCGTTAAACGTCCTTATTATGTAACGGTTAAAGCCCTTGATGAAGATATGAATGAAGTGGAAATAGAGGCAGAAGGCTTTTTTGCCAGAGCAATATGCCATGAATTGGACCATCTGGACGGTATCCTTTATAAGGATTTGGCGGAAGGCGACCTTATGAGCGCCGAAGAATTCGCCGAATACATGGAAGAACACGGAATGGTTGAAGAAGAGGGTGAAGAATAATGAGAGTTGTTTACATGGGAACTCCGGACTTTAGCGTGCCGGCTCTTAAAAGTCTTATAAAAGAACACGAAGTTATTGCCGTTGTTACTCAGCCGGACAAACCAAAGGGCAGAGGCGAACAAATGCAATATCCGCCGGTAAAAGAGGCGGCCATAGAAGCGGGAATAAAGGTTTATCAGCCCGTTAAGGTGAAAAACCTTGAATTTGTTAATATATTATACGACTTAAACCCTGATGTTATCGTGGTTGCGGCCTTCGGACAGATTCTCTCAAAAGAAATCTTAGAGATACCAAAATACGGCTGCATCAACATCCACGCCTCTCTACTTCCGAAATACAGAGGCGCGGCGCCGATTCAAAATGCCATTATAAACGGTGATAAAAAGACCGGTGTAACCACCATGTATATGGCGGAAGGCCTGGATACCGGAGATATGTTGGATGTTATGACTGTTAAGATTGCCGATGATGAAACAGGCGGCAGTCTTCACGATAAGCTTGCCGATGTGGGAGCAAGCCTTATACTTACAACTCTTAAGAGTTTGGAAGATGGAAGCGCAGTGCGCAAGCCTCAGGACGATTCAAAGGCTTCTTATGTGGGAATGCTTAAAAAATCCATGGGAAAAATCGATTTTAACGACGATGCCGCAAAAATCGAGCGCTTAATCAGAGGATTAAACCCATGGCCAAGTGCATTTACAAGCTTAGACGGAAAAAATCTCAAAATCTGGAAGGCTAAGGTTTCGGATTTGGAATACGACGGTAAAGTCGGAGGCGTTGTTGATATTGAAAACAATGAAATCTACATAAAGTGCGGAAAAGGCACACTTATAGTTACAGAGCTTCAGCTTGAAGGAAAGAAGCGCATGGACAGTGCATCTTTCCTCAGAGGTTACAAGCTGAATGCCGAAAGCGTTTTCGGAGGAAATGTTGAAAAATAATCCAAGAGAAGTTGTTTTAAATGCTTTAATCGACGTTTTTGAAAAAGATAGCTTAAGCCATATAGCACTAAGAAATGCCCTTAAGGGAGATTTTTCAAAAAGCGAACGAAGCTTTATAACAAGACTTTTAGAAGGGACAATTGAACAGGCGATTTATTTGGATTTTGTTATTGATGTTTTTTCAAAGACAAAAAGCGAAAAGATGAAGCCATTTATCAGAAACGCCCTAAGACAAGCCGTATTTGAGCTTGAGTTTATGGACAGCATACCGGAGCGCGCAACTTGCAACGAGACGGTAAATTTGGTTAAGGCATCGAAGTTTTCGCCCCTTTCGGGATTTGTTAACGGTGTACTGAGAAGCATTGCAGGAGATTTAGCGGAGGGCAAAACAAAGATTTCAGAAGCCTATAACAAACTGTCCGAAGATGAAAAGCTTGAAATCGACTATCGTCTTCCTATCTGGATTATTAAAAAATGGAGCAAGGATTACGGTAAAGAAAAGGCTCTTAGGCTTGCAAAGGCAAGCATTTCGTCAAATGATAAAATAAGCGTTAGAATGAATCTTTCCAAGGCCGACAAAGAAAGCATCAAAAAGATGCTTACAGACCAAGGGCTTGAGATTGAAGATATGCCCTATGTATCAGGTCTTTACTTGTGGGGCTTTGATAGACTTGATGAGCTTAAGGCTTTTAAAGAAGGATATATTCAGCCCCAGGATTTAAGCAGTATGCTAGTGGGAATAATAGCGGCTCCTAAAAAAGGCGATTTTTGCATGGATCTTTGTGCCGCACCCGGTGGTAAATCCCTTCATCTTGCGGATTTGGGAGCCAAGGTTTTAAGCTTTGACCAATCACAAAACAAGGTGGATTTAATAAATGAAAACATCAAAAGAAGCGGCCTTGACAATATAGAAGCAAGAGTCGGTGATGCAACTTGCTTTAACGAAAGCCTTAAAGAAAGCGCGGATTTGGTCCTTGTGGATGCGCCTTGTTCGGGACTGGGAGTCCTTGCAAAAAAGACAGATATTAAATACAAAACCAAACAGATAGATATAAAAACATTATCGGAACTTCAAAAAAGCATTTTAAAAAATGCTTACGAGTATTTAAAAGTCGGCGGTGTGTTGATTTACAGCACATGTACCGTAAACAAAAACGAAAATGATAAAAATGTTGAATGGCTTTTAAAGGAGTTTGACCTTGAAGCCGATGATTTAAACTTGTATTTGCCCAAAGAACTTGTGACAGAGACTGCAAAAGACGGCTATATACAGCTTTTCCAAGGGGAGTTTCCGGGAGACGGATTTTTTATATCACGCATGATTAAAAAAGGTTAAAGGCATTTGAATGGTTGACATAAAATCATTAAACTTAGATGAATTAACGAATTTAATAGTTGAGGAGGGATTTAAGAAATTCCGCGCAAAACAGGCCTATGACTGGATGCACAAAAAGTGCGTGGAATCAGTGGAGGAAATGAGCAATATTCCCGGCGACCTAAAAGAATGGATAAGCGGGGAATGCGACTTTTGTCATATAAAAATCGCGGATGTTCTTACATCGGGGATTGACGGTACAAAAAAGTACCTCTTTGAACTTGCCGACGGCAACGTCATAGAAAGCGTTTTTATGCGCTACAAACACGGTAACAGCGTTTGCATATCATCTCAGGTAGGCTGCAGAATGGGATGCAAGTTTTGCGCCTCAACCTTGGGCGGCTTGGTAAGAAATCTAAGTCCGGCGGAAATGCTTGAACAGATTTACGAAATAAGCAAGGATACCGGCGAAAGAGTAAGCAATGTGGTTGTTATGGGAAGCGGCGAACCCCTGGACAACTTCGACAATATATGTAAATTCATAGAACTTTTGACAGATGAAAATGGCTTGAATATTAGTCAGAGAAATATTACAATATCAACGTGTGGGATTGTGCCCAAAATTAAGGAACTTGCGCAAAAGAATTATCAAATAACACTTGCTCTTTCACTTCACGCAACAACGGATGAAAAGAGAAAAGAGATAATGCCCATTGCCAATTCCTACACAATAGAAGAGATTCTTGACGCCTGTCGTTATTATTTTGATAAAACGGGCAGGAGAGTTACATTTGAATACAGCCTTGCAAAAGGCGTAAACGATTCTTTTGAAGATGCGAAAAGGTTGGTATCTTTGGTAAAAAATATCAACTCTCATGTTAATCTTATCCCTGTAAATCCCGTAAAGGAAAGGAATTTCAGCGCATCGGACAAGAAAAATGTGGAAGCTTTTAAAAAAGTTTTGGAGGATAACAAAATCAATGCAACAGTTCGCAGGGAAATGGGCAGAGACATTAACGGAGCCTGCGGACAGCTCAGAAGAGATTATATAAAGAAAAACACTTAACTGCACTATAAGCGGAGGACAAAATGGAAGCTTACATGATGACAGACGTGGGAATGAAGCGATCGTCAAACCAAGACTACGTTTTCAAAACCACAGACCCCATAGGGGCGCTTCCGAACTTGTTTTTATTGGCTGACGGAATGGGTGGTTACAAAGGCGGAGAAGTGGCGTCGAAAGATACGGTGGAGAAAATGTGCGACTATATCGAAAACGCTGCTTCATCGTCCATTGTGGAAATTTTAACCGGAGCGGCAAAGGCCGCAAACTCGGCCATTATCAAAAAGGCAAGTGATTCGGAAATATTAAAGAATATGGGAACAACCATTGTTGCGGCCACAATTGAGGGCGACAACATGACTGTGTTAAATGTCGGTGACAGCAGGCTTTATATTGTTGATGACGATATAAGGCAGATTACCCATGACCATTCCTATGTTGCGGAGATGGTCAGCGCAGGTGCCATAACAAAAGAGCAGGCCAAAAATCACAGCGATCGCAATAAGATTACCAGAGCGGTAGGTGCTGAGTCGCGCTTAAACCCCGATGTTTTTGAGGTTGCTTTGAAAAAAGGCGACAAAGTATTGCTGTGCTCGGACGGTCTTTACAATATGGTAGATGATGATATAATAAAATCCGTTTTGAACAGCGAAAAAACCGTGCCGGGCGCTGCGAAAAAATTGGTGGAATTGGCCAACAAAAACGGCGGGGACGACAATGTGTCGGTAGTAATCATCAATATTTAATATTTTTTAAGGAGATTTAAAAATGCTTAAACCGGGAAGCTTTATAGCTGATAGATACGAAATATTGGAAAGAGTAGGCTCAGGCGGAATGTCTGAAGTTTACAAGGCAAAATGCCATAAGCTCAACAGAAATGTTGCGATTAAAATCTTAAAAGAAGAATTTGCCGAAGATAAAAGCTTTGTAACAAAATTCAAAACGGAGGCTCAGGCCGTTGCGGGACTTGTGCATCCAAATATCGTTAATGTTTATGATGTAGGGGAAGACCAGGGCTATTACTATATCGTAATGGAATATATTGAGGGAATTACCCTTAAACAGTACATCGAAAAGAAGGGCCAGCTTGCAATCAAAGAATCCGTAAGCATCGCCATTCAGGTGGCACAGGGTATTGAAGCCGCTCATAACAATAACATTGTTCACAGAGACATTAAACCGCAAAACATCCTTATTTCCAGAGAAGGAAAGGTTAAGGTTACGGACTTTGGTATTGCAAGGGTTGCCACAACGGACACAATCGATGCAAATACTGTAGGAAGTGTACATTACATTTCGCCGGAACAGGCAAGAGGCGGTTTCGTTGACTCCCGTACGGACATTTATTCTCTCGGTATTACTTTATACGAGATGGTTACGGGACGTGTGCCTTTTGACGGAAACAATAATGTATCCATCGCCCTTAAACACATTCAGGACGAAATGGTTCCCGCAAATGAGCTTGTGCCATCGGTTCCTATCAGTGTTGAAAAAATAATAGAAAAATGTACGCAAAAGAAGCCGGATAACCGTTATTCCAAGATTTCGGCTCTCCTTGCGGATCTTAAAAAATCTCTTATTATGCCTAACGAAGACTTCGTTATGATGGCAGCCGAAACACCGACGGACGAAACAGTTATGATGAGTCCGGAAGAGGCTGCAGAACTTAAAAACGCAAAACGTCGACACTATGATGATTTTGATGATGACGACGATGATTATGATGATGAAGACGACGATGAGGATTATGACGACTTCGACGATGATTATGATGACGAAGACGACGAAAGAGCGGGTCTTGGTAAAGTTAACAAGAAAATGGACAAGCTTGTTATGATCGGCGGTATCTGCGCTGCGGCAATAGTTGTTATCATTCTTATTGTTATCGTTGTTTCAAATGTAAACGGCGGATGTGCGGGAAGCTCAAAATCAGGTACAGAGACGGAAGACCAAAGCGGAATGGCCGAGGTACCGAACGTAGTGGGCAAAAACGTTGAAGAAGACGATGTTGAGGGAATCCTTACAAAAGCGGGATTTAAAGTTAAATTCCAATATAAAGAAAGCAATACCGTTGAAGACGGTTATGTTATTTCACAAAGCGAAGAAGCAGGTTCAATGGTTAAGAAGGGTACAAAGATTACCGTTGTGGTAAGCGGCGGTAAGGAAGATGTTGCCGTAACGGACGTTGTTGGACAGGATAAAGACAAAGCCGTTGCAGCCCTTAAAGAAGCGGGCTTTGACGTTGAAGTAAAAGCGGAATACAACGACAGTGTTGAAATAAATAAAGTAATAAGCACAGACCCTGCAGCAGGTAAAACCGTTGCATACGGCTCTACAGTTACTGTAACCGTAAGCCGCGGACCGGAAAATAATTCGGATGCGAAAGTCCCTAACCTTTTGGGATCAACAGATGCACAGGCCAGAGCAAAACTTGAAGCTGTGGGACTTGTACTTGGAGATGTAAGCTATTCCGAAACAAGCAATTCGGCAGACTTCGGAAAAGTTATAAGCCAGAGCTATGATGCAAACGCATCGTTACCTGCGGGTACAGCTGTGGGAATTACTTTGGGTAAGGAGGCAGAAACCGCTGCCCCGACATATAAAGCAACCGTTAAATTTACAATAAGTGATCCGACAGGGGCAAATTCAGCTTTGGAACTGGATGGTTCAACAGCTGTCAATGTTACAATTTCAGGTTCGGTTTCGGGTGGCGGAACGGATTCTGAAACAGTGAGTATAAAAACAATTAATGAAATTCCGCAATCATATAAAACAATAACTTTTACGGGATTGACATCAAATGTTTCATCAGCAACGGTTGAGTTGACGGCAAACGGCAGGTCATATGCAATCCCATCAACTGATATTACCGTTGATTGTGCGAAGGAATAGTTCATTAAATGCAAGGAAAAATCATTAAAGGAATTGCCGGTTTTTATTATGTTCACGTTGTGGGCAAAGGAATATACGAATCTAAGGCTAAGGGTGCGTTCAGAAATGAACGCATTAAGCCTTTAGTAGGCGATAATGTTGAAATAGATATAATCGACGAAAATGCTAAAATCGGCAACATTAAAAAGATTTTAAAAAGAAAAAACAGCCTTATCAGGCCTGCGGTTGCAAATATCGATCAGGCAATGATTGTGTTTGCCTTAAAAGACCCGGATCCGGCCCTTAATCTTTTGGACAGATTTTTGGTTCTTATGGAAATGCAAGGTGTTAAAACAGTCATTTGTTTCAATAAATCGGATTTGGTAACTGAACTTAGTCTTGAGGAAAGCAGTTTGAAAACTTACAAGACGGGGGCTAAGGCAGATCAAAGTTATGTTGAGTACATAGCAAGCATTTATGAAAAAGCAGGCTATGAGGTGATTATTACAAGTACCAAGGAAGACGAAAACATCGACTTGGTAAAAAAAGCTTTAAAGTCCAAAACAACGGCATTTGCCGGACCGTCCGGTGTGGGAAAAAGTTCTATGTTAAATGCCATAATGCCGGAAGCGGATTCCGAAACCGGCGAAATTTCCAAAAAACTTGGCAGAGGAAAACATACAACAAGGCATTCCGAGATTTTTAATCTTGAAGGGGACACATATATTATGGATACACCGGGATTTTCATCCCTTGACCTGTCCATGATAAAGCCCGAGGAGCTTAAAAACTATTATCCGGAGTTTGTAAAAGAAGAAGACTATTGCAAGTTTGCGGGTTGTCTTCATTTAAACGAGCCGGTTTGCGGAGTGAAAGATGCATTGGAAGAAGGCAGAATAAGCCTTGAAAGATATGAAAATTACAAGCTTCTTTATGAAGAGCTTAAGCAAGTAAAAAGATATTAAAATATTAGTGGATTAAGTGTTACATTAGGTTAACATAATATAGCAAATATAAAGATAGGAATATTTAAGATGAAAAACATTTTAGCGCCATCTATTTTGGCATCGGATTTTACAAAGTTGGGAGAAGAGCTTGCGGCAATTGACAGAGCCGGAGCCGAATATGTCCATATAGATGTTATGGACGGAAGTTTCGTGCCGAGTATTTCATACGGAATGCCGGTTATCAAGTCCATCAGAAAGGTTACAAATCGCGTTTTTGACGTGCATCTTATGATTGCCGCACCGGACAGATATTTAAAAGACTTTAAAGACAGCGGAGCCGACATAATCACGGTTCATGCTGAAGCTTGCACACATCTCGACAGAACATTGCAGGCAATCAAAGACCTTGGATGTAAGGCTGCCGTTGCACTTAATCCTGCAACACCTCTTTGCTCGATTGAATATGTTCTTGAAAAATGCGACATGATTCTTATAATGAGCGTGAATCCGGGCTTCGGAGGTCAAAAATACATTTCTTATTGCACGGATAAAATCAAAAAGCTTCGTGCCATGTTAAATGAGCGCGGTCTTGATACAGATATTGAAGTAGACGGCGGCATAACCCTTGACAATGTAAAAGAAATCCTTGATGCAGGCGCAAACGTAATCGTAGCCGGCTCAGCGATATTTAAAGATACAAAAGCCAATACCGAGAAGTTTATGGAAATACTTGCATAGATTTTTTAGACTGTATTGCTAAAAGATTTAAATTTGACATTTTAGATATAATGGCATATTATAATAATATAAAAAAAGAGTTACCTGGTAAGTGGTAGCCTTTCAAAAAATGTTAGTTTTTAAGTAACCACTATCTTTTGAACCGGAGAGTGGTTACTTTTTTATGTGTCTGCCTACAGCAATGCCAAAAGCAAAAACCGTTATGGTATAACCAAGAACAGCAATAAGACTTTCTATTTCCATGGGCATCACCACCTTTCGAATGAAAGGCTAACCACCTACCGCTACCGGTAACTCCGTGAATTATTATAACTTAAATCGAACAAAAGTTCAATGAAATTATTGCAGAAAAATCATATTTTTCAATGATTTGGATATAAAGCAACTGTTAGTCATATGGAGTGGTTGACGCTTGCTTTTTTCTGTATTTTCTATATAATATGATAGGGTAAAAAAACAGGAGAGATTATTATGACAAACATATTAGAATATCTTGAAAGTGCTGCAGAGAATTATCCTGAAAAAACAGCACTTATAGACGACAAAACAAATCATACTTATAAGGAATTTGTAAACAGATCAAAAGAAATCGGATCATATTTTGCAAAAGATGGCATAGAGAGAAAGCCTGTAGCATGCTTTATGGAAAAATCCGTTGAAACTTTAGAGCTTTTTATGGGCGTTATTTATGCGGGCGGTTTTTATTGCTTAATCGATCCCACATTTCCAAAGGAGCGAATCGAAAACATTTTAAAGGTTTTGCAACCGAAATATGTTGTTACGAGAAATGCTCTTTACGGCGAGCAAAAAGAAAAGTTGGAGGCTGCGGCCGGCGCCGACCATAGCTTTGAAATAGTTGATTTAGATGATATTAAGGCCGATGTGGATGATGAAGTCCTTGCAAAAGTAAGAGCTCAGGCCTTGGATATCGATCCGCTTTATTGCAACTTTACATCCGGTTCCACCGGTGTGCCAAAGGGCGTAGTGGTTAACCACCGCTCAACAATCGATTTTATCGAAAACTTTGCGGAACTTTTTGATTTCAGCGAAGATGACGTAATAGCAAATCAGGCACCTTTTGATTTTGATGTTTCCGTAAAAGATATATATACAGCCCTTAAATGCGCATCAACACTTGTAATCATTCCAAAAGCGTTTTTCTCACAGCCGAACAAGGTTATAGACATGCTTTACGATAACAAGGTAACATCACTTACATGGGCGGTTTCGGCTCTTTGCATGCTTGTAAGATTGCATGCCCTTAAGTATAAGGTACCGCCTGCAATCAAAAAGATTCTGTTCAGCGGCGAAATGATGCCTATCAAGCAGCTTAATCAGTGGAGAAGCGTTTATCCGGATGCGATGTTTGTAAATCTTTACGGACCGACTGAAATCACATGCAATTGTACATATCATGTGCTTGACAGAGAATACGTTGACGGGGAAAAAATACCTGCGGGTATTGCATTCCCTAACGAAAAGGTATTCTTGCTTGATGACGAGGATAAGGAAGTTACCGCTATCGGTGAAAGCGGAGAAATCTGCGTTTCGGGAACAGCAGTTGCAATCGGTTATTACAACAACAAAGAAGTTACGGACAAGGTATTCAGACAAAATCCTTTAAATCCGTACTTCTATGAGAGAATATACTGCACGGGAGATCTTGGATATTACGGAGAAGACGGACTTCTTTATTTTGTGGGAAGAAAAGACTTCCAGATTAAACATATGGGACACCGTATCGAATTGGAAGAAGTTGAAACGGCGCTTAATGCAGTATCGATAGTTGAAAGATCTTGCTGCTATTTTGACGAGGTTAAAAACAAAATCGTGGCTTGCTACATCGGAAGCGACGACAAAGGCGCAATTATCGAAGAAATGAAGAAGAAAGTGCCTGAGTTTATGATTCCCAACAAGTTTGTTAAAATAGATGATTTCCCGCTTACAAAAAACGGTAAAATAGACAGGAAGCTTCTTCGTGAAATGGTTTCAAAATAATACATTTTTTGATTTCTTTGTATATTGTCGAAAATTGGGCATTATTATGTTTGTAACCTAAATTTAATGATAATATTACTGTGGACAAATCGGAAAAATAGTTTATAATAAGTCAGATGGTGTAAATTAAGTAAAAATTTTTAAACTTTTTACACAAGGTGATTTTATGGATAAAAAGCTAATTAAAGAATTAATAGATAATAACTCTTCTCCCGCATATGTCTTTGACATTGACATTTTAAAAAATGAATGCGAAAGGGTTAAAGACTATTTAAACAGTGCGGACGCAACACTTTGCTATGCAATGAAAGCCAATCCTTTTGTTACAAAAGAAATGGACGAATTCATAGAAAAGTTTGAAGTTTGCTCACCGGGAGAATACGAAATTTGCAATCGTATGGAAATTAATCCCGAAAAGATAGTAGTATCGGGTGTTAACAAAACCTACGAAAGCATGGAGAGAATATTTGAATTAAGCGACTGTAAATGCACATTTACGGCGGAGTCAAAAAGACATTACGAGATAATTTCCGAAATTGCAAAAAACACAGGCAAGAAAGTTACAATGTTTTTAAGACTTACCAGCGGAAATCAGTTCGGCATGGATAAGGAAGAACTTGAAGAAGTTCTTGATGCGGCTCTTAAAAATGAGCTTATTACAATAAAAGGAATCCACTATTTCAGCGGAACCCAGAAGAAACTTAAAAAGATAGACAAAGAAATATCCGAATTGGATGAGTATTTCAAATATCTTGATGAGAAGTTTAAGACGGGACCTTTGGAATTGGAATACGGCTCGGGTCTTTCGGTATTTTATTTTGAAAATGATAAACAACCGGATTGGGAAGAGCAAATCAAAGAATTCGCGGGCATATTGAATGCACATAAAGGTGCATTTAAGCATGTGACCGTGGAAATGGGCAGGTTTCTTGCAGCTCATTGCGGTTTCTATATCACAAAAGTTGTGGATAAGAAAACAAATAAGGGCGAAAACTACGCAATAGTTGACGGAGGTATCCACCAAGTTAACTATTTCGGGCAGATGCTTGGTATGAAAATCCCATTCATGGAGCAATACTCCGAGGATTTTAATATAAAACAAGTTGGAGCAAAAGGCGAAAATAAATGGAATATTTTCGGTTCGCTTTGCACAACAAATGATGTAATTGTGCGCGAATTGCCTCTTGATGATGTTGAAATAGGCGACTATTTCGTCTTCAAAAATGTTGGGGCATATTCGGTAACGGAAGGCATTGCGCTTTTCTTAAGCAGAGAACTTCCGGCTGTTTGCACATACAGCAAAGATAAGGGGCTTACGACTTTAAGGAAAATAACACAGATTAACGCTTTAAATTCGTAGGATAGAGTTAATGTTTGAAGTTTATAAGTAATAAACTTATAAAAAGGAGATTTAAGTTTGAAAAATTAATAAATAAAAGGAGAGGCCGCAAACTATCTTTTCAAACTTCATTTGTGTCGCAATGCTCCACAAATGCTCCACGATGCCTGCGGCATAGTGTTATAAAATGGAACAGTTAATTGAGATTTTGGAAGATATTAAAGAAGGTGTTGATTACAATACATGTACAACACTTATTGACGATCAGATTTTAGATTCATTTGCAATTCTTTCTTTGGTTTCTGAAATCGAAGATAATTTTGATGTTGAGGTATCTTCATCAGAGCTTACACCTGAAAACTTCAATTCAGCTAAAAGCCTTTGGGCTATGATTACGAGACTTCAGGGAGAAAACTAATGTCATACTTTTTGATAAGCTATTTTGCACTTTTTTTGCCGATAGTCATTATCATTTACCAGTTGGTTCCGCAAAAATTCAGATGGATTGTATTGCTGGCGGCAGACTATGTTTTCTTTTACATGCTTAGCGGTAATCTTATAATCTTTTTGATTGCCGCAACATTGTTTGCTTGGGGTCTTGGCCTTTGGATAGGTAAAGTCGGGCAGAATAACGAGCTTGCAGCAAAGGATAAAAAGAAGAAAAAAGCACACATCATGATTTTGGGTATTCTCGTAAGTCTTGGTGTTCTTTTGTTGCTTAAATACTTTAACTTCTTCGGAGAAAATATCGGAGCTTTGGCAAATGCTTTGGGTTCGGATTTTGTATTTACTCCGATTAAGTTTATGGTACCTATAGGCATTTCTTATTACACACTCCAGATTATTTCATATCTTGTGGATGTAAAAAGAGGAAATCAGGAGCCTGTAAAAAACCTTGCGAAAATAGCTCTTTATTTGAGTTTCTTCCCTCAGATTATGGAAGGACCGATTAGCCGCTATCATCAGGTGGGTGAAGATTTATATGCCGGTCGTCCCATAACTTTTGAAAACTTAAAGTTCGGTTATCAAAGAATCTGTTACGGTCTTGTAAAAAAGCTTATTGTAGCCGACAGAATCGCACCGCTTGTTACAAAGGTTTTCGGTGATTATCAAACATATGACGGTTCTGTTCTTTTACTTGGCGTTTTAAGTTATACATTGCAGCTTTATGCGGAATTTTCGGGATGTATGGATATTATTATCGGTTCGGGTGAAATCTTGGGAATTAAGCTGCCGGAAAACTTCAGACAGCCGTTTTTTGCAAAGGACGCATCGGACTTTTGGCACAGATGGCATATTACCTTGGGTACTTGGTTTAAGGATTATATCTTCTTCCCGGTATCCCTTGCCAAACCGGTTAAAAAACTTGCAAAAAATATTAAAAACCATATAGGGAAAACCGCTTCAAAATTTACGGCGCCTTTTATAGCCCTGTTTTGCGTTTGGTCATGTAATGGACTTTGGCATGGTCCGAAATGGACTTATATTTTCTACGGAATGTACTATTTTGTTATCATTTTCGTAGAAAATCTACTTGAAGAGCCTACAAAGAAAATTACGGCAAAACTTCATATAAACCGTGAAGGAAAAGGTTACAGAGTATTCAGGTTTGTCAAACTTTTCATAATTATCAATCTGGGCGAAATGTTCTTCAGGGCAGACACCGTAAAAGACGGATTTATAATGTTAAAGGGCATAGTTACCAATTTCCATATTTCGGAGCTTTTTGCAAATATTTGGATGCTCAAACTTGAAAGAGCGGATTTCTTTGCTGTGCTTGGAGGCTTGTTGATTATAATTATCGTTGGAATTGCAAAGGAAAGTGGCAAAAATATCAGAGCGGATATTGCCGGCTGGAAATTGCCTCTTAGATGGATTTTCTGGTACGGAGCCATATTCCTTGTTATAATTTTCGGTGCTTACGGCGCAGGATATACAACTGTAGATATGATTTATGCGGGATATTAGGAGGAGTAGATAATGAAAAAACTTAGAGTAGTAGTATTTCTGCTTATCCTTGTGATATTGTTATCCGTGACATCTTTCATATTTATGCCTAAGCAGGAAGTATATAACATTGTTACAACAAAAGAGATGCTTACAAGCCTCTCAAAAGAAGAGGAAGATACCATAGATGTGGCTTTCTTTGGAGACAGCGAGTGTTTTGCGGCCTACTCACCACTTCAGATGTATGCTGAACACGGATATACATCATATATATGCGCAACAGCAGCACAACGTTTGTGTGACACATACGCAATTATGGATGAGATGTTTAAAAGCCAGTCGCCAAAGCTTGTTGTTTTGGAAGCTAACTGCTTTTTCAGATACGGCGGAACGGAAAAGGATGAAGATGATGAGCTGTTTAATGCACTTGCCAAGACTTTTCCTATTTTCAAGTATCATTCAAGGTGGAAGACTGTTTTGCAGGCTTTGATGCGCAGCAAATACCAGACGGAAGATAATTACAAGGGATTCTTATTAAGAACAAAGATTAAACCTTATAAAAACGGTGAATACATGATTCCAACAGATAAGCTTGCCAAAATGCCGGAAGAAAACGAAGGGTATATTGATAAGATACTGGACTTATGTGAAGAAAACGGAGCTGAGGTAATTATTGTCTCGTCACCGTCGCCAAAAAACTGGACTTATGAGAAACACAACACGACGGTTGATTTGGCTAATAGAAAGGGTTTGGATTATATAGACTACAACCTTTTGTGGGAAGAATTGGGAATCAACTGGAAAACAGATACAAAAGATTATGGCGACCATGTAAACTTAAACGGTGCGACAAAGCTTACCAGGGAATTCGGAAACTATCTCAGCGAGCATTATGATTTACCAAATCATATAAACGATGAAGCATATGCGGAATGGACAAAATTGTCCCTGATTTATATGAAGGAATATATGGACTGATCTGCACATATAATCTGCAAAACGTGCCGGACATTATCTGAAAGCACATTTGAACGAAGAATTCTAAAAAAGTGTTATTGTTAAAATTTAAATTAACAATAACACTTTTTTGAATATCCGAATGGCGACGAGTCGTTTTTCATTGATTTATTTATCTGTAATAAACATAGCATCACCGAAGCTGAAAAACCTGTATTTTTCATTAACAGCCTCTTTGTATGTTTCAAGCATCATTTCTCTTGAAGTAAAAGCACTGACAAGCATTAAAAGAGTGGATTCGGGCAGATGAAAGTTTGTAATCAATGCATCTACGATTTTAAATTTATATCCGGGATAGATAAAAATATCGGTCCATCCGCTTGCAGCTTTAATTTGTCCGTTTTCATCGGCAACGGATTCCAAGGTTCTGGTGGAAGTGGTACCTACACTTATAATTCGACCGCCGGACTTTTTGCTTTCATTTATGATTTTTGCATCTTCTTCTTTTATTTCAAAGTATTCACTGTGCATATGATGGTCGAGAATATTGTCCTCTTTTACGGGACGGAAGGTGCCAAGTCCAACGTGAAGAGTTACGTTTGCAATCTTTACGCCTTTTTTTTCAATCTCGTCCAAAAGCTCGTTTGTAAAATGAAGCCCGGCCGTGGGAGCGGCTGCGGAACCGTCGTACTTTGCATAGACCGTTTGGTAGCGTGTTTTGTCTTCCAACTTGTGGGTAATATAAGGAGGCAGAGGCATCTGTCCGAGCTCGTCCAAAATTTCTTCAAAAATTCCATCAAATTTAAAATCGATTATGCGGTTGCCATCTTCCAAAACCTCGGTAATTTCACCTGTGAGGATAGGCGAATTGTCCGACTTTTGTCCGAATTCTATAACAGCTCCGGTGCGGCATTTCTTGCCCGGTTTAACCAGACATTCCCAAGCACTGTCGCTTTTTCTGGTTAATAAAAGAATCTCAACCACGCTCGTTTGCCCCTGCTTGTGACCGAGTAACCTTGCGGGAATAACCTTTGTGTTGTTTCTGACCAAGCAGTCTCCGGGCTTTAAGTAGTCGATTATCTCTTTAAAAATTTTGTGTTCAATGTTACCTGTCCTTTTATCAAGAACCAAAAGCCTTGACGCAGATCTGTCCTTTAAAGGGTCCTGAGCAATAAGTTCTTTTGGCAGGTCATAATAATAATCTTTTAAACTCATGTATGTATCCGACATTTCTTAGCACTATGCCGCAGACAACGAAAATACATTCACTTACGGCATCTCCTTTTATAAATTGTTTATATTAATAAATATTTGCTTTGTTCATTACTGTAATAAGATGTTTGAAAAGCAAATATTACTTTACATTTATTTATGGGATTTGTAAAGCGTGTATGATATAGAATACAAAAATCATAAAATAAAAGCAATTATTATTTTTAAGCCAAAGTAATTATGATATAATGCAAGTGGAGATTTTAAATTTGGGGTTTGAAGAATGGAATTAAAAAACAATCTAAAATATATAGCTATTTTATCTATAAGTTTTTTCTACAGCAGTTATATTTATCTTAATCAGTCTACGAGGATTAGAGAAGTTGCAAGCACCGACCATGCGGGACTTGTAGCGGTTGTCTTCGGCAGCTTTTCCATGGCGGTGGGAATCTTTTTATTTACAATAATATGCAAGAAAACAAATGTGGCTACAATTAGAAAGTTGTATCTTTTGTTTGTGATTATTTCATTTGTTTCATATGTGTTTTCGGCATTTAACAATAATCCGGTATTTGTTGCTGTTTGCCTTTGCCTGTCAAGTGCTTTCGCCACAGGCGGTTTCGGAGTGGGTTATCTTTTTAGCATAACGGCGCTTAATGTTAAGGCTAAATATTTAGGAAGGGTATTTACCATAGGTTATGCGATAGGTTCCGCTTTGGTATTTTTTGCAAGCAGAATCAATATTGAAAGCGATTTTGGACTTTTATCAATAATAATCACGGCGGTAGCATTTTTCTTCAGCGTCGTCCTTGCCTACAATTCATTCGGGTCGGTTAATGATGAGACTTATGCTTATGAAAACGGACTATCGGTTACAAACATAAAAAAATATTTTTTCTTTTTATCAATATTGGTGTTATTTGCGGCAACTTTAACTGCACTTACCCAGGATTTTGTAGGCTATTATTCACTTGAACAAACCAAAACATGGTTTGGGGACAGCAGAATCTATTATAGTATTGGATTGATTTTGGCAGGGCTTATATATGATATTAAAAAGGAGATTTTTTACATATGTCTTCCGGTAAGCTTTATAGGTCAGCTTATTGCGCTTTTACTCCTAAATCAGAGTATTTCAATAGCTGTGGTCAGTGCCGTATCTTATCTCTTCATTGGATTTTTCTCATTGTTCAGAGCTGCCTTCTTTATTGAACAGGGGACCCTTAATAAAAAGCTTTTGTACTTGGTTGCTTTGGGTATGATGTTTGAGCGTATTGTGGAAGGAAGTGTGGGACTTTTGGAAAGGACAATACTTTCAAATGTCTTTGTCGTTAGCATAATAGCCGCTGCGTTATTGATTGGATTTATGTGGACATACATGTTTTATTTCAATAAGACCGTTATCGGCCAAAAGAGCCAAGAAAAAGATATGCTTAAGGAACTAAGCATAGAATACGGGTTGTCCGGACAGGAAGAGAAAGTTTTGGGATATCTTTTGAAAGATTATACCAAAAAAGAAATAGCCGATGAGATGGTTTTGTCGGTCAATACAATCAAGGTGCATGTGACAAATATATATAAAAAGACAGGGTTGGGAAAAAGTGAACTTAAAGCAATATACTACAAAAAGGACTGATAGCCCTTTTTTAATACTCTTATTTTTGCCCGATAGATGATAGTATTTTTTTGTACTTTGGGAAGGCTTTTATGGGATAAATGTAAAGTAATGACAGAATTGTTGCGAGACATTTTTGCCGGTTAGTTTATTTTGTAAAGGCATATGGAAGTATAAATAAAATAATCACCGGGGAAACACGGGTGAAAGGAGTAAAATTATGACACTTATTGGGAAAAGAACGATGAAAATCGCAGCAGTAATACTTGTTGCTGCAATGGTAGTATTGATGTTGCCGATGGTTGCGAAGGCAGCGACATCTTATGAGCCGGATGAGGGCTCTTATGCAGTTAGGATAACTACAGATGGGGTAAAGACAGATGATTCGGACACGACCGGCAGCGATATAGCAGTTTTTTCTAATTTTGGATTTGGAGAAACAATGTCAGCTGATGGTATTGTGGTTGATGCTACCGCTAAGACTGTATCATTTAAAAATCTTGTCGTTGAAGGACAGGAAATGTATCTTCAATCCGGAGCAGACGGATATACTTTTATCTTTGAAGGAACCAACTCAATTCCTGCAATCAATACCGGGTTTGGTGATAGTGGTAATATAACAATCGACTTAAAGGATGACAGCTCAAAGCTTACTTTAACTAATATCGGCTACGGATGCATCATAATTGAAGGTTCGGTTTATATAAATATCAATCTTGCGGATGGTGTGAATGCAACTCCGGCAGATTTTATAACCAGAGCAGAAGCTGATTTTCAAGCTATGACTGAAGATCCTAGCTTTGATGGTTGGTATGATGGTACAGTTGTATTCTCCAAAGGTGGTTCATCTGAAGACACACCGACAAGCGATTATGTAATCAACGATGGCAGCACAGACCCAATCACTGCTCAAACAGGCAAAGACCTTGTAATCAAATGCTCGGGTCCGTTAGAACATCTTTCAAAAGTTCTTATGGATGGCAATGAAGTTGCAGCAGAAAATATGTCACTTGAAAACGGTAGCACAATCCTTACATTAAAAGCTGCTTACCTTGCAACACTTGCAGCAGGCGAGCATACCGTATCATTTGTATATGATGACGGAACAACGGTAGATGCAACATTTACACTTGCAAAAACACCTCAGACAGGTGATCCGATGGCAACATATGTATTGATTGCAGCAATAGCAGCAGGCACGGTTATGACGGTTGTTGTAGCCAAAAAGAAAGCAGCTGACGAAAGATAGGCATCAAAAAATACTAAATAATAACTAAATAAACAAAAACACCATCTTTATGTAATGTTCCCCATTCCTATAGAATTAAACCCAAAGATGGTGTTTTTTGTGTGCGACGAGGAAAAAGCAATCTTGCTTGCAAAAAAAGGTGTTTTGATTCATACTATCTTTATACGCCTTAAATGGTGCTGACTATTGGATTGTTGAAAGGTGAAGACGTTAAAATGAATCTGTTCGTGCACAACAAACAAAAAAGAATCATCAGTAAGATATTTGCTTGTATTATTATCGGCATTGCTTTTTTTATGCTTTTCGGAAAAACAACGCAGATAAGTGCCGAAGAAATGGAGGATGATTATTTCAGCTTTGAACAGACAATAGATGAAGGCCGTATTATGACGGTGGATAACGATATTGTTTATGTGCAAAAAGACCTCACCATAGAATACGGTGCGGAGCTTATATTTAGCGGCGATTGTTATCTGGAAGATGATATATACGTAAAAAGCGGCGGCGTTTTAACAATAAACAACGAGCTGATTAATGCAGGAAAAATTTATCTGGAAGATGGGGCGAGTTTGAATATCAACGCAAATCTTGTAAATAACGGCGAAATATTCAATTACGGCGATGTTCTGATAAATGGTTCTGTGGTTAACTATGCAAGTTTGGCTAACTATAACAACATAGAAATAGCCCAAAAAGCCGAATTGACCAATTCGGGAGATATTACGGGTAATGGTCTGTTAACGGTAAAAGGTGAGTTTAACAATGTGGGAAGTTATCTTTCGGGCTCGATTTTCGTCGAAAACATTTTGGATAATAAAGGAAGCATTTTGCTTGAAAAAGCAAACCTTAACAATCGCGGTGAAATTAACAACTATAGTTATGGAAGAATATCTTTGGTAAAGGGTTGCTTTTATAACGAAAGCAGCGCCGCAAAGGTTATAAACGAAGGCAATATCGATACATCCAACGATTCTAAGATATACAATCAGGGCTATGTGGAAGTCGGAGCCGAAGGACATTTGGATATTTTGGATTTTTGTAATTACAACGAGTTGGATAATCACGGGCATTTTGTCATATACGGTGTTTTCGACAGCAGAAACGGAAAACTTGTAAATTACGGGGATTTGGAAAATCCCGGCTCCATGAATTTTACGTATTATTCGGATTTTGAGCAAAGCAAAGACTCAACTTACACCGGCAATATGTATGAATGTGTTTACAGTTATGGGGCTACGGCTATTTTTAACGGAAGCTTGGCCGGATATGTGGTAGTGTCCCTTGCCAGCATCGCCGTATGCCTTATAGTTGTGAGAATTCGCATTGTCAAAAAAGCAAAGAAAGAAAAGAGCGGGGATTAATATATTACAAATTAGTTAAATTTATGTGAAAATATTTTTTTTGCATGTCTTTAAACTTGCAAAATAGAAAAAATGATAATATAATATCATGGTATAAATGGACGGATATATTTCATTTTTTCGCCCGAAAATATAAAAATAGTATGTCTAAGGAGTGTATAAAATGGACAACAAAGAATTCAAAAACAAGAGAATTATTACTGTAGCAACAACAGGTGCTTGGCCAAAAAAGGAAAACAATCCTAACGTGCCTATGACACCTGAAGAAATCGCTGATGACGTATACGCATGCTGGAAAGCAGGCGCTGCTGTAGCTCATCTTCACATGAGAGATGACAACGGTAACGGTGTTATGGATCCTGTAAGATTCAAAAAGACAGTAGAACTCATCAAAGAGCACAAAGATTGTGATATCATTCTTAACCTTACAACATCAGGTGATATCCACGCTGATGATGAAATCCGTGTTGCTCACGTTAAAGAACTTAAACCTGAAATGGCTTCATATGACTGCGGTTCTATGAACTGGTTAAACTCAGGACTTTTCCTTAACTCACCTAAATTCCTTGAGGATTGTGGTAAATTATTCCAGGAAACAAACACAAAACCTGAAATCGAAGTATTCGATCCTGGTATGATCGCAAACGCAGCTTACTACTTAAAGAAAGGTGTTCTTAAAGCACCACTTCACTTCCAGTTCTGCATGGGTTGCGCAAACGGTATCACAGGTTCAATGAAAAACCTTGTATTCATGAAAGAAACAATGGAATCACTTTGCCCTGGTTCAACATGGTCATGCTTCGGTGTTGGTCACAGCGCTATGGAAATGCTTTACGGTGCAGTTGCTATGGGTGGTAACGTACGTGTTGGTATGGAAGATAACGTTATGTACGCTAAAGGCCAGTTAGCTGAAAGCAACGTACAGTTCGTTGAAAGAGCTAAACGTGTTATTGAAGAGTTTGGTTGTACAGCAGCTACTCCTGATGAAGCTCGTCAGATGTTAGGCTTAAAATAATATAAACGGAGGTTTGACTCCATGACTTATGGTTGTTTATGGTGGTATTATGAATGCCCAAACTGTGGTCACAAGTTTAAATACGGTACTGACCAGTTCGAAGAATTCGGTGAAGATTTCGGCAAATGCCCAAAATGCTCCACACCGGGTAAATTCGAAAAAGAGGGCGCAATAATGCCTGATGACAAACTTTACGAAGAATGTTAATTAAAACCGACACCTTTTTGGGTGTCGGTTTTTATAATATTTGTTTTTAAACCTGTCGTTCGATTAAGAACAAGTTGTGAAAATATCTGTTTTCAACCTATCGTTCCATCATGAATAACTAATGAAAATCAAGGAAGTTTTAATAATGAATCCGCAACCGGTGAACATTCGACTTCCTGTCTCAGTGTTCACCTGATTTGGACGTCCTGTCCAAATCTTGCTGTGTATCTAGATTTTCAAAGTTATTCTATGACTCCACTTTATGGTATGAAAAGCAGATATTTTCAATCTTGTTCTTTAGTAGAAAAGGTAATTACAATTTTTTTTCGCGGCATTTAAAGGCGGCTAAATATATGAATGTGTACCTGATAGGCAATTATTTGTTTTAATGTTTAAAAAATAGATAGTTTGGTATAATATATAAAATATGAATGGAAGGTGTGGTTTTGATTTATAGGTATGGAAACGAGAATGCCGGCAGGGTTATCTTGCAGGTAATCGGTGAGCATGAAGTTGAAAGATTGGAAAAAGAATATGAGCTGATTAAGGCCGCAGTCGCTGAGGATTTTCTTTTTATTGCAATGCTTGTGGATGATTGGTATAGCGATTTATCGCCGTGGGAGTCCAAAGAAGCGATTAACGGAAAAGAGTTTAAGGGCAATGCGGATAAGACATTAGATAAGTTGTTGGAACAAGTGGAGCCTTACAAGAACAGAAAGTTATATTTAGTCGGTTATTCCATGGCGGGGCTGTTTGCACTTTGGGCAGCATGCAATACTGATGCATTTTGCGGAGTTGCCGCGGTTTCACCATCCGTTTGGTATCCGGGATTTGCTGATTTTTTCGAGACTGCAGATGTTAAAGTCGATAAGCTCTATTTAAGCCTGGGTAAAAAAGAAGAAAAGACAAGGAATAAGTACATGTCACAGGTTGGGGATGCTATCAGGCAAATAAGCGAAGCGGCGATCGATAAGGGATTTGAGACGGTTTTAGAATGGAACGACGGCAACCATTTCCATGAGCCGGAAAAAAGGATGGCAAAAGGGATTGGATGGATACTCAAAAGCCCTGGTTGACAAATAGATAATAATAGAATACTATAATACTATAAAAGAGCTACCGTGTAAGTGGTTAGCCCAGAATGGTTAATTTATACTAAAATAACCACTCGGCAAAGTGGTTATTTTTTTGTGCGTCTGCCAATCCATATTCCAACGCCGATTAAAGCGATGGAATAGTCAAGAACAGCAATTAGTTCAAGAACATCCATTGGCATCACCTCCCTTATCAATTGCCAACGATGAATCGAAGGCTATGCACTTCACAAATGAAGCAAATAAGGGCTAACCACTTACCACTTAGGGTAGCTCGAGAAATATCATATCACAAACCAAACAAACGTTCAAGCAAAAAACGCGATGTTTTAGGGAAATATTTATTATTTAAACCGGAGGGCCAAGAGTCCTCTTTTGGTTTGCCTTATTTTATGTTAAAATGTGCATAAAAGTGTGGAGAATGTGACTATGAAGCGTTGTATTATTATTGCCGGTGCGGACATCGGCAATTACGACAGATTAAAAAAATATATAAAGACAGATGATTACATCATTTGTTGTGACAGCGGACTTAAGCATTGTACGGGACTTGGAGTTAAGCCGGATTTGATTGTGGGGGATTTTGACTCATATATTGCATGTGATGAAATTGATAGGGCAAAACAGTCTGATGATTTGTCGGAAAAAACAACAAAGGCAATGAATGCTTTGAAAAAGGATTGTTTGCTAAAATACAATACGGAATTGCAAGTTCTTCCCTGCGAAAAAGATGATACCGACACGGTTTATGGCGTAAAAGAAGCAGTAAAACGCGGCTTTAGGGAATTTCTACTCTTTGGCATTATAGGAAATCGTTTGGATCATACACTGGGAAACGTGTATATTTTGTTTGATTTGGATGCCAAGGGAGTTAGCGCTATGGCAGTGGATGATTACAGTGAAATGAGAGTTGTATCTAAAAGGCCGGTAACTATTCCGGCCGGTAAGTATGCTTACTTTTCATTACTTAACCTTACAGGCAAGGCAAAAGGCGTAACAATTAAACATGCCAAATACTGCCTTGAAGATGCGGAAATCACCAGCGAATACCAATATGGTATAAGCAATGAAACAATGCCCGGAAAGGATGCAATAGTTTCGGTAAAAGATGGGAAACTCTTGCTAATCGGCGTGTTTGCTTGACAAAGTATGAATGAAAGGTTACTTTTTATTTAAACCATTGGTTGAATGAAAAATTGTTTATCTTGAAAACATTTTGTGTTATCATATGATTTGCAACCGGTTATTCTTGTTTTGTTTTACAATGGAGGGAAAAACAATGGAAAGACCACATTTTGACATTGAAGCCAGTGGAGCAAAAATGAGACAAATCCGTGTCAGCAGGCACATTTCCGTAAAGGAAGTGATGGACTACATGGAATTTGAATCAACCCAAGCCATTTATAAATGGGAAGCTGGGAAATGCTTACCGCAGGCGGACAATTTAGTAGCACTCGCGTTTTTGTATAATGTAAGCCCAACAGAGCTTTTAGTTAGAGAGGACCAAGAGTCCTCTTTTAGTTTGCAAAAATGTGCGTGAACGGTTGACAAATGGAAAGTAATAGAATACTATAATGTTAGAAAAAAGCTACCGCGTAAGTGGTTAGCCAAAAGTATGATTATTTAATTAAAATAACCACTCGGCCAAAGTGGTTATTTTTTTGTGCGTCTGCCAATCCATATCCCAACGCCGATTAAAGCAATGGAATAGTCAAGAACAGCAATTAGTTCAAGAACATCCATTGGCATCACCTCCCTTATTTATTGCCAATGAATAATCAAAGGCTATGCGCTTCACAAATGAAGCAAATAAGGGCTAACCACTTACCACTTAAGGTAGCTCGAGAAATATAATACCACAAACCAAACAAACGTTCAAGAGAAGTAGTGCAGAATTTAGCTGGATTTTTGTGATTTTTCTATAAAAAAAAAGCGGGTGTCTTACCCGCGAAAATGTGGACCCGGGTCTTTCGACCAGCCCCAAAATGATGTATACATCTCTGTGAGACAATAATATCATTTAACTTATAATGTTTCAAGCGTTATATTTGGTTTGACTTGAAAAATAACAAATATTATAATTATTATATAAATATCCGCAAAAAATATAGAAATGCAGATTGTTGTAGGAGTGATATTGTTGAAAACAAGAGCTGAGTGCATTGAAAAATATGGTTCAGATTATTTTATTGACAGGAAAATTGAAGAAGGACTTCTTTTCAAAATTGATAAGGGTGTATATTCAGAAAAAAAGAACGTGCCGGATTTAGCGTTATTATCATTTAAGTATCCAAATGCAGTTTTGACAATGAAAAGCGCTTTTTATTTTTATGGCCTTACGGACGTGATTCCGGATGTGTGTGATTTGGCAACAAAAAGAGATGCGGCAAAAATAAGAGATAAAAAAGTTAAACAATACTTTATTAATAATGATTTTTTTGATGAAGGTATTGAAAAAGCAGATTTAAAAGGCTATGACATACGAATATATGGTAGAGAACGAATGCTTATTGAACTTGCTAGATATAAAAGCAAGCTTCCTTTCGATTACTACAAAGAAATAATCTTAAACTATCGTAAGATTTTGCCGAAACTAAATATTCAAAAAATACAAGATTACGCCTTGTTATCGCCGAAAAGCAACAAAGTGCTTGATATTATTCGGATGGAAGTCTTTTGACGATTGTAGAAAGAATAGTTATAGATTAATTAATAATTATGGGGGTTATCTAATGTCAGTGGTTCAAAAAGGTATAAATGACTTACAAACACTATATCCTAATCTTGTTAATGAATGGGATTATGAAAAAAATGGTCAATTAAACCCCAATCTCGTTGCGGCTCATAGCAACAAGAAGGTATGGTGGCAGTGCGAAAAAGGGCACTCATGGGAAAAATCACCAGATCAAAGAACTAGGGGACAAAACTGTCCATTTTGCTCTGGGCAAAAAGTGCTTGATGGATATAATGATTTAAAGTCTCAGGCACCTCAGCTGGAAATAGATTGGGATTATGAAAAAAATATTGATATTAAACCGAATCAGATAACGGTTGGAAGTAAGAAAAAAGTCTGGTGGAAATGTCATGTCTGTGGCTTTTCATGGCAAGTATCGCCTAATTCACGGAAGAGAGGCTTGCGTGGATGTCCAAAATGTTCGGATGAAACTAGACGAACTAGTTATAGAAAAGCTCGTGTGAAAAAGGGAGTAAATGATTTTCTAAGTCAAGCCATAGAGTTGGTTAAAGAGTGGGATTATGATTTGAACTCAGACATAGAGATTTCAGAATATACAGTTAATAGCAATAAGAAAGTTTGGTGGAAATGTCAGGTTTGTGGAAATAACTGGCAAGCAACGATTACGAATAGAGTTAATAATCATTCAGGATGCCCAAAATGCAATAAATATAATAGGACATCTTTTCCTGAACAAGCAATTTTTTATTACATTAAATCTATATTTCATAATGCAGAAAATAGCTATACCAAAATAAAAGAGGATTCTTCTAAAGAATTGGATATTTTTATTCCAGACTTAAAAACAGGAATAGAATACGACGGTGTGGCCTGGCATAATAACAAGAATTCAGAAAAAAGAGACCGTGAGAAATACTTATTATGCAAAGATAATGGAATAAAGCTTATTAGAGTGTCCGAGTTTGAAAGAAATAGTCAGGATGTGTGCGATGAGCTTATATTTCGTTCGGAATTAACAGACAAAGGATTAGAATTAGTTATAAAAACAATTTTTCAATTGTTAGAGATTGAAGGTGTAGATGTTGATATCAAAAGAGATTATTCAACCATTGTTAAGCAATATATTACCTTCATTAAGGCAAAATCCATAGCAACAAGGTATCCGGAAGATGTGAAATATTGGGATGTAGAGAGTAATAATGGCATTACGGCAGATATGGTGAATGCAACATCTAATAGAGTTTATTGGTGGAAATGTGAATTTGGACATAGCTATAAAGCTTCACCATCAAATAGACTTGGTACGGGTGATGGATGCCCTTATTGTTCGGGAAAAAGAGTTCTGAAAGGCTTTAATGATTTGAACTTCAAGAGACAGGATTTGGCAAAAAAATGGGATTATGTTATGAATAATCCACTAAAACCTACCGAAGTTACAGTGGGAAGTCAAAAACGTGTTTGGTGGAAGTGTGATAAAGGACACTCTTTTAAGAGCATTGTTTCGACTCAGGTTAATCACCCGATTCAATGTCCAATTTGCTCAAATAGACAGGTGTTAAAAGGCTTTAATGACTTAGAAACTACAGATGCTTGGCTAGTAAGGGAGTGGAACTATTCAAGAAATAAAGATAAAACTCCGGATAAGTTTTGCAGAACAAATTCTTGCAAAGTTTGGTGGATTTGTGAAGAAGGTCATGAGTGGCCAGCAACTATCAATTCAAGGGCAAAAGGAGCAAAATGTCCTTATTGTACCGGGAGGATTCCAATTCCGGGAAAAACAGATTTGGCAACAATTAGACCAGAATTATTGAAGGAGTGGAATTACGATAAGAATAAAGATATATCACCTAAAGAGTTTAAAGAGTTTTCAAACAAAACAGTTTGGTGGAAATGCTCAAAGTGTAACAGTGAGTGGCAAGCTTTGATTTCTAGTAGGACCAACGGAACGGGATGTCCTTTTTGTGCAAATCAAAAATTTAAAACAGGAGTGAATGATTTAAAAACTCTATATCCTGATCTTGCAAAAGAATGGAATTACCAAAAGAACGCAAAAAAACCTGAAGAAGTAATTGCCGGTGGAAACAAAAAATATTGGTGGATATGCAAAAAGGAACATGAATGGTTTGCAACTGTAAATAGCCGCATATCAGGTCGGTCATGCCCGTATTGTAGCAATAAAAAACTACTAATCGGATATAATGACTTTGCTTCAGTATATCCGGATGCGGTAAAAGAATGGAATTGTGAAAAAAATGGAAATATTAAACCTAATGAAATAAGCTGTGGCTCAAATACAAAATATTGGTGGAAATGTCCTGAGTGTGGTTATGAGTACCAAGCATCACCAAATTCAAGGAAAAGAAAAGATGGAAGTCTTTCAAAATGCAAATATTGTTCAGGAAGCGTGGCGATTGCAGGAAAAACAGATTTGGCAACATTATCCCCTAAACTCCTAGATGAATGGGATTATGAAAAAAACAAAGATTTTTCACCTAAAGACGTTAAGGCTTTTTCGAGTAAGAAGGTTTGGTGGAAATGTAAAAAGTGTGGAAACGAATGGAAAACATCGATATATGCGAGGTCTATAGGAAGAGGATGCCCAAAATGCGCCAATGCTTTAAAAGGATTAACTAGAAGAAAAAAAGTCTTAAAAGTTGAAACTGGCGAGGTGTACGAAAGCTTGAAGGAAGCGGCTAAACAAAATGGTTGTTGCAAAGATATTATCAGTGCATGTTGCAACGGTCACCGAGAAATTGCGGCTGGATTTCATTGGAAATATTTAGATTCTTAACCATTAATGTTGTAAGCTCGTATTTTAGTTAAATGTTTATAGTGGCAGACACAATAATACACAACAAATCTTTGTTGACAAATCCTCTCATTGTGGTAAAATCTTACACTATAAAGACTGTGAAGAGGAGTACTAAGAGCGATGCTGCTTTAAGAGAGCTGTCGGTTGGTGGAAGACAGTAGGGCTAACTCCCAACTCGCCTTGGAGTTCGCTTGGTGATGAGCCAAGTGCGGTTGATGACCGTTATAAAATCCTAAAAAGAGCATAGGCAAAAGCCTATGAAACAGAGTGGTACCGCGGATATATTCGTCTCTGAAGCCTCGTAGCTTTAGAGGCGATTTTAAGTTTATAGGAACAGGAGATATGAAAATGGCAACACCTTACAATCACGTTGAAATCGAAAAAAGATGGCGTAAAAACTGGGAAGAGCACCCTATTAACGTTAACGACGGCAAAAAGAAGAAATACTACTGCTTGGATATGTTCCCATATCCTTCGGGTTCGGGTCTTCATGTTGGTCACTGGAGAGGCTATGTAATCAGTGACGTTTGGAGCCGTTACAAAATGCTTCAGGGCTACTATCTTATTCATCCGATGGGATGGGATGCTTTCGGTCTTCCGGCTGAAAACTACGCTATTAAAATGGGCGTTCATCCTGCAAAATCAACTGCACAAAACATTGCAAACATCAAACGTCAGATTAACGAAATCGCAGCTATTTACGATTGGGACAGAGAAGTAAACACAACAGATCCTAACTTCTACAAATGGACTCAGTGGATTTTCGTTAAGATGTTCAAAGAAGGTCTTGCCTACGAAAAGGAAATGCCTATCAACTGGTGTCCTTCATGTAAGACAGGTCTTGCAAACGAAGAAGTTGTTGATGGCAAATGCGAGCGTTGCGGTGCTGAGGTTACAAAGAAAAACCTTCGTCAGTGGATGCTTCGTATTACAAAATATGCTGACAGACTTTTAAACGATCTTGATAAGCTCGATTGGCCCGAGAAGGTTAAAAAGATGCAGAGCGACTGGATCGGTAAATCATACGGTGCCGAAATCGACTTCAAGGTAGACGGCACAGACAAGCAGATTACTGTTTACACAACACGTCCTGACACACTTTATGGTGCAACATTTATGGTTCTTGCACCTGAGCATGCTTTGGCAAAAGAAATCGCAACACCGGAGCAGAAAGCGGCAGTTGAGGATTACATCTACAAAGCAAGCGTCAAATCATCCGTTGACCGTCTTCAGGACAAGGAAAAAACAGGTGTGTTCACAGGCGCTTATGCAATCAACCCATTAAACGGAGCCAAAACACCAATCTGGCTTTCAGACTACGTTTTGGCCGATTACGGTACAGGCGCTATCATGTGCGTTCCTGCTCATGATACTCGTGACTTCGAATTTGCCAAGAAGTTCGACCTTCCTATCGTTCAGGTTATTGCAAAAGACGGCAAAGAAATCGAAAACCAGACTGAAGCTTACACAGAAAGCGGTATTGTTATAAATTCAGGTGACTGGACAGGCAGAGATTCTGCTGAACTTAAAAAGACAGCACCTGAAGAAATCGAGAAAAAGGGCCTTGGTAAAAAGAAAGTTAATTACAAACTTCGTGACTGGGTATTCTCACGTCAGCGTTACTGGGGCGAGCCTATTCCTATCGTTCACTGCGAAAAATGCGGCGCTGTTCCTGTTCCGGAAGATCAGTTGCCACTTCTTCTTCCTGAGGTTGAAAGCTACCAGCCTACAGGTACGGGTGAGTCACCGCTTGCGGACATCACCGATTGGGTAAACACAACATGTCCTTGCTGCGGCGGCCCTGCAAAACGCGAGACAAACACTATGCCTCAGTGGGCAGGTTCCAGCTGGTACTTCTTAAGATATGTTGATAATAAGAACGACAAAGCTTTGGTAGATAGAAAGATTGCGGATGAAATGCTTCCTGTTGATATGTATATCGGCGGTGTTGAGCATGCGGTTCTTCATCTCCTTTATTCAAGATTCTACACCAAATTTCTTAAGGATATCGGTGTAATCGACTTTGATGAACCATTCACCAAGCTCTTCAACCAGGGTATGATTACGGGTAAAAACGGCATAAAGATGAGTAAATCTAAAGGTAATGTTGTTTCACCCGATGATTTGGTTCGCGATTACGGTTGCGATTCCTTAAGACTTTACGAGCTTTTCGTAGGCCCACCTGAACTTGATTCGGAATGGGACGACAGAGGCATCGACGGTGTTTATCGTTTCATCAACCGTTTCTGGAATCTTGTTATGGATAACAAGGATTGGGGTAAAGAAGCTACTAAAGAAATGGTTAAGACTCGTCACCGCATGGTACACGACATCACACAGCGTCTTGAGTCATTCAGCTTAAATACCGTTATTTCCGGTTTCATGGAATACAACAACAAGCTTATTGACATCGCAAAACGCGAAGGTGGCGTGGACAAAGAAACATTAACTGCTTTCGTTAAGATGATTGCACCTTTCGCGCCACACATCGGTGAAGAGCTTTGGAAAGAGCTTGGCCATGAAGAAAGCGTATTTGACGCAAAATACGGATGGCCTACATTCGACGAAAACGAAATGAAAGACGACGAAATCGAAATCGCCGTTCAAATAAACGGAAAAACAAAAGCAACAACAACAATCCCTGCAGATTGCAGCAAAGAAGATGCAATCGCAGCCGGCAAAGCAGCCCTCGGCGACAAGCTTACAGGCAACATAGTAAAAGAAATCTATGTACCGGGAAGGATAGTTAATATTGTTGCCAAGTAATTGTATCAAGCAAAAAAGCCTGCCATTTTTTACATGGTGAGGCTTTTTTATTTGATATGTAAAAAACTATGAGGAAGAAGCATTCTTTCTCTATTTTTTGTTGTAATGCATCAAAAAATAATTTATAATTAATATGTACAAGTGGGGCAAAGCATTTTGCGAACGTCAAACATTACTTGGTAATAATTGGGAGCATAATTATGGATGAGTTCGAAAAGCTGGAAAAGTACACAGGGGAAGACGAAGAAACACCGACCAAAGCATCATCTGCTTTAGGTCTTAATCTTGATGACATTTCAGAAGATGAGCTGATGGCTATCTACGCCAAATTAACAGGCAAAATCCGCGAGAAAAAACAAGAGAAAAAACAAGAACAAAAAGAAAAAAGAGAGCAATACTTTGCGGGCGACGAGGATGAACACGTAGCTACAATCGAGGCTGAGCGCGATGAAAACGGCCTTACGGTTACGGATTATTTAAGAAAAGTGTCCGATGAAGACGACGATCTTGATACATCCCTCAAAGATTTATTCGATAATGTAAGAAGAGAAACAGGCATTCGCGTAGATGAAGATGGAATGCATGCTTATTTATATATGGAATTTTCTGAGTCTACACAGGCCCATTTCTACACGGAAGAGGAAATAAATGTCCTTATTCACGACAACGGCATAAACACAGGCGTAATGAAAGAAGAACTGGAGCGCGCAATCAACGATCATCAATACAACGAAGAGGTTTTGATTGCTCAGGGCAAGCCTGCCGTTGATGGCATTGACGGACATTTTGAGTTTTATTTTAACGAAAAAAGCAACAATGTTCCTCGCGAAAAAAGCGACGGAAGTATAGATTACAGAAATGTTTACAACTTTGAATTTGTAAAAGAAAACCAAAAGATTGCGGAATATATTCCGGCAACCAACGGAACTTACGGGGTAACCGTATTCGGTCAGCTTGTTAAGCCTAAACAGGGCAAAAACCTGCAAAGGCTCCACGGCAAGGGATTCAGAATAGAAGAAAACACCTACTATTCAAACATGCATGGCATGATTGAACTCAGAGACGGAGACAGCCTTTATATAGACAATGTCTTGGAGGTTAAGAGTGATGTTGATTATTCCGTTGGTAATATTGAGTTTGACGGTGATGTAATGGTGCGCGGAAGCCTTATGCGCGGCTTCGAAATCAAAGCAACCGGAAATGTTATCGTAGAAGGCGTTGTGGAAGGCGCAACCATTGAATCGGAACGTGACATAGTCTTAAGAAGCGGCATGACCGGCGACGGAATAGGCACATTAAAAGCCGGCGGTACCATTGTGGGACGTTTCTTCGAACGTGTAAATATCGAATGCATAGAGGATTTGTTCTGCGATTATTTGCTTAATTGCAATGTGTCCAGTATGGGCGTTGTAATGGTTAGAGGTAAGGATTATACCGGTATTATCGGTGGTAATGTCAGAGCTCTTATGGGCGTTGATTCCGATATTATCGGAAACGAAATAGAAATCAAAACTCACGTAAGTGTGGGTGTGGATAAAGAACTTGTGCAAAAGCACAATCAGATTTCCAAGCAGATTAATACCGAAAGCGATGTTATCAAGTCTTTGGATCAAAAGATTAAAGTGGTTAAAGACAATCCGGATAAAGCGGAGTACTGCCTTGATTTGCTTAAACAGCGTATCAAGTCGGACAAATTAAAAACCTCTCTTATGGATGAGCTTTACGAGCTGAAAAGGCTTATGGCCAATTCAACGAAAGCCGCCATTGCCGTTGGCGGTATAATGTATCCGCGAACCACCATTGAGATTAACGGCCAGGCAAGGTTCATAAAAGAGCAAATGCGCCGCGTGCTCATTACTCTGGATGACGGTAAGTTGCAGTATTACAAGTATACGGACAATGTTGTGGCAAGAAATTTAAATGACAGAAATAAAGATAAAAAATAAAGGGTTGACTTACATTATGTCAACCCTTACTTTATCTATTCTTTTATTATCAACCGATTCAACCGAAAGCTTTACATTTCCTGTGAAAACCACATCTCCCGCTTTTGGAATTCGATCGATTTTTCCCATTATATAACCGCCGATTGTTTCATAATCGTCAGACTCTAAGGAAGTGCCCAAATTGTCATTAAAATCGTCAAGTCGCATCTGACCTTCAACCACATATTCGTTGTCTCCGGCTTGCTGCAGTTCGTCGAATTCGTCGGCATCGTATTCGTCTCTGATTTCGCCCACAATTTCTTCAAGCAAATCTTCCAAAGTGATAATGCCCACGGCTGCGCCGTATTCGTCAATAACTATCATCATGCTGACAGCGTCTTTTTTCATTTCCAACATCAATTCGCTAAGGGGCTTGCCTTCAAATGTGAAGTGGGCCTCACGAAGAAAATCTCTGACATTAAAAGGCTCATCTTGTTTATAAAGAACAAGATCTTTCATATTGATGATTCCCACAATGTTTTCCGTGGAGTCCTCATACACCGGCATTCTGGTGTACATTTCTTCTTTGAATATTGCCATAAGTTCTTCGTAAGAAGCGTTTATGTCCACACAGGTGACGTCAATCTTTGGAACCATTATATCTTCGGCCTTGTCGTCGCCGAAATCTATAAGGTTGTTGATGATTTTCTTTTCCTGTTCCTCCAAAACACCTTCTTCGTGACTTACATCCACAATGGAACGAAGCTCGCTTTCCGTAATTGCTTGTTCTCTGGCTTTGGTATTTATTTTAAACAACTTCATTACAAAAAAGGCCAAACTGTTTATTATCCAGATGATCGGAGTGAAGATAATTGTTATAATATATATGATTCGTGCATATCGTATTGCCATTTTTTCAGCGTTGATGCTGGCTGCCGTTTTCGGGGTTATCTCGCCGAAAATCAGCACAACAACCGTGATTATGGCGGTGCCGATGGTAATACCGATATTACCGAAAAGCTTTTGCGCCAAAATCGTGGTAAGAGAGGAAACAATAATATTTACGATATTGTTGCCTATCAAAATGGTGCTTAGCATTTTGCTTTGGTTTTCCAATAATTTAAGCAAAAGCTTTGCTTTTTCGTTTCCTTCGTCCGCCAGATTTCGAATCTTAATCTTGCTTGCACTCATCATGGCCGTTTCCGCCGATGAAAAGAAAGCCGAAAAAGCGATTAATGCAAAGATTATTAAAAGAATCACTATAGAGACCGTGTCCAAATAAATCCTCCTTAAAATTTAAATACCGGCCCGCAAAAATCGGACCGATAATTATTAAACGTTAAATCTGAACAATATAACATCGCCGTCCTGAACGACGTAATCTTTTCCTTCCATTCTGACAAGACCTTTGTCTCTTGCGGCCGCATATGTTCCGCAATCCAAAAGTTCCTGATAGTTAATGACTTCCGCTTTGATAAATCCGCGCTCGAAGTCGGAGTGAATTTTGCCCGCAGCTCCCGGAGCTTTGGTGCCTTTTGTAATGGTCCAGGCACGGGTTTCTTGCTTGCCGGCGGTTAAGTAACTGATAAGGCCAAGAAGTGAATAGCTTGCTGTGATTAACTTATCAAGACCCGATTCTTCAAGACCCAAGTCAGCCAAAAATTCAGCTTTTTCATCATCATCAAGTTCCGAAATTTCCTGCTCGATTTGCGCGCAAATTGTAAAGGCTTCGCTGCCGTTTGCTTTTGCAAATTCTTTAACTTTTGCAACGTGTGGATTTGAAGCACCGTCGTCCGCCAAATCGTCTTCCGATACGTTTGCCGCATAAATAACCGGCTTGCCGGTAAGAAGATTGTATTCTTTTAACCAGCCGATTTCATCTTCGTCTTCCGTTTTATAAGTAATGGCAAGATTGCCGGCTTCAAGATGAGCTTTTAATGCCTCCTGAAGAGCAAGCTCTTTTGCCAATGTCTTGTCGTTTCTTGCACCGCGGGTCGTTTTTGCGATGCGTTTTTCCAATGTTTCGATATCGGAAAACATAAGCTCTAAGTTGATGGTTTCTATATCGCGCATAGGATCTACGCTTCCGTCAACGTGAACGATATTTGTATCTTCAAAACATCTTACAACATGGACAATGGCATCAACCTCGCGGATGTTGCCAAGGAACTGATTACCCAGACCTTCACCTTTTGATGCGCCTTTAACAAGGCCCGCAATATCAACAAATTCGATTGTTGCAGGTGTGATTTTATCCGAATCATATAAATTTGCAAGCAGGTCAAGACGTTTGTCCGGAACGGCTACGATACCGATATTTGCATCGATTGTACAGAAAGGGTAGTTTGCACTTTCCGCGCCTGCTTTTGTAAGTGAATTAAATAATGTGCTTTTACCTACGTTTGGTAAACCAACGATTCCAAGTTTCATATTTTATAAAATCTCCTTAAATATAAGCAATAATCCATTTCATATATTAACACACAATGGGAATATTTGCTACCGACAATAAATTTTAAGCAATAAATTTCGACTCCCCAAAACAAAGTTACATAATCATGAAAAAAGTTTAAATTTCCGCGAAAATATCGAAAAAAACACTTGATTATGTAAACGTTTTGGTGTAGAATGGTGGTAAGAAGTGGTAGAAAGTGGTGCTCTGTGGTAAGAAAGTGGAGGACGATTTAAGAACCACCGATTAGGAGTATGGGATGTTTATAGGAGAATACAATCATTCAATCGATGCAAAAGGCCGAGTGATAGTACCTTCAAAGTTCAGGGAGCAGTTAGATGATATCTGCTTTGCCACAAAAGGACTTGATGGGTGCTTGTTTGTGTTTCCTAAAACAGAATGGGAAGCCTTTGAAGAAAAGTTAAAAGGACTTCCGGTCTCCAACAAAGAAGCCCGTAAATTCGCAAGATTTTTCTTGACGGGCGCAGCGGAAATAGAAATCGACAAACAGGGCCGAGCTCTTATACCGGCAAATCTTAGGGAATTCGCAAAACTGGGAAAAGAAGTTTGCTTGGTGGGCGTTTCCGGAAGATTCGAAATCTGGAACAAGGATGCTTGGGAAGAATCAAATACATTTGACAACGTGGATGAAATAGCAGAACACATGGGAGAATGGGGATTTGAAATTTAGTCATAAGTCGGTTTTGTTAGACGAAACCATCGAAAGCTTAAATATAAAAGAAGACGGAATATATGTGGACGGAACCTTGGGAGGTGGCGGACACTCATACGAAATCTTAAAAAGACTCGGGCCTAAGGGCAGGCTAATCGGAATAGATCAGGATGAGGATGCCATAAAAGCCGCAAGCGAGCGCCTTAAAGAGTTTGAAGACAAGCTTACAATCGTAAAAAGCAACTATTGCAATATTAAGCAAGTCCTTGAGGGTTTAAATATCGAAAAGGTCGACGGAATACTTTTGGACATCGGCGTTTCATCATATCAATTGGACAATTTGGAAAGAGGATTTTCCTACAAAAGCGATGCACCGCTGGATATGAGAATGGATAAAAGCGCAAGCCTTTCGGCAAAAGAAGTCATTAACGAATATGACGAAACAGAGCTTTTCAAAGTCATTAAAAACTACGGCGAAGAAAAATTCGCAAAGAATATAGCAAAGCACATAGTCCTGGCAAGGAAAGAAAAAGCAATCGAAACAACGGGAGAACTTATCGAGATAATCAAAGCATCCATCCCCGCAAAATTGCAAACAGGCGGACATCCCGCAAAAAGAACTTTCCAAGCAATAAGAATCGAAGTCAACAAAGAGTTGGAAGTGTTGGAAAACACAATAGATACAATGATTGATTTTCTGAAGGACGGCGGAAGACTTTCCATAATAACATTCCATTCCTTGGAAGATCGAATAGTAAAAAACAAATTCAGAGACAACGAAGACCCATGCACCTGCCCGAAGGATTTTCCGGTTTGTGTATGCGGCAAAAAATCAAAAGGCAAAGTAATAACAAGAAAACCTATTGTTCCGAGCGATACGGAAATCAGTGAGAACAAAAGGGCGAAAAGTTCAAAGTTAAGAGTGTTTGAACGAAGAAGTATAGACTAGGAAGTGTTTTAAATGTCAAGGAAGAAACAAGCAAAATACAATGCAGAATTAAGAGAAATAATCAAAGTGGAAGGAAACACATTAAGAAAAGTTAATGCGGCTCCAAACTATGATGAAGATTATGACAGAGCGCCTAAAAGACAGCCTGCAAAGAGACATTCCAAAAAACTCGGATTTGCTCAGGTTGCTCTTGCAGCGGTATTTTTCGCATTCTTTGTGCTTGTTTGCGTCGGATATCTTAATGTTAATGCAGAAAATTCAAGAGTAAGATCCAACATTACATCCCTTCAAACAAAGCTTGAAACAATCACTGCTCAGAACGATTCATTGGATTATTCCATCAACAGCTATGTTGATATAAATCATATAATAGATGTTGCAACAAACGACCTTGGTATGGTAAAAATATCTAAGGACAATATCAATACATATAAGAGTGCCGAATATGAATATATGCAGCAATATTCAAGCATTCCTACAAAATAAATGTATTGCATGCCTTAGGGTGGTTAGTGATGGAACAAAGTAAAAGCAAAAAAAAGAAGAAATATACCGTATCAAGAAGGATGAAAACAAAACTTACCATTGTGTTTGTTATTGCTTTTATCCTACTTTTTCTTTTAGTGGTAAGACTTACATGGATTAATTTAAATAAAGGTGACGAATACACACTCACCGTTTTGGAACAGACTCAATCCACAAACAGAAGCATCGCCTACAAGCGCGGTGAAATATTGGACAGAAACAAAAATACCCTTGCAACCAGCACCAAAATCTACAATTTGGTATTGGATCCAAAGGTTATTTTGGATAATGAAAAATGTGTTGAGCCTACATTGAAAGCGGTTTCCGAAGTTTTTGGTTTCACATACGAAGAGCTTTTGACAAAGGTTAACGAAAATGCAGACAGCAATTATGTTGTAATGAAAAAAGGAATGAACTATGAGGAAGTTCAGCCTTTCGAAGAAAAACAGCAGGAAAACGACTTTATAAGGGGCGTTTGGTTTGAGGAAAATTACAAACGCAAATATCCTTATTCGGCCCTTGCATCCAATGTTATCGGATTTACAACATCGGACGGCTCCGGTGCCATTGGTCTTGAGGCTTATTATGATGAATATTTAACGGGAACAAACGGCAGAGAATTTACATATACCAATGACGAAAACGTTCAAGAGACGGTAATCAAGAAGGCAACGGACGGAAACAGCATCGTTACAACTCTTGACAGCAATGTTCAAAGCATTGTGGAAAAATACATTGCCCAGTGGCAAAACGAATATCATCCAAAAAACATAGCTGTTGTGATTCAAAACCCAAACACCGGGGAAATCGTCGCAATGGCTGACAATACAAGTGTAGACCTCAACGATCCGCGTAATTTAAGTGCTTTTTTTACACCGGAAGAATTAGCTGCGATGACTGACGAGCAGACGGTTGACGCACTTAACAGTATATGGCGCAATTACGCGGTATCGGAGGGCTTTGAACCGGGTTCCACGTTCAAACCTTTCACCGTGGCCGCAGCCTTGGAAGAAGGCACCGCAACTACGGCGGATGTGTACGGATGTGACGGTGGTGAACAGCTTCAGGAATGGTATATCGGTTGTCATATCAGAGCGGGACACGGACTTTTAACCTTGAAAGAGGTTATTATGCAGTCTTGTAACGATGCTCTTATGCAAATAAACGCAAAGCTCGGTGCGGAAGCTTTTACAAAATACAGAGAAAAATTCGGATTTAACGAATATACGGATATTGATTTGCCGAGCGAAGTAAGTTGCGAAAACATTGTTCACGAAGCGGCAAAAATGGATGAGGCCGACGTTGCGACATATTCCTTCGGTCAGAACTTTAAAATTACCATGGTTCAGATGACATCTGCATTTTCTTCCATTATCAACGGAGGTTACCTTTACAGACCTTATCTTGTAAAGGAGATTTACAATGCGGACGGGGGAGTTGTGGAAACCGTCGAACCGACATTGGTAGCAAGAACCGTTAGCAACGATACATCAAACTTTTTAAAAGAAGCTTTGAAAGATACTGTAATCAGCGGTACGGGTAAAAAAGCGGCTGTTGACGGATACATCATCAGCGGAAAAACGGGTACGGCTGAAAAAGGTGATACGGAAGAAACAAACGACTATGTACTTTCTTTTATCGGCTTTGCGCCATATGAGAATCCTGAGCTTGTTTGTTATGTAATTGTGGATACGCCGGATGTGGAAGATACGGACAGCAGTGCTTATGCATCGAGACTTTTCAGCGCAATTATGGCTGAGGTACTTCCATATCTTAACATTATGCCGGATGCTGACGAATCCGTAGCCGAAGGCCTTGCAAACAACACCGTGGAAGATGAAGGCGGTGCACACAATGCGCGTTAGCTTTTAACTTTTATAAACTAATTGATAAAAAATCAAAAAAGGTCTATACTTATTAAGTTGTGTATATGCAACCAAAGTTTAGAGTATAGGAAGGCTGATTATATGGATTATTTAGCTATATTGGCGGTGATTATTTCGTTTGCGATTACGGTAGTTTTATGCCCTATTTGCATTCCGTTTTTACACAAACTTAAATTTGGACAGTATATCAGGGAAGAAGGACCCGAATCTCATCAGAAAAAAAGCGGCACACCAACCATGGGCGGCGCGATTTTTCTTGTGGGAATCATAGTTACTTCCTTGATTTTTATAATAGGATTCAAGCGCACGGAGCTTTTACCGGTACTGCTTCTTACGGTAGGATTTGCGGCAGTTGGCTTTGTGGATGACTTTATCAAAGTGGTACTTAAAAGAAATTTGGGCTTTAAAGCATGGCAGAAAATGCTTTGTGAAATCGTTATAACCCTTATTTTCTGCATATATCTTATGAATACGGTGGGAACGGAAATCATTATTCCTTTTACACACGGACAGACCGCTGATATCGGCGGATTGTACATACCACTTGTTTTTGTTGCGGTTTTGGGAACGGTAAACGGATCGAACTTTACGGATGGACTCGATGGCCTTGCAAGCAGCGTTACGGCAGTAATAGCATTTTTCTTTATTATTGTTTCGCTTCTTATGACATCGGGATATATTTACATCAGTGCGGCGGTTTTCGGCGCTTTGCTTGCATTCCTTGTATTTAACGTAAACCCTGCAAAGATTTTTATGGGAGACACCGGGTCGTTGGCCCTGGGCGGCTTTGTGGCCGGCGTTGCTTTTTGCCTTAAAATGCCGATCTTCATTATTCCGGTTGCATTTATTTACCTTGTGGAGATTTTATCGGTTATTATTCAGGTATTGTATTTCAAGGCAACACACGGAAAGAGAATTTTCAGAATGGCGCCTATTCATCACCATTTTGAGCTTGGCGGCTGGTCCGAAACAAAGGTGGTTGCCGTGTTTACCATTATTACAATAATTACATGCAACATTGCATATTTGATTTTGTTTTAATGCGTAAAATCCCTCAAAGGGTATATTGTTAATATTTGAGACTTAACTTAAAAGAGGTTTACATAAGATGAATTTAGATAATAAAAAGTTTTTGGTTGCGGGTATGGGAATAAGCGGTATAGGTGCCGCAAAACTCCTTAAAGAAATATCTGCGGATTTTGTTCTTTATGATTCCAAAAGCGATTTGGACAAGAATAAAATACTTGAAGAAATCGGTCTTGAAAATGACCATCCTTTTATTTGCGGAGAAATTAAAAAAGCGGATTTTGATAAGATAGATGTGCTTGTTATTAGCCCGGGTGTTCCCATTGACAGCGATATCGTGCTTTTGGCACGCGAGGCGGGATGCGAGGTTATCGGTGAAATCGAGCTTGCCTACAGCGTTCAAAAAGGCAAACTTATAGCCATTACGGGTACAAACGGTAAAACCACGACAACGGCTTTGACCGGTGAAATAATGAAAAATTTCAATGCTCACACGCAAGTTGTGGGTAATATCGGTACATCTTACGCAGCGGCCGCAAATCATACATATGATGACGGCGTGGTTGTTGCTGAAATAAGCAGTTTCCAGCTTGAAAGCATAGTAGACTTCAAACCGGAAATAAGCGCTGTTTTAAACATTACTCCGGATCATTTGAATCGTCACAAAACGATGGAAAACTATTCAAAAATCAAGATGGATATTGGCAAAAATCAAACTGCCGATGATTTCATGATTTTGAATTATGATGACGAATATTTAAGAAATGCCGCAAAAAACGTAAAGGCTAAAGTCTTGTTTTTCAGCAGTACATGCGAAGTTGAAGAAGGTGCTTTCTTTAAAGAAGGCAATATTTACTTAAATCTTAATGGCAAAAAGGAACTCTTTTGCAATGAAAACGAAGTAAATATCCTGGGCACTCATAATATGGAAAACATTATGGCTGCGGTGCTTATGAGCATTTGTGCCAAAGTTCCCATGGATATTATCAAAGATAGCGTTAAAAACTTTAAAGCGGTAGAACACAGAATAGAATTTACAAAAGAAGTAAAAGGCGTTAAATATTACAACGATTCAAAGGGTACCAATATCGATGCCACAATCAAGGCAATTCAGGCTATGAGAGGCAAAAGCGTTCTTATTGCCGGAGGATACGATAAGGGTGCCGATTTCAGAGAATTGGTTCGTGAATTTAACGATGATATTAAATTAGTCGTTTATTTCGGCGCAACTGCGGATAAAATCGAAGCTGCCTGTAAAGAATTGGCCTTCGACCGCATAAAGAGAGTGGCAGATTTAACAGAGGCCGTGAAAGAATCGGCAAATGTCGCTATCAGTGGCGAAAATGTATTGTTTTCTCCTGCTTGCGCAAGTTGGGATATGTACAAAAACTTTGAGCAAAGAGGAGAGCATTTTAAGAAATTGGTTGGGATGCTTTAATGAGAGCTAAGAAAGGTCCGGTTGACTTTACATTATTGGTAATTATAATATTCCTTTTGTGCTTTGGCCTGGTTATGTTATACAGTGCCAGTTCTTATAATGCTCAGATTAAGTTCGGATCTTCGATTTGGTTCCTAAAAAAACAAGCTCTTTCAACGGTTGTGGGAATTATCGCTATGTTTATCGTAACGATTATTCCTTACCAGATATGGAAAAAATTCGCATTAATCGCATACGGACTTGCAATAGTCTTTATTCTTCTTACACATTCGCCTTTGGGCATTGAAGTAAATGGTGCCAAAAGATGGGTGGGTATCGGGCAGAGTTTATCTTTTCAGCCTGCCGAATTTGCCAAAATTGCCGTTATTATATTTTTGGCATATATCATTTGCAAAAACAGAAAACAGATTTCGGATTTCAAAACCGTAATAAAAATGCTTGCTTTTGCGGGAGTTTTGGCGGTTTTGATAGCTGTCATGACATCTAACTTGAGTTCCGCAATCATTATTTTCGGAATTGCTTATGTAATGGTATTTGTGGCAAGCCCGAAATATCTTCAATTTGTGCTTTTGGCGCTGGCGGTGGTTCTTATAGCGGTGCTTTTTATCGCCTTTGTAAGTTATCGTGCCGACCGTGTTGCGGCTTGGCTGGATCCGGAAAAATACTATTTGGACGGTGGTTTCCAGGTTCTTCAAGCTCTTTACGCCATTGGTTCCGGCGGACTTTTCGGCAAAGGCCTTGGTAACAGTATCCAAAAGCTTGGTTTTGTTCCGGAAGCCCAAAATGATATGATTTTTACCATTATTTGTGAAGAACTCGGCCTGTTTGGCGCGATTTGCGTTATTGTTCTTTTTATCTTTTTGGTTTGGCGTTTTATTAAAATCGCGCAAAATTCCAGAGACATGTTCGGAAGTCTTGTTGTTACCGGGGTGATGGCGCATATTTCGCTCCAGGTAATTTTGAATATAGCCGTTGTAACCAATTCGATACCAAACACCGGTATTACCTTGCCTTTTATCAGTTACGGCGGTACGTCGGTATTGTTTTTGCTGGCCGAAATGGGGCTTGTGCTTTCTGTTTCGAGGCAAATGCAGCATGAGGAGATAGCTGTGGATGATGGCAGATAATAAAAGAAAAATCATAAAAAGAATTATTATTATTGCTTTGATAGTTGCTATAGCCTTGGTCGCCTTTTTTGTTCTTTGGAAAAAGGGAATCATTAACTTCCAAAAAGAAGAGAAAGAGAGCGTAATAAATGCTGAAATCAGCGAAAAATACAGCATTGTGGGCTGCATTAAATACACGGATTTTTACATGTATTTCGACCAGGACGGAGTTGTGAGAATGTCTTCTCCGGAAAAAGATGAAAACATCCCTTTGGTTTTGGGTTTGAATTTTGACCATGTGGCCATTAACGATGAACTTGATATTGCAAACGAAGATATATTTCGCTGGCTCTTGGAGGTTGTTCAAACGCTGAATAAATACGAGATTAAGTTTGAAAAAATATACATTTCGTCGGATTATGAAATGACTCTTTACATTGCAAATGTAAAGGTCGAGCTTGGAAAAAACGAGTATACGGCAGAAAAAATTGCGGAGCTCAGCAACTTTTACGACAAGCTTGTAGGCCTTTCGGGGACCCTTTTTATGCAGGATTTTGATTTAAATAACAAGACTTTTACTTTTAAAAGCAATCAGTAAAAATCGGTTGAAAAAAATCCTAAAAAAAGGTATTATAGAAAATGAAATATTTAAAAATGATTAATATCGATTTTTTGTATATATGATGTGTTAAAAAAGGAGGAGAAATCTTTGTTAGAGATAGTTACTAATTCTGAGAGCGGCGCAAAGATTATTGTAGTTGGTGTTGGTGGTGCTGGTAATAACGCTGTCAATCGTATGATTGATGAAAATATATGTGGTGTGGAGTTTCTTGGCATTAATACTGATAGACAGGCACTTAAGCTTTGTAAAGCTGCAACGACATTGCAGATCGGCGAGAAACTTACAAAAGGACTTGGTGCGGGTGCTCAGCCTGAAATCGGGGAAAAGGCAGCCGAAGAAAACATTGATGACATTGAAAAATTAATCAGCGATGCTGATATGGTATTTGTAACATGCGGAATGGGTGGCGGTACCGGTACCGGTGCGGCTCCGGTAATCGCAAAAGTTGCCAAAGAAATGGGCAAACTTACAGTTGGTGTTGTTACAAAACCTTTTAGATTCGAAGCTAAGATCAGAATGCAGAATGCAATTTCAGGTATCGAAAAGCTTAAAGAACACGTAGATACTCTTATCGTAATCCCTAACGACAAACTTCTTGATATTGTTGACAGAAGAACAACAATGCCTGAGGCTCTCAAAAAAGCTGATGAAGTATTACAGCAGGCAGTTCAGGGTATTACCGACTTGATTAATAAAGATGCATTGATTAACGTTGACTTTGCCGACGTTAAGACAGTTATGAAAGACAAGGGCGTTGCTCATATCGGTATCGGTACAGGTAAGGGCGATGACAAAGCATTGGAAGCTGTTCAGGCAGCCGTTGCAAGTCCGCTTCTTGAGACAACTATCGAGGGTGCATCACATATCCTTATTAACTTAACAGGTGATGTTTCACTTGGCGATAACATGGTTGCATGCGATTACATCAACTCAATTGCCGGTGAAGATATTAACGTAATTTACGGTTTGTGCTACGACGAAACATACACAGACGAAATCGTTGTTACGGTTGTTGCAACGGGTGTTGCGGAACCTGAAGAAGGTGCAAAAGCTCAAAAACCTGCTCAGACAACTATCAACAAACCTGTTATGAATTCAGGTTTCAATGTTAAACCTCAAACAGAGGCAGCTGCTCCTCAGCCTGCAGCTACTGCAAGTGCTCAACCACTTAAAGCACCTGAAGTTAAACCGGTTAACATTCAAAAACCTATTACTCCGACTGCAACTCCAAGAACAAAACAGTTGGATATTCCTTCATTTTTGAAAAAAGATAAATAATAAAAATTTAAGGAACCTTGATTTCAAGGTTCCTTTTTTCTGCCTTTGTTATTTTTGAAATGCGTCTTTCTTCTTCTTTTTGTAGAAGTGAAGAATAACTTTTTCTATTTTTCTTTTAAAACGAATGCTTTTCTTTTCTCTCGGATCGATATATTTAACCATTATGCAATGCATCCCGGCACGTCTTGCACCAAGCACATCGGTTAAAATCTGGTCGCCGATAAAGATAGCTTCTTCCAATTTGATTCCCATTTTTTTAACGGATAGAAGATATCCGCCCTTTGAGGGTTTGTGGGCATCAAAGGTGTATTCCGAACCAACGGCATCCGCAAAAGGTTTAACTCTCTTTTCATTGTTGTTTGAAATGATGCAAGTTTTAAAACCGATTCGTCTGAGCTCTTCAAATAAAGCTACGGATTGCGCCGTATAAGGGTGATCGTGGGGCACAAGAGTGTTGTCAATGTCAAATACAAGGCCGCGATAACCCATATCGTAATACTTTTGAAAGTCTATTTTGTAAGTAGACTCAGCATATTCGTTTGGATAAAATAAACTCATGGTTACTCCTTAGTCAGCTTTTTGTATTAGTGCCATCTAAGAAAACTTTAATCTCGTTAATAAATGTATTTGCATCTTTGAATTCTCTGTATACGGATGCAAATCTTACATATGCAACTTCGTCAACATCTTTAAGCTTGTTCATAACAATTTCGCCGATTGCCGAACTTGGAATTTCTTTTGCTTCCATGTTGAAAATCTGAGTTTCGATTTCATCCACAAGAGTAGTCATCTGCTCAGCGGAAACAGGTCTTTTGTGACATGAACGCAAAATACCTTTTTCGATTTTTTGACGATCGTAAGGCTCACGGTTGTTGTCTTTTTTGATTACGATAAGAGGTATGGATTCTACCTTTTCGTAAGTTGTGAAACGTTTGCCGCAGGCGTCGCATTGACGTCTTCTTCTTATGGAATTGTTGTCTTCGGCCGGACGTGAGTCAATAACCTTAGTGTTTTCTTTGTTACAAAATGGACACTTCAAATGATTTCCCTCCGTTTTTTAAAACTATACAGTTATATTTTGTTCACCCAAGCGAAATCCTCAATAAATCATAAACCTACAAATTGTGGATTAAATTTAAACAATAATTCGAATGTCGCTTTAGCCGATAATCAATATGCTTAGATAAATCCACAATTTAATTATATGCTATAAATGTGGTGGAGGTCAAGAAAATTCTAAAAACTTTACTATATCTTGTGGTTTACATATTATTGGCATGATTAGGAAGCGTGATTATAACGGGGCAAAGAGGACTTGCAAAATTGTATGAAATTGTGTTAATTTCGTGAGTTGTCAGACGATATAATCAACTTTAGACAATTATAAATTAAATAAAGAAAAATATAATAAATAGTATTGACAAATTAAAAACACTGTGATAAAATTAATCCATACTTAAAGAAAGTAATATATTTTATATATATTATCATAATAAAAAAGGCTTGGAGGTGAACCAAAGGTTAATACGGATTTTGTATCTGCGAAATGATGACAGGCTTTGATATTGGCCGGTGAGTGTAAGAGGACGAAAGCTGACCTAAATAAAAATCTTTACATACGGTGAGAAGTTGTGAGAAAGAGAAGCATTGATCATATTTATTTAATCGTTAGATATAAATCCTATTGAAGCGTATTAGTATCTGGACCGAAGTGAGGTATTAATACATAAATCTAGGAAAGAAGAGGTATAGTCCATTGGGAACGGAAATTGAGTCAGCTTCGTCTATTTAAACCCTCGGTGTTACGAATGTAATGCCGAGGGATTTTTTGTAGTTTAAATTAGTTTATTTAATTGATAAAAGCGTGATTTTGTGGTATTCTATAAAGTGCTAACACAGCATGGATTTGCTGTGTTTAATGCCGCATTTAATACACGGACATAATAAATGCAGGCGATTATTTGGAGGAACAGTGTAATGAAAGTTGAACAACTGGTTGGAACCAGATTTAAAGAAAGACCTGCGGACTGTGTTATCGAAAGTCACGCACTCATGATAAAGGGAGGATACATGAAAAACGTCGGAAACGGCATTTATTCGGAGCTTCCCATCTTAAGAATAATCACAAAGAAAATCGAAAACATTATCCGCGAGGAAATGGATGCAATAGACTGCCAGGAAGTCTTGTTCCCGGTTGTTTTGCCGGCGGATCTTTGGAAAGAGTCCGGAAGATACGAATCTGTGGGAAGCGAGCTTGTAAGACTTTCCGACAGAAACGATTCCAAACTTGTACTGGGTATGACTCACGAAGAAGCTGCAGTGCATTTGGTTAGAGAATACGGAAATACTTACAGCAAATATCCTTTTGCGGTTTACCAGATTCAAAGAAAATTCAGAGATGAGGCAAGACCTCGTGCCGGAATGATCAGAGTTCGCGAATTCACCATGAAGGATGCTTACTCATTCCACACATCTCAGGAAGATCTTGAAAAAACATACGAAAAATACTACGATGCATATTTTAAAATTTTTAAAAGAGCCGGAATACCGGAAGTAATTGCGGTTAAATCCGATTCGGGTATGATGGGAGGAAGCGTTTCCCACGAATACATGCTTCTTACGGATGCAGGCGAAGATTCAATCGTTATCTGCAATGATTGCGACTACAAATCAAATATGGAAGCAGCTGATATGATTGTGGAAAATACGGCTCTTCCGGAAGCAGAACTTAAAATGGTTGAAACACCGGATTGCAAAACCATCGAAGCGGTTTGCAACTTTTTGAAGAGTGATGTGAAATCATCTTGCAAAGCGGTTGTTTACCAGAAAAACATGACGGATGAATATGTGGTTGCATTTATCAGAGGCGATCTTGAAATAAACGAAACAAAGTTCAGAAACCTTGTGGGCGAAGAAATCCACGCTGCCGATATTACAGCGGATTGCGGACTTGTTGCCGGCTATATCGGACCTTACGGAATTACGGATAATTGCACATATTATATCGATAAATCTCTTAAAGGCATCGGAAATGTTGTTTGCGGTGCCAACAAGGAAGGCTATCACTACACGGGCCTTAACTTGGAAAGAGACCTTGGAAATGTTGAATATTTCGACTTTGCCAAAGCCGTTGAAGGAGGCATTTGCCCTGTTTGCGGCAAACATTCGATTACAATCAAGCGAGGTATTGAAGTTGGAAACATCTTCCAGCTCGGAACTAAATATACAAAAGCAATGAATATGCAATACAGCGATGAAAACGGCGAGCTTAAATACCCGATTATGGGTTGCTACGGCATAGGAGTGGGAAGACTTGCGGCTTCCGTTTGCGAGGCACATCGTGATGATTACGGTCCTATTTGGCCGATTACCATTGCACCTTACGAGGTACATATTTGTGCTCTTCGTGCTGATGATGAAGAAGTTAAATCCCTTGCCGACAGCATTTACGAGAAGTTGAAAGCCGATAAGGTTGATGTTATCTATGATGACAGAAACATCAGACCGGGTGCCATGTTCTCGGATGCGGACTTGATTGCCGCACCTGTAAGAGTAGTGGTTAGTCCTAAAAACCTTAAGGAAGATGTTGTGGAAATATCAACAAGAGATAAAACGGTTCAAATGAGAATTCCTAAGGACAATGCCGTTAAGGAGATTAAAGCTTTGATTGCCGAGCTTTACAAAGCTTACGAAGTTTAAAATTTAATAAGGGGGTTATTTTATGCATACTTTTCAACCAATAACACAGGATTTTATGGATGTTAATCCTTTTAACATGATTGCAAAGGATGGAATGCTTGTTACGTCCGGTTCGAAAGATGACTATAATACAACCATAGCGATCGGGGGAGGGCTTGGTGTATTATGGGAAAGCAATGTTGCGTTTATTGTTATAAAAGACAGTAAATACATCAACGAGTTTATTGATAAAACCGGCAAGTTTTCGCTGACATTCTTTGACGGAAGTTTTTCGAAGGAGTTAAAATACATCGGTGCCGTTTCGGGCAGAGATGAGGATAAACTTTCGAATGCCATGATGAATATCAATTATCATGAGCCTACGGGAACACCTTTTATTGACGAAGGAAAAATGGTTCTTATATGCGAATGTGTTACGGAACTTCCGATTTCGGCAAAAAATATGGACCCGAGCATGGCGGGCAAAAACTTCGATCCCAACGATCAGAATGTTATGTATGTGGGAAAAATCGTTGAATTTATGGCAAGATAATTAAAGCAAAGGCTTTTTCAAAAAATGTATAAAAAAGAGGAAAGAGATGGAAAATACTAGTATTGAAAGCTGTAAAGCACCTTTTATGGTATTGCTTGGCAGCCCGGTTAATTTGAGCAAATCACCTCTCATGCACAATACCGCATTTGAGGAACTTAATCTTGATTACAGATATTATGCTGTAGATGCAACGGAAGAAACATTGCCTGAGGTTGTTGAAAAACTCAAAGCTCAGGGTGCTGTTGGATGGAATTGTACAATGCCGGTAAAAACCAAAATGTATGAGTTGTGTGATGAACTCAGCACATCCGCAAAGCTTATGAAAGCGGTAAATACGGTTGTATACAAAGACGGAAAGACTATCGGCCACAATACCGACGGATTCGGTTTCGTTAATGCCGTTGCCAGTGTTGGTTTTCCGGTAAGCGGTAAAACTTTAACTATTCTCGGTACGGGCGGAGCCGCAAAGGCTATGATTACACAATCCGCACTTGACGGAGCCGAGGAGATTTTTGTTTTCGGAAGACCGGGTACGGGCTTTAATGCAATGAGAGAAATGCTTATTTCCGTCAAAGAACATACCAATTGTAAAATCACAATGTTCAAGTATGAAAGAAATAAGCTTAACGAATGTATAGCAAAAAGCAATATTCTTGCCAATGCAACAAAAGTAGGTCTTAATGTACCGAATGTTTGCGTATTAAGCGATTTCAGTGCTTTGAAACGCAATATGCTTGTATTTGATGCAATTTACGAACCTGAAATGACTTTACTTTTAAAACAGGCTCACGCTGCGGGAAGCAAGATTTTAAACGGTACGGATATGCTTTTTTATCAGGGAGCGGAAGCATTTAAAATTTGGACGGGCAAGGAAATGCCAATTCATATAAAGGAACTTGTTGAAAATTAGAGGTTTGTTATGATTAAAGCTTTGACTATAAAGAACGTGGTTATCGGTGAAGGCAGAACAAAGATAGCCGTGTCTTTAATGGGAAAAACCAAGGAAGAGATAATAGAAGAGGCTAAAGAGGCTGTAGACAGTAGATGCGATATTATTGAGTGGCGTGCCGATTATTTTGATAACGTCATGGATTTCAGCGAGCTTCGTCAAGTGGGCGAAACTATTATGAAGCTGTCTGTTAATAAGCCCGTTATTTTTACTTTCAGAACCATTGAGGAAGGCGGAGAAAAAGCCATTTCTCTTTCGGAATACAAAGCTTTAATGAATGTTGTATCGGAAGGAAAGTTGGCGGATTTGGTGGACATTCAAGCTTTCCTTTATGAAGATACATATATTAACGACGATATATTTAACTTGATTAAAAAAATAAAAGCTGACGGATTGCGCGTTATAGTGTCCAATCACAACTTTATGAAGACTCCTTCTCAAGTTGAGATTGTTGCAAGATATTTGGGTATGCAAAAGCTTGGAGCGGACATCGTTAAAATGGCTGTTATGCCGGCAACCAAATATGACGTAATCACAATGCTTTCCGCAACGGAGGAAATGGTGGAAAATTACGCCAATGTTCCCGTTATTTCCATTGTTATGGGTAAGGAAGGCATCGTTTCCCGAATCAGTGGTGAATTTTTGGGCAGTGCCATTTCTTTTGCGGCTCTTAAAAAATCTTCCGCACCGGGACAAATGAACGTTAATGAGCTTTTTATTATTCTTGATAAATTTCACAGAGCTTACGGCAATTATTCCGGAAGCGAAATCGAAGAAAGCCTTATTAATATTTTTATCGTTGGCTTTATGGGTACGGGTAAAACAGCTGTTTCAAAAGTACTCAGCGATATTAAAGGCATGGTTTATGTGGACGTGGACGAAGAAATCGTTAATGCCCTCGGCATGACTATTCCGGATATTTTCAAAGAAAAATCGGAAGAATACTTCAGAAGCGTCGAAACAAAGGTTTTAAGTCAAATTGCCGAAAGACGCGGACAAATCGTTGCTTGCGGCGGTGGCATCGTTTTGAAAGACGAAAATATTGAAATTATGAAAAAACATGGTATTGTAGTCAGACTCGATGCTCCGGCGGAAGAAATATATGCCAGAATTTCCGAAGATTCCAATCGTCCTCTTGCAAAAGATAAGGGCATTGATGGAATCAAAGAAATGTTAAATGAAAGAAAAGAACGCTATGATAAGGCTGCCGATATTACAATAGATACGGCAGGTATGCAGATTCAGGATATTTGCAGTGCAATCCTTGATGCGATTTACGAAAAGGACGAAAAATAGCTCAGGGCTTGAAAAAAAGGCTTATATAGTATAAAATATTATGGTAATTACACCGCTTGGCGGTATGTTTATGATATTCTAAATAGATTTTAAGGAGGAATACCTATGGTATCAGCAGGTGATTTTAGAAACGGATTAACAGTTGAAGTTGAAGGTAACGTATATCAGGTTATCGAGTTTCAGCACGTTAAACCGGGTAAAGGCGCTGCTTTTGTTAGAACTAAATTAAAAAATATTGTTTCGGGCGGTGTTGTTGAAAAAACTTTCAGACCGACCGAAAAATTTGAACAGGCTCATATTGAAAGAAGAGATATGCAGTACTTATACTCAGATGGAGAGCTTTACAACTTTATGGATGCGGAAAACTACGATCAGATAGCTTTAAACGCAGATACAGTTGGCGATTCATTAAAATTCGTTAAAGAAAACGAGACAGTTAAAGTTTGTTCATACAAAGGAAGTGTTTTTGCAATTGAACCACCTCTCTTTGTAGAACTTGAAATTACTGAAACAGAACCCGGTGTTAAAGGCGATACAGCTACAGGTGCTACAAAACCTGCTATCGTTGAAACAGGCGCACAGGTGCTTGTTCCACTTTTTGTAAACCTTGGTGATAAGATTAAAATCGATACTCGTACAGGAGAATATCTCTCCAGAGTATAGAAAAAATAAGCAAAATTAAATGCGTTTAAATGCCGATTAGTGATATAATCGGCATTTTTTGTATTGTATAATTTGACGAAAAAACGTAAATATAAAGTTTACTGGTAACATAATGGTAACGTAATGGTAACAAATGAAAAAGGGCAAAAAAATTTTGCCCTTAGTAGTGTAATTTATTGATTTCATCTCTCATTTCGGTTAAGGAAATGTGGGTGTACACTTTTTTAGTGACTCCGTCGGGGGAGTGCCCAACAATCTTTTTTATCGTCAGATCATCTAATCTTAAAGTGTGTGCCTGGCTTACGAAAGTATGCCTTGTATCATGGAAGCGGTGAGGGACTTCCATAAGCTCGTTAATCTTTTTAAGGTTTCGCGTAGCAAAGTTGTTGTAAGCCACGATAGAACCGGAAGGATTAATCATAAGTTTTTCACGCTCATATTCAATAGCACGTTCTTTAAATTCCTTAAAGAAAGGATATACTTTGTCGTGGATCGGAACATATCGAACCGAAGAATTGTTTTTGGCCAACTCTTTTGGAATGTATATATATCTTTCGTCCAGATCCACATTATCTGCATAGTTTTTAAGCAGCTCATTTACTCTTAACCCGGAGTAAAGCAGCATAAGAAGTATTTGAATATCCCATTTGTCCGAATGCTCCCAAAGCTTATTAATTTCATCTCGTGAAAATACGGTCCTTTCATATGTGGGTTCAGATTCTTCAATACGTATAAACTGTGAATAGTCTTTAACAACCAAATTGTTTTTTACTCCGTATTTAAGGATGGAACTCATGAGAGACTTAATAACTTTCTTTGTGGCAGCAGTCTTTTGACAATTATCGATAACAGCCTCCAGCATGGATGCCTGAATATCTCGTAACTTAATGCCGTGAAGAGGAGCACAATAACGAAATGCAACTTCACGGCTTGCCCTTGTGGATTCGGATTTGTTTTCGTAGTCTGGTTTTAAAAGTTCATATACTTGGCCAAAAGTAATATTACCGTCCCTAACCTGGAACGGTGATTCATTGTATTCGGCCAAAGCCTGCAAAGCTTCCTGCCTTGTCTTGTAATATCCTAAAATAACACGGTCATAATAATAATCTTCTTTTTCATCCGACCAAGTTTTTACTCCGCGAACGCGGACAACCCAAGGCTTGCGCCTTTTGCCGGTTAATTTGGTAACGGATCCGTAACCATTAGGTAAACGCATAACATCACCTTCCTTGTAAACGAATGAACCTGCCGGAACTTCCGACAGGCTTATTTTTCTTCTCTTTCTTCAAATAATTTCTTAGCAAAGTCTTCAAGGACTTTCCATTCATCCACATTCAATCCTGATAAGACAGATATAAGACGCTTCTTAAAAGACTCATCAGTTTCAAATTGTAAAGAATTTACAAAGTCAACTATTCGCTCATCCCTGGATGGAGCAATGAACATTTCACCATGGCCATTACGTAGCCAGTCTTCATTGACATGGTATTCACGAACTATGAGATTAACAACACTATCTATAGGTTCATTTCGACCAATTTCATATTGCGCTATTGTATTACGTTTAACACCAAGCTTTTCCGCGAATTGTTGTTGCGTAAATCCTAAAGTGTTTCTTAATAATTTTAATCGTTCATTCATTTTTTTCACCTGCCTTTTGGTTCTTAGTAATTTTGATTTTAAATCAGACAAACAACAATGTCAAGAATAAAATGTCACAAGAACAACAAAAAATATCTTGACAATGTTGTTGACGTGACATATAATGGTCGCAAGAACAACAAATTATGTCACACAAACAAAGGAGTGAGTAAATGGAAGCTACATTGAGTAAAGAAGAACAAATCATGGAAACATTAGAAGACCTCCTGTCGAAGATGACAGAAGCAGAAAAAGACAGATTTTTATCATTCGGAGAAGGGATGAGCTTTATGAAAGAAAAACAAATTGCGGAAGCGGCAGCGGCCGATCAGTAAAAGCGCGTGGTTATACTACGCATAACCAATTAAGTAACACTTGACAAGTGTTACTTAAACAAAGCATTGGATGAAAAAAATATCAGAAAGGAGCACATCATGGTAGGAATAATAGACCCAAACGTAGACGATATAAAGAGATTAATAAGCGATTTAAACGTTCCGGACTTTCCGCCGGGAGGAGTTCCGACAAAGGTTGCGGCCAAGGTATTCGGCAAGAGTGAAATATTTGTCAGAACCGGAATAGAGGAAGGCTGGCTTCCGATTGGAGTCGTTCAAAGAAACGGCGAAAGATCAAACGTTTATATAAGCCCAAAGAAGTTGTGGGAGTTTACGGGCTATAAATACGAAGGTTAAATGTAACAAATAAAAAAGGGAGCAGGTAATGAGAAGAAAGTCAATTATTCAGTCTGATACAGACGCATGTTTCTTATGCGGCTGTAGACGGACTTCGTATGTGCCGCTTGAAGAGCATCATATCTTTGGCGGTTCTACATCAAACAGAAAAAAATCAACTAAATACAAATTAACGGTGTGGCTATGCGTTGATTGTCATAGGCTTGGGGACAATGCGGTTCACAGAGAAGGCAAGAATGACAATAAAAAGCTGCTACACGAACTTGGCCAAAAGGCATTTGAAAAGACTTATGGAACACGTGAGTTCTTTATGTACGAATTTGGCAAAAATTACTTAGATTAAGTTGTGCGACGTCGCACAAGTGGGAGAAGTTAAATGATAAAAACTGATAACGGAAAAGTCACAATAGTGGGAAGCTCAGCAGAATTATATCACGAGATGATAAGCATTGAAAAAGCATATTATGAGGAAATAGCCCGTGAAAAGACAAAATTCGGCGCGTGGCTGTGGATGGACCGTGTAAACAGGGAGGTTAGAGAACATATTGAAAAGATTAAAGATATTAAGTAGTGTCTTGCTGCTTACTACATTTAGCTTAATTGCCGTAACGGCAGCAGAGCACACAAAAGAACCAACTATAAAAGAAAACAAGGCTCAGATAGTAGAAAGAAAAACGGCAGCAGTTGAACCGGAAACAATAGAAGAGGTTGCGGCCGCACCTGAAAAGATACTTGATATTCCCATGGATGCAATCATGCAGCATTGGATTTTTACTTGTTGTGAAAGTGACGGAATAGATCCATTTCTTATCATAGCAATTATCGATACCGAATCAAGCTTCAATCCCAAAGCCCAAAATGGCACATGCCTGGGGATGATGCAAATTAACGCAGACGTGCACCAAGGCTTGTTGGAAGCCATGGGTGGTAACGACTTTTATAATCCATACCAAAATATAACAGTAGGAATGAAATTAATAAAAGCATATTTAGACACCGGCAAAGGTCTTGACTGGGCACTGATGGCATATAACGGCGGAAGAACTTACGCCGATGAAAAAACAGAAAAAGGAGAGGTAACAGACTATGTTTACGTGGTTAAAGAAAAGATTAAAGAATACAAAGAGGCAGCAGACTTATAAAGAAGCTGCAAGAAAAGAACTAAACAGAATATCGATAGCAATGATAGATAGATTAAGCATAGAGCTTGAAATAAATGATGGTCAGATAATCGACTATCACTAAATATATACTGCACATTGAAAACTGAATATGGATAGTGGGGCAATAATCTGATATAATCAGCTTCAAGGAGTTGATGAAGATGAAAAGAACATATCCGGCTATATTACATGAGGAAAGCCCAGGCTTTTGGGCTGAGTTTCCAGACCTTGTAGGTTGTCAGACACAGGGGGATACATTAGAGGAAATAAAACATAATGCAAAAGAAGTATTAGAGGGATACTTATTGACATTGAGGGACAACGGTGAACCATTTCCGAAAGCCTTAGATAATATAGAAACAGATGAAATAATAATAATGATAACAGCAGATATTTAATCCTTTTGCAGTATTAAACCACTATCCATATTCAGGATAGTGGTTTTTTATTTGAATAATACGAAAGGATGCTTAATTAAGCACAAAAAAAGAAGTGTTGAGGGACACTTCCGAAAAAATCTTGTTTTTTCAACAATAGAAAGGACTATTAAATGAAATATTATAATCGTTCTACAACAATTATAATAACATATTCTTTCTGAAAAATCAAGACCTAAACCGCAATTTATGCGGTTTTAACGCTTGATTAAGTATATTAACTTTGGAACAATGTACGTTAAAAAAACATATATAACAGGAAGAGTTATTGAGGTAGAAAAATATTACCGAAGAGATTATCCACCGGGAGAAAAAAGAGAGAAAAGAAAGAAGCCGACTCCCGAGCAGATAAAAAAGATAAATAAACGCAATCAGATTAAGCGACTTAGGAGATTAATCAATACCAACTTTGAAGAGGGCGACATCCACCTGGTATTAACCTATAAAAAAGAAGAGCGCCCTACACCGGAAGAGGCTAAAACGATTTTAAAGAAATTCCTTCGAGTACTCAGACGTGAGTATAAAAAAAGGGGAATGGAATTAAAATATGTGATCACAACCGAATGGCAAAGAAAAGCTATTCACCATCATTTAATAGTTAATGCGCTAAAGAATGAAAACAGCGCGGCACTTATTAACAGATTATGGGAGCGAGGGCGTCCGAAATATACCTTCCTTGATGATACCGGTCAGTATGAAAAGTTGGCTGAATACTTCATCAAGGAGATAAAGGATCCTGAAGAGGGAGAAAAGAAACAATCTTACTCGTGTTCCCGTAATCTTATCAGACCTGAACCAAAGATTGAAAAGGTTAAAGCTTCCTCGTGGAAGAAAAAACCAAAGGTTCCGCTTGGCTATGTATTAAAAGACATAACCGAAGGAGTAAGCGAACTAACAGGTTGGCCATATCAATATTACACGATGGTAAGGGTCAGCAATTTAAGAATTTAGGAGGTTCAAAACATGTACGAAACATTCGGAGAATTTGACTCAGCAGAAGAAATGCTTGATGTTATCGATGCTTTAAAAGCAGAAGGCGACTTTAACAGCCTTAAAATTTTGGCCAAAGAAAACGGCTTAAACTTCAATGACAATGACGTATACGTAGATACATTCACGGCCGCAGTTGGAAAGCTGGAAGTGGAAAAGAAAGAAAAAGCCGTTAAGGACTATGAAAAGAAGATACCGGCAGAGCCTATAGTGGAATATTTGACATCACGCTGTATGGAAGATGACATTGCTAAAGCCATTCGTAAAAAAAGCAAATCATTGGCCGAATGCCTTAAGCATGTGGAAGCTGAGGCAAGAAAGATAGTTACAAAAGATAAACCGTATCTGCCCGATCTTACAGTGTTCAATATGGCACTTGATTATTACAGAAAGTAGGTGCCTACATGAATAAAAAAGAAAAAGAGCTGTTTGCTCAGGCAGGTAAAATCAAAAATTTGCCAAAGGCTGTGGAGAAATACGCATGGAAACACGCAGAGTTTTATTCATTCTTTAAAAAGAATAAAGGAATAGCAACGTGTACATGTTCAGCTTGCGGAGCAGTATATGAAAAACAGTATAAGCATTTATCGGATGATGTGTTTGAGGCAGCAGCCGAACACGTTGAAGAGGTTGAGGCTCATAAGTTTGGAAAATGTCCGGTATGTCAATCCAAAGTAGAATATTTAAACCGCAACAAAAATCCTATTAAGAACTTTATCAATGCTTATTATGTGATGAAGCACAAAGACGGGTTAATCATGCGATTGTTTCAAATAGGCTATGAGACTGTGCCATATTATCAGGTCAGAACAGAAATAGTGGAGACCTTCAGACAGTACCTTTTTCCGGGCGCAACATTTCACATCTATCATTTACACGATAACTGGAGAAATACAGACATTTGGGATACAAACAATTATGGCCACACCTTTTATAATTACACGGAAAATATTATCAATAAGGCAGTTTTACAAGAAAAATTTAAATATTTTGATGATATCACCAAAGTTTGGAAGCTAAGAGCCTATAATCGTTGCCCTGTTATTGAAAAGATAAGAAAAGCCGGATTTAAAGAAATAGCAGAAGATATTGAGTATAAAGAAGGTAGAGTTGGTTATATCGATAAAAAGGCAAAGGATTTAAAAGATATCCTAATGATTGATCATAATGATTGGCAGTTCTTTAGAAAAAATCATAGCTTTAATGTGTTAAGCCTACTTCAAAAAAAGAAAAAAGGCTGGAAGATAACATATGACCAAATTGAATACATTGTAGGAAACCACAGATTTTATTATTTTGATCGACTAATAGAATATATGAGTCCGACAAACGCTATCAAAGCATTAAACAGAAAATGGTCCCTGTCAACATACTTGGACTACTTGCAAATGAGAAAAGAGCTTGGCTATGACTTGACGAACACAGTGTTCTTGTTTCCAAAGAATCTGCGCAAGGTTCATAATGACATGGTTTTGGAGAGCAATAAAAGAAAAAACGAAGAATTTATCAATAAGATGTTGAAACAATATCCTATGAAAGCCACACATAAATACGATTTTGCAAGAGGCGATTTTACAATCAGAGCAGCAGCCGATGCAAGGGAGATAATTAACGAGGGAAGGACACTACATCATTGCGTTGGTCAGGAACATTATATCAAAAAACATAAAAACAAAATATCTGTAATATGCTTCTTGCGCTATAAAGATGCGCCGGATGTTCCGTATATCACCGTTGAGTACGATCCAAAAGATAAAAAGATTCTTCAATGGTATATGGCATATGACAAAAAGGGCGATAATCCAAAGAAAATTGATAGATGGCTTGAATGCTGGATTAAACAATTAGACAAGAAGAAAGAGAGGAAAGCAAGCTAATGGAAGGACAATTAACAATATGGCAGTGTTTCGCTGACATGGACAGAGAGATTAAACAGAAACTCGAACACATATCAAACAACTTTATTGAACTGGGATTTTTGTTTAAGCAGGCAAGGGATGGAGAGCTTTACAAAGAAGCCGGATATTCATCGGTATATGAATACGTTGATAAAGAATATCATATCACCCGTACACAGGCCTTAAGATTTATGCAGCTTAACGACCAGTATTCCCTTGAAGGCAATTCAAAAGAAATAGATCCGAAGTATAGGGGATATGGTTCAAGTAAACTTACGGAAATGTTAGGCATTCCGGAAGACATAAGAGAAGAAATTCCGGCAGATGCAACAGTAAAAGAAATCAGAGAAGCAAAAGCCTTTATGAATGAACCTGAAGCGGCAGCAGCCGACAATATGCTTGAACAAATAGTCAAGGAGCGATACCAAGACCCGGAAAACATAAAAGAACTTAAAGCATTAAAGAAGTTGAAAGACTGGGTAGCGGATGACGTGCTGGCCGTAATTGCACCGAGCAAGTTTAAAATTTGGCGGCACATGGGATGGCAGGTAATGATAAAAGATACCGGATTTACCATAATGGCAGCAGGCAATAAAACACATTATAGCTTTATGGATTTTATGGATTTAATTCCGGGTATAGAAGAACCAAAAATTGAAGATGAGGATAGCTCAAAGTTAGTCGAAAAGCCGAACACAGAGATTAAAGAGCCTTCAAAGGCAGAAAAGGACGAACTTTGTCAAGACGAAAAATCCGCAAAGTTAGTCGAAAACTGCAACACAGAGATTGAAAACGCTGAAAGCGAGATTCCGACTAACTTTGCCGAAACGGAAGAAATTGAAAAAGAAGAGAAAAACGAAGAGCCAAAAGTCGAAAATGAAGAGGAAACGACTAACTTTCCACAAAATTTAAACGAAACAACAGATATGATGTTGTCAGAAGATTGGAAAGAAAGATTTAAGGCTGAATACTACCAGACGAAAATCAGACATGAAAAACTTGAAAAGATGTTGTTCGACTGGGACAACTTAAGTTTTGAACCTAAATGTCCAAAAGAGCTTTTAAGTAGACAGTTTGAAACCATGAACCAGCTTTTGGATATTTACGAAGAAAGAGCAAAAATCGAAGAAATAGCATTGTAGGAGGGTAAACATGATACAGGAAGCATGCAAATATTGCGGTCAAATAAATATGATTGACCTGGATGAGGAAGCAAGCGAACAGGAAAGAATGGAAGCAGCAATTATGAAATGTGATTGCGAAGATGCTAAGCGCTATAAGAACATGAAGATAAGGCGCAAAAAGGCAGCAGGTTTCTTTAAGGCAATTGAGGAAGATGAGCAGATAAGCAGCCTTTTACTTAAGGCCATAGATATTGTGGCACTTGTTGAAAAAGCGGCAGCAGTTGATGTGAAACTTTCCACCGGTGAAAGATACCATATCGGATTAAATTCAAAAGGCAATTTAATCACCGGATATAAGTTAACGACAGAGAAGAAAGAAGAAAGTTGATGCCAAATGTTATTTTGAAACTGTCAAGGAAAGATAGGTTATATGCCATTGATTTATATTGTCAACTTCCGGAAGGAAAAAAATATCATAAGCAATGGCTTAAACAGTACGCAGGCTCTACGAATAAAGGCTATATATCTGCGCTCGCATTCGCTTTATCACGATTTAATAAACCGTCACATATAAGCATATATGCTAACAATGCCTATATTGTGAACATATTAAATGAATGGCTTGAAAAGTGGAGCTTGTCGGACTGGAAAAATGCTAAAGGTAAGCCTGTGGCCAATGTAAACGAATGGAGGACCATATGGCAACTAATAAAAGGGCATGAAATAACAGCAAAAGAAAATTATGGAGGAATAGATACATGAAAGTAATAAGCTATGTATGTGATAGATGTGGAACGACAACCGATAAGCCATACGAGATTAAACCTCATAATGACTGGGATGAAGACCTGTTTAATGACGTCCATGTATGCATATCATGTGTAAATGAGGTTATTTTGGGATTGGATTCCCAAAATATAAAAATGCAATGTAATGCGGTGTTAAATGACTTTTTTAAAAAAGATGAACATAAGCCGGTAACAGAACCCGAACAAAGTGTTCGAGAAGATAAAAAGGCTGAATTAAAGGCAAAAGTTGAGGACATTAACAAGGTTAAGAAAATAGAATCAAAAGCGACGAGAACAAAGCCTAAGGCTGCAAAAACACTTTTAAAACCAAAAGCAATAGTAAGAAATAATACAGACTGGTCATTTTTGCCGGAAGAAAAGCAAAAATTATTTGCATCAATCGACAAAGGTAAATATTTTGCATTTATGAGAACGCACAGGACAAAGGAATTTATCCGTGTTGAGTTCGGTATCGATATAGAGGATGTAGACATACTAAGGCAGCAGTGGGGAGAAGAGTTAAAAGAGTACTTAAGTGATCCGGACGCCTGGGCCCAAAAAACTTATGGGTACAAGAAACCTGATGAAGAATGAAGGAGATACAAAATGAGCAGAATAGAGGAAAATAAAAAATTGTGTGAGCGTTTTGATGAAATGGCAAAAGAAACACCAGAAGGATTATTTCCAGAAATGGTCGTATGGATGCTGGGAGCCATTTCAAGTTATTTGACAGACATTTCAAAGAGCCTTGCGGTTATGGCTGATAAGGCAGAATGCCAGGATGATGATTTAAGTAAAAATGAAACAGTCCAATTGTGCGATGAGATTTGCAATGCTCTTAACGAGACTCTTGAAACACGCAAGGGATTAATCCGCAAAATTAAACGTGAAACATTAACGAGCCTTAAAGATGAAATCATTGAATGCTACTGTAGGGTCGAGAACGATTATGATCATGGCAGGAACAAAGGCTTGTATCTGGCGACTCAGCTTATAGATAAACATTTAAAAGAGGTGTGCGAATGACAAAAAAAGAACGAAAAAGCTGTATTAATACAATAGAAACCTTGCGGAGATTAGCACTTAATATTCATGGAGTTATTGATGTTGTGGATGATAAAAACTGTAATAAGTTAATTGAGTTGCTTAATGGTGGAATTGATGAAATATATCAAGAGCACTACAGACAAGGTTTGAAAGATGCAGTCAATAAACTGGAAATGGTATTTAATCCGGATTGAGAAAGTGAGGATAAGGAATGAAAACATACGGAGATATTTATAATGAATTTTGTGATAAGTTTCCACTCATAGGAGTAGAGGATTACAGACCGGCGGTTGAAATGCATGTGCCACAGCTTTCAAAAGGTATTCCAAACGCAATTATTGTTTGGTTAAAAGATGGGACAAAAGTAATTTATATAGCAGAAAGTGAGGGATAAAGAGTGACATTAGACGAGGCTATTAAAAGAAATCCTTATGACTCGAAACAGGGTAATAAATCGGCATATTGCAGATATTTAAGGTATAACGTTGATGGATGGTATTATCTTGACTCTAAAGAAGTGTTTAGAATATGGCAGAAAGTGAGAAAAAAGTAATGATTGTTAATATATGTGGAATACCACACAAAGTAATTGAGTGCGAGGACAACTTTAATGTTGATACCCACTTTGGTCAGATAGATTATAAAGCCTGCGAAATCAGAATTAACAAAGATATGTCACAAGAAAGCAAGGACGAGGCACTTTGCCATGAAATAGTACATGGCATATTTGTCCATCTTGGGTACAACGATTATGCCCAGGATGAGCAGTTAGTACAAGCTTTGGGGAATGCAATATATCAAGGATTCAACGTTAAGGTATAAAGGGAGGGTAAGAAATGAATTTGGAAAATCTTGTCGAACTTATTTGCCAAGCAACATATAAAAGCGATGGACACAACTACCATATAGTTTATAGCCAAGCCGAAAAAGACGCTTTGTGGGGTGCAATTCACAAATGGGTATCAACCGAAATGACATCAGTTGAAATGAGCAAGGAATTAGGAGAACTCAAGGCTAAATGTTACGCTTACGAACAAATAATAGCTAACAGTAACTTTTCGCCAATGCTTATAGATACAAGAAATACAGAAATGATGTTAGGCGGCAAATAATAAAAAGGGAAGGTATGAATGTGGTTTACTTAGAATACGAAGAGGCAAAACGTAAATATCAAAGGGCGGTTAATAATTTAAATGAGCTGACAGACAAGAAAGAATTATTATTTCTTAAGACCCAACCAAAGGGCATAAGCTACGATAAGGATAAGGTTCAAGGAAGCGGTGATGGCAATGTACTTGAAAGCTATGTTATATCCCTTGAAGAGCTTGAACCAAAAATCAAATATGCAAGGCGGCTTGTTAATGACAGACAACGAGTCTTGGAGCTGGCAAAAATAAACCTGACCAAGAGCGAAGAAATAGATGATGTAATTTACGTCAAAAGATACTTTGAAAGAAAAAAAGTGCGTAAAATTTCTCTTGAAATTTCTTATTCGGAAGTTCAAATTTACCGTATTTTAGGGCAAATCAGAAGGTCAAGAGAAAAATAAAAGATGATAGAAAATGATAGTTTTTACCATGCTATAATAATATCATCAAAGAATGTTTTGAACCATTAAATGATATCTCCTATCGGCAAAACAAAAGAGGCAGGCTGGCGCTTGTCTCTTTTGCATTTGTGCGACGTCGCACAGAAAGGGAAAACATGAAGAAAAAAGATACAATCGAAGTTGAAGAAATATTAAAAGAACAGAAGGCAGCAGCTGCAGAAGCAGCAGAAGAAGAGGCAGCAGTTATCCTGGAGACAGAAAGCGAAGAACCGGAAGCCGAAGAGGCAGCAGCCACAGAAAACACAGAGGCAGTAGCTGTGTATAAGCGCCAAAGATATGCGGTAAGGCTCGGCGACAGTTTGAAATCAATAGCAGCCACATACGGCCATGACCTGGCGGAGCTGGCACGAATTAACAATCTAAACGTTGATGCAAAGCTATATATAGGTCAAATCTTAGAGGTGTAAGCCATGTTTAAAGCCTGTCCAAAATGCGGCCGTCTGCATCCATACAACTTTGTATGTGAAACAAAAAGAACATATAATGGTGGAGATGAGCGCAAACTCCGCTCAAAATCCCGATGGACCCGTAAATCCCTTGAGGTCAGAGAAAAAGCAAACTTTCTTTGTGAAGTTTGCAAAGACAATAATAAATATGTTTATGATGATCTTGAAGTACATCATATAGTCAAGGTCAAAGAAGATGAAACAAAACTTTTAGACAATTATAATTTGATTTGTTTGTGTCAAGAATGTCATAAAAAAGCAGAAAAAAATTTAATAGAAAGAGCATACCTTGAAGCCTTGGCAAAGGCAAGAGAGGAAAAATAGATAAAGTCAGCTAATGACAAATAAGGTGGGCGTGTCGGTAAAATACCCCCCGTCCTTTAAGTCTCCTCTTTTTAGATAAAAGCAAGACCACACGCCTACCTTCATCCACAAAAATAAAAATTTTTCATGAATTTTTTTGGAAAAACAGGGGAAAAGCGCATGGTTGACAAACAAAACGGGAAAAAAGTAATGAAAACGGATTTAAAGGTTGAAGAAATAGAAATTGGAAAAATAAAGCCATATGAAAACAACCCGAGACATAACGAGGCAGCAGTTGACGGCGTTATGGAGTCGATAAAACAGTTCGGTTTTAAAGTACCGATGGTTATTGACAAGAACAATGTCATTGTAACGGGTCATACCAGATACAAAGCAGCTAAAAAACTCGGTATGAAAAAAATCCCATGTGTAAGGGCTGACGATTTAAACGAAAATCAAATTAAGGCTTTTAGGATTGCCGACAACAAAGTTGCGGAAGTGGCAACATGGGACATGGAGCTTTTACAAAAAGAGCTTGAAGAAATAGAAATTGATATGTCGGGCTTTGATATTGATATAAGCTTTGATGAAAATAAAAACGATGATATCGGCTATTATGGCGACGAAAGAGAACGAACTGTATCGGGTTATAACCTAGATACGCTGGACACTTCAATCCTGACAGCGGATTTTTGGCAGATGCCGACCATAAAAAATGACGGATTTATTCCTGACAGGCTGATAGGCTTTAATTATGCAAAGACAAGCAAGGAAAAACAAACAGGTATTCATTTTTATTTGGATGATTACCAATTCGAGCGCATTTGGAATAATCCTGAAAAATATACGGATATACTGTTTGAGTATGATTGCATATTAAGCCCGGACTTTTCGCTTTATCTTAATATGCCGATGCCGATGAAGATTTGGAACGTTTACAGGTCACGACATATTGGAGCTTATTATCAAAGCAAAGGAATAAGAGTCATTCCGACAGTTTCTTGGGCAGAACCGGCAACCTTTGAGTTTTGCTTTTTGGGAATACCGAAAAACAGTATAGTATCAGTTTCAACAATAGGCGTTAAAGAGGATGAGGCAAAGCTTAATATTTGGAAAGACGGAATGGAAGAAATGCTTGATCGGATTGATCCTGCGGCAATTTTGCTTTATGGAGAAAAAATCGATTTTGATTTTGGAGATATAAAGACAGTATGTTTTGAAAATGATGTTGTAAAAAATTTACGAGGTATTGAAAAGCAATGAAAATAGATTTACAATTATTTGGAGGAAGAGGCGCAGACCTTCCGACAGCTAATCCAACAGGTAGCGGCGGGGGAGGTGGAAAGTGGTCTACAACGCCAAATGTACAAAACCCTCAAACATTAAAAGAAGCACTTGGACAGCGTGGAAGACCAATGTCAATATATAAGGCGGCTAAGGGAGCAAATCCATATTATGACGGTTCTTATAAGGAGTTTTCAGAAAACTGTCAAAGGGCGGTGGTGGCATATGAAGCAAGAAGACGTGGCTATGATGTTACAGCTCAGCCGACTTTTCAAGGTGATAAACTGCCAAAGCAAACACATGGAAACGGGCATTGGCAAGGAGCATTTAAGAATGCTAAGACTGAGAATGTATCCGGCAAAAATGCAAAAGCTGTTCAAAGCAACATTGAAAACAAGATGTCACAATATGGCAACGGCTCAAGAGCCGTGGTTGCCATTCAATGGTCAGATGGTAAAGGTCATGTATTTAATGTTGAACGTCAGAGCGGAAAGACTTATTACGTTGATGCTCAGATAGGAGCGAAATATAATCCGGCTACACTTTTTGCAAAGGTAAAAACAAATAGTGTAAAACTGGTTAGAACGGACAACTTAAAATTTTCGGATAGAATGAAAAAATCGGTTGAGCCGGCAGGCTCAAGAACAGGAGGTAAAAAATGATTAGTTTTGATGAAGCATATGAAAAAGCAAAAAGTTTAATGGATGGAATAGATCACTGTACAGAGTATGAAACGGCATTCGTTTTTGGAAACTTAACAGGTGATGAAATCGGCGGTTGGCGAAGCGGACCGGTTGTAATATTAAAAGAAGATGGCAAAGCAATTTGTATGCCGGAATTTATCGTCAATCATGACAGCGCAGAAATAAGAACAATTAAACTATAAGATTTAAAAGCACCTTTCCGGGTGCTTTTTTGATGCCACGAATGAGATGAAAGGATAAGGAAGATGGCAAAAAAATACGACCTTACGAAGCAGGCGGAAGAGATAATTGAAATAGCGGAAAAAAGCGGCGCACAGTCAAATTTTTTCTTTATTACGACTTTTAAACGCTATCAGGTTCAATTATCCATGTTGAATGAGCTTGAAGAAACAATTAAAAAGGACGGAATGCTTACAGAAAAGACCTATTCGGGCAAAGCAAAGAATCTGTATGCACATCCGGCAGTCAAAGAATACAACAGAACGGCGGATGCTGCCAATAAGACGGTTGCCACACTTATGAAGATTATCAAAAACTTCTGTGAGGACGACAAAGAGGCAGAGGAAGACCCGCTTATGAAGATCATAAACGGAGCTGATGAGGATGATTCAGAGTAAGGCTTATGAGTTTTGCAAACAATCAGTCCGTAAAAAGACTACACCGAAATATGTAAAAATTCAGATGAAGGACTTCATGAGGACTTGCGAAGGCAAGAATAAGAAGTACGTAATTAGCGAAAAGAAAGTTAAACAACTTGAAAATATACTTAAGCTTTTAAATATGCCGAAAGGCTTAAAAGCGGGACAGTCACTGTACGATTGCACATGCGGTTATCAGTGGCTTTTTTATACGGCGATCATGTGCACGGTTTATCGTGACAATCGCAAGAAAAGAAGATATGAAACCGGGTTGTTAGAGATATGCAGAAAAAACTTCAAGACGTACACAGTTGCCACTATCTTTATTCTGCTATTTCTGATGGAACCATGCTTTGCGAACTTTTATTCGGTAGCGCCTGACGGCGCATTATCCAGAGAAATAAGAGAGGCAATAGCAGAGACAATCCGGTCAAGTCCTCTCGTGTATGAATACGCCGGCAAAAAGCGTTTCAAGATTTTGAGAGACTATATATTGTTTAAGCCGACATCCACGAAGTATACACCGCTTAGTTATTCAACATCAAGAATGGATGGTAAGCTGCCTAATGCATTTGTGGCTGACGAGGTAGGAGCCTTGCCGATTAGCTATCCTATCGAGGCAATGCGCTCCGGTCAGCTTAACATATTAAATAAGCTGGGCTTTATCATATCGACGAAATATCCGACGATTGATAATCCTTTTGAAACCGAGGTTAATTATGCAAAGCGAGTCCTTAACAAAATGATTAAGGATGAAACCTTGTTTGCGCTTCTTTATGAACCGGACGAGACGAAAGGCTGGGAAACAAATGATTTGATTTTAAAACAGGCCAATCCTGTATCCTTAGAAATACCCGAGATATGGAAGGATCTGCTTAAAAGACGTGCTAAAGCGGTAGCGGTTGAAAGTTCCCGCGAGAACTTTGTTACAAAGCATTGTAACATAATATACCAAGGCGCAGGCACAGAAACCTTTATTGATATTAAGGATGTGCAGGAATGTCGCGTATCAAAGATAGATTGGAGAGGACGAGTTGTTTATATTGGCTTAGACCTTTCGGAAACCAACGATAATACAAGCGTGGCCATGGTATCCGTTGATTATGATAACAAGATTTTGGCTGACGTTATAGCTTTCATTCCTGAAGGTAGGATGGAAGAAAAGAATGCATCCGAAAAAATTGATTATAGGGAGTTTATAAGAGCTTGCAAGTGTATAGCTTGTGGAGACCGCATAATCGATTACGGGGTGGTTGAAGATTTTATTGAAAATATAGAATCAAAATATAGTGTTCGGGTCCAGGCAATAGGCTTTGACCGTTGGAACGCACTTTCAACGGCACAGAAGCTGGAGCGTGCCGGCTATAACATGGTTGAAGTAAGGCAACATTCAAGCGTGCTTCATCCGCCAACCAAGTTATTGCAGGAAAAGATTTTGAACAAGGAATTTGCCTACGAAAAGAACAAGCTCCTTGAAATTAATTTTCAAAATGCACGTTGCACCTTTGATACAAACAAGAATAAATACGTAAATAAAAAGAAATCAACCGGGAAGGTTGACATGGTTGTCAGTTTGATAAATGCTATATATCTTCTCCAGCAGGATTATTTCTTAAATCAGATTGACTTTACAATTCAAGTAATATAGGAGGATGAAATGGGACTTTTTGACTTGTTTCGAAAGCGAAGCGAACCGCAGGTTGTCGAACCACAAATAAGCGACCTGCTTTTAACGGCTTTGCTCAATAACGAAACCATAACAAGAGAAAAAGCAATGCAAATTCCGGCTGTATGCGGGGATGTTGATTTTATATCGAATATGATAGCCTCAATGCCTATAAAGCTTTATCGTAATAAAGATGATAAGGTGGAAAGAATTAACGGCGATGTAAGAGAAACGTTCTTGAATGGCGATACAGCGGACAAACTGGATGCATTTCAAACCAAAAAAGCAATGGTTGAAGATTACCTTATGGGAAAAGGCGGATATTGTTATATTTCAAAAAGCAGGAATGATGTAACAGGTCTCCATTATGTCGAGGAAAGGCATATTGAAGTGTGGAAATCAGACGATCCGATTTATAAATATTACAAGCTGCTTGTAATGGGCAAAGAGTACCGGGATTTTGATTTCATTAAACTTTTAAGAAATACAAAAGACGGTGCATCCGGTGAAGGATTAACCGCTCAGATTTCGAAAATGCTGGAAACCGCCTATCAGACTATGTTATACCAGCTGGGGATGGTCAAGAAGGGTGGCAATAAGAGAGGTTTTTTGAAATCCACTCATACCTTGGATGAAGGAGCTATTGCGAAACTCAAACAGGCTTGGGCACAAATGTATTCAAACGAATCTGACAAGATAGTTATTTTAAATAACGGCCTTGAATTTCAGGAAGCTTCAGACACCGTAACGGATATGCAGCTTAATGAATCCAAAATAACGCTTCAAAAGGAAATTCATAACCTTTTTCACATATCGGATAGCTTTGAAGACACTTTTAAGTTTGCAATTTACCCGATTGTTAAGGCTTTTGAAACAGCTTTAAATCGCGACCTTTTACTTGAAAAGGAAAAGGGCAAAAAATTCTTTGAATTTGATACAAAAGAAGTTGTAAGAGCCAACTTGAAAGAACGTTATGAAGCTTACAAGCTGGCAAAAGATACCGGATTTTTAACTTTGAATGAAATCCGTAGAGAAGAAAACCTTAACTGGATTGAGGGCTTAGACGTGGTTAACGTGGGACTTGGAGCAGTGCTTTATGACACGATTAAACACGTATATTATACGCCAAATACTGACACCATAGGCAATGTCGGAGATGCCGACGAAGAAACACAAGAGTTAATAAAAACAGACGAAGGAGGAAGCGAATGGAAATCACCATCAGAGCCGACAGCGTAGAAATAAGCGGCTACGTAAACGCAATCGAGCGCAATTCTAAACCGCTTAAAAGCCGATTCGGTTATTTCATTGAGCGCATCTGCAAGGGTGCGTTTTTTAGTGCGTTGAAAAGAAATGATGACGTACATATTTTGCTTAATCACGAATGGTCAAGGGATTTAGGCTCCACAAAAACAAATTTAGAGCTTGAAGAGGATTCCATCGGGCTTCATGCAAGAGCCACAATAACAGATCCCGAAGTGATTGAAAAAGCAAAAGAAGGAAAGTTAGTTGGTTGGTCCTTCGGCTTTTATGACGTTCCTGAAGGAGTGGAAGAAAGAACCGAAGACGAAACGCCTTTAAGACTGGTTAAAGACCTTGACTTAAGGGAAGTATCAATCCTTGATGATAATCATTCCCCGGCATATGAGGGAACTCTTATCCAGTCAAGGGATGACAAAGCGCTTTATATGTCACAGCCGTTTGTGACCGGAATGCATATAAGGGATTTATCACCGGAAAAACCGGAAGATAAAAAAGAAATTGACTATTCAAAGTTTGAAAAAATGATTAGAGAAATGAAAGGAGAAAACTAAAAATGTCAATGAAGTACTTAGAAGAAAAGAAAAATGACTACATCACACGTTCAGAAGAAATCTTGAATGCTGCCAAAGCAGAGGAAAGAGAGCTTACTGCTGAAGAGTTGAAAGAACTTGATGAGATCAACGAAAACGTTAAGAAAATCGTAAGAGCTTTAGAAATTGACAAAGCCCTTGAAGATGAAAAAACAATGGAAAAGAAAGATGATGCCGGGGCAGCAGCTGATGAAGAGTCAGTTGAAGCTAAAGAGGAAAGAATGTTTGAGGAATATATTCGCTCAATGGCATTAGGAACACCGATGAATACAAGAGATGGTGAACTTACACCGGCTGTAAATTCAGCAGGCGCAACTATTCCTACAACAATCGCAAACAAAATTATTGAAAAAGTTTACGCAATTTGCCCGATTCTTGAAAAAACAACAAAATACAATGTACCGGGCAAGATTCAGATTCCTTGCTATGATGATTCAACTACTGACATTGAAGTTGCTTATGCGTCAGAATTTACACCGCTTGCAAGCTCAAACGGCAAGTTTGTAACAATTGAACTTGACGGTTTCCTTGCCGGTGCGCTTTCAAAAATCTCACTTTCACTTGTTAACAACAGTAAGTTCAACATTACAGACTATGTTGTTAAACGTATGGCTCGCGCTATCAAGAGATTCATCGAAAGAGAACTCTTAAATGGAACAGAAAACAAGGTTGAAGGTCTTTCAAGTGCAACTAATGTAGTAACAGCTGCAGCAACAAACGCAATCACAGCAGACGAACTTATTGATGTTCAGGATGCGGTAATTGATGAATACCAGGATGACGCTATGTGGCTTATGTCATCAAAGACAAGAACAGCTTTAAGAAAGCTTAAAGACCAGGAGGGCAGATACATCCTTCAGGATGATGTTACAGCTCCGTTTGGTAAGGTATTACTTGGAAAACCTGTTTACGTTTCGGATAACATGCCAGAAATCGCAGCAGGAAACACAGCAATCATCTACGGAGATATGTCAGGCCTTGCAAGCAAGTTCTCAGAACAGCTGAATATTCAGGTTCTTAGAGAAAAATTTGCTGATGAGCATGCAGTTGGAGTAGTAGGCTGGTTTGAATTTGACTCAAAGGTTGAAGATCAGCAGAAGATTTCCAAACTCGTAATGAAAGCATCATAAGGAGTTAAGCCATGAAATATAAAGCTTTAAAGTCTTTTTGCGGTCAGGTAAACATGTTCGCGGGTGAAGTGCGAGAGATTGAAAAGTCTCTCGCCGAAAGCCTGCTTGACGCCGGTTATATTGTTGAGGTTGCTTCAGAAAAAACAGAAGAGCCGAAAAAGAAAAAGGCCAAAAAAGACGAATAATCGCGAGGAGTGATTATATGCAGGACATTTTAAAAGTCAGTGATATTACGTTCGAGGATGTGGCGGATTATATCCGCCTCGATTCTCCGGATGCTGACGAAACAAATACAATAAATACGCTGATTAGGGTTGCTAAGGAATATATCAAAAGCTACACGGGCTTGGCAGATAAAGACTTAGATGCTTATTCTGACCTTGTGATTGTTGTTTTGATACTTTGTCAGGATATGTGGGACAACCGCGCGATGTACGTTGATAAATCAAACGTGAATCGCACGGTTGAATCAATCCTTAATTTGCATGCGGTGAATTTATTATGATAAATGCAGGCAAATACAACCGGAAAATAAAGATTTATCGGACCTCCATACAAACCGACACTGAGGGCTTCCAAACGGAAGTCCGAGAGTTGGTTGTTGAGACGTATGCTTCAGTAAAAACAACGAAGGGAATGACGATAATCAAGAACGATTCAGACTTTGAAAAAGCATTAACCAACTTTACAATCCGCTTTCCAAAAGCGGAAATTAACAGAGATATGATTGTGGTTTTTAAAGATAAAAGATACTCGATAGAGTATTTAAACAATGTTAATGAAGAAAATGTTGAGTTGGAAATGCAGTGTAAGGAGATAACTCACTGATGGCACAGTTTATAATGGAACTTCCCGACGACATAATGAAAGATTTTAAAAAAATCTATGAGTCAACAACGGAAATTTTCGGAGCTATGACAAAAGCAGGTGCCGAGGCCGCGGCAAATGAGATACGTTCTAATCTGCCGCAGGCGCTTAAAGATTCTGAAATCGTTAAATGTATTAAAGTCACACGTGTATATAGGACACCTTCAGATGATGGCATAAACACAAAAGCAGGTTTTTACGGCTATTTCAAAAATAAAAAAGGAAGAGTCGTACCCGCGCCGCTTATAGCCAATGTCTTTGAATACGGTCGTTCTAATGCACCTTTCCCGAAACAGCCTTTTCTTCGTAAGGCTTTTAATAAGTCAAAGATTGAAAAGGCAATGCTTGAAGCGCAAAAGAAAGCAAGCGGAGGATTACTTGATGAATGAGTTAATTGAAAGTATTTTAAGGGATTTTCAAGTGGACGGTGTTAATATTCCGGTTAATTTTTTAATATACAACGGTCATGAAGACCAATATGTAACATACCAGGAGCAAGACGAAGATAATTCTTTATCTGCGGATAATGAGCTTATGGCCTATGTTACATATTACGATTTTGATGTATATTCCAAGGGCAATTTTAACCAGATAATCAGCAAATTAAAAAGGATACTTAAGGAAAATGATTTTGTGTATCAGCCTTCCAGGTCGTCAATTGATATGTTTGAACCTGAGACGGGCTTTTACCATAAAACATTAAATTTTGCACATTTTAAGGAGGAAGAGTAAATGGCAAAAATTGGATTAGATAATTTCAGATATGCTATATTGACTGAAGCTACAGATGGTACGCCTTCATATGACGGCGCAAAGAAACCGGCAAGAGCTATTTCATGTAACGTATCAATCACAACCAATTCAGCTAAATTGTTTGCGGACAACGTTCTTTCCGAAAGTGATACAACATTCCAGTCAGGAACAGTAACAATCGGAATCGATGATGAGGATCAGGCAACTATGGCAGCATTGCTCGGCCATACGGTAACAGAGGGAGTAATGAAACGTAATGCAAATGATACAGCACCTTATGTCGGCTTTGGCCACATTGTAACAAAGATGATTGGCGGCCTTTATAAATACAGAGTAGAGTTCCTCTACAAAGTAAAATTCTCGGAGCCGACACAGGAAGCAAATACTAAAGGTGAAAATCTCGAATTTGCAACATCGACACTTGAAGGAATGGTTGCTGCATTAGCAAATGGCGACTGGTCCGAGACAGAAACGTTTGATGATAAGGCAGCAGCAGTTGCATATCTTGAAGGCTTAATGGCTGCACCGACACCTTAAAAAACTGTGCGACGTCGCACAACTATATAAGTAAGGGAGTGCGTTCGCACTCCCTTTAATAATTGGAGGATGATAATGAGATGAAAGATGTAATGAAGAAAGTCCAATTTAAAGATAAAGAATATCCTGTTATCTTCAACATAAACGTAATGCAATCAATTCAGGAAGAATACGGAACGGTTGAAGTATGGGCTGATAAAGTGGAATGCGAAGGAGCTTTTCCTGATCTTAAAGCTCTGATTTTCACATTCAGAGAAATGATAAATGAAGCTATTGACATTGAAAATGATGAAAAAGGTACTAATGTGCCTTTTGTTACTGATAAACAGGTTGGCCGAATGGTTTCGGACATCGGCGCATTAGCTGAGTTGTTAAAAGAAATTACAACTCAGTCAATTCAAAACCCGGAAAAAAACGAGTAATCCATGATGAATCAGATGAACCGATAGATTTTTCATGGTTTTATTTAATCGGGAAAATAAAATTAAACCTGACATTTAAAGAAGTTGGAAGAATGACTTTAACAATGTTTTACAGGTTATATCAAAATTACAAAAACTTGTGGGATAACGAGATGATGTTATACAAGACCGGAACAACCTATGCTAAAGCTTCTGAGATGGCTTTTAAAGAGGATGATTGGTTTTAAGGAGGAATATAAATGCCTGGTTTTGGAGGAGCGGTAAAACTTACCGGTGAATCAGAATATAAAAAAGCGCTTCAACAGATATCACAGAACCTTAAAGAGGTAGGTTCACAGATGAAGCTTGTAGCAAGTGAGTATTCACAAAATGATAAATCTGTAGAAGCACTGACAGCGAAAGAAAATGTGCTTAATCAAAAACTTGATGAGCAGAAAAACAAATTAAGTACGCTTAAAAGTCAATATTCCAACATGGAAAGCCAGTATAGCAAAGAAACAGCGAAACACGAGGCTTTAATTAAAACCTATGATTCCGAAAAAACAAAGCTAACTGAGATTGAAAAGAGTCTTGGAACAACATCCAAGGAATATAAGGAACAATCTTCAAAGGTTGCCGATCTTGCAAATGAGGTTAAAAAGTCAACGATAAATCAGGATGCTAATGCAAAGTCCATGAGCAATCTAAGAATAGCCATGAATAATGCGCAGACTGATATCAATAAAACAACAAAAGAAATTGACGAACTGGGCAAGGAAACAGCTGAGACAGATGAACAGGTTAAAAAGTCAGGTGATGGCTTTACTGTGTATAAGGGGATACTTGCAAATCTTGCAACGGCCGGAATTATGGCCGCCGTTAATGGGCTTAAAAAGTTAGGCTCTTCACTTGTTGATATAGCCAAGCAGTCTTATAGTGCCTATGCGGAATATGAGCAGCTTGTTGGTGGTGTCGAAACCTTATTTGGTGAGAGCGCTGATGAGCTGATGAAGTACGCAAACAACGCTTATAAGACTGCCGGGCTTTCAGCGAATGAGTATATGGAGCAGGCGACATCCTTCTCCGCTACACTTTTACAAGGGCTGGAAGGTGACACAGCAAAGGCTGTAGAATATGCAAACCTTGCTATTTCTGATATGTCGGATAATGCCAATAAAATGGGAACCGACATCTCAATGATTCAAAATGCTTACCAAGGATTCGCAAAAGACAACTATACCATGCTTGATAATCTCAAGCTGGGCTACGGAGGAACGGCCTCTGAGATGGCAAGGCTTGTTAATGACACCAAGGTTCTTGGAACTGAAACGGAAGTCACAGCCGAAACCGTTAAAGATGTTCCGTTTGATAAGATTATTGAAGCTATCCATAAAACGCAGGAGCAAATCGGCATAACCGGAACAACCATGAAGGAAGCCGAAGGAACAATCGAAGGATCCACAAAGGCTGTTAAAGCATCCTGGCAAAACCTTCTTGTTGGAATAGCTGATGAAAACGCAGATTTAAAAGGGCTTATCCATACATTCGTTGAAAATGTTGTTGCCTTGGCCAAAAACGCGGTTCCGAGAATTAAGCAGATTGTAAGCGGATTATGGCAGGCAATAAAGGAATTATTAAAAGAATTTGCGCCAAATGTCGCAAAGACTCTTATTCCGGTTGTTGAAAAAATAATGAAGGTAGTTAAAGAATTAGGCTCTTTTATTATCAATAATTTTGACAAAGTTGCAAGCATTGTCCTTTCAGCAGCCGCGGCTTTTGCAACGCTTAATGCAGCTATGAAAGTCAGTACAATGATTTCAAATGTGACTACAGCAATTAATAAAGCCGGCGAAGCCGCTTCTTTTGCTACGAAAATGCAGCAAGGTTGGAATGCTGCTATGTCAGCAAATCCGATTGGCGCGGTGATAACGGCTATAACTTTATTGGTTGGTGCAATTATAACTTTGTCGGAGATACTGCCGACAGCAGATGCTGAACATGAGCGCGTAGCCGGAATCTTAGAGGATGAAGCCGAAAAAATCCAACAGGCTACGGATTCATGGAATGATCTTAAAGAAGCGCAGCAACA
>SVDN01000011.1:0-86316 GCA_015057825.1 Lachnospiraceae bacterium
CAAAATGATGTTGCTTACGCCGGCGCCGTATTCGATGCGGAAAACTTGCAATTGTCACTTTCCATAATTGACGAAGCAGTCTATAGTTTTCCGGAGACGGGCGGCACAGGAATTTGGCCGATTTTCATAACGGCAGTTTCGATTATGACAACTTGCGGAGTTTCATTTATTTTGTTTAATAATAAATCAAAAGGCAAAACAATACTTAGGGTAAAAAAGGAGTGTAAAAAATGTCAGTAGCTAGAAAAACAGTATTTTTAAAATTCACAGCATTGTTTTTGGCTGTTGCTATGGTGTTTACGATTTTTGCGGCAAGCGTGGTAAATGCCGCAACACCAACAACAACCGTCAGAGTAACGGGAGTTGATGCCGGCGATACGGTAAGACTTTATCCCTTGGCGGTTGACAAAGAAGATGCCAACGGAAACCATTCATGGTATTACAATCCAAACGGACAGGTTAAGTCCAGAGTTGAAGATGGCAGTTATTCGGCAGCGGATCTTGGATATTTCTACACAAATATCAACTCCACAATGGATTCCACAAATCATGACGGTTTGGGAAATGCAACAGCAGGAACCGTAATTGTTATGACAGATTTGGGCGGTGGTGTTCATCAGGCTCAAAATGTTATTCCGGGCTTATATTTGGTTACAGCCGATGGTGGTTCAACGGGAACAAGTTATAATGCGACAATTATCCCGGTAAATTACAAATACAGCTCAACAGGTGTTGCAACAATCGATGACAGCGACGGCGTAGATAATACAGGTTACATTGAAGTGGCTGTTAAGAAATCATCGGATCCTGTTCTTGAAAAAGTTGTTGTTGAAGGCAATGCTTCTTCAAACCACAGTGATGTGAAAATCGGCGATACGGTAACATTCAAGATTAACCTTACAATTCCAAGTTATGGTGATGATTGGAGAACAGATAAATTACATTATGATATTTCCGATAGTTTGTCAGCAGGCCTCACACTTGATACAAGTTCCATCAAGATAGAAGGAACAGCTGTATCCGAACTTCTTTCAAATGCTAACAAACATTGTGCATCATCAACTTATACGGCAAACGAGTCAGGATTTACAATCAAGCTTTACGGCGAAGATTGCTACCAGTACAGCAATGCATCCGGCCAGGCTGCAAACACAATTGCAATCACATATAACGCTGTTGTAAACTCAGATGCAAAATGCAACTTTGATAAAGAAACAAATACAGCCAACCTTGAATATTCAAATCAGGCAAACTCGGATGATACTGCAGTACTCGATCCGGAAACAACATATCATTACACATTCGGTATTGATACAACAGTAAACGGAAACGGTTCAACGGTTACAACAGAAATCACAAAATTCGGTGTAAGAACAACAAGTGAAACAAACAATAACGTAGCACTTGAAGGTGCTCAGTTTAAATTATACGATGCAAACAAAACTCTTATGCACTTTACGGCAGCAGGTCAGTACGACCCAACAGATGACGCAGGCGATGATACAGACTATGTTGATCATGTAACATCAGGTGCACAGGGACAGTTGGTTATTACAGGTCTTGATGCAGGTACATATTACTTAAAAGAGTCTGTTGCACCTACAGGATATACACTTAATACAACAGAGTACAGAGTTGATATTAATCCTACATACAAAGTAAACGGCGAACTTTCAAACTATACCGTAACAATAACAGATCCGACAAACAATTCATCAACATTGGTATTTACACATCAGATGTTGGATAATGGTACAATAACAAACACTGTAAGCGATCCGAATGCATCGACATTCGAAATCCTTAATACTCCGATGTTTAAACTTGCAGAAACAGGTGGTGTCGGTGTAATCGTAATCACAGCTTGTGCAGCCGGCTTAATGGTAGTTTGCGGTTCAGTGTTTATTTACTGTAAAAGATCAAAAAAAGGCGCTAATTAACTAATCATTTGATATATTAAAGAATTGCGATTGGATAAGAGACATGAAAGAAAAGTTTAGAAAATTCATGACTGTTGCCATGGCAATTGGCTTTATTGTCGGAGGTCTGATTCTGGTTTACCCCTTGATTGCCAATGTTTGGAATCACTACAGGAATAATTTACTCTTCGTAGAATACTCAGAAAACAAACTGTCAGACCTCTCCGACGAAAGTCTTAAAGCCGAATGGGAAAAAGCAAGACAATATAATAGTAATCTTGAACCGATTATTATTCCGGATAGTTTTGTACAGGCTCAAAATAATTACAACCCCGAAGACGGATATATGTCATGTTTAAACATCGACGGTGACGGTATAATGGGTTTTATTTCAATCCCAAGGATAGACGTTAAATTGCCTATAGGGCATACAACAGATAATGAAGTGTTGGAAAAATATGTCGGACACATACATGGTTCTTCTCTTCCGATCGGAGGAGAAAGCAATCATGCGGTTTTATCTGCCCACAGAGGTCTGCCTAATGCCAGCCTGTTTACGGATTTGGATTTGCTGGAAAAGGGCGATCAGTTCTATATATATGTTTTGGATGAGATTCTTGCTTATGAGGTCGATAACATAAGAGTTGTTGAACCAAGCGATACCAAGGGCCTCGAGATTATTGAAGGTGAAGACCTGATATCCCTCGTTACCTGTACGCCTTACGGAGTTAATTCTCATAGGTTGATAGTAAGAGGTCACAGGGTTGACTATTCTCACGAAAAAGAGCTGGAACAGGAAGCAAATCAAGTAAACAGCAGTCACACAAACTACGTTTTGTGGATAGCTGTAGGAGCTATGATAACGGCAGCTGTGCTTATTATAGTAACTATTGTAACCGGGCGTAAAAGAAAAGATAAAGAGAAAGCCGGAAAGAGCTAAATGGGAACATGTAAGATGAAAAAGACAAAAATGCAGTTAATAAAAAGAATATGCGCAATACTAACCCTCGTATTGATTACAGCAATGCCCTCGCTTTTTAATGGTTCAACGCTTGTTGTTATGGCTGCGGACGAAACAGGAGTTTTTACTTTTAAGTTGCCGGAGTCATACCTTGATGAGGTCTATGGAACACAGATTGACATAAGAATGTATAAATTGGCAGATTATACCGAAAATGTGGGATTTACATCACTTCCGGCTTATGAAAGCTTGAATTTTGAGTCCATAAGCGGAACTACAACGGCAAAAGAACTTGCAATAAAAGCTTTGGAAACTGCAGAGTTTTTGAATGTCAGCAAATGGGATGACAATGATTCACGAAATGCCGATAAAGAAATAAGCTTTAAAGCCGGCGAAGAGCCGGAGATTAGCGCGGATTACGGACTTTATCTTATATGTATTAAAGATTTTAAGTCTGTAGATAATAACTATGTAAGCTTGCCCTATTTGCTAAGCATGCCGACCTTCGAAGAAATACCGGGACAGGGAGTGATAGCAGATGACAGTCCAAGCGTTACTTTGAAGATTACAAAACTTGTACCGACAAACAACAATTCAAACCCTGATACAAACATGAATGATAATATACCTGTATCATCAAACATGAATATGGAGGTACTAACCGGTGACAGCATAATGAAGCTTGTGATTCCTTCCGCTACAATCGCAGTTGCAGCTTTGGTAATTGTAATTGCCATAGCTTTAAAAAGAAAAATGGCATAATTATTAGCACTCAATTTACATGAGTGCTAATTTTTTATTGACTTTTAATTTTGCCTGATTTAAAATACTTATTGTAGATTTGAGGGATGCTTTTGGATTAGCCGAATTAGCGGTAATTCAAGAGTTTTAAAAAATTACGAAAGTAAAAATCTACAAATAATAAAAACTAACAGGAGTGTGATATATATGGCAACTAAAGGCAGTTTATCAATTAACAGCGATAATATTTTTCCGATTATTAAAAAGTGGTTGTATTCGGACCACGATATTTTTGTGCGCGAGCTTATTTCAAACGGCTGCGACGCCATAACAAAGCTTAAAAAGCTCGACATGATGGGAGAATATTCTATTCCGGACGACAATAAATTTGCAATTAAAGTTATTGCAAGTGCTAAGAACAAGACGCTTACATTCATCGATAACGGTCTTGGAATGACTGCGGATGAAGTTGAGGAATACATAAACCAGATTGCTTTTTCGGGAGCAACGGATTTCCTTGAAAAATACAAAGATAAGGCCAACGAGGACCAGATTATCGGTCATTTCGGTCTTGGTTTTTATTCGGCTTTCATGGTTGCGGATGAAGTTGAAATCAACACACTTTCCTATAAAGAGGGCGCTAAGGCTGTTCATTGGATTTGCGACGGCGGCACGGAATACGAAATGGAAGACGGCGACAAAACAACGGTAGGTACGGAGATTATTCTTCATTTGAATGAGGATTGTCTTGAATTTGCCAACGAATACCGCCTTCAGGAAGTAATCGAAAAATACTGTTCGTTTATGCCTACCGAGATTTTCCTTGAAAATGCGGATGAGCAAAAGACCGAAAACGTAGAAGAGTCGGAGCTTTTGGACACCGACGAAGTAATCGAGAAATACACCGAGCCCGCTAAAACACAAGAAATAGAAAAAGAGGACGGCACTAAAGAAACAACGGAAATCGCCCCTGAAAAGAAGATGGCGAAGATTGTTAAACGTCCGGTTGCATTAAATGATACTCACCCACTTTGGGCAAAACATCCTAACGAATGCAGCGAAGAAGAATACAAAGAATTTTATCACAAAGTTTTCCGCGATTACAAGGAGCCACTTTTCTGGATTCACTTAAATATGGACTATCCTTTTAACTTAAAGGGTATTTTGTACTTCCCTAAAGTTAACCTTGAAATGGAAGACCTTCGCGGCACCATCAAACTTTACAACAACCAGGTATTTATTGCCGACAACATAGAAGAGGTTATTCCGGAATTTTTAATGCTTCTTAAAGGCGTTATTGATTGTCCGGACCTTCCTCTTAATGTATCAAGAAGTGCCCTGCAAAACGACGGTTTTGTTAAGAAAATCAACGATTACATCACAAAGAAGGTTGCTGATAAGCTATCCGGCATGTGCAAAACAGACAAAGACAACTACATCAAATATTGGGATGATATAAGTCCGTTTATCAAATTCGGATGCTTGAAAGATGAAAAATTCTGCGAAAAGATGAGCGAGCACATTCTCTTCAAAAATATTGACGACAAATACTTGACTCTTAAGGAATGTCTTGAAGAGAATAAGGAAAAACACGAAAACACGGTATTTTATGTTACTGATAAAATTGCTCAAAGCCAGTACATCGCCATGTTTAAGAAAGAGGGCATAGACGCGGTAATGCTGACTCAAAACATTGACAGTGCCTTTATTACACAGCTTGAGCAGAAAAACGAAGGTGTCAAATTCCTTCGCATAGATTCGGACTTAACCGACAATTTCAAAGAAGAAGTTAAGGAAGAGGACAAAGAAAGCCTTGATAAGGACAGAGAAAAACTTGAAAATCTCTTTAAAAAGGTTCTTGGCCGTGACAATATCAAGGTTAAGCTCGAAAAGCTTAAAGACGAGAACATTTCTTCCATGGTTACTCAATCGGAAGATACACGCCGTATGCAGGATATGATGAAAATGTACAGCTTCGGCGACAACTTCGACCCTAATATGTTTGGCGGTAGCGAGGATTTGGTCCTTAACGCCAACAACAACCTTGTTAAATTCTTGCTTGAAAAATATGACGGTGAAGCCGAAAATGTTGATGAGACAACATCGCTTATAACCAAACAGCTTTACGACCTTGCGCTTTTAAGCCACGGCCCGTTATCACCGGAAAGCATGAGCGCTTTCGTGGAACGTACAAACAAAATGATGACATTGCTTGCTAAGTAATTAGCATATTTAAAAAGGCACATTTGTGCGTAAAATATAGAGTTTGTTTTAATAACCATTGAGTGAGATTTTAGAACATGTTAAAAAACCTTGTTAAAACAGTAAGGATTGGACAGGACGTCCAATCCAGACGAACACTGAGCTTTGGCACGAGGTGGCACCCGAAGGGTGACGGAGTCCTGGTGCCTCATGGATGGCGAATGTTCGTCGGTTGCGGACTGCTGTAGATACTTAAATTGGTTTTTGTTACATGTTCTTAATCGAACGGTTAGGTTATAAAACAAACAATATATTTTCTGCACTAAAAAATGCCTTTTTTAATATCGCCATTCAGCAAGCAATGTCATCATCTAGTGTATCACCACCGCTTGCCTGCCAAGCAGTGCCCAGATTTTTTCGAAGGTTTTTAAATCAACCGATGTATATCCGTAAATCGGATCGTTAAAATAGATGTTTTTTTCATCATAGCCGGTAACAAGCATGCAATGCTCACCGGTTACCCAAGTAAAGTTTTCCGTTATATTAAGTTCCGGTATCTTAAAGCTTTCCGTAGCCCAGATAATAACCGGATGTCCGTTTCTTATTTCATCGAAAATATCATAAATTCCGGAGCCTGTCATATTAATAACCCGCTTGTCGGTGATGCCGTTTGCATCAAAGTAGTTGTAGGCGGTTTTTACAATAACGGGAGCGTAGCAGCCCCATCCGCCGTCGCTTGAAGGGTCACCGATAAAGGAGTTGCTCATATTCGTTTCTTCCCAGCTCCATGGCATGTAATTTAGGCATACATCCCATGCACTTACTTCATAACCCAAGTAATTTAAATACATTGTAAGGGAAACGCCTTCGCAACCGCTTGGAAGCCCCGCATCCATTTGATTAATGTATGGAACGTTCTCCAAAAAGTAAGAATTTTCCGCATGTTTAAGCGCTGCGTATTCTTCCGGAGAGTAGCTTTCGTATTCTACTTCTTCTTCGATGATTTCGCTGTTATCTGATTCTTTTAGGCTTTGTGCAAGAGCTGAAAGTGAGTCGTCGTCGAGACTGTTTATTTTTTCAATCACTTGCGAATTTTCATCATTTATTTTATTCAAACTATGTATAACAAAAAGCGAAAAAACCAAAGCCAGCGCCGTGGCCAAAAGAGTTATAATTATCGCTATTTTAGATGATTTTTGCATCTGTTTTCTCCCCAAGATATTTTGCAAAAAAATAACTGCCTTGCTTTAGGGCCGTCATTTCAATTACTATATTAAACATAACAAATACAAAAGTCAATTTATAAAAAATCACATTTTTTTCAGATTATCTTCATTTTTATTTTGTTTTCAAACTGACGATTTTATGGTATTATTTCACAAGATGATTATTGCAAATTTAAATGATTTTGCAGTAAGTCGCAGGCAAAAGTCTTAATTGGCGAATTGCCTTTGATGATAGTTTATGGTCAGTATTTTCGCCGGATTTAAAGGCAGGATAAATGACCGGAAAAGAGGTAAAATATGAAACTTTGGGGCGGACGCTTCACTAAAGAAACAGATGATAAAGTTTTTGCATTTAACGAATCTCTTTCGTTTGATCAGAGATTTTGGAAACAGGATATAGAAGGCAGCATTGGTCACACACACGGTCTTGTGCGTGCGGGGATTTTGACGGATGAAGAAGGGGATGCGATTATCAAAGGTCTTGAGCGCATTTACGACAAGTTCGAAGACGGTTCCATCGACCTTTCCGGCGGATATGAAGATATTCATTCTTTTATAGAAGCAAAGCTTACGGAAGACATAGGAGAAGCGGGCAAAAAGCTTCACACGGGTCGCAGCCGCAACGATCAGGTTGCCCTTGATATGAGAATGTACGTGCGCGACGAAATCGATGATATCGACCGCGAACTTTACAAAATCATCGCTGTACTTGTTATTATTTTCGAGAAAAACATGGATACTTACATGCCGGGCTTTACACATATGCAAAAAGCTCAGCCTATTACTTTGGCTCATCACATTGGCGCTTATATAGAGATGTTTATCCGCGACCGCGGTCGTATGGCGGACATCAGACGTCGTATGAACTTCTGCCCATTGGGCTCGGGCGCTTTGGCCGGCACAACTTATCCGATTGAGCGCGAATATACCGCAGAACTTCTTGAGTTTTACGGACCTACTCTTAACAGCATCGACGGCGTTTCCGACAGAGATTACATTATCGAGCTTCTTAGCGCATGCTCAACAATTATGATGCATTTAAGCCGTTTTGCGGAAGAGGTTATTACATGGAATTCCAACGAATATCAGTTTATCGAGCTTGATGATGCTTATTCAACCGGCTCATCAATTATGCCTCAAAAGAAAAACCCTGATATTGCCGAGCTTGTGCGCGGAAAAACAGGTCGTGTTTACGGCGAACTTATGGCTTTCCTTACAACAATGAAGGGCTTGCCTTTAGCCTACAACAAGGATATGCAGGAAGATAAAGAGGGCACATTTGATGCCATCGATACAACAAAGACTTGCCTTTCACTCTTTACGGAGATGATGAGAAGTGCCAAATTCAACAAAGAAAGAATGCTTGAAAGCGCAAAGGGCGGCTTTATAAACGCAACCGACGCTGCTGATTACCTGGTAGGTAAGGGCGTTGCTTTCAGAGATGCTCACGGAATCGTAGGTGAGCTTGTGCTTAAGGCAATCGAGCTTGGAGTTTCTTTGGATGCCCTTCCTTTGGAAGAATACAAAAAAATATCGCCTGTTTTCGACGAAGATATCTTTGAAGCAATCGATATCGAAACATGCGTAAACAGACGTAAAACAATCGGTGCTCCGGGAAAAGAAGCATTGGAGTTCGAGCTTGAACAGTACAAGAGATATGTAAACAGTTTATAAAAATTATAACTGCGAATATGCCAAATAAATCAATGACATATCATGATTGTCATCAAAATATTCATGATTGTGCTTGCTTCCCTCAAAGGCAAGCACACCGTCATTGTAGCCAAAGAGCCTTTGCATCGGAAGGTTTTCCCATTTTCCGACAGATAAAGGCCTTGTGACAAAGGCATATGCTTCATCGCTTTTTTGGAAGTAAAGGCTGTCCTTGTAGTTTGTATGAACATACATGGTCTCGCCGTCAAAAAGTATAAGATTAAGCTTGCCGCAAGCGGACAGCTTAAGAACACATTTATCTATAACATCAAATCTTTCGGCCGAGCTTAACTCGGCCTTTTTTTTTCGAATTTTTTGGTTAATATTATCGACAATATATAAAAGAACGCCCTCGCTGTCGGTGCTGCCTTCTTGATTTACAAAATAAGGGCTGATTATATCATTTTCGAAAATAGTGCCGTTGTGAACAAGAGTCCAGCTTCTGCCGCTCTCATCGTCCCATACGAAAGGATGGCAGTTGGAATAATTCATATCGCCGATGGTTGCAAGCCTTATGTGGGCAATGAGATTTCCTGCTTCAATGTCATATAAGAGGCGGCCTCTGAGGTAAGCGCTTTTACTTGCCATTATAGGCTCTTTTTCCAAAGAGACGGAATGTCCCCTAAAAACAGCAAGTCCCCATCCGTCGGGATGTTGCTTGCTGCGTCCGAAAAATTCGCTTAGATATTCATTTGTCTTAATTGGGCGCTTAGCGCTGATACCGAAAAGCTCACACATGGTGTTCTCCTAAAATAGTTTCAAAAATAATAGCACATATGTATTGTTATGTCTATCCGAATTTTGCAATATAGTACTCGAGGCTTCTGCCTTTATCGATGCCGTCTTGCATCTCTGCCGCCGGACTTTGCAAATTTTTGGCTCTGTTAAACAATGGTTCCAAAAGAAAAGATTCCCCATAATTTCTTTTTCTTAATCCTTCCGCGGCAATGGAAATAATGCTTATCAAGACATCTTTTATGCGAGTTTCATCAAGAAAAGCAGGCTTTTGCTTAAAAGTAAACATATTTCTGAGTTCGTTTATTGTATAGCCTATATTATAAATCCAATCAAGACTGTCAAGGTATTTCGATAATTCCTTAAGATTTGCCTTGAGACCCGCATGAAAAGCAGGGGCGGCAAAAATCTCGTTAATGGGTTGTTCGCACACACTTCTTAGTTCAACGGTACCTCTGTATGTCAAATCCACATATTTAAAGGAACGTAAGTATTCAAGGTCTGCAAGCCCCGGCTCGAAATCGATTTCTTGGTATTCTGTCCCATTCCAATATTCCCCGGAAATTACTGAGCCTGAAAAAAAGTCATCCAAAGGTGTGGGCGGAAAATTAATATATTTTCCGTCTCTTTCCAAGCAGTAAATGCTCATGGATTCGATATAGGAGACCATTTCATCAATGGATTTAATCTCTTTGGAATATCCGTCTACATTGTGATTGTTAAGGCCGTGCAGACTATGATTCCATAAATAATCTCTTGCAAGGAGCCTGCCGTTTAAAGGTGAGTTGGCAAATAACAGTGCTTTAAGGGGTTCGATTTTATTGAATGTGTTAATGCTATCCAAAAGGTCATCCTCCGAAACATCTATATGTGTCTGGGAGGCACAGGAAAACAGACCGAAATTAGGTATGTCGTGAAACATCATTTGACCGCCGTATTTTTTGTAGGACGACAGGTGATGAAAGAGCATACGGTATCTGCCGTTTGGTATCGGGATGTTTTTGTTGTATTGCCTGTAAGGATTTATGCCCATTCCCGTTATTGTATGTGAATCCTTCTCCAAAAATTCTTTTACAAACTTATAGTATTTTTCAAACCTTTTGTGTAATACATTAATATCTTTTTCGCGGCCGAAAGAAAACTCGATTGTATTATAGCTGCAATCGAAGGAAAGGTCGTCTTTTGTATTATTATCGCTGATGGAATAGATTTCGCCTTCGTCATCGTATTTAATGTTTTCGAATCCGAAATGTTTGATAAATTCCCCGGTCAGCCTGTGGATAAGACTAAAATCCACTGCCTCTTTTTTTAGGTTGACGATTGGCAATTCAAATTCAACCCCAACGTAAGCTTCGGCTTTTCGCTTGGTTGGAAGAATGTATTTTTTGTATAATGCTTCTTTTACGGATGAAATATCCACCGACATAGTGCCACCTCCCGAGTCTGTTTTTCTTATTTATAACAATAACACCTGACGGGCTTAACGAATAATACTTCTAATTTATCAGTAAATATAACTTTTTTTTATAATAACATATATAAATAGTATTTTAATGGATAAACGGTCGGAATGCAAACGGCAAAATAACACAATAAATTTACAAAAGACAGGCATTTCCTTCCATGACAAGGCCGAAAACGGTTGCAAAAACATTCGGAAAATAGTAAGTTATATTATTAAAGAGTATATTTTCGGAGGTTTATTATGCAGTGTGATTATTGTGCCTACTATGGCTATGACGAAGAGCTTGACATGTATTATTGCGATGTCAACATGGACGAAGACGACATGGCAAGATATATGAGCTCGGGTTATAAGGATTGTCCGGGATTTCGAAACGGTGACGAATACGAAGTCGTGAAACATCAGATGTAAATATTTAATAATTAAACAGTTAAAAAGCGCAAGCCAAAATCCCAGTATACATCAAGGATTTTGGATGTAAGCGAAAAATTGACTTTTTTAAATAATTGTGTATAATAAAAATAACAAAAGGCAATACCGATAGACGGTTTGTCCGGAAAGTGTTATTTTAAATAGCCGCCTTCACGAGCAAATTAGAGGCGGTTATTTTTTTGTGTTGCGTACTATTTTGTACACAAGTCCTACAGTTGCAACGATTAGGATTCCAAATTGGAACAAATCACTATATGTAACCATAAGCATCCCTCCTTTTAACAGAGGGATAGCCCTCTGCATAATCAGAGGACAAACCGCCTACCGCTTAAGGTATTGCCTTTTGCAGTAACAATAATATCACACAAACGTAAGTTCGAGCAAGTGGATTTTGAAAAATTTTCAATAAACACTTGCTTTTTATTTTTATTGTGATATAGTATATTTTGTCTGAAAAACAAATGTGTTTCAGACACGGACAAAATTTTGAAATTGTCTATTGTATGCATTATCATCGAGCTAAAAAAGCTGCTTTAATGTATATCATGTGTTAAAAACCGACTTACAAGGTCATTAAAATATATGGAGGAAAAGAAAATGGAAATGAATAAGAAATTAAGAGTTGGAATATTAGGAGCTACAGGTATGGTTGGACAGCGTTTTATTTCGCTTCTTGAAAACCACCCATGGTTTGACGTTGTTTTGGTTGCCGCAAGTGCAAGAAGCGCAGGCAAAACTTACGAAGATGCAGTTGGCGATCGTTGGAAAATGACAAACCCAATGCCTGAAGGCGTTAAAAAATTAGTTGTTAAAGACTTACATGATATAGAAGCAAACGCAAAAGAAGTGGATTTCTGCTTCTCAGCCGTTGATATGACAAAAGAAGAAATCAGAGCTTTCGAAGATGCTTATGCAAAAACAGAAACACCTGTTGTTTCAAACAACTCAGCTCACAGATGGACACCTGATGTTCCTATGGTTGTACCTGAAATCAACCCTGAACATATCGAGGTTATCAAATATCAGAGAGAACGTCTCGGTACAAAGAAAGGTTTTGTAGCAGTTAAACCTAACTGCTCAATCCAGAGCTACACACCTGCACTGCACGCTCTTAAAGAATTCGGACCAAAGCTTGTTGTTGCCACAACATATCAGGCAATCTCAGGTGCCGGCAAGACTTTCAAAGAATGGCCTGAAATGCTCGGAAATATCATCCCTTACATCGGAGGTGAAGAAGAAAAGAGCGAGCAGGAACCACTCAGACTTTGGGGTAAAATCGAAGACGGCGTTATCAAAAAAGCAGAAGGCCCTGTTATCACAACACAGTGCATCCGCGTTCCTGTTGAAAACGGTCACACAGCTGCTGTATTCGTAAACTTCGAGAAAAAACCTACTAAAGAAGAAATCATCGACAGATGGGTTAACTTCAAAGGCGTACCTCAGGAACTTGAGCTTCCCAGCGCTCCAAAGCAGTTTATCCAGTACCTTGAAGATGACAATCGTCCACAGGCAGTTCTTGACCGCGACTACGAGCACGGCATGGGCGTATCTATGGGACGTCTTCGTGAAGACACGGTATTTGATTACAAATTCGTTGGTCTTTCACACAACACCATAAGAGGTGCCGCAGGCGGTGCAATCTTACTTGCAGAGCTTCTTACAGCAAAAGGATATATTGAAGCTAAATAATATATAAAATGTAAAAACCCGGAGTTTCTCCGGGTTTTCGTTAATTAATAATCAAAAGAAATATTATTTTACTCATTTAAAGAATTGCTTAAATCTACAATTATTTTAAGCATAAAAACTACATATTCAGGTGGCTTTCGAACCCCTTGTTCCCAATGGGCAAGAGTCCCTTTTGGAATTTTAAATAATTCGGCAAACTTTGCCTGTGATAAACCGGTAGACATACGTATCTCTTTAATTGTCAACAGAATCACCACCCTTTAATAACCTGGGATTAAGGTTACCAAGTTTTTTCTTTGTGTTTATTCTTGATAGAGTATCTAATTGGGACTTTACAACTTCTCTAAGTCTATAAAATCTTTCATATTGCGATAAGCCTTGTTTAATCAATTCGGCATTTAAACTTTCTAAGTTTATTAATATGACCAGTTCCTCGGCTGAGGCGTAGTCACGAATGTTCTCTTTTTTTGCGGCCTCATTGGGATGTTCATTTCTCCACTCATATGCCCTTTTGCCAAATAGTGCGCGGTTGAGCATATCAGCCTCGCTTGCAAAAACAAGCTGTTTTTGACTATTAGATATGTCATCATCTATCAAAAATTGCTGAATGGCGTCTGTATGAATTTGATAGTTGATTTTGCTGATTGCACGTTTCTCATCCCATCCGATAGCCTTGCGTTCTGCTTCATCTTTTTTTAGACGTTGGTAATCTTTTATGATATAAAGCTTGAATTCAGGTGAAATCCAGGACGCGAATTCAAAAGCTATATCCGAGTGGGCGTATGTGCCGCCGTATCTACCTGATTTTGAACTGATACCTATTGCATTCATATTTTCAATCCATTGCTTTGGGGTCATTATAAAACGACCTCGTGCGCTTCTAACCGATTGGAATTCCAATCGGTTAAAATTCGGATTGTGTAATTCTTCCCAAACTGCAAGAAAATCAACGGTTGTGTATGAACTCAACCAATTTGTTATTACAAGTCTGGGATCTTCTATGTTTTTGTATTTTGCAATATCCGTTAAACTTAAATAGGCATTTTCGTCGATTATATCCCCAATAACTCTTATATCCAATCCGTTTGCATTAATACTTGATGTTGATGACATTTTTACCTCCAAATTTTATTATATAAAAATTATATACCAATGATATACAATATTCAATTTCTTTTTTATGAAAAACTTGCCCCCAAAAGGTACTTCAAAGCGCCTGATATGCTACACATATCAGATGTATAAGACACTTGACAGTGTCTTATACATATATATAAAAATTATTAGCTATGGAGGATAGGGAAATTTGAAAAAAAAATACTATTGACGTTAATTATGTTAGCATTGGTATGACCGGTGCGGTATTAGTTTCGGTGATAGATTTAATTATAATAGTAATTGTGAGAAAAAATAGAAAAAAGGTACTTGACAGAGACTAAGTAATTAGAATTTCTTATAGAAAGATTTCAGAAATATGTTATAATAAGTTGTTGGCAAATGCTTGCCTGCAACTTATTTTATATTGTAGCGCTACGGGGGAGACCACGGCGCGAACGAATCTAAGAAACGGAGCAGAAAATGGCGAAATTTCAAGAAGGTAAAGAAAAAACTATTGATGATGTTATAAAAGAACTCGGTCTGGAAGAAGTTCACTATGACGGAGATGACTTCGACGAAGATCCGGACAAGGATTTCAAAGATCCGTATGAGGAGACCTATAACAGACTTAAGAAAAACATAAACAAACGTAACGAGCAGAAAGACAGAGATTCTCTTCGTGCGGCCGCAAGACGTGAAAATGCAAATCGCGAAGTAATGCGAGATATTGACAGAGCTGCGAGAAAGAAGTCGGCTGAGGCTAAGCCAAAGCATGATAAATATGTTTATGAGCCGATTTCGAAGAAGAAGGACACTGCGACAGAATCCGGCTACAAAGGTCTTATTGATGATGAGTTTGATGACGAGCGCAACGAAAGCTTCAGAATCGACCTTGATATCGATGCGGTTAATGACATTTACGAAGAATCAAAGATGAAAAAAGAAGGCAGAAAATCCGGAGCGATTTTAAATAAAATCCTTGCTTTCGGCGGTATTGCCGTTGCTGTTTTATTCGTAATCTTTATATTGGGCGCAACGGGCGTTGTTGGCTCAAAAGAAGCCGAAACCGAAGCTGTTATCGAGGAAGCTACAACAAAGACAAATATCAATGTAAACATCAAAGATTCCGTTGATGATGATACATTTGATGAAGACAACAGTTTGATTAATTCAAATAACAGCGATTCGGATTCATCAAAAGGCAGCAGTTCAAACAGCAGCGATTCGGATGATGATGTTCGTGTAATAAAAATTAATTAAAAAGCTAAAAGAAAAATTGCCTGAATATGCATAATATGTGTATTTAGGCAAACTTATCGTTATAAGAAATAATTATTATAAGCAAGTTAAGGAACAGGAGTTAGAATAATGGAAAAAATCAGAACAAGATACGCACCAAGCCCAACGGGAAAAATGCATGTAGGTAACCTTCGCTCGGCTCTTTACGAATTTTTGGTTGCTAAGCATGTCGGCGGCGATTTTATACTTAGAATCGAGGATACCGACCAGGAAAGATATGTGGAAGGTGCGGTTGACATAATCTACAGAACTCTTGAAAAGACAGGCCTTGTTCATGATGAAGGTCCTGATAAAGACGGTGGTTACGGCCCATATGTTCAAAGCGAGCGTATGAAAACAGGCATTTACATGAAATATGCAAAAGAGCTTGTGGAAAAAGGGGAAGCTTACTATTGCTTCTGCGATAAAGAGCGCCTTGAAAGTCTTAAAACAGAGGTTGTTGAAGGTAAAGAAATTTCAATCTATGACAAACATTGTTTAAGCCTTACAAAAGAAGAAGTGGAAGCAAATCTGGCAGCAGGCAAACCTTTTGTTATCAGACAGAACATTCCTAACGAAGGCACAACAACTTTCCACGACGAACTTTACGGAGATATTACGGTTGAAAATTCGGAGCTTGATGACATGATCTTAATTAAGTCAGACGGCTATCCTACATATAACTTCGCAAATGTAATAGATGACCATACAATGAACATTACCCACGTGGTAAGAGGAAACGAATATCTTTCATCCTCACCGAAATATGTGCGTCTTTACGAGGCATTTGGCTGGGATGTTCCTGTGTATATTCATCTTCCTTTGATTACGGATGAAAACCACAAGAAGCTTAGCAAACGTAGCGGTCATTCTTCTTTTGAAGATTTGATCGAGCAGGGCTTTTTAACGGAAGCTATTGTAAACTTTGTTGCACTTCTTGGTTGGTCACCGGAAGACAATCAGGAGATTTTCTCGCTTGATGAACTTATCAAAAACTTTGATTACAAGCGCATCAGCAAATCCCCTGCAGTCTTTGACATGGTTAAGCTTAAATGGATGAACGGCGAATACATCAAGATGATGGATGACGCTAAATTCCTCGAGATGGCAACACCCTACATCAAGCAGGTTATTAAAAAAGATCTTGATATAGCAAAAATTGCAGCGCTTGTTAAAACTCGTATCGAGGTATTCCCGGATATCTGTGAGCTTATCGACTTTTTTGAGGAGCTTCCGGATTACGATATCGAGATGTACACTCATAAGAAGATGAAGACAAATGCAGAGAATTCTTTAGAAACTTTGAAAGAAATTTTACCGATTTTAGAGGCACATGACGATTACTCAATTGATTCGCTTCATGACCTTGTAATGGATTTCATTGCAAAGAAAGAAGTTAAAAACGGCCTTGTTTTATGGCCTTTAAGAACAGCTGTATCCGGCAAACAGTCAACACCGGGCGGTGCTTTTGAGATAATGGAAATTATCGGAAAAGAAGAGTCGCTTCGCAGAATTAGAACCGGTATTGAGAAGTTGGAAGCTGCAAATGCTTAAAATATAAAAAAATAGGATTCAAACTTTGGAAAACAATTCACAGATAAAAGCAATCAATCACTTCGAAGGACCCGCTCTCGTTCTTGCGGGTCCCGGAAGTGGTAAAACATTCACAATTACCCAAAGAATTAAAAAACTGATAACGGAAAGAGAGGTTGACCCCTCTTCGATTTTGGTGCTTACTTTTACCAAGGCCGCGGCTCTTGAGATGCAAAAACGTTTTACGGATTTGATGCCTGTGGCCGGAAGACGAGTAAATATCGGCACTTTTCATTCCATCTATTTTAAGATTCTTAAAGCCGCTCACAATTTAAATGCTGAAAATATCATGAAAACGGAAGAAAAGTACGAGATAATCGCAGATATCATAAAGCGCTTCGAACTTGAAGTCGATGATGAAAAAGAGTTTATAGGTGACATTTTAAGCGATATTAGTGCAGTAAAGGGAAGTTCGGCCTTCGCCCATCATGAAGAGATTAAGCACGAACCCAAGGCAGATTGCACATCGCAGCAATTTAAGCGTATTTTCGAGGCTTTCGAGGAGAAAAAAATCTCAAGAAAAAAGGTTGATTTTGACGATATGTTGGTAATGACCGCCGATTTGTTTAAGGGGAGACCGGATGTTTTAAATGTTTGGCAGGAAAAATTTAAGTTTATTCTTATCGACGAATTCCAGGATATAAATGATATTCAATACGAGAATATAAAGGCGATTGCCGCTCCGGAAAACAATATTTTCGTGGTGGGTGATGACGACCAGTCAATCTACGGCTTTCGAGGTGCAAGGCCCGAGATAATGTTTATGTTTGAAAAGGATTTTGCAGGCTGTAAACGCATCCTTCTTGATATTAACTATCGTTCCACGCCGGAAATAGTAAACACTTCTTTGAAATTAATTGACCATAACAAAAACAGGTTTTCAAAGAAAGTGGGAACCATAAACGAGTCCGGAGATGCGGTTGACATAACATCGCACCCGGATAAATACAAAGAGGCGGATAAAATTGTTGAAATGATTAAGGCTAATAATGCTGCGGGCAAGGCATTAAGGGATATGGCGGTCCTTTTCAGGACAAGCGCCGGAGCTTCGGTTTTGGTGCAAAAGCTTACAGACAACAACATCCTTTTTAATTTTAAGGACAAAAGCTTTAATCTCTTTGAGCATTGGATAGCAAAAGATATTTTTTCTTATATAAAGATCGCAGGGGGCGACCGTTCGAGAAAAGAGTTTCTTCGTATCATAAACCGCCCGAAACGCTACATAAGCCGCGATGCTTTAAGCGAATCCTCGGTGGATTTCGGCAATCTTTGCAAATATTATTCGGACAAAGATTGGATGATAGAAAAAATCGAGCAGTTGGAGTTTGATATCAAAACCCTGTCAAAAATGGCCAATCCTTTTGCCTATCTGACATTTATAAGGCAAGGAATAGGCTACGACGAATTCCTTCGAGAATACGCCGAAAATCACAATATAAAAGAAGCGGAGCTTTTTGGGATTTTGGATGACATCCACGAAAGCGCCAAGCAGTTTAAGACACTTAAAGAATGGGCTCTATACATCAGGGATTACGGGCGCAATCTTAAAAATATGGAAAAAGAAGCCCGTGACAACGATAAAGATGCAATCAACCTAATGACCATGCACGGCTCCAAAGGTCTGGAATTTGACACGGTCTTCGTACCCGATGTCAACGAAAAAAACATTCCTCACGAAAAGGCCATATTCAAAGAAGACATCGAAGAAGAACGCAGGCTTCTTTACGTAGCCATGACACGAGCAAAAAAACACCTGAATCTCATGTACGTGGAAGACAAGAAAAACAAGGGCGGCAAGAAATATCACAAATCCATCTTCATAGACGAAATACAAAAATAACTGCGATTTTCATACTTGTAAATAGCTGATTGCTGTATTAATAATATATGATTTACAAGCTGTCGTTTCGTCGAGAATAACTAATGAAAATACTTGAAGAATACGATAATAGTCCGCAACCGGCTCACATTCGCCATCCATGAGGCACCAGGACTCCGTCACCCTTCGGGTGCCACCTCGTGCCAAAGCTCAAGTTCGCCTGGATTGGACGTCCTGTCCAATCCTTGCTGCTTTATTGATATTTTCAAAGTTATTCTGCGACTCAACTCTATGCTTGTTAAAATCATATATTATTACACACCAATCAGCCTTTTACTATTGCGAAATCGGCAGTTATTCATATATAAGCCGCCGTTTTTATGTGTGGATTGCAGGCCGAAATAAAGCAAATAGGATTGATTTTAATTACGATAGCGAGGCTTTCGTATATGAGTTGTGCGATGTTAGCCGACAAAGGAGCTTATGTTTGAGCGAAGCGAGTTTAAGCGGTTGTCGGCGAATAAACGAGCGCAACGAATAGAAAACGAAGCGTGTAATTAAAACAAGACTATCTGCTTTTGTAGTAGGCCTGCATTTTCAAACAAAAAAAGGCGGCACCTCAATATATGATGTGCCGCCCCATAGGCAATTGTTTTATTCGATTTCTTCGCCGTCTACGATTTCGTCGTATTCCATTGAGTCAAGGATTTCGTCGAATTTCTCGGAAACTTTCTCGAACTCTTCATCGTTTTCGATATTGCCAAGCTCCGGCTCACCGTCCTTTTCGGCATAACGATAAAGGAAAACTTCTCCTTCTTCGTATTCCGGACCTTCCTGAGGTAAAAGTGCGATGTAATCCTGACCTTCTACTTCAAAGATCGAAACGATTATGCATGGAAGCTCGCTTCCGTCATCAAGTGAAAGAATAATAGACTCGTTAAAGTCGTATTCGTCAATGTTTTCGTTGTTGTTTTCTGCCATAATAATAGTCTCCTTAAATAAAAAAGTCGATTGTTTATAATCGATAATGATAGATAAAACTTGTGTTTACTATATAAAGTAACTAATAAACCAAACCAAAATATCAAAAAAAGCATAACAGATGGAAAAGTCTACGTCAACAAAAAAAGTGCGTGTTTTCCTAAAAGTGCTTGTTTTAAAAAAAATATCTAGTATAATGTTATTAACGCTGGCGAAAAACAGTGTTTTTCTTGGTGTAATTACAGTGTTTTCACAGGACGGAAAATAAATAATAGTAGGATGGTAAAAAATATGAATTTAGCAGAAGCAAAACAAAAATTAGAAAAAATAGGTCAGGCTCATTTGCTTGATTATTATGATGAATTGGACGAAGCGGGAAAAGCTAAGCTCTTAAATCAAATAGAAGCAACGGATTTTAGCGTGATTCGCCTTGAAAAAGACGAAGCGGGCAATGATAAATTTGAGCCGATGGATGTTATGAAAGCCGAAGAAATCGACAAACAGAGAGCAGAACTTGAAAAAATCGGTATCGAAGCCTTAAAAGAAGGCAAGGTTGGTCTTGTACTTCTTGCAGGCGGACAGGGCACACGTCTTGGATTTGACGGACCTAAAGGAACATTAAACATTGGTAAAACACACGAACTTTACATCTTCGAATGCCTTATCAATAACCTTATGGAAGTTGTAAATAAATGCGGTTGCTACATTCCGCTTTTTATCATGACAAGCGAGAAAAACAATGCGGCAACGGTGAAGTTTTTCAGAGAACACAACTTCTTTGGATATGACGAAAACTTTGTGGCATTTTTCATCCAGGAAATGGCTCCTTCCGTAGATTACGAAGGAAAAGTTTACATGGAAGCAAAAGACTGCATTTCTCTTTCGCCAAATGGAAATGGCGGTTGGTTTAAGTCGCTTTACAACAGCCCATGTTTCGACACGGCTCTTGCAAAGAAGGTTGAATGGCTTAACGTATTTGCGGTTGATAATGTGCTTCAGCGCATGGGTGATCCTGCATTTATCGGTGCTACACTTAAATCAGGCTTTGTATCCGGTGCAAAGGTTATCAAAAAAGCGGATCCGGATGAAAAGGTTGGTGTAATGTGCCTTAGAAACGGTCGTCCGTCAATCGTTGAATATTACGAACTTACAAAAGAAATGCGTGACGAGAAAGATGCCAACGGTGAATATGCATACAACTACGGCGTTATCTTAAACTACCTTTTCAGAGTTAAAGAACTTGTGGAAATCGTAAACAAAGACATGCCTCTTCATGTTGTTGAAAAGAAAATTCCTTACATGGATAAAGAAGGGGTTTACCACAAACCTGAAAAACCAAATGGTTACAAATTCGAGCTTTTGGTGCTTGATATGATAGAAATGCTTGATAACTGCATGGTTTACGAAGTTATCAGAAATAAAGAATTCGCACCTATCAAGAACAAAGAAGGTGTTGATTCAATCGTAAGTGCAACAGCGCTTTTGGAAGAAAATGGTGTTGTTCTTTAAGTGAAGAACTTGCCTTTTAATAAGACATCAAAGAATGTTGCCAACTACAAAGAGGCGGCATAATAGGAAGGACAGTATTAATGAAAAAGTATATCGACATACTTTGCGAAGAAATAGAAAAGGCTTTTGAAGCTTGCGGATATGACAAGAAATATGCGCGTGTTTCCGTATCAAATCGTCCGGATTTGTGCGAATATCAGTGTAACGGCGCAATGGCTGCCGCAAAAGAGTATAAATGCGCGCCTATTAAAATCGCAGGCGAGGTTGTGGAAAAAGTTAAAACAAGTAAATACTTTGACAGCGTGGAAGCAGTAAATCCGGGATTTATCAATATTAATGTAAATGCGGACGCGCTTGCTGATTATGTAAACCTGATGTCGAAGGATATGGACCACGGCTTTGAAAAATGCGCAAAGGGCGAAAAACTTATTGTGGATTACGGCGGAGCAAACGTTGCAAAACCTCTTCATGTAGGTCACCTTCGTTCCGCAATCATCGGCGAAAGCGTTAAACGCATTTGCAAATTTGCGGGCTATGATGCCATCGGAGATGTGCATCTCGGTGATTGGGGCTTACAAATGGGCCTTGTTATTGCCGAGCTTGAGGAAAGAAAGCCGGACCTTCCTTATTTTGACGAAAACTTTAAGGGCGAATATCCAAAGGAAGCGCCTTTTGATATAACTGAGCTTGAGGACATTTATCCTGCGGCAAGCAAAAAGTCAAAGCTTGACGATGACTTCATGCAAAAAGCCCACGATGCCACATTCAAGCTTCAAAGCGGTTATGCACCGTATACAGCCATTTGGAAACATATTATGGCGGTTTCGGTAGCCGACCTTAAGAAAAACTATTCAAACCTTGATGTTGAGTTCGACCTTTGGAAGGGCGAAAGCGACGTTCAGCCTATTATTCCGGGCATGGTTGATGACATGATAGCAAGAGGCATCGCCCATGAAAGCGACGGTGCAATGGTTATAGATGTTGCAAGAGATGACGATAAAAGAGAGATTCCTCCTTGCATCGTGCGTAAATCCGATGGTGCGGCACTTTACGCCACCAGCGATCTTGCAACCATAATCGACAGAGAAGAAAATTTCCAACCCGCAAAATATGTCTATATTACGGACAAACGACAGGAACTTCACTTTGTTCAGGTTTTCCGTGCGGCGAAAATCGCGGGAATTGTTGATGATGAGACAAAGTTCAGTCACATCGGCTTCGGTACCATGAACGGTAAAGACGGCAAGCCTTTTAAAACAAGAGATGGCGGCGTTATGCGTCTTGAAGATCTTATCCGCATCATAACCGATGCCGTTTACGATAAGATAATGGAAAACAGAACCGTAAGCGAGGAAGAAGCTCGAAATACCGCAAGAATCGTGGGACTTTCGGCATTAAAATACGGCGACCTTTCAAATCAGGCCACAAAAGATTATGTTTTTGATATTGAACGTTTTGCTTCATTTGAAGGCAATACGGGTCCATATATTCTTTATACAATGGTTAGAATCAAATCCATATTGGATAAGTATTTTAACGGCAGCGAAGCTAAAGCGGAAGAGATAAGCTTTAACGGCGAAGCAACACAGAAATCACTTATGCTTGCGGCAGCAAGATTTAACGAGGTTTTGGAAACGGTTGTTAACGAACTTGCGCCTCACAAGCTTTGTGCATATATTTACGACCTTGCAAACGAATTTAACCGTTTTTATCACGAGGTTAAAATCCTTGCGGAGGAAGACGAAAGCAAGAAGAAAAGCTACATCGCACTTTTAAAAGAAGTTGTGGCAATACTTGAAACATCGATAGATTTACTCGGCTTTGAAGCGCCGGAGAGGATGTAAAAATGAATTACGAAAAGATTAAAGAAGGAATGAAGCTTATAATCGAAGGTATCGGCGAGGATGCAAACCGCGAAGGCCTTCTTGAAACGCCGGACCGTATTGCAAGAATGTATACGGAAGAGCTTTTTAGCGGTCTCGGAAAAGATGCAAAAGAGATTTTATCCAAAGAATTCACTACGACACATGATACTGATGTCATTGTGCAAAAGGACATTCAGTTCTATTCCATGTGCGAGCATCATTTTCTGCCATTTTACGGAAAAGCCCATATTGCTTACATTCCAAACGGCAAGGTGGTCGGTCTTTCAAAGCTTGCAAGAACCGTTGAGCTTTATGCAAGAAAACCTCAGCTTCAGGAACGCCTTAATTATGAAATAGCCGATGCTCTTATGAAATATTTGAATACGAAGGGCGTTATGGTTGTTATCGAGGCTGAGCATATGTGCATGACAATGCGTGGCGTTGAAAAACCGGGGGCAAAGACCGTTACAAAGGTATGCCTGGGCGAATTCGAAAACAATTCAGACCTTAGAAAAGAAACATATCTTATGATGCAAAGCAGATAACTATTTGGAGGAAACACTTTAGGTTGACATAAAATGTCACAAAAAAAGCAGAAAATTTCAGTCATAAAGAGGTATTGATAAAGTGTTTATAAATAACAAGCATTTTGATTTTGAAAAGAATACGTATATTATGGGCATTTTAAATGTTACGCCGGATTCCTTTTCCGACGGAGGCGAGCATTTAAAAATCGACGATGCTTTGAAACATACGGAGCGCATGATTAAGGAAGGCGCCCATATTATTGATATCGGGGGCGAATCCACAAGACCCGGTTTTATTCCCGTAAGCATTGAGGAAGAAACAGACAGGGTTTGTTCTGTTATCGAAAAAATCCAAGAAAGCTTTGACATAGCCCTTTCAATCGACACATACAAGCCTGCGGTTGCGAAAGCAGCAATAAAAGCCGGGGCGGGTATGCTTAATGATATTTGCGGACTTAAGCTTTTAAAACAAATCCCTACGGGCAAAAATGCAAATAGCTATGATGAATCCATGGAAGAAATTGTCGAAGCCGATAAATCCAATTCCGACTGTTTGCAGAAAACAGAAACCATAAATAAAACGAATTATAATGAAAACTCGGAAATGGCCAAACTTGTGGCAGACACCGGTGTTGCGGTTTGTCTTATGCATAATAGAGAAAAGATAAATTATGTAAACTATCTTGAGGACGTGTGCTCAGATCTTAAGGGATGCGTGAAAATTGCGAAAGCTTACGGAATTAAAAACGAGCAAATCTGCTTGGATCCGGGCTTTGGCTTTGCAAAAACATACGAGCAAAACTTAGAGCTTATGAAAAACATTCATCTCTTGGATGATTTGGGATATCCCCTTTTAATCGGAACATCAAGAAAAAGCTTTATCGGAAAAGCACTGGATCTGGAAGTGGATGAGCGCGTGGAAGGAACATTGGCCACAACGGCCTTTTGCATGTTAAACTCTCATTCCGGAATTTTCAGAGTGCATGATGTAAAAGAAAATGCAAGAGTCGTTAAAATGTTGCAAGCTATTAAGAATTCGTAAAATAGGGCTTTAAAAGCCAAGTTATTGTTATTGATAATAAAAATGGAGAAGCGGTTATGGACAAAATTATTCTTAAAAATCTTTGCGTATTTGCAAGACACGGGGTTTTGCAGTTTGAAAAAGAAGAGGGACAGGATTTTTATCTTACAATAGAAATCGAAAGAGATTTGAAAGCAGCGGGAGATAATGACAAGCTTTCTTCTACGGTGGATTATGCCAAGATTGCGGATATTGCAGTACATGTTTTTGCGGACAAAAGCTACAATCTTATTGAAAAAGCCGCCGAAGATGTTATAGAAGCCATTATTGAGCGATGTCCTTCCATAAAAGGCGTTATGGTGGAGGTAAGTAAACCAAATGCGCCTCTTAACGTAAAATTCGAAACCGCAATGGTCAGAATCGAGCGCAAACTTCACAGAGCTTATCTTGGAATAGGCACAAATATGGGAGATTTACATTCAAATTTGGAAAAAGCGGTTGAATCCATCAGCATAATGAAAGAAACTCGTATTTCCGCCGTTTCAAACTATATTATGACAAAAGCTTGGGGCAAAGAAGACCAGGATGATTATCTTAATGCGGTTGTTTGCGTGGAAACATGGCTTGATCCTGTTGAACTGTTGCATTTTTGTCAGGATACCGAAAAGCTGATGGGTCGCGTTCGTCTTGAAAAATGGGGACCTCGCATTATAGATTTGGATATTTTGCTTTTTGATGATTTGATCATATCGGAACCGAATCTGGTAATTCCGCACCCTTATATGCATGAGCGCGACTTTGTTATCGCACCTTTAAAGGAGATTGCGCCATATGCAATTCATCCTCTTTTAAGAACTTTTATCAAGGATATAAAGGTTGAAAAATAATAATTATTTATCGAAACAGGGTTTACATAAATTATTCGAGCGTTTGATATATTGTAAACTCACAGGATATTTTGAGATATTATTAACTATTTAAAGGAATTATTTAATTAATGAATATTAATCAGAAAAACATTAGAAACTTTTGCATTATTGCCCATATCGATCACGGTAAATCCACTTTGGCGGACCGTATCATCGAAAAAACGGGACTTCTTACCCAAAGAGAGATGCAGGCTCAGGTTTTGGACAATATGGAACTTGAGCGAGAGAGAGGAATCACCATCAAGTCTCAGGCGGTAAGAATTGTTTACAAAGCAAAAGACGGCGAAGAATATATTTTTAATCTAATAGACACTCCGGGACATGTGGATTTTAACTACGAGGTTTCACGAAGCCTTGCCGCATGTGACGGAGCGATTTTGGTTGTGGATGCGGCTCAGGGAATAGAGGCCCAGACCCTGGCAAACTGCTATATGGCTATTGATAACGATTTGGAAGTTTTTCCGGTTATCAACAAAATCGACCTTCCAAGCGCCGAGCCTGACAGGGTAGCCCACGAAATCGAGGATGTTATAGGTATTGAGGCTATGGATGCGCCGCGCATTTCAGCAAAAGCCGGCCTTAATATCGAAGATGTTTTGGAAGCTGTTGTCCACAAAATTCCTGCGCCGGAAGGAGACCCAAAAGCTCCTTTGAAGGCTCTTATTTTCGACAGCATTTACGATTCCTATAAAGGCGTAATCGTATTTTTCAGAATAAAAGAAGGCAGTATTAAAGTCGGTGACGAAGTTAAAATGATGGCTACGGGAGCAACGGCTCAAGTAGTGGAAGTGGGATATTTCGGCGCAGGCCAGTTTATTCCTTGCGATGAGCTTAGTGCCGGCATGGTTGGATATTTTACCGCCAGCATCAAAAACGTTAAAGACACAATGGTGGGCGATACGGTTACAAGCAAGAACAATCCATGTGCTGAGCCACTTCCGGGCTATAAAAAGGTCCTTTCCATGGTTTATTGCGGTCTTTATCCCGCTGATGGTGCAAAATACGGCGACCTTCGCGATGCCCTTGAAAAGCTGCAGCTTAACGATGCTTCTTTGGTTTATGAAGCTGAAACATCGGTAGCTTTGGGATTTGGTTTTAGATGCGGATTTCTTGGACTACTTCATCTTGAAATCATCCAGGAGCGCTTGGAGCGCGAATATAATCTTGACCTGGTTACAACGGCACCTTCGGTTATTTACAAGGTATATAAGACAGACGGCGAGGTTATCGAGCTTACAAATCCTACAAATCTTCCGCCGGTTACGGAAATCGACTATATGGAAGAGCCTATCGTTTCGGCGGAAATTATGGTTACAACCGAGTTTATAGGCCCGATTATGGAGCTTTGCCAGTCAAGAAGAGGCGAGTACCTGGGCATGGAATATATTGAGTCCACACGTGCTCTGCTTAAGTACAATCTGCCTTTAAATGAGATTGTTTACGATTTCTTCGATGCGCTTAAATCCCGTTCACGCGGTTATGCATCTTTTGACTACGAGCTTAAAGGATATCAGCGTTCAGATCTTGTGAAGCTGGATATTCTTATTAATAAAGAAGAAGTGGATGCTCTTTCATTCATCGTGCATGCTGACAGCGCCTACGAAAAAGGCCGCAAGATGTGTGAAAAGCTTAAGGGCGAGATTCCGAGACACTTGTTTGAAATTCCTATTCAAGCGGCTATCGGCAACAAGGTTATTGCCAGAGAGACGGTTAAAGCCGTTCGTAAGGATGTGCTTGCAAAATGCTACGGCGGTGATATTACCCGTAAGAAGAAACTTCTTGAAAAACAAAAAGAAGGTAAGAAACGTATGCGACAGATTGGCAATGTAGAGATTCCGCAAAAGGCTTTCATGAGTGTTCTTAAACTTGATGATGAAAAATAATTTATAAATAATAATTTGGCATAGATTTTATTCTTCTGAAATGATCGTAGCACTTCTTTTACTATAAAACTTCATTTACTTTGTTTGATTTTGACGATGCCGCTCACATTCGGCATCCATGCCTCAATGTTCGCTAAAAATACCGTCCGGGTATTTTTGCATCTGACATCTTGGAAGTTTTATGTAAAAGTAGCGCGCTGCTCCAAATATTCAGAATAATAAAATCTATGCCAAATTATTTTAAATTTATATATTTTTATCACCAATAACTTTTAAAAACAGGCTCATTTCATGTTTATGTTTAACAGTATTGTTTTTTATTAAAAAGATTTGATGAAAGGATTATGCCTATTTATGTTACTTTATATTCATATTCCGTTTTGTGTTAAGAAGTGCGATTATTGCGATTTTTTGTCATTTCCGTGCGGGGATGAGAAGATTAGGGATAATTATTTGCGAGCTGTTATTAGGCAACTTGACTATTACAGTGAGAATAGTTCGAAGTTTAAGCATATTTCAAGCATTTTTATCGGGGGTGGTACGCCCTCATCTTTAAGCGAGGATGAGCTTGAAAAGCTGCTTTCGAATATTGCCGAGATTGTCAGTGAAGCCGGAAATGATTTAGATAATATCGAATTTACTATTGAATGCAATCCGGGTACTTTGAATGAATCCAAGCTTAGTATTATGCGCAAATACGGGGTTAACCGCTTAAGCATGGGGCTTCAGTCCGCTAAAAATGAGGAGCTTAAATGTCTTGGCAGAATTCACACATTCGAGGATTTTTTTAATAGTTTCAATATGGCAAGGACTGCGGGATTTTCAAATATCAATGTGGATCTTATGAGTGCGCTTCCGGGGCAAACTTTGGATAGTTGGAAAAGTACTTTGGAAGAAGTTGTGGCGTTGGATCCTGAGCATATTTCCGCCTATAGCCTAATTATTGAAGAGGGCACTCCTTTTTATGAGCTTTATGGTGAAGATGCGGGCAGTGAAGCTGATTTGAAAGCGGAAGACCTCCTTCCCAACGAAGATACTGAGCGTGATATTTATCATTTTACAAAAACATTTTTGGCGAAGCATGGATATGAGCGCTACGAGATTTCAAACTATGCGAAGCCCGGCTTTGAATGTAAACACAACTGCGGTTATTGGACCCGTGAGGACTATGCGGGAATTGGCCTTGGTGCGGCGTCTCTTATGAATGACACACGCTACAACGAGCTTGAAGATTTGGAAGAATATATTAATTCTTATCTTGAATCGGAATCCGGCCTTTATGCTGCGCATATCGAGCATTTGAAAGCATTTGACTGCATGGGTGAGTTTATGTTTTTGGGCCTTAGAATGATGCGAGGCGTAAGCATCTTTGATTTTAAGGATAAATTTAACAAAGATATTTATGATGTTTTCGGAAAAGCTATAAATACTTCCGTTGAGGAAGGGCTTTTGGAAACTTACGATAACGGCGACAAATTAAGACTCACCGACAGAGGAATCGATGTTAGCAATATTGTGTTTGCAAGGTTTATTTGATTATTTAAAAAGCTAAGCATTTCACCTCGAATTTATGTAAACCAACATTTTGACTTGCAAAATAAGTTTATAATATGTTTTTTTGAACAAAAAATCTTTCGGATTTATTCGAAGGAATTTTTATTATCAATTTTTTGTTAACAATATTACAAAAATGTTAAATATTGCCATGCAAAATTGAATTAAAGCATGAGCTATGTTAAAATTATCATGAAATATTTTAAATAAAAGGAGAGAAAACCTATGAAAAGTAACTTTGGTAAAATGGGTTGGTGGATTATCATCTTTACGTTGTTAATCTACTTGTTCAGTTGTGCGGTTCCTGATACTTTGAACGTACTTGTTCAGCCTTTCGCTGAAAAATTACCGGTACAGAGCCCTGAGCAGATTTTGATCTTTGCGGCAATCGGTGGTTTCGTAAGTATTCCGCTTTCACTTGTTGCAGGTCAGATTATTTCAAAAATCGGTGTTAAAATTCCTGCAATCGTTATGATTATTGGTCTTGCGGTTCTTTGGGTATTATATGGAATTACACCTAATATGGGTATGATGCCATTTGCTGTAGTTGCAACATTAATCGTTGCATTATCAGACTCAGCAAACCTTGTTATCACACAGCAGTTAATGAACAACTGGTTCCCTAAGAAAAAGGGTATTGCGCTTGGTTGGGCAACAATGGGTATGCCTCTTGACAGTGCAATCACAGTTTTGATTTTCCAGGCCCTTTTAACAACAAAAGGATTTATGGCTCCATTTATCTTCATGGGCATCGTATTCGTTGCTCTTGCTGTTATTATGGCATTGTTCGTTAAGTCACTTCCTGAACAGGCAGGTTGCTATCCTGACAACGAACCTATCACAGAAGAAGAAAGAAAAGCAAACCTCGAGTTCTTTGCAAACTATAAAACAGGTTTCCCTACAAGCGTAATGTTCAGAACAAAAGCTTTCTGGTTACTTGTTATCTCATTCGGTTTCATGTTCTTGGGTCTTGTAGGTGCTACATCACAGATGATTCCACGTATGGGAGCTGTTGGCGTTGATCAGCCACAGGCAGTACTTGCTCTTACAATCGCATCACTTATCGGTATCCCGGGATCAATCATTTGGGGTATTGTTGACCAGAAGATTGGTACAAAGAAAACAACTGTTATCTTTGCACTTCTTTGGGCAATTATGATGTTTATCGGTGCTATCGGCGCAGGCGTTGTAAGCGTACCTATCACATATATCAGCGTTATTATGTTTGCTGCATTACTCGGAGGTCTCGGAAACCTTATGCCTTCAATGTGTATCAGCGTTTTCGGTCGTTTCGACTTTGCGCAGGCTAACAAACTTTTGGTACCTTTCGTTGTAGGTATCAGAACACTTGCATTCATCCTTATTCCTGTAGTAAGTGGAATTGTTGGCGGAAATATGCAAAAAGGTTATACAATCGTATTTATCGTATTCGGTATCCTTTCGGTTATTGCATTATTGGCTGCTATGGCACTTCCTAAGGATTGCATCGGTAGAAAGAGCGCTGAAGAAGAATAAGATTCTTGCGACGGATAATTAAATAGAAATATATGAAAAGGCAACGTCTTATGGCGTTGCTTTTTTGTTGCTTGGATATCAAGGAAAATTTGTATTTACAGCCAACAAGTTATTGACAACTAACTGTTAGTGAGTGTAAACTAACTATATGAAAATTATTCTCATTTAGACGTTTTCATAAGCCTAAATGCGTTTATAATCAAATTGGGAGCTTGAAGTGGAAAAAGATGTTATTGTCAAAAGACTTAAGAACAACGGATACAGAATGACTAATCAAAGGGCAATACTTTTGGATTTATTTTTGGCGGACTCCTCACAAAGCTGCAAGGAGCTTTATTATGAGGCAACTAAGATTGATTCCTCCATTGGATTTTCTACGGTTTACAGGTTGATGAATTCCTTGGAAAGCGTAGGGGCCATAGAAAAGAACAGTACATATGTCTTAAACGAAGCGGAAGGGATATGTAACAATTCACATCACATCGACTATCATGAAATAATAGAATGCATTACTTGTGCTTTGGATGCGAAAGATGCCCGCACCGCAGGTCATTCCAAACGCGTCAGCGATATGTGTATGCAAACGGCGGTGCTTTTGGGGCTTGATGACTCGGAAGTGGAAAGAATACACATAGCCGCACATCTTCATGATATAGGAAAAATAGGGGTTCCGGACAATATTCTAAACAAGACCGGAAAGTTAACAAAGGAAGAATTTGAAATAATAAAAAAACATCCGGTAATCGGAGCCGAAATTCTTTCAAAATCCGAGCGTTTAAGCGATCTTAAAGAGTATGTGCTTCATCATCACGAGCGCTTTGACGGAAAAGGCTATCCCGATGGACTTATGGGCAAAGATATTCCTTTGGGGGCAAGGGTTATTGCAATTTGCGATTCCATTGATGCCATAACAAGCGATCGGACTTATCATAAGGCCCACAGCCTTGACTATTGTTATGAAGAAATATCTTGCAATATGGCCAAAATGTACGATCCGGACATATGCAGGGAAGTACTTAAAAACTGGGAAAAGATTACTCAATTTGTATTAAAATGAGAATTTTTTTCAATAAAGCAGGTTATATAATTCTAACCCCTAAGCCGAGTGCTAAAATTTACGTATATTAATTGCGTAAGATAGACTGATTCTACAGGATATTCACCGCAATAATCATTTTTTAAAAACAATGTCACATAGGTGCTTTTTGGAAAGAGGTGAAATAAATGAAAAGCGGAGTTATAAAATGGGCACTTTTCGGTGCGGGCGTTCTTTTCGGAACAGCAGGTATCAAGTTGCTTTCAAGCAAAGATGCCAAGAAAGTGTATACTCACTGTACGGCTGCAACTCTCAGAGCCAAAGAATCTATCATGAAGGGCGCTACAACTCTTAAAGCAAATTGCGATGATATTTACGCGGAAGCTAAAAAAATTAACGAGGAACGTGCAGCTAAAGAGGCTGAACTTGGTGAAGAATAAAGAAATGCGGATGGGCTTTTGTTATTTACTGACGAGAGCCTTTCTTTTCTTAAGAGGAAATTCAAATGAAATTCAGAATCAAACATGATATTAAAGGCAGAATGCGTGTGCAGCTGTCTGTAAAAAGCATGACTTTCAGAGAGGCGGACACGCTTTTTTATTATCTGAACAATGCCTTGCCCATAACAAAAGCAGTGGTGTATGAGCGTACTTGCGATGCTGCCATTGAATACGTTGGAGAGCGAGAGGAAATAATCCTTCTTTTAACAAAGTTCAGATACGAAGACGTGGATGTGCCGGAAACATTCCTTCAAACCTCCGGACGTGAGCTTAATCAAAAGTATTTTGATAAGCTGGTTATAACCACCATTGTACACTTCGCTAAGCGCATATTTCTTCCGCGCCCTATTAGAATCATCATTTGCCTTATTAAGTACAGGAAGTATTTGTGGAGAGCCATTAAAGCCATTAAAGCGGGCAAATTGGAAGTGTCATTGCTTGATGCCATTGCAATCGGCGTGTCATTGATACGAGGTGACTTTAACGGTGCAAGTTCCATTATGTTTATGCAAAGAATCGGTGAAATTCTTGAGGACTGGACCCATAAAAAATCCACAAACGATTTGGCCAGAAGCATGTCATTAAACATCAGCCATGTTTGGCTTGTTAAAGGAGACGAGCAGGTGCTTGTATCCGCGGATGAGATTATGCCGGGTGACGTGGTGAGAGTACACATGGGAAATGTTATTCCTTTCGACGGTGTGGTTACGGATGGCGAAGCTATGGTTAATCAGGCATCACTTACGGGAGAGTCACTTCCTGTGCGCAAAGCAAAGGACATTAGCGTTTATGCGGGCACGGTTGTGGAAGAAGGCGAAATAAGTATATGCGTTAAAGAAACCAACGGTGCAAGCAAATTTGAAAAAATCGTTACCATGATTGAGGAGACGCAAAAGCTTAAATCCTCGGCGGAAGCCAAGGCTGAGCATCTTGCGGATAAGCTTGTGCCTTACACATTGGCGGGCACAGCTCTTACATACCTCTTTACAAGAGATATAACAAAGATGATAAGCGTGCTTATGGTGGACTTTTCATGCGCTCTTAAGCTTGCAATGCCTATTACGGTTATTTCCGCCATCAGAGAATGCAGCCTTTACAATATAACCGTCAAGGGCGGTAAATATTTGGAAGCCGTTGCGGAAGCGGATACGATTGTATTTGATAAAACGGGAACACTTACAAAGGCTTGCCCGAAGGTGGTTGACATAATTCCTTTCAACGGCGAGAGTAAAGAAGAGTTGTTAAAAATCGCAGCCTGCCTTGAGGAGCATTTTCCTCATTCCATGGCAAAGGCCGTTGTGGATGAGGCTAATTTAAGGGGAATCGAGCACGAGGAGATGCATTCGAAAGTCGAATACATAGTTGCTCATGGAATTGTTAGCACTATTGATGATAAGCGTGTTATTATCGGCAGCAGCCATTTTGTTTTCGAAGATGAGAAATGCGTTATTCCGGAGGATAAAAAGGACAGATTTGACGCCCTTAAGCCGGAAGAGTCTCACCTTTATCTGGCAATTGACGGAAGTCTTGCAGGCGTTATTTGCATAAGCGACCCTATTAGGGAAGAAGCACCGGCGGTTATTAACACCCTTAAAAAAATCGGTATCAAAAAGATTGTTATGATGACCGGTGACAGCGAGCGTACGGCAGCGGCTATTGCAAAAGAAGTGGGCGTTGACGAGTTTTACGCGGAAGTGCTTCCTGAGGATAAAGCGAAGTTCGTGGAAATGGAAAAGGAAAAAGGCCGCAAGGTTATTATGATCGGCGACGGTATCAACGATTCGCCGGCTCTTAGCGCAGCGGATGTGGGAATCGCCATAAGCGACGGCGCCGAAATCGCCAGAGAAGTGGCGGATATTACCATTGCCGCCGACAATTTGTACGAAATCGTCAGCCTTAAGGCAATAAGCAATGCGCTTATTAAAAGAATCAAAAAGAACTACAGAACAATCGTCGGATTTAACACGGGACTTATTATCGGTGGTGTTGCCGGAATTTTGGCACCAACCGCATCGTCCTTCTTGCATAATGCATCGACTTTACTTATCAGTATCAAGAGTATGGAAAATCTGATTGAGTGACAAGTGGAAAATAGCCGTTGCGTTGATTAAAAATACAAACACAAGCGGCAACCGCTCCGTTCATCTAACTGAGGTTACGACTAAAAAAAGAAGGCGTCTTTAGGGTCAAGCCCTAAAGCCACCTTCTTTTTAAGTCTTCACTCACAGTGGATATGAACTGCGCTCATTTGCCTGATTGCTTGTGTTTCGTGATTTTTAATCTCGCAACGGCTATTATCATTATCCGCTTACTGCATGCTCTGAGCAATTGCTTTTACATTTTCAGCATTTTCCGATACGAAGAGGTTGATGCAGTTTTTCATCATTTCTTCATCGCAGTCTTTGTAAATAAGCCAAGATTTGACTTTGTATTTGTTGAAATGGTATAATTTTCTTATCGTAGGTACTTTGGTACCAATAGATTTGTATAGGGCTTAGAGGTAGTGTGCAAAATGAATAAGGTGTTATTGAAGTTCTCGGTGTTTTTTGTGGCACTGTTTGGCTGCGTATGGATGACTGCTTGTGATTCCCCATCGCGAGAGCCTATTAAGGCAAGAGATACGGTTGAAGAAACGGAACCGGTTACAATCGCGGCAGAGCCTGTGAAAATTCCGGAAATGTCTATTACGGCATCATTAAACGAGGATGCTTACTTTTACGAAGGGGACTATTTCGATATCGATACATTTGATAAAATCATGTGTATTCTTAATTTTTCCACAGGTGACAGCGTTCAAATAGCAAAAGAAATGCTTTCTTGCAATTACATGGACACAAATCTTCCGGCGGGGGATGTGACCCTTGTTATTACATATGACAATATGAGTGTTGAGCTTCCGATTTGGGTTGAGCCTTATGTTGAAGAGGTTGTTTACGAACCACCGGCAATAACTTATGACTATCAGCTTGGGGTGCCTTTGTTTATGCAGCTTGATTATGGACTGCCGAGCGGATGTGAGGGTACGGCGCTGGCCATGTGCATCAACTATTTGGGTTACGGCGTAAGTCCGTATGATTTGTGTGAAACATATATGCCGAAGGATTACAACTGCACGGACCCATATGTTGCATTTATAGGGGATCCTGCAGATCCGTATTCTTTTGGATGCGCATCGCCTGTTGTTATTCAAACGGCCTATAATTACATGGCCGCATCAGGTGCTCCTTTGCAAGTGATTGACCACACCGGAGATTTGGAAGGCGTTTATAATGAAATAGCATCCGGCTATCCGGTGGCTGTATGTGTATCGGAAAATTTCTCGAGACCATTTTGGTTCGTTGATACATTGAATGGAACGGATTATTTCTGGTGGCATGCATCCTGGCACTATATAGCTGTTGTTGGTGTTAACGACTACACCGTAACCGTAAACGATCCACTGTACGGATATTACACAGTTGATAAAGGTCTTTTTGAGTGGATATGGTGGGAAATGGGTGCACAGGCAGTTGCAGTGCATTAATAAATATTACAATTATAGAAAACGAAATCGACCGCAAGATGCGGTCGATTTTTCATGTATTTATGCTTTATTAATATTAATCATTTGGAATTTTATCTTCAGGAAGTCCCGAAATATCGAGGGCTTCCTCTTTTGACATGCCACGTGCGATACATTTTTTATAAACTTCAATTTGCTCTTCGAGTTTTCCTTCTGCACGTTGTTCTTTAAGTTTATCCGATGGTAATTCTAACACTTTTCCGCCCATAATATCATCAACTTCTTTCTTGATTGCATTCGTTACAGATTTCAAAATTGATTTTATAGTAAAGTATTAAAAGAGTCAATGTTATTCAAAGTTTTTTTAAAAATGTAATGGTATATTGAAAAAAAGTATAGATAAATTCAATAAAACAAGTGAGTTAGTATTGACTAACAAATCGGGGGGGTAAAATTGTAATGTAAGTGAGTTCTTTTAAGCACTTACACGAAACTCGTAGTTTAAATTATATTATTCTAATTCTTGGAGGGAAAAATGAGATTATCATTAAAAAGAGGCATATTAATTGCCGCATTTTTTACTGCTTTGATTATTTTGGCTGTAGCATTTAAGCCGGATACCGTAAAAGCAGATGAAGGATCAACAGATGCTACAAAAATTATTAAAGTTATGGACTTTGATAAGGGGGCGACAATACAAAACGGTGGTAACAATCTTTTGGTAAAAGCACCGGGAGAAACAGGTTCATATACCGTAGTAACAGCTAATGGTGATATAGCTACTATAGACAATTCAAAAGGAGAGATAGAAACTATATCAGCAGCAGCAACATCTTCTGGCTATGGCAATTACTTTGTAGAGCAGAAGACCGTGGGAGATGTTACATATGCTAAAATAGTTAATTGCGATGGCACAAAGTTCGGAAGTATAGACAATTTTTACAAGGATATTAATTTTGTAGGAAATGTTTATGATGCAACATATTATTATATAGATGATAACAGTATTTTACATGTAGAGACAGCTGATGGCAACGAGATACTGTCTTATGATATGCAGGGAGCTGCATTGCCGATGTTTGGTTATAGTAGTAATTTACCTTTGATTTGCAAATTTGGCGACTTATATGTTGTTTGTAATGGTGGCAATAATCTTATGATACTTAATTCAAACGGTGTGAATGTAGCACCTCAGATTGATTATCCTGAAGGTTTTCAGCCATCGAAAGTCTACGTTATGAACTCAAAGGTTAAAGCTAATTATATATGCGTGTGCGCTGTACAAGAGGGAGCTAATCCAAGTGATTCTGTTTCATATCTTTACTACTTTGATAAAAATCTTAATGAAGCAACGGGAGAGCAGTTTGCTGCCGACAGCTACGTAACAGCTCCGGATAGCGTTATAAATGATTATAATGGCTTGATTTTTAATAATGGTTCTGAAATATCAAAAGTTGTTCCTGAAGGATTCAATTATGCTTCTGAAACAACTATTAATGGTGTACCTTATGGTACGGGAACACAGTACGTAGATGGTAAGATGGTTAAAATCTTATATGATCTTAATGGAAATATTTTGATGACATCAACAAGATTATTTACATTTGCCGGATCATACTTTACATCAACGGATTCTAACGGAGTAGTTTCAATTTATAAGATCGAAAATACCATTGATCCTGTGGAAGTAATTGCAGAAGCAGCCATCGAAGGATTTGATGCAGGAGCAAAAGTTGTTGACGCAGATGGTAATCCTGTAGAACTTGATCAGGTTACAATCAAAGCTGTTCAGGCAGCTCAGGAAACAGTAACAAAGGCTAAAGCAGCTCTTGCAGAAAAAGGAGTTGTTATTCCGAATAATGCACATGTTTCTATCTGGGATGTTGATTTAACAGATGCTGATGGCAACGTTGTTAGACTTACAGATGGTAGCGTAAGATTCTATATGCCGGCTGAAAAAGGCTATGATGCAACAAATTTTGATGTAAAAGCTTACCACGTATTTCCTGACGGATCATGTGAAGAAGTTAAGACAGCATGGGTTCAGCAGGAAGACGGAACATACAGAGTTCAGGTAACAGCAACATCATTCAGCCCATATGTTGTAGTTTACAGTGAAAAATCAGCTGAAACACCGTCAACAGGCGATTCATCAAACATTATGATGCCAATCATCTTAGGCGCGGCAGCAGTAGCAGCGCTTGGAATTACAGCAGCTAAAAAAAGACAGTTTGATTAATTAATAATTATTCTTTAACGTTGGCAGGCCTCGCAAAAAGCGGGGCCTGTTTTAAAATGTGATGAAATTAAAATATATATTAAGGATTTAGAGACACGGTTATGCTATAATAAACATAGATTTTGCCTTGATTTTTGATTCTTAAGAGGCATAATAATATAATTAAAAATAGGGACATGATATGAAAAAGTGGCTTACAAAAGATTATGGATTGCCGGCTCTTGCGGCATTGTTTCTAATAATTTATCCATGGATAACAATTAAATGCAAAATTGGAATTTCAGCCTCGGAAGAGGCGCTGTTTGACAGTAGAGTTAATGGACTGTTGGATTTGTTCCTTAAAGGCAAATCGGTTTTAGTGGTGATTTTTGCACTCATTTTTCTTGTGATACTAGCCTATGTGGCATATGAAAAGAAAAAAAGAAAGCTTAAGACATCAAAAAAGAAAAAAGGTTCTTCTAAGGCAGCAGTCGCTTCGGAGAATACATCTACATTTACTATGCCGATGAAAAAAGAAAGGCTCTTAATTCCGGCAGCGGTATTTATAGTTTTGAATATCCTGTCATTATTAATGTCTGAATACAAAGATGTTGCTTTTCGCGGAAATTCAAACTCTTTGGAAGGCTTTCTGCAAGTGCTTTCATATTGTGTGATTTTTGTTGCGGCGCTTGTGGCTTTTGCGAAAGAAGATAATCTCGTATATCTTAAGATTTCTGCTATAGCACTTGGCGTTATAAGTATTATTCTTACTCTTATTGAGGTGCTTTACGAGCCTCTTTCAAAGATTATAATAGGCGATTCATGGTCCAGTGAATACGTGAATATGACGGTGTTGACTTTCTATAATACCACGTATTTTGCGGCCTTTCTCGCAATGTTGATACCGATAGTTTTTGCAATCTTTTTGTTTGAGACTAGTATGAAGCTGTCATTAATAAGCGGCTTTGTGTTTACCGGCCTTTTTATTGTGAATATTACGACACGTTCTACCATGTCTCTTTATGTAGTTATAGCATCATCGGTTGTGCTGCTTGTAATTAAGCTTATACAGTTGCTCAAAAAACCGAAGACCGAAACACCAAAGAGAAAAGGCTTGATTAGTTTGGTAGTTCCTATATGCTTTGTTGTCCTTTTGTTTGCTATAAATGCTGTAAGCAACAATGCATTGCTTTATAGGGCATCATCGGCGGGAAACAATGAAACCGCGGCTATTCATAAAGATAATTACTATAAACTTTGTGACATTCAAAATGAAGACGGGGTTATTGTATTTACAGGCGAGGATTCGTCATTTAGCGTTTCTGTGGATGAAAACGGCAGCATAAAGTTTGAATCTCCGGAAGGCATGGAAATGCGCATGGAGGATAATATTATCAAGTTCGACGGAGAATTCGATGCTGTGACAGCTTGGTTTGAAGGTGGATACCTCGCGGTAGATTTGGGATATCAAAATCCGATTTATTTCGGAATAACGGATGATGGAATTGTTGCGGTAAGTCCGGATGGAAGACCAATCGAAGATATGTCGGGAAATGGCTTGGAATTGGATAGTCTCTATAGCATTGCAACAGGTCGTGGCTTCTACTGGGTGAACAGCCTGCCTATAATTAAGGAATGCATAATAACGGGACATGGACTCGGAACTTTCGGGCTTTACTTTAACCAAACAGACATTGTGGGGAGCTTAAATACTCATGGAACGATTTATACTCTGGTTGACCATCCGCATAATATGTATATTCAAGTGGCGGTGCAAACCGGTGTAATTAGTTTAATAGCTTTGCTGGCTATATATGTAATCAGCTTGATTTGTGGAGTACGTAAAACAAAGGTAATGGAGCTTATATCAAACAAAGGCCTTTTGGTTGGTGTCTTTGTTGCGGTTCTTAGCTTTATGGTATGCTCACTGACAACAGACAGTATGCTTACTACGACTCCGATATTCTGCGTGTTGTTGGGAACATTGACAGGATTGGAAGTTGAGAAGAAATTAACAGTATCGAACCGCTAAAAAATAGGATATAATTAACATATACGAGAGGGGTTTTGCATATGAATAAGAAAAGTATAATCGGACTTATTGTTATGGCGGCGATTTCGGTCTGTATGACTTTTGGCATTGATGCTTACAAGGACAGTCAGCCAAAAGTTACCACATTGGAGTTTGAAACACCGAAGTCGGCGGTCGAGGGTGAAAACTACAACTTTGAGGCTAAGCTTTTTGAACCGAATGATGGCAAAAGCGTGCATCCTGTGGTTATTATAGCTCACGGTTATAACAGCACCATGGATAATTGTGAAGATGTTGCAACTGCCTACACACAGGCGGGCTATGCCGCAATAGTTTTTGATTTTGTAGGTGGTTCAAGAAACAGTTCCACTCAGGTGCATTCTTCGGAAATGACCACATTTACCGAAGTTACCGACTACGAAATCGTGTTGGATTATGTGCTTGAAAGCGACAGTTTCGACCACGACAATGTTTTTATAAGCGGTCAAAGCTTCGGCGGACTTATTGCTACTGTGGTTGCCGAGAAAAATCAGGACAGAATCAATTCCGTAGTGCTTTTTTATCCGGCATACAATATGGTGGAAAATTCCGGCAAGGTTTTGGAAGCCGGAGTTACGGAGGATAAGAAAAACAGCGACGAGGTATCGGAAAGCTTGTATTCTTGGGATGGGCTTTTGGTCAGTGAAAGATATTTGACGGAGCTTAATTCTTTGGACATAACCGGCATCATCGGCAATTTAAATAAAGATGTAATCATCATGCAAGGAGATTTGGATACGGATGTGACCTTAGAATCCACGCAAGAGTTTTTGCAATATTTCCCATCTGCAAAATTGGTGATTATTACAGGCGGAAGCCACGGCTTTTGGGGCGAGCAGTTAGAGCAGGCTTGCAGTGAATCCATTGAGTTTTTGAATACGCATTTGAAATAAGCGGATGAGGGAATTATATGACTTTTGCGACTGCATACAAATCTGTGGGAAAATTGTATAGAGCGGGAATTATGATGCTAATCGCCACGAGTATTACGTCTGTGGGACTTATCCTCACTTTGCTTATATCATCGGTCTTGTACCATGACTTGCTGGGGGACCCTATGGATTACGGAGAGACTTATGCATCCTTTGTGACAAAGGGCACATCCATTGCGGTTTACGGCTCTGTTATGATGCATTTGGGGCTTGTTCTGTTGGTGATTTCCTACTTTATGCTTGTAATGGCTTTGAGATTTACTTTAAAAGACGGCCCGCTTTTCAGACAAGGGCTTATCCTTTCGATTGTAATGCTTGCCTTGTCCTTTGGGGCGTTTCTGATGTTGACTTTTAAAGGAAATTATAGAATATGTTTTGCGATGCTGTTTCTTTCCGCAATTGCAAATATGTTTATAATGATTCTTGTAATCAATGCATTGCGTAAGCTTTACAGTGAGATTTCGGGCAAAAGAGCAGCCTTTGTTGCGGTTATAATGATTATTGCCTTGGTTTTTGCACTAATGGAGTTCGTTTTTTCAAAGTATGCATTTGCATTGGCCGGAATTTCCGGAGTAGCTATGATTGTTTCTTATATTTGTTATCCGGCAGTAATTGCGAAGGCGAGGAAGGAGTTGTATCTGCCGTAAGTATTAGAAAGAGATATTGATGTTTATTGGATTTCAAAAATAATATTGACAAACAATTCTTGGAGTGTTAAATTACTTATAGGAAGTATTAGCACTCCTTTTTAATGAGTGCTAACAATTCGAAAGGAAGTGAATTCGTGGAACTTGATGCAAGAAAAATGAAAATCTTACAGGCGATTATTCAAAATTACCTTGAAACCGGGGAGCCTGTAGGTTCAAGAACAATTTCAAAAGATCCTGAGCTTAACCTAAGCTCGGCAACCATCAGAAATGAAATGGCTGATTTGGAAGAAATGGGACTCATCTTACAGCCTCATACATCAGCGGGACGAATTCCTTCGGACAAGGGCTACAGGCTTTATGTTGATAACATGATAGCCGAAAAGGAGAAAGACCTTGCGGAGCGCGAAAAAGAAGTCGAAGATATGAAAGACTTCTTAAACAAGAAAGTCGACAAGGTTGAAGAAATCCTTCAGGGGATGGCCAAAATGCTTGCGGTTAATACAAACTACGCAACCATGATTTCGGCTCCGCCGGCTAAGCTTAACCGCCTTAAATTCATCCAGCTTTCGCAGGTTGAAGAAGGAAAAATCCTTTGTGTTATCGTAATGGAAGGTAACATCATTAAAAATAAGATAATAAATGTTGATGCCGAGCTTGACAGCGAGACAATTTTAAAACTCAACATTTTATGTAATACAAGCTTAAACGGCCTTACGGCTCAGGAAATAAATCTTGGAATCATCTCCAAGATGACGGGTCAGGCAGGAGAGCAGGTTGAAGTCGTTAAAAGCATTATAGAAGCAATTGCCGAAACCATCGGCGATGAAGAAGCATACGAGGTTTACACCGGAGGTACAACAAACATTTTCAAATATCCGGAGCTTTCGGGCAGCGAAAAAGCCAGCGAGTTGATTTCAACATTCGAAGAAAAACAGTTGCTTGCAACACTTGCGGATGAAAATGAAAGCGAAAATACGGGTACCGGCATTCAGATTTACATAGGCGAGGAAAACCATGAACAGCGCCTTAAAGATTGCTCGGTTGTTACAGCCAAGTATGAAATAGAAGAAGGTGTGCAAGGCACAATCGGTATCATCGGTCCGAAACGTATGGACTACGAAAAGGTTGTGGAAGCCCTTAAATCCGTACAAACTCAACTGGATAACGTTTTTAAGAAAAACAAAGATTAGCGGATTGCGGTTAACATAAAACTTTATAGGTGAATTCAATAATAATCCAAATTTAAATATATATCATGGAGGTGGAAATTGTGGCAAACAAAAAGACCACTGAAAATAAAGAAGAAGAATTAAAGAAGGCACAGGCTGAAAAAGCGGAAGCCGAAGTTGATGAAACTGCTGAGGAGACAAAAGCCGAAGCAGAAGCCGAACAGACGGCTGAAGAAGCAAACGAAAATGCCGAAGGCGAAGCAGCAGATGAAGCTGAAGGCGAGGACGGCAAAAAAGGCTTGTTTAAGAAAAAGCCGAAGAAAGACAAAAAAGACGAAATGATTGAAGAATTAAACGACAAATATAAACGTCTTTTTGCGGAGTTTGACAACTTCAGAAAACGCAGCGAAGCCGAGAAAGCATCAAACTACGAATTCGGAGCAAGAGATGTTATCTTAAAAGTGCTTCCGATAGTTGATAACTTCGAACGTGGACTTGATACAATTCCGGAAGAAGAAAAGGGAACTCCTTTTGCCGACGGCATGGAAATGATTTACAAGCAGCTTATGACAGCACTTGACGATCTCGGAGTTAAGCCTATCGAAGCCGTGGGAGCGGAATTCAATCCTGAATTTCATAATGCGGTGATGCAGACGGACCTCGAAGAATTCGGTGAAAACATCGTTTCTCAGGAAATGCAAAAAGGATACATGTACAAAGAAAAAGCTATCAGACCATCAATGGTGGCTGTTAACAAATAAAAGTAACTTACAGTTCAACATTCCAAAAGTTTAAGCTTTGGATTGCGTTGGCAAGAAAAGAGATAAAAGGATAGATTCTCATAGGAGGAAAACAAAATGGGAAAAATAATTGGTATTGATTTAGGAACAACAAACTCATGCTTGGCAGTTATGGAAGGTGGTAAACCTACAGTTATCACAAACGCCGAAGGTGTCAGAACAACTCCATCTGTTGTTGCATTTACAAAAACAGGTGAAAGACTTGTTGGTGAACCTGCAAAACGTCAGGCAGTAACAAATGCGGAAAAAACAATCTCATCTATCAAAAGAGAAATGGGTAATGATTACAAGGTAACAATCGATGACAAGAAATATTCACCTCAGGAAATTTCAGCAATGATCTTACAGAAACTTAAAGGTGATGCCGAAAGCTACTTGGGCGAAAAAGTAACGGAAGCTGTTATTACGGTTCCTGCTTACTTCAACGATGCTCAGCGTCAGGCTACAAAAGATGCGGGCAAAATCGCAGGCCTTGATGTAAAACGTATCATCAACGAGCCTACAGCCGCAGCTTTAGCTTACGGCCTTGATAACGAAGGCGAGCAAAAAATCATGGTTTATGACCTTGGTGGTGGTACATTCGATGTTTCTATCATTGAAATCGGTGACGGCGTTATCGAAGTTCTTGCAACAGCAGGTAACAACCGCCTCGGTGGTGATGACTTCGATAAGAAGGTTGCGGATTACATGATTGAAGAGTTCAAAAAACAGGAAGGTGTTGACCTTTCAACAGATAAAATGGCTCTTCAAAGAATCAAGGAAGCTGCTGAAAAAGCTAAAAAAGAACTTTCATCGGCAACAACAACAAACATCAACCTTCCTTTCATCACAGCAACAGCAGAAGGTCCAAAACATTTCGATATGAACCTTACACGTGCTAAATTTGATGAATTAACACATGACCTTGTTGAAGCTACTGCAGGCCCTGTACAGAACGCTCTTAAAGATGCCGGCATCAGCGCATCAGAGCTTGGACAGGTACTTCTTGTTGGTGGTTCGACACGTATCCCTGCAGTTCAGGATAAGGTTAAACAGCTTACGGGCAAAGAACCATCCAAGACACTTAACCCTGATGAATGTGTTGCAATCGGTGCTTCTATCCAGGGTGGTAAGCTTGCCGGCGATGCAGGTGCAGGTGAAATCCTTCTTCTTGATGTTACACCGCTTTCACTTTCAATCGAAACAATGGGTGGTATCGCAACAAGACTTATTGAAAGAAATACAACAATTCCTACAAAGAAGAGCCAGATCTTCTCAACAGCCGCTGATAACCAGACAGCCGTAGATATTAATGTAGTTCAAGGTGAAAGACAGTTTGCAAGAGATAACAAATCACTCGGACAGTTCAGACTTGATGGTATCCCTCCTGCAAGAAGAGGCGTTCCACAGATCGAAGTTACATTTGATATAGATGCCAACGGTATCGTTAATGTATCTGCAAAAGACCTCGGAACAGGCAAAGAACAGCATATCACAATCACATCAGGTACATCTATGAGTGATGAAGATATCGATAAGGCTGTTAAAGAAGCTGCCGAATTCGAAGCTCAGGATAAGAAACGTAAAGAAGCAATCGATACAAGAAACGAAGCTGATTCGATTGTATTCCAGACAGAAAAAGCTTTGACAGATGTTGGCGATAAATTGGATGCAAACGACAAAGCAGCTGTTCAGGCTGATTTGGATGCACTTAAGGCTTTGGTTGAGAAACATCAGAATGCTGAAGAAATGTCAGATGCTGATGTTGACGAAATGAAAGCAGCTAAAGAGAAACTCATGACAAGTTCTCAGAACCTCTTCACAAAAATGTATGAGAACATGCAGGGCGGCGCACAAGGTGCAGGTCCTGACATGGGTGCGGGCGCAGGTCCTGATATGGGCGGCGCATCTTCTCAACCGGATGATGATGTCGTAGATGGAGATTACAAAGAGGTTTAAGAGCCACAGGACTCCGTCAACCTACGGTTGCCACCTCGTGGCAAGAGACGATGTAGTTGATGGTGACTACAAAGAAGTTTAATAATAAACACTGATTTTTAATGAGTTGAAAGCTCCGATTTTGAACGCAGAAAGTGCGGAATATTCGGAGCTTTGAACACATTGACCTATATACATCATGTATTATGTAAACTTAAAGAAAAGGGTTTAAAAATGGCAGATAAAAGAGATTATTATGAAGTCCTGGGTGTTAATAAAAACGCCACAGACGCAGAACTTAAAAAAGCATACAGACAACTTGCCAAAAAGTATCATCCGGATACAAATCCGGGAGACAAGGAAGCAGAAGCCAAGTTTAAAGAGGCTTCGGAGGCTTACGCTGTTCTTAGTGATGCCGAAAAGAGAAGACAGTACGACCAGTTCGGTCATGCTGCTTTTGAAGGCGGAGCAGGCGGTGGAGCCGGCGGATTTGATTTTAACATGGATGACATTTTTGGAAGCTTTGGAGATATTTTCGGAGATCTTTTCGGTGGTGGCGGCAGACGTCGTTCAAGCTACAATGGTCCTCAAAAAGGTTCCAATATTCGTACATCTGTAAGAATTACTTTTGAAGAAGCTGTATTCGGTTGCGAAAAGGAATTGGACATTACCTTGAAAGACGAGTGCAAGACTTGCGGCGGCAGTGGAGCAAAACCGGGCACATCCAAAGAGACTTGTAAAAAGTGTGGCGGTAAAGGACAGGTTGTTTATACACAGCAGTCTTTGTTTGGTATGGTGCGAAATGTACAAAGTTGTCCTGATTGTAACGGAACCGGTCAGGTTATTAAAGAAAAATGTCCTGATTGCCGCGGAACAGGTTATATTGCCTCCAAAAAGCGCATTCAGGTTACCATTCCTGCCGGAATTGATGACAGACAAAGTATTCGTATCGGTGGCAAAGGCGAGCCGGGTATTAACGGTGGACCAAGAGGCGATCTTCTTGTGGAAGTTATTGTTTCGCGTCATCCGATTTTTGAAAGAAGTGATTACAACCTTTTCTCAACAGCACCGATTTCATTTGCGCAGGCTGCACTTGGCGGTGATGTGAGAATTAAGACTATTGACGGCGATGTTCTTTTCCCTATAAAACCGGGCACACAGACGGATACCAAGATTCGTCTTAAAGGAAAAGGTGTACCGACACTTAGAAACAAAGCTGTTCGCGGTGACCACTACGTAACTTTATATGTTGCGGTTCCGGAAAAGCTTACGGCAGAGCAGAAGGAAGCTTTGAAAGCATTTGATGATGCAATGGGTGGAACTTTAAATGAAGCCGAAAAAGCGGGAGAGTCACCGAAGAAGAAAAAACGTTTTGGAAAAAACAAAGACGAGAATTAATAATTACCTAACAGGCGGAACTTCATATAATGAGGCGCCGCCTTTTTAGTGTAATTAATCAATAAGCCTTGCACCGACTGATAAAAGGATTGTTTTAATTACACGCTTCGTTTTCTATTCGTTGCGCTCGTTTATTCGCCGACAACCGCTTAAACTCGCAAGCTAAAGCTTGCTCAAACATAAGCTCCTTTGTCGGCTAACATCGCACAACTCATGTACGAAAGCCTCGCTATCGTAATTAAATTCAATCCTTTTACATCCGGTTTAGGCTTTATGTTTAATACATAAAAAGCGCGTCTTACAAGATTTTTTCGGAAGATACGGAGACAAATAAATAATTCTTGTGTGCTCCGTATATAAATCAGCTAAATAATTTGCAGAAGCGGAGAAAAACTGGATTCTTGCTTGTGCTCCGTACAAATAAATATTATGTAAACAAATCAATACGGAGCAAATGAGTTTAATTGCTTGTTGCACCGTATTTCACAGAAAACAAACATAATAAAAACGGAGCAAAAAGGAAAAATGCAATATACTCCGCTCAAATAGCAAGAAAAGCTACGGAGCAAAAGCAAGTTTTTTAATATTCTCCGTATGCTGCTGAAAACAGGCAGTTTTATGTAAACTAATATCAAAAATGAATTAGATATATTGCTTATTCAATTCACTTCTCCAACAAAAGAATTCAAAGATATTTGAAATCAACAATTAATTAGTTTATACTAAAGACACTTATCAAAATCTTATGATTATATGAAGAATTATTATGATAGCGGTAGTTGATAATAATTCAAATTAAGAATTGATTTGCAAAAAAGAGATAAGATATAAAGGTGATGATTATTAGCAGGGGGTATAAATATATGAGAAAGATTGCAGTATTATTTTTGACTATATGTTTGGCCTTTACATTTTCCGCCTGTGGCAACAAGCGCGATGCGGATGCGATTATTGAAGATGCTATAAATGCTTACAGCGCTACGATTGGGCAGGACGAAAATGTTGAAAGCTACATGGATGAATTGGCCGGAATTGATGAAGATAAAGCAAAACTTTGGCAAGAAATTTTTGATTATTGGGACTACGCAAATAACGAGCTGGTTGTAAATGAAGGAGTGCTTCCTGATGGTTTGCCAAAGGATGATAGCCTTGCAATTGTTATATTGGGATTTGAACTTAACGATGACGGTACAATGCAAGATGAGCTTATAGGAAGGCTTAATGTGGCTTTGGCTTGTGCAAACCAATATCCGAATGCTTATGTGGTCTGTACCGGTGGCGGAACAGCAAAGAATAATAAGGATGTAACAGAGGCGGATTTAATGGCAAAATGGTTGGTTGAAAATGGTTTGGAAGAAAGCAGATTGATTATTGAGAACAAGTCCATGACAACCCTTGAAAATGCCGGATTTACTTACCAAATTCTTTTAGAAAAATATCCGCAGGTTAAGGAAATAGCACTGATAACAAGTTCGTATCATATTCCTTGGGGCTCGCTGATTTTTGAGGCAACAATCCTAAAATCAGCCGCTGAATCAAATACACCTAAGATACATATTGTAAGTAACGCAGCTTATAATACGGTGAATGAAAAATATAAGGATGTCCTGAAATTCGAAACAATGCAATTAACACAACTAATTGAATATTAAATGCAAAAGGATACGACGTTAGTCGTATCTTTTTTGTTCGGTGACTGGCACAGACAATCCCGAAATACCGTCTTGGCAGCTTTTGGCGATAAAAATGTCATACTCCGATTATACACAAAAATCAAAATTGACATTTACACGATAACGTGTTAATGTTAAAAAGAGGAGATGATAATATGAATGAATATTACACTGTATCGGAATTTTCAAAAATAACGGGAAAAGATCCCGGAAATATAAGACGAATGTTAATTGCAGGAAGATTGGAAGGAGAGAAAGTCGGAAAGCAGTGGTTGATAAAAAAGACTGCTAAATATCCGGATGATGAGAGAGTTTCCAGTGGAAAGTATCATAATTCGCGTAAACTTTCTTTGCTAAGAGCCAAGAATAATCATTTGCTTAAAGTACTGAAACGCTTAGTAACATATTTATGTTTAATTTGCGGAGAAAATATAGACGAGGTTGTTTTGTACGGCTCATATGCCCGTGGCACGAACAATGATGAATCGGATGTTGACATTGCTGTGGTTCTAAAAAAAGAGTTTAGCAAAAAAATACATGATTTGATGATTGATAAGATTGTAGATTTGGAATTGGAATGTGATAAGGTTTTATCTGTGGTAACGGTCAAATATGATGACTATCATAACGACAGCAACATTTCTCCCTTCTACAAAAATATTAAGAAGGAGGGAATTGTATTATGGAAAGCCGTGTAAATGAAATTGTTTTATATGAGCCTATTGATAAGGAACGGATAAAAGCTCAGATATTTGATGTTAGAGGATATAAAGTTATGCTGGACAGTGATATAGCTGTTTATTTTGGAGTAGAAACCAAAGCTTTGAACAGAGCTATGAAACGCAATATAAAACGATTTCCTGACAATTTTTGTTTTCAACTAATACGTGAGGAGTACAAAGAAATTCTAAGGTCCAATCTGGAACCTTAGAATTGGAACAAGGCAAGTATTCAAAATATCTGCCATTTGTGTATACTGAACAAGGTGTGGCTATGCTTACTTCTACACTACATACAGACAGAGCCATTGAAGCAAGTATTCAAATCATAGAAGCTTTTGTGGAAATGTCACACTACATACGTCAGAATCGTGAACTGCTTCCTTACGAAGAATTAAAAGCCCTAGAACTTAAGCACTATCAGTTGTCCGATAGGGTACATAATATCGAGGAGAATATGCTTACTCGAGATAATCTCACTAATTTTATGAAACTATTTGATGCCGGCATTAACTCCGAAGAAATCTTGATTCTTAATGGAGAACCATTTAAAGCGGATATGGCTTATCAAAAGATTTATAAGCTGGCCAAGAAAAGTATTATAATGGTCGATGATTACATTGGAGTAAAAACGCTCCATCATATGTCCCATGCAAAGACAAATGTTAGCATCACTATTATTAGTGGTAACAAAGATTATAGCCCGCTCAGGCTGGCAGAATACAACGATTTTTTGATTGAGTATCCGGGTCGAAACATTAATTTTATAAAATCAGTAAACAAGACCCATGATAGATATATTGTTCTGGATTATGGTACAAGGACTATGAGGCTCTTTCACTGCGGAGCCAGCAGCAAGGATGCCGGTAAAAAGATTACAACGATTACAGAGATTAAAGAAGTGAATATCTATAAGGATACCATTAATAATCTCTTGGCAAATCCGCCATTAACATTAAAATAACGGATTTAATAAGCTATTAATCGGTAAAAATAAAGACGAGAATTAAATAAAAGTATAACAGGCGGCACTCAAATTAGAAGTGCCGCCTGATTTTTACTTGGATTTATTTACTTGTTTCGCTTTGTTGTGCTGCACGTTCCGACTCACGTTCGGCTCTTCTTGATTCGCGCTCAGCATCCTGTTTTTCTTTATTTTCTTTGGTTGTAACCTGAACAATTCTATCTGTGAAGTATGAGCTTGTTATTATAGTACCTTCAGGCATATCAAGCTTACCGAAATCCTTGAAATCGATAAGAGAATCGATTCTTTCAAGAGCTCTGAGTTCCCTGTCATTCATTTCGGCTTTTGCTTGTGTTACTCGATCCATGGCTGTATCGTCATCTGCTAAATTATTTGCAACATCACTTGTACGTGTCCAAAAAACAACGTCAACCGTACCGCTTGATAAAGCAGCCGCACGACCGATACTGTCAACAACAACTATTTCGATGTTCTTGCCTATACGCTGACTGATTTCCGCAAGAACCGCAGTGTTGAAACCTGCAGGAGAACCATCGGCTGCTACATAGTCCATTGGAGGCAATGCTCCGGTAACGGCAACTTTAACGGTCTCGGCACCTGCAATCTGTGGAAGACTTACAGCTTTGATTTCCGAACCGTTTTTGTATGCTTCAATCTGCTCGCTGATAAGAGTATCAAGGGTTCCGTCATCTTTCATTGCCTGGATTGCAGTATTGAATTCATCTCTTAAAGCGGTGTTGCTATCAAGCATCAAGAATGAAAAACTGTTGGATAAGATACCTCTTGTTACAATTCTTGAGTATGTATTATCTACAGTCTCATCTATGTTGCTGTTGTTGATAACAAGATCTTCATTTGTTGCGCAAAGATAATTTGCTGTGCTTAAGTAAACGGACATTGAAGTAATGTCGCCTGCGTTAAGTGCCATAAGCATTGAATCCAATGAATCATAGAATGTAACATTGATTTCAGGACCTCTTCTTACAGGAGTTCCGTCTTCATTGGTTGGACGTTCGCTTGCATCACGAGTCTGACGAGTTTCATCTTCGCCTCGTGTGCTTTCAATAAAGTCTCTGCGAAGCGTTCTGTTGGCAACGACTGTAGCCGCAACAAGGTCTTCTGTTTCATCTTCCGTTAAGTTCAACATTGTAAGAACACCGATGTTAAGCGCAGGTCTTGTATTTTCCGAATCGCCGCTGTCGGCAGTTGTATCATCGCCCGAATTGCCACAGGCGCAAAGGGTGAAGAGTAGTACAAGTACTACAATCAACGACATTGTTTTAATAATCTTTCTCCTCATTAATTATTACCTCCATTTTCATAATTTGGTTACAAAGTTACACTTATGTGACTGCGATTCTCCTCCCAATCGTAGTCTATATGTTTAGCCATCTGCTTAAGAATGGTAACCCCGAGTCCATCGTCGTCCTGAGTGAACGGGTTGAACTGTTTGCCTCCACAGGTTAACTCGATTTCCGTAGATTTGTCGGATTCCGCAAATGAGACGGAAAGCTGTATATCTGTCGGTTCGTTTTTCTCGTAGCAGTGGTCTAACATTTCAAATAATAGTTCCTCACAACATATTTGCAGGCGGTAGATTATCTTTAAATCTAACCCGTATTTTTCACCAAAGTTTTGGATACCGCCCTGAAGTTGCATCAGGTCAAAACCGTGTTTGTCTATTTCATAGCTGAAATATTTTATTTTTTTAATAAAAGCAATGGTTTTTTCACGCTTTGGATTATCGAATATTTCGCTTGGTGTACCTTGTTCGTAGATGCCCCGGTCCGCAAGGAAGAGGACCCTGGTGGCAACATCTCTTGCAAAGTTCATTTCGTGAGTTACGATTATCATGGTCATGTCGCGTTTTGCAAGCATTCTGATAACCGCCAGCACTTCGCCTACCATAGTAGGGTCAAGGGCACTGGTTGGCTCATCAAAGAGCAGAACCTTTGGCTCCATCATAAGGCAACGGCAAATGGCTATACGCTGCTGTTGGCCGCCGGAAAGCTCATGTGGCATTGCATGGGCTCTTGCGGTTAAACCTACCTGTCCTAAAAGCTCAAGTGCCTTTTCTTCCGCATCTTTCCTGGACATGCCCTTAAGCCTTACAGGTGCAAGACAAAGGTTGTTCATTACGTCCATTTCCGAGAACAGGTGGAACTTCTGGTAAACCATACCCATGCTGCGCCTGATCTTATCAACCCCTGCGCCTTTGGCTGTGATTTCTTCACCGTCTATGAAAATCTGGCCCTTGTCAGGCTTGTGAAGAAGTTCAAGAGAGCGGAGGAAAACGCTTTTGCCGCATCCGCTACCGCCGATAATAGCTATTCGCTCGCCCTGTGCTACCTCTAAATTAACATCTTCAAGAACCTTTAAATCCCCGAAGGATTTGTAGAGTCCTTTAACTTCAATCAGATTCATTCGGTTCCACCCCCTTTCTTTTTATGTCTGTCCGTAAGGGCAAATATGCCGTAGACAATATAAGAAAGTCCCAGGTAAATCAACATACCTATGATAATGGTAAGAAGGGGCTGCATGGTTCTTGAAGCCGTATTGTTGATAACGCGGGTTAAGTCCGTTATTGTTACATAGCCCACCACACTGGTCCATTGAATCAAATTTACAACAGTGGATTGATATACCGGTTTTGCAACCTTAAGAACCTGGGGCAGAGTAATGAGACGAAATGCATCCCATGCCGAAAATCCAAGTGTTCTTGCGGCTTCGGTCTGACCTTTATCGGAAGCTTCCACTGCGGCACGCAACAACTCTGCAACATGCGCCGACACATTAAGCGAAAATGTAACAATAGCCACGGTTACGGGCTCAAGCCCGGTTCTTGCAAATATGCCGTAGTATAAAAGCAGGAGAAGCATAAGTACCGGCGTTCCGCGAAGTATGGCAATGTATACTTTGGCTATAGTTCGTAAAACCGGATTTTTACAAGTTCTCAAAAGGCATATAAATGCGCCCAATAATGTGCCTATTATCAGTGAAAATAAGGAAATCTTTACGGTAACCCACAGACCGGACAGAATGGTTTTCCAGGAGCCGCCCTCTATTAAAATTTTGTATAGCTTATCAGATAGTGTCATAGTCCCTGCCTTTTTAATATAATAATTTATCTGTTAATTTTACAACCGCCTGCAATTCCCAATACCTTTGGCCTCTTATGGCGAAGAAAAATGCCTAGATGGAAACCTTCGGTGATTGGCTTGATAAAATTTAATAATTCTATATTTTATGTTAATGGAAAAATTTAAATAAAATATGAACTAAATGTAAATAATTGTTTTAACCTTTCCTCGTTGTGTGCACAAAAAATCAATCGGTAGATATAAAATAATCAATACCGACTGATTTTTTGTTAGATTGGGTAATATAGTATGTTAAATTATATTAATTAAGGCTGCCTCTTGATTTTTTCTTAACCGCAATTGTTGCGACAAGTGTTCCGCCGCCTAATGTAAACATCATAAGGAATGTGTTCATTGGGTCTCCGGTTTGCGGTGTAGCGTTTTGTTCAACCCATTCGCCTGTAAGTGCATATAAGCTAAGGTGAGGAAGTTTACCTACCAGATAATCGCCTTCAATTTTTAGAGAAACTGCATCACCTGCGGCATAACCATTATCTCCGTCAATGAAAACCATCTTGAATGAATTGTATTTTGCTTTCATTTCGGCAGTTAATGGGATTTTTATGTCAACCGCTCCTTCGTAGTATTCACCGGTGTTTTCATCCACAACATTGATGTCTAAAAGTTTAAGTAATGTTCCAAAGTCCAATGTGTTTGACTTAATCTTGCCGATTATCTCATTGTACTCGGCCTGACTGATTCCAAATTCTTGTAATTCGGATGAACTCAGATTCAAGAAATCATTTATTTCGGCAATGTAGGAATGTCCTTCACCATCCGTAAATGTAAGCTCAATGCCGGTTGTTTGGTCCACAACTTTGTATTCAACCAAATCTTTTGTCGCAACTGCGTAATTCGAGAAACTGTCGGTTTCAAACACAATTGCGTTGTATTCGGCAAGATATTCGCAAGGGATTGTTTCGTATCCGGTTATTGTATTACCTTCGTGGGTTTCGTGGATTAAAACAACTTCCTTTCCTGACATATCATCTTCAAGTTGCAAAAATACCGTGGCATTAGCCGACAGCCTTTCAAGTGGTGTATCCCATGTAAGAAGATTTCCTTGATTATCGGTTTGTCCGCCTTTGTACACTGTGTTAAACAGTGAAATATCCAAATAGTTTTCGATTTCATATCCGCCATCTTGGGCTTGCTCTGTAAATGCTTCGGTTTGTGATGCAGATACTTCGGTGTCGACTACTTCCAATTTTGCGGTACCGATTTCAATAGCCGACTCATCTGAAGCAAGATTGATTGCACCATCGGTTATTTGTGTGGATTCTATAGCCACATCGTTTTCCACTTCTTCAAAAACTGCTCCCAAGTGGAAATTGCCCGGATGAAAGTCAAATGTATAATAGCCGATTTCGTTATCGTCACCCGGTGTTACCTCAAAGCCGTTAAGAGTAAATTCTACCAACTGATAGCCCGGATCCGGAACAAGTTTTACCGTAATCTTTGTTCCCGGTGGGAAGAGGGCTTCGCCGAAAGCGGCAGGGTCGTTGTTGCCATCATAGCTTGCTTTCTTGGTTGCTTCCTGCCACTGGAAAACACCTTCGTGATTTGTATATTTTGCATTAACATCGGCTACGCTTGTTATAATCTCGTTATTGTACTCGGCTTGTATAAATTCTATTGTGCCGTGAGCTATTTTATCATCATCGGAAGCGCTGCCGTTTTCGTTGTAGCACCAGCCGAAGTTTCCAAGGATTGCCTCGGCATATGTAACAGGTCTTGCCTCTATTTCAACGTCATATTCCTCGTTAGCATCATGTGCAACATTAACATTGAAAGAAATATCACGCCCGTTTTCAATGCTAAAAGCACTTGATCTGGCTTGTATTGTTGTAGGAACCTGTGATGTATAATCAACTCCGTTTACCAAAAGCTTTGTTATGATATCACCGCCGCCTTGGTGGATGTTAAGGGCTACGGTGGCGCTTGAACCGTCATAATTATAGCTTGTTTGGAAAGGATTTGTTGTCTTTACACCAACAACAACATTGTTTCCGTTTACCAAAGCATCACCACCGGCCTTGCTATAGCCTGATATATCGCTTGTAGTGGATGTGCTTTCAAAAGTTCCAAGCGCAGCTATTAAATATGTTGCATCGCTTGAACTTATTCTGTTTCGTTGATTTTCAAAACCTACGCTGTAACTATGTACTGCATCAGGATTATCGCTTCCGTGAAATTCCAGGTGCCCCGGAGCTTCTTCGCCTTCTTGCAAATCAGAAGCACTTGGGCGAGCGGTTGAATCTTTGACTGTAAAGCTTATGGTTGCATTGGTGCCGCCTTGAGGACCGCCGCCACCGCCGCTTCCTTGACCGTCATCTACCTTAAATTCCACACCGGAAAGGATTATACCGTCTGTAACACTTGCCGTATAACCACCGGCAGATGACAAAGCAGCTCTTACATCTGCCATTGCGGAATCACCGCTGTTAAGTGAATAAAAGTCCTGACCTACAGTCAATGTTGTTGCTGTCCAATCAATAATATAGCCGCTGTCCGGAACTATTTTAAGAGTGACATTACCGCTTAAACTTGAAACCGTTACAGCTGTGGTTACATCCGTAAAGATTGTTCCGTCGGTACTGTATTGTACTTTTCCACCGCCGTTTGTATTTTGAAATGAAATTTCCAACTGACCTGAAGTCGTTTGCGGAGGCTGCTGCGGATCCGCAAAAGTCGGTATGGCGGGAACTGCCATGCTGATACTAAAGACTATTGTTGCCAATAGCGCAACAAAGACTTTGAGCTTTGATTTTAGCTTCATTAAAACTACCCCCTTAAGCCAAAAAAGTTTGACTGTTTCATTATGGAAAATATTAAAATTTACCCGTAAATACCATAAATCTATAATTATTGTATCAAAGAGCCTATTCTCAAACAATAAACTTGCCACAATTGGCATTGCCAAAAAAGGCATAAAGTTATGACTTATGTTATAATAAAAAAGTAAAAGCAAGCAGACTTTATATTGAGCATGGGTAATATAATGTCCAATATGGGTATTGCAAAAAAGATGAATAATTGATTAATAAAAAGGGGTAAGTATGAATTTTAGCCAAACATTACAAACAATAATGAATAGACTAAAATGCAATATATCGGATATTTGCGAAAAATCGGGACTTTCATATTCACAGGTTAGCAGGTATGCAAGCGGAAAAAGAACTCCGAGAATAGGAAGCGAATATTTTGAAAAACTTGTGAAAGTATTGGAATCCATTGCAAATGATGTCGATTGTGAGCTTGATGCAAAAAGCATCAGGCAAATGCTTGAAGACTCAATAAGCGATAAAGAAGAAGAGGAGAAATTCGACTTTTTTATCGAAAATTTGAATATCGCACAGGAAGAGTTGAAAATATCCACCGTTAAAATGGCCGGGACCATAGGATATGATGCATCGTTTTTGTCCAGAGTTAAAAGCAAAGACCGAAGACCGGCCGACACAGTCGGTTTTATGAATAAAGTATGCGAATATATGGCAAGTTATATAAATCTTGATGTGAAAAGAAGGGATATATTTTTGCAACTTGCCGGAAAAGAAGCTGCGCCCGGAGTTGATATGGGAGTTATCATCAGAGATTGGATGATGATTCACCACGAGGATAACGATGAAAAGAACAATGTACATTCTTTCCTAAGCAGCCTGGATAGCTTTGATCTGAATGATTATATAGGGGAGGATTTCAGCAAGATAAAGATTCCCACAACGCCTATTGTGTTAAAAAGTTCAAAGACCTATTTCGGTGTGGAAGGAAGAAAGCATGCGGAGGCGGATTTTTTAAAAACCACCTTGTTATCAAAATCAAATGAAGCCATATTCTTTTATAACGATCTTCCTATTTCCGAAGCGGGCTCGGACGAGGATTTTAAGAAAAAGTGGATTTTCGTTATTTCAAGGATTTTGAAAAAAGGTTTGCACCTTAATATGGTGCATAATCTTGATCGACCTACAGGGGAGCTGTTTTTGGGGCTTACAAGTTGGATACCGGTTTATATGGTAGGTTCCATAAGTCCCTATTATTTTAAGATTCCTCCATCGAATTTGCTGTCCTGTTCCCACATGACATCGGGGCAGATAGCCCAATACGGCGAATTAATCGGAAACGACGAGAATAAAGGTGTTTTTTATGTTACAACAAAAAGTGAAGAAGTGGCTTTTGCAAAAGAAAAGTCAAAATACCTTCTTTCGAAAGCAACACCTTTGATGAAGATATATAAAAGTGAAGATTCAGAAGAATTTAAGGAATTTATCGAAGCAAACAATGATTATAAAAAAGTGGAAATACCGGAGTTTAAAAACATTGACTTTTTCGTAAAGAAAGGAAAATGGGTGTGTGTCAACAAAATGACCGATCCGGAAATTCATTTTTGTATTTTTCACAGCAAACTTGTTAATGCGCTTGGCATGTATCTTGGAGTTTGAGCTTGTTTGGGCGAAAGTTTCCAAAGCAAAGCAAAAGACGGCACCTCAAATGAAGTGCCGCCTGATAGGTATGTTATTTATTTAGACTCTAATTACTTGTTTCGGTCTGCTGTGCTGCTCGTTCCGATTCGCGCTCGGCTCTTCTTGATTCACGCTCAGCATCTTGTTTTTCTTTATTTTCCTTTGTTGTAACCGAAACTATTCTGTCTGAGAAGTATGAATCGGTTACTATGGTGCCTTCCGGCATATCAAGTTTGCCGTAATTATTAAAATCGATAAGTGAACTGATTCTGTTAAGTGTATTGATTTCTCTTTCATTCATTGTGGTGTTGCCGGATTGTTTAAGCTCTTCAATTTCAGCATCTGTAATAGGTGTAGCATTATTTGCTACTTCACTTGTACGTGTCCAGAATACAACATCAACAGTGCCGCTTGATAATGCAGCCGCACGTCCTATACTGTCAACAACAACGATTTCAATATTCTTTCCTATGCGATTGCTGATTTCGGCAAGTACTGCTGTGTTAAAGCCGGCAGGTGAACCGTCTGCTGCCACATAGTCCATTGGAGGCAATGACCCGGTAACGGCAACCTTAACCGTTTCGGCACCGGCAATCTGAGGAAGAGCCACAGCTTTTATTTCGTTGCCGTTCTTATAAGCATCAATCTGTTCGCTTATAAGAGTCTGAAGCGTGCCGTCTTCTTTCATACCTTGAATTGCGGTATTGAATTCATCTCTTAAAGCACTGTTTGATTCAAGCATTAAGAATGAAAAATCATTTGATAAAATACCGTTTGTTACGAGTCTTGAATATTCGTTATCTACAATCTTATCGGCGCTGTAATTATTGATAACAAGGTTATCGTTTGTTGCGCAAAGATAATTTGCTGTGCTTAAATAAACAGACATTGTTGAAATGTCACCGGCATTAAGTGCCATAAGCATTGAATCCAACGTATCAAAGAATGTTACATTAATTTCAGGACCTCTTCTTACAGGCGTTCCATCAGCGTTGGTCGGGCGTTCTTCGCCTTCGGCACGGGTCGGACGCGTAGCATCTTCACCCCGGGTGCTTTCGATATAATCTCTGCGAAGTGTTCTGTTTGCCATGATATGTGCGGTTACCAGATCACTTGTTTCTTCTTCCGATAAATTTAGCATTGTAAGAACACCGACATTAAGCGGTGGTCTGCTATTTTCGGAATTTTCCGTATCAGCTGTTGTATCGCTGCCGGAAGTGTTGCCACAGGCGCAAAGAGTAAACAGCAGTATAAACACTGCAATTAACGACATTGTTTTAATAATCTTTTTCCTCATAAAATATTTACCTCCAAAAAACTCTAACAATCTATAACTTATGTTAGCGGAAAAATATAGATAAAATATGAACTAAGTGTTAATAATTGCTTATATTTTAACGGGAAAAAGTCAGGTATTTTGTTGTATAAGCTCATTATTTTTTTGCATTTCAACCCACATTTTTACGTTGTTAAAATTAAATTATAGTAGCAGAAAGATTAATCCTGCATTTCATTAGTGTCTGATTATAAAATACCCAAAGTCTGCTACTGTAAGGAGGAGGATTTAAAAATGGAGAAAAACAAAAAGATTTCCGAGATGTTGAAAAACATTATCGGGCAGCGTTATGATGCAATGGCGCTTAAAATGATTAAAGATGAGGCAGAAGTTCCGGAAAATGCGATTTATCCTATGCGCGATGACGGAGTGCATATGGCTTTGTGCCAGGCATTTGCTCTTTCGAGAAGAGAAGGTAAAACAGTTTACATGCAAAAACAGGATCATTGGTGCTGGGCACCGCTTATCGCTTACGGTCAGGTTGAGGTTAAAAAAGGCACACCGGAATTTAACGAGCTTTTGCCGGTTATCGGCATTAACGATCTGGATGCGGCAGCGGCATTTATTGAAAATATGCCACATTTAGAGCCGGGCATTTATAAGGGGATTTTGACATCGCCTCTTGCAACTGCGGAATTTGAGCCGGATGCAATCATCATCAATTGCCGCAATGCGGAGCTTAGAACCATCTTGTTTGCAATTAAAACTCAGACCGGCACAACAATGAAAACCGAGTTTGATGCCATAGATTCTTGCGTATGGGGCATTATCCCATCTCTTACAAAGGGCGAGTACAGAGTATCGATTCCGGATCCGGGTGATTTTCAGAGAGCCTGTACAAGCGAGGATGATGTGATTCTTAGTGTGCCAAAAGAAAAGTACGATGAACTTATAAGAGGCTTGGAAACCATAGCTCACATCGGCATGGTTCATTCTTCATTCCAAATGGGTATGGAGTATGATTTCGCAAGACCGAGATTTTACAACAAGCTCTTTAAAGCATGGGGCTTGGATGAAGGAAAAATAGATAAGAATATTCCGGTTTAAACAGACACGGATAAAAATGTAAATTTAAGAATCCATCCCGTATGTTTTGTCGTAGGGATGGATTTTTTATATAAATGTAAACTTTAAGGGCTGAGTGTTCATATTTTTAAATTTGTGTTACAATTAGCTAAGTTTAAGAAAGGTAAGAAGGAAATGCATCACTTTTTTGTAAATCCGAAGGATGTTTCGGAGGAAGAAATTGTTATAACCGGTTCGGACGTTAATCATATTAAAAACGTCCTTAGAATGAAGCCGGGTGAGGAAGTCTTAATCAGCAACGGTCAGGGCGGCGACTATTTATGTAAACTTAAAACTTTGGCGGATGATAAGGTGATTTGCGAAATCACCGATGCGGAGTTTGAAGGCACAGAAAGCCCTGCAAAGTTTATCCTTTTTCAGGGACTCCCAAAGGCGGATAAGTTCGAGACGGTTATCCAAAAAGCGGTGGAGCTTGGGGCTTACAAAATCGTTCCAGTTGAGACAAAGCGAAGCATCGTTAAACTAGACGCAAAAAAGAAGGAGTCAAAACTTAAACGTTGGAGCGGCATTGCGGAAAGTGCAGCAAAACAGTCCAGACGCAGTATTGTGCCTGAGGTTGGGGATATTATTAAGTTCGATAAGGCTCTTGAGATGGCAAAAGACTTTGATTTAAACATCATTCCATATGAAAATTTTAAAGATATGGAGGCCACAAGGGCAGCTTTGGCGGAGGTTAAGCCGGGCATGAAAATCGGTATTTTTATCGGCCCTGAGGGTGGCTTTGATGAAGCGGAAGTGGATGCAGCTATAGAGGCGGGAGTTAAACCAATCAGCCTCGGAAAGCGTATTCTACGCACGGAAACGGCACCACTGGCCATTCTTTCAATTCTGATGTTTATGTTGGAATAGCTTAAATAATAATATTGCAGGTTGGAGAGACATTTTAGGATGTCTCTTTATTATTAATTTGAAATTTTAGGATTGGATATGTTAGAATGAAATTGTAAATTAGGGAGGGTAAATATTATACATGGGGGTGTGTATATGACTAAAATATTAAAGAAAAGCTCTACGGCTTTGGCAGTTTTATTGGCAGCTTTGATGATTGTGACACTTATTCCGGTGAAAACATTTGCACAATCTGATGTTGTAAGTATAACAAGTGAATTTTTACAGGCTGCAAGGGACTATGCAACAACTAATCCGAGAGAAATATATCAGGGTGTTGTTGAATATTGTCCGCTGGAAGGCGTTGAAGGCAGTGGAATGTTCTTGTTTTACGGTCCGGGGGAATTTAGGCTTGATGAAGATATAAGTCTTTCCAAAGAAGTCTTCAGACTTTGTAATAACAGCGATACGGAAGCATTTACATTTAACTTAAATGGTCATAGTCTAACGCTTACAGAAGACCATGTTTATGCAGATGATGCCTACGAACTTGTTGCAAGTTATACCGGTAAAATTATTATTACGGGAAACGGAAGCTTAAATGTTGCAGATACTTGTCAAGGCGAAGCGTTGTTTAACACTACTGATTACCTTTACATAGAAAACGGTACATTTAACGGAGAAGTGGGTTCTAATTGGGCGCATACCATAAATATTAACGGCGGTGTCTTTAATGATATTGTAAAATTCGACGGTGACGCTGTAATAAGCGGCGGAACTTTTAATGATGAAATAATAGCTGAATCTACCGGTAATGTCCAAATAAGCGGCGGAATCTTTAAAGATGAGCTTACGCTACGGAGAAATGCCAATATCAGCGGCGGAACTTTTAATGAAGTAGTTAATGTTACAAGAACCGCTACAATCAGCGGCGGTACTTTTAATAAAAGTTTGAGTTTTAACGCTTCCGAGATTAGCGGCGGTGTGTTCAATCACATTCTTACATTGAACGGAACATCGCACATTACAAATGGAGATTTCAGTGAAGTTGACACAAGGGGCGATGTTACCATAGACGGCGGTAATTTCCAACGTCTTGAATGTGAAACCCGATGGGACGCCACTCAGCTTGCAAATGTTGTAATTAACGGAGGAAACTTTATACTTAACGACGATGAGTTAGTAACTCCGGTTAATCCTACGATAGAAATCGGTGATGTAAATGCAACAATCAACAATGCAAATGTTGTTTGGGACCTTACAGGCGCTGCGGCAATGGGTAATGCCATTGAGCTAAACTGTTATGAAGAAGGCTCCTTAACCATTAACGGAGGAACATTTGTGGGCGGTACAAATGGCCACGGTATATGGGTTAACGGAAATGCATCTTCACTTACCGTAAACGGTGGCGAATTTACAGGGCCTTTGGGTGGTATGGTTGTAGCGTTGAATGATATCGATCTTCCGAATATTGTTTTAAACAGAGGAATATTTAAAGTTGATGGAACAGTAAGCGATAAAAATGAAGCGGCAATTTATATTGTAGGTCCGAAAGGGCTTGCATCAGAGGACGCCAACAAATACTTTAATTCAATGTTAGGCAAAGACAGCGAATATACTCCTGCTTTGGAAATAACAACTTTTGCAGAAGAAGGCTACGCACAAGATGCTTTCTTTAGCCAAGATAAGCTGGCGGTTATGCCTAAGAGTAATGTATCTCCGGAAACAGAAGACACATTGGCAACGGAATTTAACAATTTGATAGGTAAAATCCTTGCGGGAGAAAGCGTTGAAGGAATTGACGCAGGATTGGCAGCGGAAATCTTGGATGCCATTGCGGAAGGTAAAGCTGTTGATGTAGGCGTTGCCATTACTCCTAAATCTGCCGAAGAATTGGGAGAAGACGCAAACAAAATTGAAGGTGCAGTGACCAATAAGCAAAAGATTGGAGCTTTCTTTGATATAAATATCGAAGTATCCATAGATGGAGAAGTAAGAGGATATATTACAAAATTAGATAACGGAATCTTGTTAAAACTTCCGTTAATTAACGGTATCGGAGATGTGCCGGGAGGTTATTCGAGAACTTTTAAGGTTGCCAGAGTTCATAACGGCGAGCTTGCAATGTTAGATGCAGAGCGAGAAAACGACAGCGTTAAAACATTCTCCGACAGATATTCGACCTATGCGATTGTTTACGAAGATGCAAGAAACGTAACGCCGCAAACGGCCGACAATGCAACACCTGTGGTTTATATAACCGTATTTGCCTTGGAGCTTGTGGGTGTTGGCATTGTAATATACAGTAAAAAATATAAAGAAGAATAAAGACAAGTGAGTAAAGAATTTTTAAGAGACATCTTCGGATGTCTCTTTTTGATATATTTGTAAAAGTTTTATAGAAATCTCATTTGGAGTATGTTAAAATAAATCGGTTACATAAATCGTAAACAGAAACTTTTGATAATTATTAATCTTATAGCCCGACAGGCTTGCAATATGAGATTTAAGTAAAGGATAAAACATGATTTGGTCAAAATACACACTTAAAGTTAATACGGATGCGGTTGATTTTGTAAGCGGAGTTCTTGATATGCTTGGTGTTGAAGGCATCGAAGTTGAAGATAAAGTACCGCTAACAAGCGAGGAACTAAGCAAAATGTATGTGGATCTTCCGCCGGATCTCGGTCCCGATGATGGCAGGGCGACTGTTAGATTTTATGTTAACCCTGACATGGGCGGAAAATGTGCCTATGATAAGGACAACTATGGCGGAATTGTTCGTAATAGCGACTCTTCAGCCGATGATGAAGCTTTTGACGATGTATTTAATCTGACCTTTGAATCGGAAGAGGATTTGATTGCAGAGCTTTTAAAACAGCTTGAAGATGCAAAAGAGTTTTTAAACGTCGGCGAAGTTGTGCTTGAAAAGGGCGAATCCGACGATGCGGATTGGAAAGACAAGTGGAAAGAGTATTTCAAGCCTTTTACTGTTGATGATATTTTGATTAAGCCTACATGGGAAGATGTTCCCGTAGACTTTGGCGGCAAAACGGTTGTGGAAATCGATCCGGGCATGGCTTTCGGTACCGGTAAACACGAAACAACCAAGCTTTGCATTAAGAATATTAAAACAGCTCTTTCCGGTGGCGCGGATGCCGGTGTCTTTGAAAATGAGGCTGCATCGGCATTTATGCAAAGGGCCAAAATTCTTGGAAGCGCAGGCAAAACACTTCTTGATATCGGTTGCGGCAGCGGAATATTAGCAATTATTTCCTTGCTTTTGGGTGCCGAAAAAATCGTGGCTGTTGACATAGACGAATATGCAGTGGAAAATGCAAAAGAAAACTTTGCCTTGAATATTAAAAATGCCGATTCTTACGAGCTTTTTGCAGGCAATCTTTTGGAAGACGAAATGCTTAGACGAATAATCCTCGGCACACAGCCGGAAGGATATGACATCGTTGTCGCCAATATCCTTGCGGATGTAATCATCCCGCTTTCGGGCATTGTTAGCAGATTTATGAAAAAGGGCGGAATTTTTATTAGCTCCGGTATCATTAATACAAAGGAAGACGATGTAAGAGCGGCAATAGAGCGTAACAGAGAGCTCGAAATCTTGGAAGTTTCGCATATGAACGATTGGGTATCCATTACCGCAAGACGTAAAGATCTCTAAGATTGTACTTTGCAAAAGAAAGATTTTTAAAATATAGATGTTTAGGTAGATACAATGGATATTTATATGGATAACTCGGCCACAACCAAAGTTGCCGATGAAGTAAAAGAAATAGTTTTAAAAGTAATGACGGAGGATTTTGGGAATCCTTCTTCCAAACACATAAAAGGCGTTGAGGCCGAGAAATACATTAAGGATGCAAAGCAGATTATTGCTTCATCTCTTAAGGTTAAGGATAAGGAAATCTTCTTCACATCCGGTGGCACCGAGTCAAACAATTTGGCTATAATAGGTGCGGCGAACGCCTACAAACGCAGCGGTAACCACATTATTACAAGCAAAATCGAGCACCCTTCCGTTATTAATCCTTTTGTATATTTGGAGGAACAGGGCTTTGATGTTTCCTATGTTGGTGTGGACAGTCAAGGTCACATTGATGAGGAAGAACTTAAGAGCTTACTCAGACCCGACACCATCCTTGTTTCTTTTATGATGACAAATAACGAAGTGGGAGCAACACAGGATGTTAAAAGGCTGGTTGACATAATTCGCGAAAACAATAAGGCTACAATCATTCATGTGGATGCGGTTCAGGCTTATGCCAAATATAAGATTTTCCCAAGCAAATGGGGTGTGGACCTTTTGTCCGTCAGCGGTCACAAGCTTCATGGACCTAAGGGTATCGGCTTCTTATACATCAAAGAAAAAACCAAGATTAAGCCGATAATACTTGGGGGTAATCAGCAGGATGGCATACGTTCCGGTACGGAAAACGTTCCGGGCATTGCGGGTCTTGGGCTTGCGGCAAAGCTTGCTTACGAAGGCTTCGATGAAAAAATCGCTCATATGCGAGAAATCAGAGACTTTATGTCGAAAGAATTTGCGGGCATAGAGGGAGTGAGCGTTAATAACGAAACAGGAGACAATGCGCCTCACATTGTAAGCGCATCCTTTGAAGGCGTTAAAAGCGAGGTTTTCCTTCATTCCTTGGAGGATAAAGGGATTTACGTTTCGTCCGGTTCGGCTTGTTCCACCCACAAACGTGCACCAAGCGGTACACTTGTGGCATTGGGCGTAAAAAAAGAATTGCTTGATTGTACTCTTCGCTTCAGTCTTTGCGACGAAAATACAATGGATGAGGCAAAGTACGTTGTGGAAGCCGTTAAGGAACTTTACCCTAAGCTTAAACTCTTTAGACACTACTAAAATTTAGTTTTTAATTGCAATTAGTTTACATAAGACACAACAAAAACCACAATGGTTCTTGGCCATTTAAAAGAGATCTATTTAACAGTAAACAGAAAGAGAAAACAATGAAATTAGACAAATTTTTAATTAAATACGCCGAAATCGGCGTTAAAGGAAAAAACAGATATTTATTTGAAGATAAGCTTGTTTACAATATCAAAACAGCTCTATCCAAAATCGATGGCGAATATAAGGTAAGAAAAACCGAAGGTCGTATCTATGTTGAATGCTTATCAAGCTTTGACAATGACGAGGTTATTGAAACATTAAAGACGGTTTTCGGTATCGTAGGCATTTGCCCTCTTCTTCAGATTACGGACGAAGGCTTTGAGGATTTGTCTGCAAAGGTTGTTAACTTTATCGATGAAACATATGACAAAAAAGATTTTACTTTTAAGGTTATGGCCCGTCGTTCAAGAAAGAATTACCCTCTTAATTCCATGGAAATCAACGAGGAATTGGGTGGCAGGATTTTAGATGCATTCCCTGATCTTAAAGTAGATGTGCATAAGCCTGAGGTTTACATAAATGTAGAAATCAGAGAGCGCATTAACATTTATTCAAAGGTTATTCCGGGCCCGGGAGGTATGCCTGTGGGCACGGCGGGATCAGCCATGCTTCTTTTATCCGGCGGTATCGACAGTCCCGTTGCGGGCTATATGGTTGCAAAGCGCGGTGTTAAAATCGATGCGGTTTATTTCCATGCGCCACCTTACACCAGCGAACGCGCTAAACAAAAAGTAGTGGATTTGGCACGTATTGTATCGAGATATTCGGGACCGATAAGACTCCATATTGTAAACTTTACAGACTGCCAGCTTAAGATTTATGAAGGCTGTCCACATGACCAGCTTACTATCATTATGCGCCGCTATATGATGAAAATTGCGGAGCATTTTGCAAAAGAAAAGGGAAATCTCGGACTTGTAACGGGTGAAAGCATCGGCCAGGTTGCCAGCCAGACAATGCAGTCCATGGCAGTTACAAACGAAGTTTGCACAATGCCCGTTTACAGACCTTTGGTGGCAATGGATAAGCAGGATATTATTGATATTTCCGAAAAAATCGGAACATACGAGACATCGGTTCTTCCTTACGAAGATTGTTGTACAATCTTTGTGGCCAAGCATCCGGTTACAAAGCCTAACCTTCTTTCTATCAAAAAGAGCGAATCTCATATAGAAGAAGCCATGGAAGAACTTGTAAAAGTTGCTATAGAAACAACGGAAGTTATTGATGTAGAATTTTAATTATTTGTTTGCGGCCCGCTAATGCTCGGCCGCAAATTAACTTATGAGAGGTAAATCAATGAAAGCAGCAATCCACAATCTGGGCTGTAAAGTTAATTCATATGAAGCGGAATCCATGAGAGAACAACTGATGAATAATGGTTATGAAATTGTGGATTTTTCTGAAATGGCTGATGTGTATATCGTTAATACATGCAGCGTTACCAATATTGCCGACCGTAAATCAAGGCAAATGCTTCATCGCGCCAAAAAGCTTAATCCCGATGCCGTGGTTGTAGCCGCCGGCTGCTATGTACAGGAAGTGGGGGATGAACTGCTAAGGGATAATGCAGTTGACATAATTCTTGGTAACAATAAAAAGTCAAACCTTGCGGAAACACTTGCCGACTACTTTAAAGACCAAAGTAAAAATGCCAACTTTGTTGACATCGGCGAAGAAAAACTTTTTGAAGAAACTCCCGTGGAAACAACGGATGAAAATATAAGAGTAAATGTTAAGGTTCAGGACGGCTGCAACAATTTTTGCACTTATTGCATTATTCCTTATACCAGAGGAAGAATCAGAAGCAGAAGTATCTCTGAAATTCAAAAAGAAGTTACGGGCTTGGCGGGCAAAGGTTATAAAGAGATTGTTATAAACGGCATAAATTTAAGTTCTTACGGTTTGGACAAGACGGAGACTTCTTCGTCTGACGAAAAGATTTCCTTAATAGAATTGCTTGAGAAATTAAACGAAATCCCGGGCATAGAACGTATCAGAATGAGCTCTTTGGAACCCAGAGTGATTAGTTTTGATTTTGTGGAAAGACTTAAAAAACTTGAAAAAATTTGTCATCATTTTCATCTTTCCATGCAAAGCGGTTGTGACGAAACTTTAAAAAGAATGAATCGTCATTACACATCCGGTGAATACTATGAAGCCTGTCTGCGACTTCGCAAGGCTTTTGATGACGCAGCCATTACAACGGATGTTATTGTGGGATTTCCGGGAGAGACGGAAGAAGAATTTGAAAAAAGCTATGATTTTTGCAAAAAAGTAGGATTTGCGGATCTTCATGTATTTAAATATTCCAAGCGAAAAGGTACGAAAGCTGCGGATATGCCGAATCAATTAACGGAAAAACAAAAACATGAGCGTAGTGAGAAGCTTATAAAACTGGGCAAAGAAATGTCCCAAGCCTTCAGAAATAAATTTCTTGGAGAGGAAGCTGAAGTGCTTTTCGAAGAAAAGTGCATATTATCCGGCGAGGAATACTATATAGGACATACGAGACAGTATCTTAAAGTGTGTGTAAAGTCCGATGAAAACTTGGTGGGCAAAAACATGAAAGTATTGATAGATAAGCCCCTTGAATCGGAAATACTCCTTGCAAGGATTTAAAAACTGTATTATTATAGAATTAGTCAACAAAAGCATTTTCGAACGTTTATAAAAATAAAAGCCGAAAAGATAATGAAATGTGATTTGTCAGCACAGGCAGAGCGGGGAGAAAAGTCATGGGCGATAATGAAAGACAGACTCAATTTTTTAAAGTGCCGGATGAAACCAAGGATGTGTCGGAAGTTTTGGAATTGGTTTGCAAAGCACTCACAAAAAAAGGATATAATCCTGTTAATCAGATTGTAGGTTATATTATGTCGGGAGACCCTACATATATCACAAGCTTCAATAACGCAAGAAGCATGATAATGAAGGTTGAACGCGATGAGCTTATTGAGGAAGTTCTCACATATTATATCAACAATAAGATGACAGACGAGTAAGAGGTGCCATATGCGTTTGATGGGCCTTGATTTTGGTTCTAAAACAGTCGGGGTGGCTGTTTCTGATTTGCTTGGGATTACAGCCCAGCCTATTGAGATTGTTCGCAGAGACAAAGAAAACCAACTTAGAAAAACTTTACAGCGTATTGAAACACTCATTAAAGAATATGAGATTTCTTTGATTGTGCTGGGTCTTCCCAAAAACATGAACGACACTTCGGGAGATCGAGTAGCAAAAACCATGGAATTTAAAGAAATGTTGGAACGCAGGACCGGTCTTGAAGTTGAGCTGATGGATGAAAGACTTACCACTGTCCAGGCAGAAAGCATAATGTCTTTGAGTGGTGTAAAAAAGAAAGATTATAAAGAGCATGTGGATGAGTTGGCCGCAGCCATTATTTTGCAGACATATATGGATGCTAACAATAATTAAATAATAAGAAATCGGTAAAATACAATGAATAATGATAACAAAAACAATGATATTAAAGTGGAATTCGTTGATGAAAACGGTGAAAAGGTTTCATTCAACGTAATAGAAGAAACAAAAATCAACAATGTTAAATACCTTTTGGTTACGGAAAATTCAGATCCGGCAATCGAAAGTGATGAAGACGAAGAAGTTGCTTACATTTTAAAAGACTTGTCGGAGGATTCCAGCGCCGATGCGGTGTATGAAATGGTTGAAGACGACAAGGAATTGGATTATATTTCCAAAATATTCGAAGAACTTCTTGATGATGATGTGGAATTAAGTTAGATAATAACACCGATCAAGGAAGCTTGACTAACAAAAAGGCTTGATTTGAGCCGCTTTGGGATATCATGCTGCACCTGATGGTGTGAAAATAAATGTGCGGGAAAACTTTACGGAGGTGCAATTTTAAATTGGATAAGAAAAGTAAATTAAAGATAATTCCTCTTGGCGGGCTCGACCAAATAGGAATGAACATGACTGTCTTTGAATACGAAGATAGTATTATTATTGTGGACTGCGGTTTGTCATTTCCGGATGACGAGATGTTGGGTATCGACCTTGTAGTTCCTGATATTACTTACCTTCAGGCAAACAAAGATAAGATAAAAGGTATGGTTGTTACTCACGGCCACGAAGATCACATCGGAGCGATACCATACGTTTTGAAAGAGCTTAATTTCCCTATTTATGCAACAAAGCTTACAATGGGAATTATAGACGGTAAATTAAAAGAACACGACGATATTCCGAAAAATATCAAGAAAAAGATTGTGACCTACGGTCAGTCCATAAATCTTGGTTGTTTCAGAATCGAATTTATAAGAACAAATCACAGTATTGCCGATGCGGCGGCACTTGCGATTTTTACGCCTGTGGGAATAGTCGTTCATACAGGTGACTACAAAATCGATTACACACCGCTTTTCGGCGATCCGATTGACCTTTTAAGATTCGGTGAACTCGGAAAAAAAGGCGTTTTGGCCCTTCTTGGCGACAGTACAAACGCTCTTCGTCCGGGTTATACTCAAACGGAAAAAATGGTCAGCAAAACCTTCGATACCATTTTTGCCGAAAACGTTAACAGAAGACTTATTATTGCTACATTTGCATCCAATGTGGACAGAGTGCAGCAAATTATAAATACGGCATACAGATATGGCAGAAAAGTAGTTGTGGAAGGTCGAAGCATGGTTAATATCATTGCTACAGCTTCCGAACTTGGCTATATTACGGTACCTGAAAATACTTTGATTACAACGGAAACAATGAAGAACTATCCGGATGAAAAGATAGTTCTTATTACAACAGGTAGCCAGGGTGAGTCCATGGCGGCTCTTTCTCGTATGGCTGCGTCAATCCACAAAAAAGTAACCATTAAACCGGGGGATGTTGTAATATTCAGCTCCAACCCTATTCCGGGTAATGAAAAGGCTGTAACAAAAGTAATGAACGAACTTGCCATGAAAGGTGCCGAGGTTATTTTCGAACAGACTCATGTTTCGGGCCATGCCTGCCAGGAAGAAATCAAACTTATTTATTCTTTGGTTAAACCTAAGTTTGCAATTCCTGTCCACGGTGAGTTCAGACACAGAAGAGCTCAAGGGGATCTTGCCATCAGTATGGGCGTTGCCAAAGAAAATGTATTTATGCTTAATTGCGGCGATGTTATAAGCCTTGATGAAAACAGTGCGGCAGTAACGAACAAAGTGCCGTCAGGCGGTGTCTTTGTGGACGGTCTCGGTATTGGAGATGTTGGAAATATCGTTCTTCGCGACAGACAAAATTTGGCGGAAAACGGCATTATCATTGTGGTACTTACATTGGAAAAAGGTTCCAGCCAGGTTTTGGCGGGACCGGATATCGTAACTCGCGGTTTTGTTTATGTAAGAGAATCCGAAAATCTTTTGGATGAAGCCGTTTCTGTGGTAAGAGATGCTTTGGAAAACGAACTCGATCCGGAAAGCGAAGCGGATTGGGGCAAGATTAAGATGATTGTTAAGGATAGCTTATCTGATTATCTTTGGAAAAAGATGAGAAGAAATCCTGTTATTTTGCCGATTATCATGGAAGTTTAGTCGCTCTTGTACTTGAAAAGATTTTATGATATTATTTCATGGTGTAATCTTCCGCGATGAAAATCGTAGGTAAATGACGTAAAAAGGGAAGTTCTATGGAAAAGAAAAGAAAAAACAGCATAAACAAAGAAGCTAAAGAGCAGAACAATAAATCATTATATGTAAGATTGGGAATAATCGCAGCTTTTGTTGTTGTGGCAATTATAATCTGCACAATGGCATTTAAGCTTGGATATGGATTGTTCCAAAACGATGCTATGGAAGAAGCACCGGGAACACAGGTTTTGGTTACCATTCCGGAAAAAGCTTCCAAATCAGAGGTGGCGGAGCTTCTTAAATACAACGGTCTTATTGACGACGAGAGTATGTTCAAACTCAGATGTATAGTTTACGATGCCAAGTTCAATGCCGGAACTTATACTCTCAATACATCAATGACCACGGAAGAAATATTGGATGAACTCAGATTTCCGGTAGTGGAAGAAGAGGAAACAACAACAGCGGCCCCGGCTGAAGGCGAAGGCGAGGAAGCCGCACAAGAATAGGTGTAATTATGATAGTTAACGAAAGAATAGTTGACTATATTTGCTCACTTGAAAAATCAAACAGTAAAATATGTGAAGAAATCGAAGAGTATGCAATCGCTACGCATGTTCCTATCATAAGAAAAGAAATGGAAAGTTTTTTGAGAGTAATGTTAACAATCAAAAAACCGAAAAGGATTTTGGAGGTAGGAAGTGGCATTGGATACTCTGCTGTTTTAATGAGCGAATATATTTCGGCGGATTCAAGAATCGATACAATTGAAAATTACAAGAAAAGAATTCCTTTGGTAAAAGAAAATATCAAAAAGGCCGCCAAAGAAAATGTTATAAAGCTATATGAGGGTGATGCAACGGACATTTTAAAAGAGTTAAAAGGTCCTTACGATTTTATTTTTATGGATGCCGCAAAGGCTCAATATATTAACTTCCTTCCGGATATTTTAAGATTATTAAGTCCAAACGGTGTTTTAATATCCGATAATGTGCTTCAGGAAGGTAGTATTATTGATTCGAAATTTGTGATAGAACGCAGAGATAGGACAATTCACAAAAGGATGAGAGACTATCTTTACGAACTTAAACATAATGATAAATTGGAAACCACAATTGTACCCATCGGTGATGGTATCACCATGTCGGTAAAAATAGGCGATTGATGGGAAGTGAGAAATATGAGAAAAACAGAATTATTAGTTCCGGCAAGCAGTCTGGAAGTATTAAAAGTAGCAGTTAAATATGGTGCGGACGCTGTTTATATCGGCGGTGAAGCCTTCGGCCTCAGAGCAAAAGCCAAAAATTTCTCTATGGAAGAGATGAAAGAAGGCATTGATTTTGCTCATGCAAACGGCAAGAAAGTCTATGTGACCGCAAATATCCTTGCCCATAATTACGATCTTGATGGCGTAAGAAAATACTTTAAAGAACTGGGAGAAATCGGCCCCGATGCCCTTATTATTTCCGATCCGGGTGTATTTACCATAGCAAAGGAAATTTTGCCGGATATGGAAATTCATATAAGCACCCAGGCAAACAATACAAACTACGAGACATATAAGTTTTGGTACAGATTGGGCGCAAAACGCGTTGTATCCGCCAGAGAATTGTCATTAAACGAGATTAAGGAAATCCGAGAAAATATTCCGGAAGATATGGAAATTGAGTCCTTTATGCACGGAGCTATGTGCATTTCCTATTCGGGAAGATGCTTACTCAGCGCCTTTATGGCGGGAAGAGATGCAAACAAGGGCGCTTGTACTCATCCCTGCAGATGGAAATATTATGTGATGGAAGAATCGAGACCCGGTGAATATATGCCCGTTTATGAAAACGAGAGAGGAACATATATATTCAACTCAAAGGATTTGTGCATGATTGAGCACATTCCCGAAATGATAAATGCGGGAATCGACAGCTTCAAGATAGAAGGTCGCATGAAAACCGCCTTGTATGTGGCAACGGTTACCAGAACCTATAGAATGGCCATAGACGACTATTTAAAAGACGAAGAATATTATAAAAGCAGAATCGATTTCTACAAAGAAGAAATCGCAAAATGCACATACAGACAGTACACAACGGGATTTTTCTTCGGAAAACCAAACGAAGAAACACAAATCTATGATTCAAACACATATATCAAAGAATATACCTATCTCGGTATGATTGAAAAAGTTTGCGATGATGGACTTTATATGATCGAGCAGCGTAACAAGTTTTCGGCCGGCGATGAAATCGAGATTATGAAGGTGGATGGCAGCAATTTAAAAGTTAAAGTTGAAGCCATGTATGACGAAGAGATGAATCCTATTGAATCTTGTCCGCATCCTAAGAAAAAAGTGTATCTTAAACTGGATGCCAAGCTTGATTTGTATGATATTTTGAGAGTTAAAGAGAATTAGGATTTTATGTTAATCATTTCTTGACTTTTGCTTCGGCTTGTAAGATAATTTAATTAGAGGAAATGTCTTTTTGTTTTTAATGCGAAAGACGAAGTGGCGAGAAATGGATTTTAATGCTGCTAAAGGAGTATTTATATCTTAAAAAGGAGTGAGAGATATGGCAATTACTGCAGGCAATATGGCTAATTTATTCGGTAACAGTCAGGGAACTTCATTATCAAGTTCTATTTCAAATTATAATCTTTTAAAGAGCGGCTCTTATTCAAAGATGATGAAGTCTTACTATGCAAATGAAAAGAAAAATGCTTCATCAAAGACAGATTCGACTAAGGCTTCGGAAGAAAAGAAAGAGCTTCAGATGACATCATCCGATGCAAATTCTTTGAAGACAACTCTCAAGGATTTGCTTAAAGAAGATAATTTTGAAAAGAAGGCCGTAAAGAACGAAGACGGCACAACGACAATGAAATATGACATGGATGACCTTTATAAAAAGGCATCGGCATATGTTAAATCATACAATGAAATGCTCGATACGGGAGCCGATTCAACAAACACATCGGTTCTTCGCGGAGTTTCATCAATGACAGGCAGAACAAAAGCCAATGAGAGAATTTTAAACAGCGTCGGAATCAAAATCGGTTCGGACAACAAACTTTCAATCAATGAAGATAAGTTTAAAGACGAAAAAAATATCAACAGTCTTAAGACATTATTCCAAGGCTACGGTTCTTACGGTCAGCAGATGCAGACAAAAGCAACCGCCGTTGAAAATGCAGCATCATCGGCTTTGAAGAAAACACCTACATATACAAATACCGCATCAACAAGAAATGCAGATGATGTAGGATCTTTATTCGAAGGAATGATGTAATTGATTCGATTAATTAAGAAGATTTAAGGAGTGAAGCGGATAGGGTTTTATCCGCTTCAATTTTGTTAAATGTACGAAGGAACAATTTGGGAAAAAATCTGGAAAGTCATTTATCCTGTACTTATTTATTTCTTTATCCAGATTTTTGTAAGATTTATCGGTGAAAGCATACTCACATCCGTTTATACCAATTCTTTGCAGGAATACTCGGATTCCAAGGGAATAGCGGCTTCCTATGGTTATATGGGAGGTTTAAACGAATTTATCGACAAATACTCGGTGATTTTAACCATTATTTCTTTACTTATAACCGTTATTGTCGTTTATTTTCTGTATAAAAGGGACGCATCCCTTAGAGTGGATTTGGAAAGACCGAAGGTTAAGCTTGGTTCTGTTATTATTCTTGCTATAGTTATGTCGACCGGATTCAGTCGTCTTTTAAGTCTTATGTTTTCAAGCAAACTCCTTAATACATACGAAGAAGTTGAGCAAAACTTGGTAAGCGGCAATATTGTGCTTGTTATTATAGGCAGCGGTATCTTGGCTCCCATTGTGGAAGAATATATTTTCAGAGGCCTTGTTTATACAAGGTTAAAGCAGTTTATGAGCATAAATGCGGCCACCATTGTTTGCGCCCTTATGTTCGGACTCTTTCATATGAATTTGCCGCAAGGTATGTATACGGCTATTTTGGGACTGGGACTTTGCTTTGTTTACGAAAAATTCAACACCATATGGGCGCCTATTGTTTTCCATGTTTCGGCTAATGTTTTTTCGATTATTATGACCAAAACGGGCCTTAGCAGACTTCTTAGCGTAAGCATGCTTTCCTATGTTTTGATAATGCTTTTTGAGCTTGCCTTAACAGCGGTATTTTTCTATCTTTTGGTAAGAAAAAATCCGCAGAAAAACTCTTGAAAAAGTGGTTGACTTTTCACAAAGTTTTTATTATACTAACAAGGCAGTCAAATTTGTGGGATCTTAGCTCAGCTGGGAGAGCACCTGCCTTACAAGCAGGGGGTCACAGGTTCGAGCCCTGTAGGTCCCACTATTTTAAACTGATATGGCGAGATGGCTCAACTGGCTAGAGCATCCGGTTCATACCCGGAAGGTTATGAGTTCAAGTCTCATTCTCGCTACTTGAACACTTAAGCAGAGATTAGACTCCTGTTTAGGTGTTTTCTTTTTGCCCAAAATACGTATTTGTTTGTAATTTGTACTATTAAAGGCTATAATTAAAGAAAAAGGTAAGTACAAAATGAGCGATATTTCAAAAATGGGCAAAGATGAGGCAAATATAAATAAAATAGTTGACTATATAAAAGCAGGCGCATCGGACAAACAAACAATAGGTGTGGAACTTGAGCATTTTATTGTGGATGATGAATTAAAGCCTGCTTCTTATGATATTCTTAAAAATATCTTGCTTCTTGCGGCCAAAGAAGGCGGAAATGTTGTTTTTGAAGGCGATAATGCAATCGGTTTGCAAACAACAGACTATGCCATAAGCCTTGAGCCGGCTTGTCAGTTGGAAATAAGCATTAATCCAAGAGAAAAGATATCCGATATTGAGGAAATTTATAATTCTTTTATAAAAGTTTGGGAGCCCATTATCAAGGCTGCGGGCTTTCATATGATTACCAAGGGAGTTCATCCCTTGGTTGAATCCGGGCTTTGCGATCCTCATGATTTCCCTTTGATTCCAAAAAAACGATACGAATATATGGATAAATATTTTGAAAAAAGCGGGAAACACGGTGTTTTTATGATGCGCGCAACGGGGTCAACTCAAGTTTCCATAGATTATATAAACGAGGCGGATGCCATAAGAAAATATCATTTTGCCTGTGTTTTATCACCGATATTTGCGCTTATAAGCCAAAATCAATCCCACAAAGGAATAAGAAAAGAATGGGAGAAGAACCTTTTAAGATGCGCAATTTGGAATGATACGGATAAGGTTAGATGCGGCTATTTTAAAGATTCTTTAAACAGAAGCTATACTTTTTACGACTACGCAAAGCATATTTACGAAAGTCCTTTGATTGTGGGCTTGGATAAGGAAGGAAAGGCTTTTTATACGGAAAAAAGCGTAAAAGAGCTGCTTATGGATGAAGAAAGAAAATTTAACGAACATATTCTTTCCATGTTTTTTCCCAATGTACGCTTTAAACAATACATCGAAATAAGAATGGCGGATGCCATGCCTAAAGATAAAATGCTTGGATATGCTGCTCTGATTAAAGGCCTCTTTTACAGTGAAAAGACTTTGTGCCGCCTAAGAAAGGAGTTTTCGTCCGTTCGAAACGAAAAGGATATATACGAGGCAGAAGAAGCCATAATGAAAGAGGGCTACGATGCTCATATTTACGGAAGGCTTGGAAAAGCAAAAAAATGCAAAGACTTTGTTGAGATGATTTTTGAGGAAGCAGAGTCGAATTTATCCATAGAGGAACAAAAGTATTTGCAAGCATTGAAGCCTTTTTAGGCTATAGCTTTATTTGAAATTAATTCGTTGAAGAAAATCTTAATTGGTGTTAGAATTACTTATATATAAGCTATTGTGGCGAACTATATGTCAGAGTCGATAGCGAAGAGGTGTTAAATGAGAGTCGGTATAGGCTATGATGTTCATGCATTTGCAAAAGACCGCGATTTAATCATGGGCGGCGAAAAAATTGAATATGAATTGGGGCTCTTGGGCCACTCCGATGCCGATGTTTTGCTGCATGCGATTATGGATGCTCTTTTGGGGGCCGCGGCGCTGGGAGATATCGGCAAGCATTTTCCGGATACGGATGAGAAATATAAGGGGATTTCCAGTATCGAGCTTTTGAAAGCTGTGGGAAAATTGCTTAAAGAGAACGGGTATTTTATTGAAAATATTGATTCGATTATTGTGGCACAAGCACCAAAAATGGCTCCTCACATAGATCAAATGAGGGCTAATATAGCAAAGGCTTTGGAGTTGGATTTAAATAAAATCAGCGTCAAAGCCACAACGGAAGAACATCTTGGTTTTACGGGAAGAAAAGAGGGTATAGCGGCACATGCGATTTGTATGTTGAATAATTAAATTTTGGGGGTATAAATATGGTTAGGTATTTGGAAAAAGACGAATTTGATAAAGTTATTGAATTGGTTAAAATAGGGGCGAATGCTACAGAGGATTTTGCAAAGTTTTATCTTGAAAACAGAGCAATTCACAATATCGTTTTCGTTGATGAAGAAGACGGCGAATTGGTGGCTATTTTGCAAGCTGTTCCGAAAAAGTTTAATTTTAGCGGTAAAGAAATCGATGTGGCATATATTTATGCCATTGCAACATTGGAAGAACACAGAAAACAAGGGCATATGGATCATCTCTTTTCCTTTGCTCTTGAAGAGTTATACAAAAAGAATTTTGCATTTGCCTTTCTTTTTACAGAGGGTTATGAGCATTTCGAAAGATTCGGATTCAGCCCTTACAGAGATATACTTTGCGGAAAATACACGCCGCAGGAAACCAACGATACATTGTTTTTACGTCCGGCAAAGCCTATGGATGAGGATGAACTTGCATCCTACAGCCGTGCATGCCTTGACAAAAACAAACGTGTTTATGCCATCAGAGACAGTGACTATTTCTTTGATATGATTAAACTTGTAAGATTCCAAGGCGGCGAGATTGAAAAACTTGTGGATACCGCCGGCAATATGATGGCTTTTGGTTGTTGTATGTTAGAAGACGGAAAAGTTACCGTTTCCGAAATTACCAGCAAATACGGCTACGAAAAGCAATTGTTTAATTTGATTTGTCAAAAATACGGAGTTGACGAACTGGAAATCCTTGCAGATGAGAAAAGTAAATTGTATAATATGCCATGGATTGACAAGTCGACATTTACAAAAAAAGCCTGCTCAATGTTCAGGCCTATTAACATGTTTGAACTTGCCAAGATAACAAGATTGCCGCTGAATGCTAAATTTGTGGCAAACATTGTGGATAAAACCATAAAAGAGAATAATATGACTGTAGAATTTTGTGCAGATGAAGATGGATTCGGCAAAATTACCGTTCTTGATTCCAAAGTCGACAAGGACCTGGATGTAAGCGAAATCGGTTCTCATGCAATCGATATGCAAAGCGAAATCGGCATTACACTTGATAACGGTGATTTGATATGGTTACAGGAAATAATCGGATAAAGTTTAGATTTAAAACCGTATATCTCATTCGTCTGTATCGCAAGGAAATAAAATTCCTTGCGATTGTCATGTAATTTATTGAAAACTTAAGCTTTTGAGTAATAAAAAAGAATTGGAAGAGAGAGTCATGGGATACTTTGAAGAATTAAATGAAATGTTTGAGGTTATAAAGGAACGAGACCCTGCTATTAAATCAAAGAGAGAAGTTCTTTTATATCCATGCTTCAGAGCTATTAGAAAATACAGAAAGGCGCATGAATACTATCTTAAAGGCGATTATTACAAAGCCAGAAAGATTTCGCAAAAAGCGGCAGCCAAAACCGGAATAGAGATTCATCCGGGTGCAACCATAGGTAAAGGTCTTTTTATTGACCACGGACACGGTGTTGTTATCGGTGAAACAACAATAATCGGCGACAATGTTACTCTTTATCAAGGAGTTACCCTTGGCGGTACCGGTAAAGAACAGGGCAAGCGTCACCCGACATTGGAAGACAATGTTATGGTTAGTGCCGGTGCAAAGGTTTTGGGTTCCATAACAATAGGCGCCAACTCAAAAGTAGGTGCGGGCTCCGTTGTCTTAAACGATGTTCCGCCAAACTCCACAGTTGTGGGTGTTCCGGGAAAAGTTGTCAAAACAAACGAAGAAAGACTTGATTGCATCAAACTTCAAAGAAGTGAAATGGATCAGATTCATCTTCCGGATCCCGTTGAACTTGAAATATGCGAATTGAAAAAGCAAGTTGAGGATTTGAAAAAAGTGGTAGAGGCTTTAAAAGAAGATAAATAGTAGCTGGCTTTTGCCATTGTTAATAGACTAAGAAAAGAGATAAATATGAAGATTTATAACACATTAACCAGAAGAAAAGAAGAATTTGTTCCTATAGAAGAGGGAAAGGTAAGAATGTATGTCTGCGGACCTACGGTTTACAACTATATTCATATAGGTAATGCCCGTCCGATGATTGTTTTCGATACGGCCCGCCGCTATATGGAATACAAAGGATATAAAGTTAACTACGTTTCAAACTTTACGGATGTTGACGATAAGATAATAAAAAAAGCCAACGAAGAAGGCGTAACAAGCGAAGAGATTTCAAATCGTTATATCGAAGAATGCAAAAAGGATATGGAGGGCATGAACATCAAGCCTGCTACATACAATCCTTTGGCAACCAAAGAAATAGACGGTATGCTGGATATGATAAAAGTCCTTATTGAAAAAGGCTACGCATACGAAAAAAACGGCACGGTTTATTATAGAACAGCAAAGTTTAAAGACTACGGCAAGCTTTCAAAGAAGAATATGGACGAGCTTCAGGCCGGACACAGAAGCATTTTGGTTACCGGCGATGACGAAAAAGAAGATCCGATGGATTTCGTTCTTTGGAAACCGAAAAAAGAAGGGGAACCTTTCTGGCCATCTGACTATTCCGACGGACGCCCGGGTTGGCATATTGAATGTTCGGTAATGGCTAAGAAATATCTCGGTGACGAAATAGATATTCATGCCGGCGGTGAGGACCTTATTTTTCCTCATCACGAAAACGAAATAGCTCAAAGTGAAGCCGCAAACGGAGTTCAATTTTCAAGATATTGGATGCACAACGCTTTTTTGAATATTGACAATCACAAGATGTCAAAGTCTCTGGGAAATTTTAAAACAGTCAGAGAAATAAGCGAAAAATACGATCTTCAGGTTTTGAGATTTTTCATGCTCAGCGCCCATTACAGAAGTCCTCTTAACTTCAGCGCTGATTTAATGGAAAGCTCGAAAGCCGGACTTGCAAGAATCGTAACAGCGGTTGATAATTTGAATCATCTTTTGGAAAATGCAAAAGAGGATGAGTTCAAAGCCGGTGAAGATGCGGACTTTGCAAAAACTTATGTGGCAAAATTCGAAGAAGCAATGGATGATGATTTCAATACGGCAGATGCAATATCCGCAGTATTTGAACTTGTAAAATATGTAAATTCAAATGCAAACGAGAACAGTTCAAAAGCATTTTTGAACGCAGCAAAAGAAGAAATTACAAAACTTTGCGATATTCTCGGAATAATCGTTACAAAAGAAGCTGAAATCCTTGATGAAGAAATAGACAATCTTATTAAGGAAAGACAGCAGGCAAGAAAAGATAAAAACTTTGCCAGAGCCGATGAAATCAGAGATTTGCTCGCAGACAAAGGTATTATCTTGGAAGATACACGTGAAGGAGTAAAATGGCACAGAAAGTAGATATTTACGCCTTAATCAGCGAAAAACTGGGATGTGAACATAAAAATCCCGAGGATTTGTCTTCGCTTGCCCTTGCTTTTATAGGTGATGCGGTTTACGAGCTTGTTCTCAGAAGTAAGGTAATAAGCGACTTTAATCGTTCCGTAAAAGAGCTTAATTATTTTGGAAGCGCTCTTGCGAAAGCGCCTACTCAAAGCGAAATTATCAAAAAGCTTATTGAGGAAGAAATGCTGAGCGAAACGGAGCTTGCAATATTCAAAAGAGGAAGAAACGCAAAATCCAACACATCCGCAAAAAACGCCACAATCGGAGAGTACAGGGATGCAACGGGTTTTGAGGCTTTGATCGGTCATTTGTATTTGGAAGGCAATACAGACAGGATTATAGAGCTGTCCGACTACGGATTTAACTTTGTTATTGCCAAACACGGCAATCCAAAAGATATAAAGAAATAAGGAGTAATAATGGATAACGACTATAAACAAGATGAACTTGTTGTTGAGGGGCGAAATGCCGTTGCGGAAAGTTTCAAAGCCGGAAAAACGGTTGACAAACTTTTCATTTTAGAAGGTTGCAAAGACGGCCCGCTTAATTCAATCATCAGACAGGCTAAAAAGAAGGGAACGGTTATTAATTTTGTTCCCAGAGAAAAGCTTGATCAGATTTCCAAAACCGGTAAACATCAAGGTGTAATAGCTATTCTTGCGGCCTTTGATTATGCCGAATTGGATGATGTTCTTGCAAAAGCCAAAGAAAAGGGCGAAGATCCTTTTATATTCATTCTGGACAATATTGAAGATCCCCACAATTTGGGTGCGATTATTCGTACCGCAAATCTTTGCGGGGCTCACGGCGTTGTTATTCCGAAAAGACGCGCAACTGGCCTTACAGCCACTGTGGCAAAGGCTTCCGCCGGTGCGATTTATCATACTCCGGTGGTTAAGGTTACAAATATTTCCGCAACCATCGAAGAACTTAAAAACAAAGGTCTTTGGTTTGTTTGCGCCGATATGGATGGCGAAAGCATGTATAAGCTTGATATGAAAGGTCCTATTGCTTTGGTAATCGGCAATGAAGGCAGCGGTGTCTCAAGACTTGTTAAGGAAAAGTGCGATTTTATCGCATCCATTCCAATCAAAGGCGATATTGATTCTTTGAATGCTTCCGTTGCTTGCGGCGTTTTGGCATTTGAGATTGTAAGACAGAGAATGCAGGCATAAAATTTTTCTGTAATTTGCCATTTATTTCGTCGGAAATAATTGACAATAGCTAAAAATTTAGTTATATTTTTATAGATTGCTCTTGTAGCTCAGGGGTAGAGCGTTGCATTGGTAATGCAAAGGCCACGGGTTCAAATCCCGTCAGGAGCTTAAATAATTGCCTATCAGGCGGCACTTCATATATTGAGGTGCCGCCTTTTGTGCCGTGAAAAATATTTGTTTTTAAACCAATTGTGTAATAAAAAACAAGTTATGAAAATATCTGTTTTCAACCTGTCGTTACGTCAAGAATAACTAATGAAAATCAATGATGTTTTTTATAAAAGTCCGCAAACGGCTCGCATTCGACATCCTGTCTCAGGCTCGCCTTGATTGGACGTCCTGTCCAATCATTGCTGGTGTTGTGAGATTTTCAAAGTTATTCTAAGACTCCACTCTAAGGTATGAAAAGCAGATATTTTCAAACTTGTTTTTTATCTTACTCTTTAGCTTTAAAACAAATATTTTTTTCACGGCATTTAACGGCGGCTAAATATATGAATATGTGCCTGATAGGCAATTTTTTTTCTTTCCCTCTTAGCTAAGAGCATAATCTGCATCGAAAATAAACGTCAAGGCCTTGCCTTTTCAAGGTGCGTACGCAGCCTTGACGTTATTTTCGAGCAGATTAAAATGCAGCTATGAGGAAAAAGAAAAAATATATAATCATACCTTCTGTAAATCTAATTAAAGACTTCATCTAAATCAAAGGAGTTATCGGATTTTGCTTGCTTAAGACCTTCTTCCATAAATGAATCAAACTGATCTTTAGTCATTTCATCACGAGCAGGAAGTGATATTGAAAACGGAATTCCATTATGAGCAATTATCTGTCTGTAATACATATCTATTGCTACCGCACGGGGAATCCCCAGCTTTTCCAAAATTTTTTCAGCTTTTTCCTTTATTCCAAGTTCTATTCTAATGTTTACGTTTGCTGTTTTTGATGCCATTTTGTCCACCACCTTTCAATATCATTATATGCAAATGTGTTGCAATTTGCAATACATTTCAACTGAATACTTACCTGAACACGCATTGTAGTTCCAGAGGGACTAAATCTTTTTTTGGCAAATAGCGGAGTCGCCTCTGGCAAACTAGAAATACAAGCCGGACACGGCGGCAGGGAGGATTGAATTTAATTACGATAGCGAGGCTTTCGTATATGAGTTGTGCGATGTTAGCGGCCAAAGGAGCTTATGTTTGAGCGAAGCGAGTTTAAGCGGTTGGCCGCAAATAAACGAGCGCAACGAATAGAAAACGAAGCGTGTAATTAAAACAATCCTCCCCGCTGCCGTGAGTGAGGCTTGTATATCGATATCTTCTAATAGGCGACTCGCTTACTTTACCTGACAAACATCATTCGGCGTCGACACTGTCATTTTGACTAATTTTTGGAAACTATTTTTGTGCACTTGTTTTATTGTTAGGTAATTATTGCTATGTTAAAATAAAGGAAACTAACATAAAGGATATAGTTTCCTTATGGGATTGTTAACAATGTATTTATACGAAAGGACGTGCACGACTAATGAGACCAAGAAAAGACGAAAATGTTGTAAGACAGCAGATTGTTGACGAGGCATTGAAATTATTTAAGATTAAAGGCCTTAAATTTTCAATGGATGAACTTTCACACAATCTTTCAATCAGCAAGAAAACCATCTATATGATTTTCAATGACAAAAAAGACATGTTTAATTACATTCTTAATAACATCTTTGACAGTATCGAAGAAGAGAAAGCAAAGATTTTAAAGGACAAATCATTGGATACGGTTGAAAAACTTAAAAGAACTTTGGCTTCTATGCCTGAGCAGTACAGAAATTTCAATTTTGAGAAGTTATATCTTCTTAAATCCAAATATCCAACAGTTTACGAAAACGTTGAAAAACGCCTTGAATCCGGCTGGGAGGATGTAATCAAACTTATGGAAAAAGGCGTAAAAGAAAAGAAAATAAGGAAGACAAATCTTGTTCTTTTTAAATTTATATACACATCGGTTATTGAAACATTCTTCCAAAAGAATACTCTTGTGATATACGACATTCCATACGATTATGCGTTAAGTGAAGTTGTTTCCATAATTATGGATGGTATTGTTGCCTAAAATGTTTTAAGAAAGAGGGGAGAAAATTGGACAGATCTTCAGTGATCTTTGGAAACAAGATGCCTGCAAAAGTTGTGAAAAAGGCTGAAAAATCCAAAAAGAAATGGATAAAAAAATTCGGTGACGATTCGACAAGGAATTATTCCGTTGAAATTACCGAAAATCCGCAAATAGGAAATGAGCTGGGTGTCAAAAACATTCGCATAGCAGACAAGGAAGACGGACTTAACACTGCCGAGTTTGACAGGCAAAAGGGCATTATTGTGGGAAATATCAGAATGGGATTCGGTCATTACCGCATTTCAATGGCCATTGCTTCCGCGGCTCATCACTTAGGTTATACGCCTTATTGGATGGATCTTAATTCTTTTCCGACTACGACATGTACCAAGTTGATCGGTGCTCAAAATGAGCTCTATTCAAAGGGCTCCAGACTTTCTCAAAAAAGCAAGCTTTTTAACAAGCTTGTTTGGGAACCGCTTAATTACGAAGGATTTAAAAAACTTTCTTACAATGCGGCGGATCAAAAGAATGCGGAACTTATGTCAACCGTATATAAAAACATTCCAAAAGATATTCCTGTGGTTGCAACTCATGTTTGGCCGGCTCAGGCAGCCATTCATGCAGGTATGAAAAATGTTGTAAATGCCATTCCGGACAACTGGCCTATGGCACTGCATTATGCTGAGGGTAGCATTCATACTGTTCAAACGCATTACGCATACAATGGTTACAGAAGGCTTGATGATATGGTAAAAGGCGAGGTGCTAAACCCTATGCCTGAAGATTCTTTGGTTTATACAGGCCATTACATCGACCATGAGCTGGTTTCGAATATCGAGGCGGACTGCGATGCGAGAATCAGAAGAAGAAAGAACAAAAAACCTATCAGATTCTTGCTTACAATCGGTGGTGCGGGAGCGCAAAAAGAAATCTTTATTGAAATCATCAAACATCTTATAAAACTAGTCAATGACGGACAGGCTGTATTGTTTGTAAATGTAGGGGACTACAGAAATGTTTGGGATGAAATAGTCTCAGATATGTTTAATCTTCGAAGCGTTGCAACAGAGCATTTCGACAATTGGGAAGAGACGAAGAAATTCGCTGAAGAAGCACTTAACAATGACGATTTAACGGGCTTTCACGTATTCTGCCATAAGGATATTTTTGAAGCGGTATACGCAACAAACCTTCTTATGAGAGCCTGTGATGTGCTTGTTACAAAACCGAGTGAACTTGCTTTTTATCCGGTTCCGAAACTTTTTATTAAAAGAGTCGGCGGACATGAGATGTGGGGTGCAATTCATTCGGCGGAAATAGGTGATGGCACAACAGAATGTGACACAATTCCGAAAGCAAAGAAAATGCTTGATTTGTTCTTGAAAGAGGAAAACGTGCTTATAGATATGTGCGAGAATATCAAGCAAAACAAAGTCGCCGGCATATACGACGGCGCATACAAAGTGGTTGAGTTGGCGTTTAATAATCGCAAAGAATAGGAGGAAAATATGAAACTTTCAGTAAAAGAAAAGGCATCATACGGTCTCGGTGCCGTAGGTAAAGATATGGTATATATGCTTACTGCCAGCTATATACTTTACTATTTCCAAGATATTTTGGGAATTAACGGCGTT